>CAVPPD010000021.1:0-28835 GCA_963707155.1 uncultured delta proteobacterium | reverse complement strand
TGTAAAATGAAGAAGGCCACCCGCTTCCAGGTGGCCTTTTCTTAGATTTCAGGCATTTCAAGAAGTCTGAATTTCAGCCTATCTGGTCACTCCAAATCAATGCAGCATGATTAATCAGACACTTTAGTCAGACAGGTTTAGATAGTCACGGTTATTAAATAAAAATTGACAGTCCGATCCAGTTTGCTCGTTATGAATACGGAGGATTCAGGTCCTGAGTCCTCAGTTCTCACTCTTGATTAAATTAAGGTGCACGTGTAAAACGGTGGCAACAGCTAATCCTTTGTCATGTCTCAACAGTAGGATACCTCTTGCGTCGACTTCTTCTGCTCAGTCTTATTATTCTGTTATTCCTCTCCTGTGTCGGCCTGACCTTTTTCACCTTTTCGCCGCTAAGGGTTTCCGGACAACCCTATCTGCGTTCCCTCGATGACTTTCTCTTCATGCTTAACACCGACGGGCAGCGCTTCACGTCACAGCCAGTGCCTCCATTTAACCGGCAGGATTGTCACGCGCTGATCGAGCGGGTCGGCCCGAAGACCCATCGCTGGGTCAAGGATGCGATCCTCTGGCGCCTGCAGCGTTGGGGGGATGACGCAGCTCCAGCATTGATTGATGAACTCTACTTTGCGCCCCTGAGGCAGCAGGCGGTCATCGCGGCTCAAGCTCTGAGCGAGATGCAGCATGTTGAGGGGATCAAGGCGGCGGCCCAGGTCCTGGCAGAGATAGACCAGGATCCGCGTGACGTGCCGATGTTCCGTGAGCACCTGCTTCGTGCCATCGGTCAATCCGGAGTCAGCGAGGCTGCGGAGATCCTGGTCGACTATTACCGCCCCGATCTGCTTGAACGGATCGCCGTCCTCGAAGCCCTCGGCAGACTCGGTGCAGCCGAGGTTCCTCATCAATGAATTTGAACGTGAACAGGATTGGGAGCGCAAGGACGATCTGATCTGGCCGCTCGCCTACAGCCGCAAGCCTGAAGCTATGCGCCTGGTCACCGGTCTGATGTTGCATCCCGACTACGATATCCGGGTGCGTGCCCGCAGTGCCCTCGACCAGGCGGCCCCCGGTATGGCCGTCGACGCTGCCCTCGACCTGCTGCAGACCACCGAAGATGACTATGTCTACAGTTCGGTGATGCAGTCGCTCTTTGCCACCCGTTATGCTGCCGACAACCCTCGCGTGGTACCTTTTCTTGCTGATTACCTTGACCATCCTGTGCTGGCCTGGGAGGCCCATTATGCCCTGGGACGCATCGGCAGTGATGAAGCCCTCATGGTCCTGAAGCAGAGAGTCGCGTCTCTGCCGTTCGATGAGGCGCTGACGAGCATAGAAGCCCTGAAATCTGATGCCGTGCCGATACTGGCCGGCTACCTGCAGAATGCCGACCCCTATATCCGCCAACGGGCGATCTGGAAGCTCGACGAGTTGCTGCTCCCGGAGACCGGCCCCCTGGTCGAACCGCTGACCCGCGACCCGGACCGTTGGGTACAGCGTGCCGCACGCGAAGCCTTGTTGACCACGGACAAGATCATCCTCTTGCGCAGCTTTGTCGATCATCTGCCTGAGAAGGTGCAGCTGTCGGTCTGGTACGGGTTCCGCTTCGAGATGGACTGGGGGTTCCGCAAGGGCTTCCAGTGGGGACTGGATATCTTCAGCCTGGGTGCATATTCTCGGCACCGGCATCAGCCTGATTCTCGGTCTGCTGCTGCTTTTCAACCAGCTGCGGATCTTCGAACCTTACCGCTTCAACCTTTTCATCCTCTTCCTGCTCGTCGAAGGTTTCGTCGGTGATTTCTTCTTTCTCGATCACGGCACTGACAATCCGTGGCACCTTTACCTGACTGCAACCGCCATCCACCTGCTCCTGCTGATCGGCTTCTTGAGCAAGGAGCGCGACCGGGTTCCGGGTGAACTGCGAAACCGCTTCGAGCGCTTCGGCGGTGCCAGTCTCTGGCTGATCGTACCCCTGCTGCTCTGTTTCGGCACACCGATCCTGGCGATCAATCTGCGCCAGGGCTTCCACGATTTCATGAACCTGTTGCCCTTTGTCATCCTGCTTGGCATCACCTCCTGCCTGGTCATCGAGCAGTGGGCACTGCCCTGGCGACTGATGCCGCGCGCGGCCCGCCTGGAACGCATTATCAGTAGCGTGCTGTCGGTAACATTGCTGGCGATTATCGCCAAACCGGTTCTCGGCTATGCAAAACAACAGCTCAGCTATGGCAACCCGGACCAGGCCGTCTTCAGCGTACTGCTGCTCCTGCCTTTGTTATGGTTGCTGATCCTGCACATCTACCAGGTCGGCCTGTTTCGACGTGGCGAATATTTCAAGTTGCCGTCCCCACCTCATAAACAGCTTGCGCTGATTCAGGATGGTGAGCGCATCGCCTTACGCCTGCGTTCGCAACGCAAGGCGGGAAGGATTGTCCTGCAACTGGCCTGGGTCTGCTCCGCAGGATTGCTGGCGGCGGCACTGGCCGGACATTCGGGCAACGCCCCGGGCATGGTGCTGGCTTTTCTGGTCGCCCCGGTTGGTGCTGCCGTGGCCGGACTGGCCCTGGAGGTCTTCAGACCCAAAGTTATCGTGCAAATTCGCCAGGGCTACCTCAGGCTCGCCACCTGCATCCTCGGTGGCGCTCTGGTCGGTGGGAATTGGTCGCGCCACGCGCCGGTCAAACTCCTCTCGGACAACCTTGACATGGGCAAGAAGAATCGTATCTGGCTGGCAGAGTTACAGCGTATCTCAGCCGGACAGGACAAGCTGGAGGAGGCCGAACTCCCGCAACTCGACCTGAAGGGAGAGCTCAGCTGGCGCAATGAGAATGACGCGGCCGCCGGCCTTGATTTGAAGCTGACCATGACCAACCGTGGCAAACGCGCCATCAGCCCGGCAGACTACGATCGACACGCGGGGCAACTGGCCTGGCAGGCAACGGTCGGTGGCCAGCGCGGCGATGTCTGTTTCCGCCGCCGCGACCGCGAAAGTTCCATCCCGGCAGGAGTCTCGCGAACGATTCATGTCAGGATCTTCCCGGATGATGACAGTACACGGATCGAGGCAGGAATGCTGAACCTGACCTGCCTTGGCGGTGGTTCCCTGCAAGCCCAACTGCCGGAGGGAACGGACGCGGGTGAGGTTCTTCCCGGAGAAGGGCTCGCGGGCATGGAGGGAATCGATGTATAGACTCATACTCTTCCTGATTCTTTTCCTGCTGCCTGTCTGCGGCCTGGCCGAAATTGAAGTCAAGGACCAGAGTGACTACACGCGCATCCTCGAGCAGGGCGACCCGGCACTCCACGATGAAGCGGTTGCCGGTCTGGTCGACAGTCACGGCAGAATCCCGTGGAAAGCCCTGAGTACGGTGCTGCCGAGGATTGATACCCTCCGACCGAAGACCCGTATTCTGGTGGCGGAAAGATTGCAGCATCGTACGCTGGACCCCAGGGTGGTGCTCGCTCTCGCCAAGATGACGGCAGATGAGGACATCCGGGTCAAGAGAGCCGCCATCAATACGCTGTTGAAAGGGAATTATACCGTTGAAGTCGCCGAGGCCCTGGCAAGAATACCTGAATCCACCGGAAGACCTCATATTCCGAATCGAGCATCGCATCGAACAAATTGAACATTCACTCAACACACCGCCGGACCCGCCCAGGCCACCCAGGCCTCCTGAAGACCCGGCCTGGCGCAAGCCGCTGCTGGTCATTTTCAGCCTGCTGAGTGGTCTTTTGGGAATCATGCTGTTTCTCTGGGGTTTCCGCTTGGTCAACCTGTATCGCCTGGTCAACAATCTCCCCAGGGCCAGAATCTCTTCGGCGGCCATGGGCATGGCTGTCCTGCGCGGGGAAGCTCAGCCCTACCGTGAAAACCTGTTGCTCCACCCAGTAAGCCAGGAGCCCTGCCTCTACTACCCGGGTGCGGACAGGGACCATCCCGATCACCGTTTCTGGATCGTCGATGGAGGCGGCCGAATGCTGGTCAATCCCAAGAGTGCCGTGTTCCTCTCCGAGGACGGTATCCTCGTGCCGGGCGAAGGGCTGCAGCTTCTCGGCGATGTGCAGCACGCCCTGGTTGATGGCAGAAAACGAGTCACGATAGGCAAGCGCCGACAAGACCGCCACCACCTTGAACGTCTTGTTGCATTTCCTCATTCAGGGAGTGCTGGGGCGCGTCTTCCGCGAACAGTCCAGCAAGGCACTCTTCTCTGACCCGAACAGTTGCTTCTGGATCTGGGATGACCTCGACACCAAGCCGCTGGCCTCATCAGACCAACTTAGCGGTCTTTTTCTCGCCTTCACCTTCTTTGGCAGCTGGATCATGCTGCTGGTCCTAGCTGTTCTCTTTCTGCTCTGAGAGGTGGCCCTAGTTGTTTGGAATGTTCTTGCTCAACAGGTTCTTGTTTATCACCATTTCCAGTAACCCTTAGCCACTCCCTGGCCTTCAGGGTAGGGGCTTTCTTGCAAGTACTGTTGCAACCCTTTCTTACATTACCTGAGGACATTTAACAAACTTCCCAGTCACAATAAACGCCATCCGGAGTCTTGAAGATGGCGTCCAGCAATTCGTAAATTTCTTACTCACCAAGTTCCTGACACATTCGTCGATTTGAGCAGATCAACAAAAAATCAGAATTGTTATAAGATATCTCAGCAACTTTTTATGCCACCTTCAGAGTCATTGAGGACAATTCTCAGAAACTCTGTTGCTGACATTGTAAATTGACCTGCACCTGTCGCTGGGATAAATTGTCTCCATCATATTCTCAGCAGGGAGTCCTGGATGTCTTATAAATTTACGACCGTATGCTTAACCGTGTTGGCTGTGCTTGTTGGGTGCGCCGGATTGTATCAAAGGGAGCGGAGTCCCGATGTTGAACGGGGCCGTTACGTGGTCGAGATCATGGGCTGCAACGATTGTCATACGCCGAGCTATATGGGCAGCGGCAGCTCCCTTCCGGAGGATGATTGGCTGGTGGGTGGGGATCTCGGGTTTCACGGTTCCTGGGGGACAGCCTACCCGTCCAACTTGCGATTGCTGCTGAATGACATGTCCGAAGAGGACTGGCTGGTACAAGCCAGGCAGATGCGAAAAAATTCACCGATGTCCTGGGTCCGCCTGCCTAAAGTGACAGATCAGGACCTGCGGGCTGTCTATCGTTTTGTCAAATACCTCGGACCGAAGGGAACTCCGGCTCCGGCCCGTTTGCCTGCGGGTGTCGTGCCGACAACAGACTTCATCGAGTTTCCAGAACCACATTGAAGAACCCGGCGAAATGTCGGCAGTAACTGCCGCGGGGCGTCGCCCGAAAGCTGTGAGATTATTTTGAGACGACTCTGCTATATTGCTGATGTCAGCGAGTCCTGCTGGCAAGGGGGGCAATATGCTGGAGACTCGGTTCATTACTTCAAAGTGCGACAAATGCCAACAAACGAATGAAATTTCGCTCCGTTACTTTGTCGGCAGCGACTATCAATTCAACGACACGGTGATCGCCATGTGTAAAGAGTGCAGCAGCAGTTTCATGGTGACTCTCGACGAATCGAAGATTAAGTAGTTGCCTTTCTCCGGGTTGTTGTCGCTAGAGGTTGAATCAAGCTTCTGTCCTCAAGTTTGTTGCTCTTTTCCTGTTGCCTGTCACCGCGGATAGAGCGGCGGTAGCTGCTCGACGTTCTTGCCCCCACTGATGTCTCTCTCTGTTTGCTGTGCCGCCCTGATCAGTTCCTCAACATCACTCGGTTCACTCGCCCTGCTGTAAAGACTCCTGTTGAAGCGCTCCAGGTGCTTCTGCATCGGGTTGCCGCAGAGAGCTGCAAGCTCTTCCAGGTTGCGAGGTTTCTGCCCGGGGAAAAGTGCCGCTCCCCAGCAGAGCAGGGCGCTGCGCATCTGTCCGTGGTCTCCCGAGCCAAGAGCCTTTCGTAATTCTCGGTGAGCTTCTTTCAGGCTCAGGGTCTCGTCCTCGCGGGAAGAAGGCTGCCTTTGTCTGTTTCGAGCACTCCTGTTTCTCACCAGTAATACGAGTGTGATGAGCCAGCCGGTTGCGAGCGCCAAACACAGCCAGGGCCAAAAGCCGGAGTCTCCAGCCTCTTCCGGCTCTTCTGGTTCAGCTTGTGGCGCGATAGCCGTGTCCGCCGGCTGCTGCTCAAGGGGTGGCGTTGTTGCGACTCCGGGTGAATCGAGCGCCGGTAACACTTCGAGTTCAATGGCCGGGATCACCGTCTGCTGCCAGCTTCCGCTGCGCAGGTTCCACCAGTCAACCCTGACTTCCGGCAACCGCAAAAGACCCGGGCGGGTGGGTACCAGCGCCAGCTTCTGCTGCAGAATTCCCGTGACTCCATCTTCGTTCATCTGGTCTTCCCGGCCTGGCTGGTCCGGATAGCCTTTGACGCCTTCCGGCGCCTCGATTGCCAGTGGCAACAGCTGGGCGGCCGGCAAACCGCTGGCACGCAGGGTCACGGTGCGAGTTGCCGGTTCACCAACAGTCAGCCGAGGTGGCTTCTGCTGCCACTCGTCTTCCAGTTGCAGATCATTGGCTGGCAGCCAGGTCCGTCCGCCAGAATCCGGTGCCGGCAGGACGTCGACGCTGATCTGCTCCGAGTGCTTGCGCAGCTGTCGCGTTCTCTGGTTGAAAGGGTCAAAGCCGCCGCGACCACCCACGGCAACCTGGGCGGCAAAGCGCAACGGCGGGATCAGCAGGCGACCGCTCTGTTGAGGGAAGATGGCATAGTTGCGTTCGACAACCCGGTAGCGCAAACCGTTGTGTACCGTCTCATAGTTGCGGTCATCACCCAGTTTTTGCACGACCGCCTCGACTCCGGCAGGCTCCGGCTCAGAAAGGCTGGCCTGGAGAAAATTCAGGCGAGTCAGCAAACGGACTTTAAAGAGCAGCTGCGACTGCACCAGCGCTGTGTCTGATTCCGTGCTGACTTCGAGCAGGAGTTCTTCAGCGTTGTTGCTACTGCTGCCCTGGCCGGGAGGAGTGACATCGATTGTCACCGCTGCGCTGCAATCGTCTGCGATGCAAAGTGGCGGGATCACTTTTCTGCCAGCGCTGCGCGCCAGCAGGGCGAGGTTCCATGAGGTTGTACGGCTGATATCGCCGTTGATCACCTGGATTTGCGAGGCCTGCGAGCGTCCCAGGAGTTCGAAGTCTTTTTCAAGGACGCTCAGGTCAGGCTCGCCGTCAACGCTGCCATCGGCACGCAGATCCAGGGTGAAGCTTTCTTCCAGGCCCACCCGGAGTCGGTCGGGAACAGCCTCAAGCTGTACAGCCAGGCTCAAGGTCGGGATCAAAAGCAACATCACTGTCAGGATTATGTTGATATGTCGAATCACCATGGTTTGTCACTCGTCTGCCGCTTGTCCCGCTGGCGGTACTGATAAAGAAATTTACGTCGCAGCAGGCCACCCGGGTCATCGGGGATGCGTTGCAGCCACTGCTGACTGGCCCGTTGGTCCTCGTCAGAAGATTGCTCGTTCAGGCGTTCGCCTTGTCCCTGCTGCTCTTCACCATCACTCGGGTCTGCCTGTTGCTCTGCAGCTTTTTCATCGACCTCTGCCTCTTCAGCCTTTGCCTCTTGAGTCTTTGCCTCTTGTGGCTGCTTCTCCGCAGAATCTGCAGACGCTGACTTTGATTCTTGTTCGTTTTGCCCCTGCGGAGAATCTTTCCCCTGGTCATCAGGTGATTGTTCTTCCTGCCCGGTTTGGTCGGGAGTTGCATCACTTTGCTGTGAACCGTCTTCGTCTTGCGAAGATGATTCTTGCTGCGATTGGCTCTGCTGTTCAAGGGCATCTTCGACCAGTTGCTTGTTGGTCAAGGCATCCTGATCCTGCGGGTTGAGTTTCAGGGCCTCGTCGTAGGCCTTGATTGCTTCAGGTAATCGTCCACTCTTCGCTAACGCGTTGCCACGATTGTACCAATCATCTCCTGTCTCGGGATTCTCAAGAATCTCTGCTGCCTCGGCATATTGACCGTTGCGGTACAGGCTGCTGGCCTGCCAGCGGCGGTCCTGAAACTGCTGAGCGGCGGTTTCGTAATCTTCTGCGGAAAAGGCCTGGGCGCCACGCTGATCGGCACGCTGCCAGAGCTGCTGCCATTCGAAGGCCTGGGCCGGTTGGCTGAGTAATACACAAAGAATCACCACCGTCAGCCACCCGCGTCTGAAGGCGCAGGCCGTGATCAGGGCGAGGGGCCAGAGCAGCCAGACACCGGACTCCCGCCAGCGGTCGCCGAGCTGGTCACTCTGTTCTTGTTCTTTGTCGAGTCTCTGGCTCAGTGGCTCCGAGAGCAGCTCCTGCCAGTCACGTTCATCGACGCGGATGGTTTGATAACGTCCGCCGCCAAGCTCGGCCAGCTGTTGCAGCGCGCCGCGATTGAGACGAGGCAGGACAACCTGCCCTGCAGCATCTTTGAAGAAACCTCCATTCGCCAGAGGGATCGGGGCACCGTCTTCTGTGCCAACACCGAGAATCGACAAACGGTAACCGTCCTGCCTCAACTTCGTCGCCGCAGCCAGGGCCTCTTCAGGCTGGTCATCGTCGGTGACCAGGATGAGATCCCCTTCGGTCAGGCCCGTTTGCTGCAATAAACGTTGACCCAGCTTGATGGCCAGAGACGGTCGGCTGCCTTGCGCCGGCATCAGGCCGGGGTCCAGGCTGTCGAGCAGTGCCAGGATGGTCTTGCCGTCATCGGTCAGGGGGGTGACGGTAAAGGCGTCACCGGCAAAGACGACCAGGGCGGTCTGCCCTTCTCGACGCTGGCGGACAAGGTCGGCCACTTTCAGGCGTGCGCGCACCAGCCGGCTCGGCTTGAGGTCGGTGGCGTTCATCGAGGCGGACAGGTCGAGCAGCACGACGAGCGCCGAGTGCTGCCGGAACAGCGGTTGCGGCAGGCGCTCCCAGGTTGGCCCGGCCAGGGCAGTGATTGCAATCAGCAGGGCCAGCAGGGCCAGGTAGAGGGGCCAGTTACGACGACGTTGCGAACGGCCGATCAGTAAATGAGGGAGCAGCTGCGGGTCACAGACCGACTGCCAGCTTCGGCTCTGCAGCTGCCTGCGCCATAGCCAGCACAGCAGCAGGGTGAGGGGCACCAGCAGCCAGAACCAGTCTGGACGCAAGAAATGGAACGGCTCATCTCCACCCCCAACGCTGACGTCCCTGGTCGAGCAAGCCAAGCAGCAGGGAGCCGAACAATGCCAGACCGAGCGGCCAGAAATAGAGCGCCGTGACCGGGCGGAAGGTCTTCTGATCTTTTTCGACCGGCTCCAGCTTGTCGAGCATGGCGTAGATCTGTTCCAGTTCGGCTGAATCCCTGGCACGGAAGTAGCGGCCGCCAGTCTGCTCGGCGATGGCTGTCAGGGTCTCCTCATCAAGATCGACCGATGGGTTCACGCGGCGTTCGAAGAAGAATGAACCGACCACCATCTCGTCGGCGCCAATCCCGATGGTGTAAATCTTGAGGCCCTGTTGGGCGGCCAGCTCGGCGGCTTTCAGGGGGCTGACCTGCCCGGCGGTGTTGGCGCCGTCGGTGAGCAGGATCAGGATCCGCTCCTGCGACTGTTCATGCTGCATGCGCTTGACCGCCAGGCCAATGGCATCACCGATCGCCGTTTTTTCCCCGGCCAGTCCAAGCACTGCTTCATTTAAAAGTTGCTCAACCGTTTTCCGATCGAAGGTCAGAGGAGTCTGCACATAGGCCTGATCGGCGAACAGGATCAACCCCAGCCGGTCTCCCTGCCGGCGCCGGATGAACTCTCCGGCGACACTTTTGAGAGCTGTCAGCCTGTTGACCGTTTTTCCTCCCAGGGAAAAATCCTTCGTGTCCATGCTGCCGGAGAGGTCCACTGCCAGCAGCAGGTCCCGGCCACTGACTGGTAACTCCAGAGGTTCACCGAGCCACTGCGGCTGGGCCGTCGCTGTCACCAGCAACAGCCAGCACAGCAGCATCGGCAGCAGCAGCCACCAGGGCCAGCGTCGACGGCTGAGCTGATGACGGTTGTCGGCAAAGGGTTGCAGCGATGGCACCCAGAGGGCGGCCTCTTCAGCGGCAAGGGCTGGCGGCGCAAGTCGATGAACCAGGTAGGGCAAGGGCAACAACAGAAAGGCCCAAGGACAGGCAAAGGTGATCATCGCTGCCCCCTCGCTGTCTTTGGCAGGGGAGGCAGACGCTGCAACCAGCTGCGACAGAGCCCCAGGAGTTCAGGGGCGTCAAAATCTGCTGGCCGGGGCCGGTAAGGGCCGCTCTCCAGCAACTGGCCGACCCCTTGGGAAAAGGACTTGCCGTCAAGAGTCTGATCGAGGAACTTCAGCCAGGTCTCGCCAATTAGGCCTGCACAGTTGCTCTTCGGATAATGCAATATGGCTGCTTGACGAAGCAGGCAGGAGAGTTCTTGCTGGAGTTGCAGGGCATCACCCTGGCTTCGGTATTGTTGCTCCAGTTGGTCGAGGCGGGAAAGCGCAAGACGTTTGAAGCGGCGTCGACGGGAGCGCTGCCTGAGCCAGAAGCAGCTGTAAATCAGCACGATGACACCAACGGCCAGCAACCACCATCCGGGAGCCGGAGGCCACCAGGAGACGGGTGCTGGCAAGTGAATATCACGGAGCGGCAGTGAATCGGGGGTCAGCGGGGCAGGGGGCATCTCAACCTCCCGGTCGGCTGATCAACCCCTGCCGCAGGCAGTCGAGGGGAGGTTGATTGGTCGCGCAGGCCAGAAACAGGCTGCGCCGTTTACGACAGAACTGTTCAATCGAGTCGCGGTGCTGGTTGAAGCGCTGCTGGTAACGCTCACGACCCGCACGATCGAGAGTGCTCATGGTCAGATCGTTTTCGCCGTCGCTGATGCGGTAACTGCCGGCAGGGGGCAATTCCGCTTCGAGGGGATCGTAGCAGAAGATCAGGCCCAGATCGTTGTGCCTGCCGAGCAGACTCAGCTGCTTTTCGATCTCATCATCCCACTGGGCGAAGTCGCTCAAAAGCATGATCAGGCTGCCGGGACGCGCGACCCGGCGGAGTCGCATCAGGGTCAGGGCGAGGCGCTGACGAGGTTCAAAAGGCTGATGCGCCGGGCGTTGCCAGGAGGGGTCGGCAACCATCTGCTGCAGCAGGTTCAGTACTCCTGCCTTGCCAAGTTGCGGGCGGAGTTCACAATGGCGGTCCTCGGAAAAGAGGAAGGCTCCGACCTGGTCTCCCTGCTGTAAGGCATTCCAGGCGAGCAGTGCCCCCAGTTTGGAAGCCTGCACAGACTTGTAGCAACCGCGGGTGGCAAAGAACATCGGTCGGCGGTAGTCGATCGCCAGCAGCACCGGTCGTTCCCGTTCCTCCTGGAACAGCTTGGTGTGCGGCTTGCCACGGCGGGCGGTCACCCGCCAGTCGATGCTGCGGACATCATCCCCGGGCTGGTAGGCACGCACCTCGGCAAAGGCCATGCCGCGGCCGCGCATACGGCTGATGTAACCACCGCCGCGCGCTGCACAAATCTGCCTTGGACGCAGGGAGAACCCTTTGCATTCATTGCGCAGTGCGATCAGCTCTGCCAGGTCGATGCTGATTTCTGCAGGAAGAGTCCTGTGAGTCGACTGCCGTGTCTTCATGGTCTTCAGGGGACCGGCACCCGGGAGATCAACTCGCTGACCAGGCGGTCAACGTTGATCCCCTCGGCCTCGGCCTCAAAGGTCAGCAACACCCTGTGACGCAACACATCGAAGACGAGAGACTGGATATCTTCAGGGCTGACGTAGTCCCGTCCAGCGAGCCAGGCGCGTGCGCGGGAACAACGGTCGAGGGCGATGCTTGCGCGCGGGCTGGCACCGTACTGAATCCAGCCGGCGAGGTCCTCGCCGTAGAGCTCCGGTCGACGGGTCGCCAGCACCAGCTGCAGCAGATACTCTTCGAGGTTGTCCGCCAGGTAGAGGTCAAGCACTTCAGCACGGGCCGCCTGCAACTGCTGGACGCTGAGTTGCGCGGCGTTGGTGGTCTTCGCCTGTCGGCCGGATTTTGCCTCGTTGCGGGCCAACTCCAGAATCTCTCTTTCGACATCGACCTGCGGGTAGCTGATCGTGACGTGGAGCAGAAAACGATCGAGCTGTGCCTCTGGCAGCGGATAGGTGCCTTCCTGCTCGATCGGGTTCTGGGTCGCCATCACCAGGAAGGGGTCATCCAGCGGGTAGCTGGTTTGGCCGACGCTGATCTGTCGCTCTGCCATCGCTTCGAGCAGAGCGGACTGAACTTTGGCGGGAGCGCGGTTGATTTCGTCGGCAAGAATCAGGTTGTGAAAGAGCGGACCGCGCTGAAAGACGAAGCTGCCATCCTGGGGGCGGAAGATGTCGGTTCCGGTCAGGTCCGCCGGCAGAAGGTCCGGCGTGAACTGGACCCGGTGGAAGCTGCCTTGCAGCCGCTCGCTGAGCTTCTGGATCGCCCTGGTCTTGGCCAGGCCTGGAGCTCCTTCCACGAGGAGGTGGCCGTCTGCCAGCAGGGCGATCAGCAGCCGTTCAATGAGTTGAGGCTGCCCGAGCACCTGGGCGCTTAAAGTCTTGGACATGTCGGCAAAAAATGCCTGCAGATCATTCATAAAAAACCTTTGTTTTCGGTGAGTTGATTGGTCATTCAGGAGTTATTGTTATAGATAATTCAGCCATGGAAATCAAGTCCCAGCATGAGTCATGTCAACGCGATGGGGGATCATCATTTCTCTTCTTGTACTTTTAGATCCTCGCATCCAGCGGTAGTTCGGTTTTACCCAGGACCGTACGCAGTGCAAAGGATGACTGGACACGCATGACACCGGGCAGGCTGGTGAGCTTGTTGTGGACGCGCACATAGTCATCGTTGTCCCGGGTGATCACCCGTAGCAGGTAGTCGAAGTCCCCGGACATCAGGTAACATTCCATCACCTCCGAGACCCTGGTCACTTCCGCCTCGAAAGCGGCGAGTTTTTCCCTCTGCTGACCATCCAGAGAGACCCTCACGAAGACATTGCCGGGCTTGCCGATCGCGCTCTGGTTGATCAACATCACGTAACGATCAATAATCCCGCTCTCCTCGAGAATCTTCACCCGTCTCAGGCACGCCGATTCTGAAAGGCCGACCGCCGTGGCGAGTTGAACATTTGACAGTCGACCATTCTTCTGTAACTTATTTAAAATAGAATGATCTATCGCGTCCAGGTTGGGTGTTGGCATATTCCTCTCCTTTTAACCTTTTTGATAGAATATATTGCCAATAATTAGCGTTTTGACGGGAAGTTTGCAAGATAAATTCCCGCGTTTGCTGGTAGAATCCATTAAGACAAAACATTCAATCTTCCATATTGAAGGGGCCTTATCATGATTGTCGGCGTACTTAAAGAGATCAAGGTTGCAGAAAACAGGGTTTGCATGACTCCGGCGGGTGCAGAGGTCATGTGCAAGAGCGGCCACGTTGTCCTGGTTGAAAGCCAGGCAGGGACGGGGAGTGGTTTCAGCGATGCTGATTATGTCGCTGCCGGGGCTGAGATTGTCGCAACCCCTGAAGAGGTCTATCGTCGCGCCGAGATGGTCATGCATGTCAAAGAACCCCAGCCCTCAGAATACGCCCTGATTCGTGAAGGGCAGATTGTTTTTACCTACTTCCATTTTGCGGCCTCGCAAGACTTGACCCGGGCGATGATCGCCAGCGGTTCGGTCTGTATCGCCTACGAAACGATTGTCGGCGCAGATGGAAGCCTGCCGCTGCTCACGCCCATGAGTGAAGTTGCCGGACGCATGGCCGCCCAGGAAGCAGCCAAATATGCGGAGCGAACCTTCGGCGGGCGCGGCATCCTGCTCGGTGGTGTTCCGGGTGTACAGCCAGCCACGGTTCTGGTGCTTGGTGGCGGAATCGTTGGAACCCATGCCGCGCAGATGGTCTGTGGTCTCGGTGCCAAGGTTTACCTGCTGGATACAAACCTTGAGCGCTTGCGCCACCTCGCCGAGGTGATGCCGAAAAACTGTTTCCCGATCATGTCTTCTCCTGCGACAGTCCGCGAGCTGGTCAAGGAAGCCGACGTTGTTATCGGGGCGGTCCTGCTGCACGGTGCCAAAGCGCCCAAGCTGGTGACCAGGGATATGCTGAAGACTATGAAGTCAGGTGCGGTGCTGGTTGATGTGGCGATCGATCAGGGCGGCTGTTTTGAAACGTCCAGGGCGACCACCCATAGCGAGCCGACTTACGAGGTGGATGGAATCGTGCACTACTGTGTCGCCAATATGCCGGGAGCCGTCCCTCTGACATCAACCGTTGCCTTGACGAACGCCACCCTCCCGTATGCACTGAAAATCGCTGATCAGGGATGGCAGAAAGTGGCTCGCGAGAATGCAGGTGTGAGGCTGGGCTTGAATGTCGTCAAGGGTAAAATTACCTACGCCGGAGTCGCAGAGGCTTTTGATCTTGAGCACACGCCGGTGGAGGAGGTTCTTTAACTAACGACTTTGTAGGCGATTCTCCCTTGAAGCGTTGTTGTTCAAGAGGAGATCAATGTCTGGGCTTGAGGAATGAATAATGGCCACCTGGAAACGGGTGGTCATTTTTTTGGATTGCAGGTGCACCCTAAGAGATAAAACCCAGACATAACCCACGCTCTGTTATCAACAGAACGAAAACAGATCCCTAAGTAAAAAGCTTCAAAACGCTGATCCATTGCAATCATCCTCTAAGACGGTATTATGTTAGAAAAAGCTAACCGGGGAGGCGTCATGGAGCAGATTCTATTTCGGGACGATCCACTGGCCGGATTGGCCTCAGCCTCCAGCTGCCAGGGGAAACTGGACGTCGTTCATGGTGTTCTGAAAGATCGCTGTCCCGGTATCGACCGGGTCAGTGTCGCCTTGTATGATCACCAGACGAATTCATTGCACACTTTCGTTGCTTCTCCTGCGGAAGAAAGCCCGTTGACGTATCATGAGGTTGCGCTGCAGGAGGAATCCTCTCTCGGCAAGATTGCCAGAGAGGGTACGCCGCGGGTGGTTCATGATCTGAGAATCTACGCAGACCACGACTCTGTCCATTCTCAAGCGATCGTTAAACATGGCTTTGCTTCAAGTTACACTCATCCGATGTATCACAACAACAAACTCGCCGGTTTTATCTTTTTCAACTCATTCCATAATCAGCATTTTCGCGATCGTACTGTGGAACAGGTTGAAATTTTTGTGCATCTGCTGTCCGAGATGATTTTGACCGATTTGACCGCAACCCGCGCCCTGGTGGCTGCAATGAAGACCTCAATCAGCATGATGCAAAAGCATGATATGGAAACGGGTAGTCACCTCGAACGGATGTCCCGTTATACGCGCCTGATTGCGCGTTGTCTTGCCGCAAAAGGTCTGGAGCAACTTGATGATGAGCAGATTGAGCAGATGGCTCTCTTCTCCACGATGCACGATGTCGGGAAAATTGGTATCTCGGACATGATTTTACAGAAACCTGAGAAGCTCAATAGCGAAGAACGACAGGTCATGAATACCCATACCGTACTCGGTCGCCAGATCGTTGATGACCTGATCAGTCATTTCGGATTTGAGACGATTCCATATATTGATTACCTGAAACACATCACCGAAGAACATCATGAAGCAAAGGATGGCAGCGGTTATCCGCGTGGTTTATGTGGGCGTGAAATCTCGTTGGAAGCGCGTATTGTTGCCGTCTGTGATGTGTTTGATGCTTTGACCACGCAGCGGCCCTACAAGAAGCCCTGGCCCAATGAGCATGCCTTTGCCATGCTGCAGTTATTGTCCATTGACAGGCTGGATAAGGATTGTGTCGATGCCTTGGTTGAATCCCATGACGAAGTCACGAAGATACAGGAACTGTTTCACGAGATGCATTGAGATTTGATTGCACAGAAATGTGCCAAAAATGAGAAGGGCCAGTTTCACAGAGAAGCTGGCCTCGGATGATTGATAAGCTCACAGATTGATAATCTGTTGCTGTTTTCTCCAAACCCTAAAGCAGTACCGGCGGGTCACGGCCCGCCAGCCGTCTTACTTTTTACAACGCCTAAAAAGTAAGCAAAAACGCTGTACTCCTGGCGGAGGGCATCTCCTTCGCCTGGTTCCCGTGGTTTCTATTCATCGCCGAGGATGAAATCCGGCCCTGTGTCAAGGGCCTTTCCGCGGTGTTCTCTTGTATCGAAAAGCTAAACAATACTGAACATTCAGAATGGCACCGTGGGAGAGGTCCACAAGGGCCTCGGCAACCAGGGGGGATATGTAGACAGGTTCACGACAGCTGCCTCTAAAATGATGTCGCTGTGATATCGATCCAGACATGCCAAGCGCAGCGCCAAGTTTTCTTTTGCTTCGTTTTATTTGTCGCTACAAAGAAAATGAAGTTGCTGTCGGGCAACCCCGACGTTTTTTT
Source organism: uncultured delta proteobacterium (assembly GCA_963707155.1). Taxonomy (GTDB): domain Bacteria; phylum Desulfobacterota; class Desulfuromonadia; order Desulfuromonadales; family BM103; genus M0040. The sequence goes on along the minus strand of CAVPPD010000021.1, from coordinate 12,459 downwards.
GTCATTAGTTTTAAGAAATCTACAAATAGCAGCAACAGATTATCAATCTGTTGCTGACACTATAACTACAGAAACAACAATGCCGGCTTTACTGAGAAGCCGGCTTTGTTACTGAATGAGAGAGACTCTCGCGTGCAGATTACATCTCTTTGTTGGAATTCACCTGACTGACCGTTGCTGTCATCACTGGCGCCTCGGCACTCAAAGCAAAGTCGTAAGTGTCCTTAAGCTTTTTGGTGAAGATGGTTCCCAACCAGAGGGGACTCCAGACGACCCCGGCGGCCAACCAGCGGTCACGGGTCCGGGTATCCACCTCATCGGTGATCACAACAAAATTCACAGGATCGTAGCCCTGCTTGGCAATTGTGACTTCGTGGCTGTCATTCTTGCTGAGATTGTAGTCAAACTCACAAGGAGTGACACCGATCTGTTCACCATCGATAAAGACCTGCGCTCCCGGGGGAGTAGAGATAAACGCCGCCTGTTGTGCGCAGGCGCTGGTGAAGGTGGCGAGTAGTAAGATGACAACCAGTTTATGAAACATCTGTGCTCCTCTCTCTCTGCGATCGCGGTATTGTTACACCAGGCAAACCAAACCCTGCACTCCAACATGTAAATCTAGCAAACGATATGCCAATAAATGCCTTTTCCCCGCAAAGAATCTTGCGCTCCTGAATCCATGACCAGAAAGGTTGTTATTCAAGCAACTTGGCTCTTCAAGAAAATAGTTGGGCAATTATAACATCATGTTGTATAAAGGTTTTTTAATGGCGGAGCGGATTATTGTTTGCCATTTAACACGCAATGTGACGTAAAAATGACACACTCGGATTGAAGGATATCACCGTCAATCATTGGAAATAGTAAGATGACGATTGGTCTTCTGCAGAGATTGTCCAGTCGTTCAGGATGCGTCTGGCAGTGAAATGGTCAACGTGTTAGTATGCCCATCCTTTGCAGCCCATGGAGACTGCAAAAAAACTCACATATCAGGTGAAGTTTACATTGTCAGTTATTGTACGGTTGATTCTCAGGAGGTTGAATTCATGACATGGTTTGGCAAAATCATGGGTGGCAGCGTTGGTTTCATGCTGGGTGGGCCGATCGGGGCCCTGGTCGGTGCGACGCTCGGGCATACGCTGATTGACGACAAGACCCGCTCCAACTATGCGGAGCAGGGTCGTTTGACAGGTCAGGAACAGCGTCAGGCGGTCTTCTTTACCGCTACGTTTGCCATGCTCGGTAAGATGGCCAAGGCCGACGGTCGGGTGTGTGAGAGCGAAATCAAAGCTGTCAGGGCCTTCATGCATGACAAACTGCGTCTCGACCCGGTCACCCAGAAATTTGCCATGGGTGTCTTCAATGAGGCCAAAGATAACGCGACTCCCTTTGAAGAATATGCCCGTCAATTTGGCCAGGTCTTCAAAAATGAACAGCAACTCCGTGTAATGTTCTTCGAAATGCTCTTCACCGTGGCTCTGGCTGACGGCGTGCTGCATCCTGCCGAAGAAAAGATTCTGCGAGCAGCTCCGGCCATGCTCGGTTTGCATGGTGATATCTTTGACACTGTCAAGCGCCAGTTTGTCAGTGATCTCTCACATCACTACGCCGTACTGGGTCTTGGTGATGGGGCGGAGATGAGTCGAAGTCAAGAAGGCTTATCGCAAGCTGGTCACTGAGTATCATCCTGATAAAATCGTTTCCAAGGGCTTGCCCGAGGACTTCATCAAGTTTGCCGAAGAGAAGTTCCGCGAGATCAACGAAGCCTATGAAGCGATCCAGAAGGCTAAGGCGTAGTAAAGTTGGGGTGAGAAGTGTTTTTATGAACTACGGAATGAGCCGCGAACAAGCATTCGAACTGGTCAAACAACATATCAAGAGTCCCAACATGATCAACCATTGCCTGGCCGCTGAAGCGGTCATGAAGGCCTTGGCCGAACGCGTTGGCGAAGATCCTGAAAAGTGGGGGCTGGCTGGTCTGCTGCACGATCTGGATGCCGAAACCCACACCGATCTTGAAGTTCACACCCTGTGAGACAGCTCGTATCCTCCGTGAGAAGGGTGTCGACGAAGAGATCATCGAAGCGATTCGTCTGCACAATGAGCAGGCTCATCCCGGAGAGCAACGCAGCACGCAATTTCAGCACCTGCTTGCCGCGGGAGAGACGATCACCGGATTGATCGTCGCCACGGCCCTGGTCTATCCGGACAAAAAGCTGGCCAGCGTCAAACCGAAATCGGTGCGCAAACGGATCAAGGAAAAAGCTTTTGCTGCCGGAGCAAATCGCGACATTATCCGCGAATGTGAGGTCGGTGGTGTTCCCCTTGCTGAATTCTGTGATCTTTCTCTGCTGGCGATGCAGGGGATTGCCAACGAGTTGGGCTTGTAAGCTGTGAGCCAGCAGGTTACAATGTGGTCTGTGCAGTCAATAAGCAAAAGGAGGCAGGCATGAAGCGTTATCAGAAACCGAAAGTCCTTGGCAGCAGCAACGTTCATCCATGCTGATAAAAAAGCCGGGGTCTTTCCCGGCTTTTTTATTCTGCATGTCGTTATGCTACAGAGAACCAGTAACGACAAGACCGTCGTTAAAGATACCGTGAGGAATTAAAATGCGTACGTCCAATCCAATGATGAAAGAAAGCACTTTTAGCCAGGCGATTGCAGGGGCTGAGACCATGACCCTGCAGGGAGCCGTGAACAAGACCGTGGCCCTGCTGGCACTGGTCGTGATCGGTGCCGGTTACTCATGGAACCTTTTCTACAACCAGGGTTCTGCTGCGGTGCAGCCCTGGATGATCGGCGGGGTCATCGGCAGTTTCATCTTCGCCATGATCACCATCTTCAAGGCGCACTGGGCGCCCAAAACAGCACCGATCTACGCCGTTCTGGAAGGCTTGGCCCTGGGCGGGATTTCGGCGTTTTTCGAAGCACGCTTCCCGGGAATCGTTATCCAGGCGGTGGGACTCACCTTCGGCACTCTGTTTGCTCTCCTCTTTGCCTACAAAACCCGGTTGATACGGGCCACGGAAAATTTCAAGCTTGGGATCTTTGCGGCAACCGGTGGCATTGCCCTGGTATACGTTGTCAGCATGGTCGGTGGCATGTTTGGCTGGCAGATGCCGGTGATTCATGAATCTGGGCCGATGGGCATTCTCTTCAGCCTGTTCGTGGTTGTGATTGCGGCACTGAATCTCGTCCTCGATTTTGATTTTATTGAACGAGGCGATGGTGTCGCTCCCCGCTACATGGAGTGGTATGCGGCGTTCGGCCTGGTGGTGACCCTGGCCTGGCTTTATCTCGAGCTTCTGCGTCTTTTGTCTAAATTGAAAGAAAGATAGGTGCTGGCGGTCGAGTGACTTCGGGTTCATGATATGCCCTGCTGTCAGGTCCATGTTTTTCATGATCCGCCAGTACTGATAAGATTGAACATCTGATCCAGCAGCGCCCCGTCATGAACTTGACGGGGCGCTGGTCTGTTGGATGAGCAGTGCAGGACAGGTGTGCACCTGAAGTTACGACTGTTAGTGGATTGTCGACACCATCGCCTCGATCTCGTTCTCGAGCATATTGCGGCTGTGTTCGGCGAATGATTCACCCATCAAGGTGACAAATTCACAAGATTCGACAATGGCGAAACGCTGGGCTAACGGAATCTTTCGCCAAATTTCAGTGTTTTCGAGCAGGGCGATGATTTGCCGGCGTTCAAAGAGTAGAAGTTGCAGGTTCGCGATGTCGAAATACACGTCTTCCATAGCATCCTCCTGTCAGAAACCTGTGACGTGAAAGGTCTCCACTGTACACGAAAGAATCTCCTCTTGCGCTCATTCAGAGCAAAAGCCATTCCGATTGCAGCAGTCAGGATGCCTATCGATTATTATTTTTTCAAAAGGGAAAAAGACTAATTATATTATTCACTTGAAGTGTGGCTTGCGTGGTCACCGGATTGACGTTTGCGGTGCGGAAGGGATGGTTTACGTGTCTTTCAGCTCGTTTGCGCGCAAAAAATGCACGATCGGGTCTCATCCTTTGTCATCTTCTCCTCTCAGCTCAGAATCCGCGGGAGATTGCGCTCGAGCGGATCAGAGCAAGTCGTCTATTCCCTCCAGTCCCTCGACAGCACCGCAAGGAAGCGAAATGTGCCCGCCTGCGATGTGGGCTTCTCTGGGGTTAATGCGGATCACGGTGGCGCCCTGACGTTGGCCGATGCGTTCGCTCATGTAGCGGATGGTCGGGATTGCGGTGCCTGCGCCCATCTCAATGACGACAATCGATTCGTGCCGATGCTGGGAGAGGAAACTGTCGAAGCGCATCTCCTGGCCACGGGTGCGATCGGAGAGCCATGAATAGTCACCGAACATCAGGATGTTGGGGCGGGCGGGTTGGCTGCAGTGGCGGCACCGAGGCACTTGTTGAGCTCGCATCGTGTCGAAATCGACCGGGATTGTTTCATCATTGTCCCAGATGGCGTTGCAGCAGGGCGAGAGGCATTGCAGGTGGTGGATCGAACCGTGGACTTCGAGGACCTGGTCTTCACGGTAGCCTGCCTTCTGAAACTGGCCATCCACATTCGAGGTGGCCACAAAGCTATCCTGACCGAATGCTGCGGCCCAGTCCTGCAGTATCTGAAAACCGCGGTGAGGTTCTGTCTCCCGGTAGAGGTTGGTGCGATGGCCGTAGAACCCCCAGCCGAATGCGGGATCGCCTTCGAAATTAGCGGGGTTGGCGGCGTCAATAAAGTTGATGCCAAGCTGTTTGTACATCGGGTAGGCTTTCCAGAAGCCCTGATCGCCACGAAAGTCAGGCAGGCCGGAGTCAACGCCCATGCCGGCCCCGGAGGTGACGACCATCGCCCTGGCGGAACGGATTGCTTCTGCCGATTGTTCGAATCTCTCCTGAAGGTTCATCCTCTCCTCCTGATCATCTGTCGCCTGCAGCACCTGGCAAGAGCTAACACTGTTCTGTTCACAGGTTACTTGTTGATCCCAACCTCAACCATCGTCGGAGCGAGCAAGTCAATCACTGTCTGCGGAGTTATGCCAATGAGAAAGCCACGCTTGCCGCCATTGAGATAGATGCCGGGCAGTGTGGCAATGGTCGCTTCCATATAGACCGGCATGGCTTTGCGGGTCGCAAAGGGCGAAGTGCCACCAACCTGGTAGCCGGTGTGTTTGCTTGCGGTCTCGGGACTGCACGGCGAAATTGTTTTGACTCCAACTGTTCTGGCGAGTTCCTTTGTCGAGACTTCCAGGTCACCATGCATCAGAATAATCAGGGGATGACGAGACTCGTCTTCCATGACCAGAGTCTTGATGACCTGGTGCTCGTCAACAGAAAGTTCCCTCGCCGACACGGCCGTGCCCCCTTTCTCTTCATAACTGTAAAGGTGCGGGGAGAACTCGACCTGATGCTGCCGCAAAAATCGGGTCGCCGGAGTGGCCGGGATCTTATCCTTTGCCATTGTGCTCTCCTTTAAGCAGTAACAATGGAAAAAAACATGCTGAGCAATGCCAGCAGGGTGGCTATGGCACAAGCCAGGCCAAGACCATTCCAGAGCCTGTTAAGGTGAGGACGAAACAGGCCTTTTGGGGGAAGCAGCAGTCCGATCAGGGCGCCGCCCGCGGCACCACCGAAGTGTCCTGCATTGTCGGCGCCGATCACCAGGCCGAACACAAAAGCGAACAGGGCCCATTGCAGCATGAAGTTCCTGACCTGGAGACCCGCCGGACCGACCCTGTGAAAATAGATGATGGAAAAGCCGATCAGGCCGAACAGCGACCCGGAGGCACCGACAACCGGGGTACTCGCGTGCCAGAACAGCCCGGCAAGAGTCGCGGTGATGGCCGTTGCGGTATAGAGCACCATGAAACGGCCCGGCCCCAGCTCCCGCTCGACCATGGGGCCAACCTGGTAGAGCACCATCATGTTGAACCCGAGATGGATCAGCCCGCCGTGACTGTAGGCGTAGGTTAAACAGCGCCACCATTGCCCATATTGCGTAACCGCCGGCCAGAACTGTCCTCCCCAGGTCAACGATAATTGCACCGGAGGCGAAAATAGACCACCGAATCCATATCCGGCCAGCGCGCCGTGAATGACCATGAGGGAAAACAACACCAGGTTCAGATACAGGATCAGCCGGTGCACCGAAAAATCGAAAGATGTGAGGTCACCACTTTGCAGCTGCTTGAGTTGCCTCTCCCACTTGATGATCCGCCATTGCCAGCGGGTGCCGTTCATGCCGAGTCGATCAAAAAAGTTTTTCCAGTCCATCCGGTTTCCATTTCAGGCCAAAGTCTCTCGGCTTTAGCGGTTCAGGCATTCATGAGACATCGCAGTTTTGATGTCGATCAACTGTGTGCCGTTCACGCAGTCGAGTTCCCCTCCGTAATAAATCCGTTGATCATCATAACTTTGCTGTATTGTGGATGCAAGACAACAGAATCATGGTGAAGATTGAGCCGTTCTGAGGTTGAATACCAGCGGTTCACGGGGTTAAAAGGGAATTGTCAAGGACTGCCTGGGACAAGCCACGGGTGTTGTATAAAAACAACATGGCATTTGCTTAATCATCATCAGTTGTTTACCATTGCAGATAAGTGGATTCTGGGAGGCACATGGTAAAGCTTCTGATCACAGCAATCATCATTCTTCTCCTGTGGATTGCTCCGTCATCTGCCGGCCAGGTGTCTGATGTGGCTGCGCCGCTTGACCAGGAAACCGGTGCGCGCATTGAAACCCTTCTGCAAAGCCGGTCTGCTTCAACGCTGCCGTTAATAGGCGTTTCCCGTTTGTTCTCCCATGAACAGATTCTTGACCTCTACAGCCAGAGAGGTTTCCTGCCAATATGGATAGAAGGCTGGCAGTTGAAAGCCGAAGCGCAGCTCCTCCTGGAAGCCCTCCGTAATGCTGGAGCGCACGGACTTTGCGGAAATGATTACCTCCTGGCAGAGTTGGAGGGTCTGATCCTCATCCAGATGGACTTTGCAAAGCACAACCTGCCTCTGGCCCCTGATAATCGCGCTGTCCTCGATCTCTTCCTTTCCCAGGCTTTTCTGACTTTCGCCACACATCTGGTGGAGGGTCAGGTCGACCCTGCCATGGCCCATGTCGACTGGCGGAGCCGACGACGTAAAGCCGATCTGGTCAAGCTGCTTGAATATGCAATTGAAAGCAAGCGGTTATCCCAGGTCCTGGAAGACTTGCTCCCTCCACATAAGGAGTATCAACAGCTGGTTGAGGTGCTCGCACGATACCGGGGGATCTCCGCCAGCGGTGGCTGGCCGGAAATTCCTGCCGGCCCGACAATCAGGCGGGGTGATCGTGATCCAAGGGTGCCTCTGTTAAGGACTCTCCTGATGAGTACCGGCGATCTCAAGTCGAACGATCATTCAGCCGATGATTATGACTATCTTTCATATGCGGCGGTCACCTCATTCCAACTCCGCCATGGGCTCGTCGATGATGGTGTGGTCGGACCCAAAACGCTCGCGGTCTTGAACGTTCCTGTTGAAGAGCGAATTCGACAGATTGAACTGAACCTGGAGCGTTGGCGCTGGATGCCGAAGGACTTTGGTCAACGGCACATCCGGGTCAATGTCGCCGATTTTTCTCTCGAGCTTATTGACAATGGCGAGCTCGTGTTGCAGATGCCTGTCATCGTCGGAACCCAGTATCGCAAGACTCCGGTCTTCTCCGCGCAAATGACGTACCTGGAGTTCGCTCCCTACTGGACCGTTCCTCCAACCATTCTGCGTGAGGATAAACTGCCGAAAATCAAGCGTCAGCCTGATTATCTTGAAAAAAACCACTTTCGCATTATTCCCAGAGGAGGCGGAGAAGAGGCGATTGATCCCGGGGAGATCGACTGGACAGTCGTGAACGCTGCCAACTTCCCGGGGCTGCTGCGCATGGAGCCTGGTCCGTGGAACCCACTGGGGCGTGTGAAGTTTATGTTCCCCAACAGGTTCAATGTCTACCTGCACGACACCAACGAAGCCGACCTTTTTGACAAAAATGTCCGGTCTTTCAGCTCTGGTTGCATACGGGTCAAGCAACCCAGGGAGCTGGCCGCTTATCTGCTCGGGTGGGATGTCGGTGCAGCGAGACTGCAGGAGCTTTTTGCAGCGACAGTGCCGGAAAAAATATCGATCAAACCTCTGGCTGTTCATATTCAGTACTGGACAGCATGGGTGGATCGGCGTGGTGCGGTGCAATTCCGGCCGGATGTTTACTTCCGGGATCTCGATCTTGAAACGGCCCTGACCGAACCGGACTATCAACTCATAAACCGGTTGAGGGTCAGCTCCGGGACACGATTGGCCCGGAACTAGGCGTGGCGACAGAAACTCTTAGAAGAGGTCTTTAAGCCAACCAAAGGCAACCAGGGTGCCGATGGCCGAGCCCAGTGAGGAGAAGAAGAAAACCAGCAGCACCCTGGTCAGTCGGTTGCGCCACCAGCCGCTCAGTTTGGCGATGTCTTCTGCGACGGATTCCATGTCTTTGACGTGCGGGGGGGCGACAAAGGCCTGGACCAGGCCGGTGACAAAGCCGGCGCCAATGGTCGGATTGAGGGATGTGATCGGCGCGGCGATAAAGGCGGCCAGAATTGTCAGTGGGTGTCCCAGCGCGATCAATGTCCCCAACGCCGAGAGGACCCCGTTTGCAAGAACCCATGCCACGGCGGCGTCAGCCAGCTGTTGGGTGTTCCCCGTCATGAACCCGACAATGAACAAACCCACAACCACGGCCGGTATCAGCCATGGCAGAATCTTCGAGAGCGATGTCTTTTCGGGGATAACCGAGAGCGCATCAATCTCTGCGCTGGAAAAAGTATTCGATAGCTTCTTCAGGATCCCGGGCATGTGAGCTGCCCCCACAATCGCGACCACTTTCTCTCCGGATGATTGGCGAATATGGTGGGCCATGTAGGTGTCCCGCTCGTCAACGAGGGTTGTCTTTACGGTTGGCAGGACCTGTGACATCTCGTCGAGCATGGCAGAGAGGGTGTCGGTTTGGCGGAGCTTGGCAAGCTCTTCCTCATCGAGTTCCTGTTTTTCGAACATGCTGGCCAGCAGCGTCGAAAAGAGCATCATCTTCTTCCAGAAACCTGCCTTGCGCCAGGCCCGCAACAGGGTTGTACGGATTTCACGATCCACCAGCTCTACTTTTATGCCCAGTTCCACGGCCGTCTCTGCCGCCGCCGCCAGTTCAGAGCCGGGTTTGACCCCGGTCTGCAGACCCATGCGTTTTTGAAACGAGGAGAGGGCCAGGTTTGCCAACAGGAAAGGGGCTTGCCCCTGTTTCAGTACCTGGATCAGGTTCAGCGATTCCCAGTGCCGTGGGTTCAGTAAAGCCCGGTGGCGTTGCTCATCCAGTTCGATGCAGACGGTATCCGGGTTCTCCTCACGAATGACGGCCTTCACTGTTTCAACGGATTCCTGGGAAATGTGCGCAGTGCCAACCAGGACGAATTCGCGCCCGTCGATGGTGACGCGATGAATGTCGGCGTTCTCGATAGTGTTCATAAAAAACCTTCCGGAAAATCCGGGAAACGGTAGCATCAGTCAACGTAAACTGCAGCGTGTCCATCCGAAGCTTCCGGATGGACACTGGAAAAATCTTCTGAGGACATAGAAAAAGACGCCGGGGGTTCCGACGTCTTCTCTTTTGCTCTCCACGCCTGCCGTGGATCCGTGGCCTCACGACGACGACCAACTAAGTGGGTGGGACTATGAACGCTTCAGGCGTCCCGCTTCGCGGCGGGCTTGCACACCACATTCACAAGTGACCTTCCCGATGAAAAAATATTCCGCGTGGGCATAGCGACCTCACCTATCAGGGCAGAGAGCAGAACTTATTTATTCACAGTGGGTTCAGTATAGAAAAAACTCTCGCTTAACTCAAGAAGAAAGCCGAAGCCGAAACAGAATATGCTTAAAAAGCTGGCACGTGCTGCACTTATTAAAGCAATCTTTTTCAACCACTTCTCCTTGGCTGTTTAAACCCATTTGATATTACTGAGTTTTTGTCGCAATGGTTGCTGGCACGGCTTATGCGTTATAACCTTTCTGTAATGATTGCTACCAGTCTATCAAATATCTCAGAGCAGAAATCAGAGCGTCTGCTGGACGCCTTGATCGAAATCGGTCAGGAGCTCGCCTCGACGACCGACCTCGAGGAGCTGCTCGACTCAGTGCTGCGGGTTGCACGTGATGTCTTTCGTTTTGAAAATGCGATTATCCGCCTTCTCGATGAGGACGGTATTCACCTGGTGACGGCTGCGGCCTTTGGCTATACCGAAGAGGCCATGGCGCCGATTCAGATTGGTCAGGGGGTCATGGGGCGTACCGCAGAAGTGCAAAAGCCCATCCTGATCGAGGATGTCCGTCAATTGCCTGACTATGTTCCGGGCATTCCTGATGCCAGGTGCGAGTTGGCTGTGCCGTTGATCAGCAAGAATAAACTGGTCGGCGTACTCAACGTTGAGAGTCCCCGGCTTGGCGCTTTCTCCGCCGGGGATATCGAGCCTTTGCTGATACTGGGCCGGCAGGCAGCCATCGCGATCGAAAACGCCAAACTCTATGACCGGCTCCGCAAGATGACAGAGGGCTACCGGCATCTGCATGAATTCAATGACCGGATTCTCAAGAGTGTCAGCCTGGGGATTTACACTGTAGATAATGACCTGGTGATCACGTCGTGGAACAGTAGAATGGTCGAGATGAGCGGAGTCATGGCAGAGCAGGCGATCGGCGCCCGGCTCGATGAGCTCTTCCCAAACCTGGCTAAGGAAGGGGTCCTCGAAAGAATCCACCAGGTCATGCAAAGTGGTGCCAAGGCCAAGCTGCGACTGCTGCATCGTCAGTTGGATGGCACAAACCGCTTTCAGAAGAGACGGATTGCTCCACTCCGGTCGGCGAAAATGTGACCGGCGTGGTCGTCATCGTCGAAGATATTACCGAGTTCAAGCGTTTACTCGATCAGACCGTGCAGAGCGAAAAATTAGCCGAAGTCGGTAGACTTTCTGCGGGGATCGCTCACGAAATCAACAATCCTCTGGCCATGGTCGCCTATGCTACGGAATTGCTGAAACGCGAGAAGCCTCTTTCGGAATTTCAGGAAGAGATGCTTGACAAGATAGAAATGGAGGTCGAGCGCCTGAAAACCTTAACGGGTGGCCTGCTCTCTTTCTCCAGCAACCGCGAATCGCATAGTCGCGTCGTCAACATGAACGATCTGATTACCGAGGTTCTCAAGCTGCTGCGTTTTGAACTGCAGCGCAAGTCGATCCAGCTGGAGACCCGCTTTGGTGAGATTCCTGTTGTCTCCGCAGACCCGAACAAGATCAAGCAGGTGATCATAAACCTGGTCATGAATGCTGCTTACGCGATGAAAGGGCAGGGCCGAATCGTGCTGACAACCGGAATCAACCACGAAGGTATGCTCGAATTGCATGTCATCGATGACGGTCCGGGGATGTCCGCGGAATTGCAGGAGCAAATCTTTGCGCCATTCTTCACCACCAAGCCAGAGGGAGAGGGACCGGCCTGGGGCTTTACATCTGTCAGAATATTGTTCATGAACATGCTGGCAGCATCAGTCTGGAGAGTCAGCCCGCAAGGGAACATCCTTCCGTAGATTCGCTCCCGCCTCTTGAATCAGCTTTTAATCTCATCAGCGCTGTCTATTAATTGTGCATCTCGCTTGTTTTATGTGCCGCAGTTATTTGTAAGTAACTGAATTAAAACAAAAATGAATTTTGGTACGGGACACGTCATATAGATAACCGACTCGGACACAGCAATCCACAGCAGGTGATTCCGGGACATACATCAACACCAACAACGATGAGACAACGACGTCTCGAGATAAGTTGCTAGGCAATGGTGCTCACAACTTCCGCATGCGGAGGGTTAAGGCGTTTTTTTTGTTCACCTTGGATAAGGAGCTAAAGAGATGATGAAGAAAGTGGGAATGTATCGTGAAGCCGTTCAAGCTGGATGACGTCAAGAACGCCATAACAGAATTGGGTATCAGTGGGAATGACCTGGTCAGTGAAGTCCGTGGCTTTGGTCGTCAGAAAGCTCACACCGAGCTGTATCGTGGCGCCGAATACCAGGTTGATTTCCTGCCGAAGATCAAAAACGACCTGGTGGTCGCTGATGAGCAGGTCGTCTTCATTATTGAAGCCGTTCAGAAAGAAGCCAGTACCGAACGCATCGGCGACGGCAAAAATTCTCGTCACCAACGTTGAGCAGTCATATGAATTCTTACTGGTGAAACTGGCCCCTAATTACTCTAATTGAGAACGCAGAAAATCATAAAAGGAGAACAATCATGAAGAAGTTTCGTATCGCTCTGTTTCCCGCTTGATGGTGCTTAAAGGAGCCCGGCACTGGCCGAGGACGTCTTCCGTCTCTGAAATGTCTTACATTTTGAACACCTTTTCTTTCCTGATC
>CAVPPD010000020.1:0-26700 GCA_963707155.1 uncultured delta proteobacterium | reverse complement strand
GAAACTTTTTTTTGCGTTGAAAGAAAAACCTTTTTCGCTGACCCTGAACCCCCGTTTTCTCTTCCTGAGTAATGCTCATAACGAAGTTTACGCTCATTTGATCTATGGGATCGAAAGCCGGGCTGGCTTTGTTGAGGTGACCGGTGAAGTCGGCACTGGTAAAACTACGGTACTTTGTACCCTGCTTTCGCGGCTTGATGAGAAGAAGTACCGGCTTGCGTTTATTTTCAATCCCAAGTTGACCGCTTTTGAGCTTTTGCGTAATATCAATCGGGAGTTTGGTGTCGCTGATGATGGTCTCAACAGTCCTGATCTGATTCATGTCCTCAATGATTTCCTGCTTGAGGAGAACCGGTTCGGGAGGACCCCGATCCTCGTCATCGATGAAGCGCAGAACCTTTCTGGTGATGTTCTTGAGCAGATTCGTCTGCTTTCCAATCTTGAGACTGAGGATGACAAGTTGATTCAGGTTGTCCTGGTTGGTCGCCGGATTTGATCGTCTGAGCGACTATCGTTTGCGCCAGCTCAACCAGCGTATTGCGGTTCGTTACCAGTTGCGCCCTTTGAATCGTGAAACCGCTGCGTACGTCCTGCATCGGTTGAATCTTGCCGGCCGCCCTGATGGTACTGTCTTTTCTCCAGGCTGCCCTGCGCAGGGTGTTTCAATGCTCCGGCGGCGTGCCCAGAAGAATCAACCTGATCTGTGACCGTTGGTAACTTCGAAGCTTTCAGCAAGTTCAATGTGCCGCTGCTGCTGCCATTGGCAGAAGAGCAGGGTGGCGGATACCTGGCCGTCCTCGGCCAAACAGTTCCTGGCCAGTGGTCAATAGCACCGGCATATCAAGGGCGTGATATGATGAGTTTGGCCGAGCTCAATGATCTCGGCATCAACGTGGCTTTCGCCCCCTGGGTCGACTTTGCCGCGATCGGTTACGTGGCCGTCCCGGGAGTAAAGGGTGAGAATGTCCGCCGGTTACAGTTTTTGCTTGGCTTGAACGGGTGCATCAATATCTCGACCAACGGCCGTTATGACGCCTCGAGCATCGATTGCGTCAAGGACTTTCAACGTGCGCATGGTCTGGTCGTCGACGGTCTGGTCGGTCCTCGCACCCTCATACTGCTTTACCAGGCGGCCGGTGCATACAAGATGCCGCGGCTCTCATAGAACGCCTTGCTGAGGAAATGATTAAATGAGCTCGATCCTTAAATCCCTGCGGAAAATCGAAGAAAAAAAGCGGGTTTCCGAACATGCGGCTCCTGATCTCACTCACGACCAGGGTGCCGGCATCGCCAAAGCGAACCCTTTTCGCCCCCTGCTCGCCGGTATCGCCCTCGGGGCAGTGATGGTCGGGCTGCTTTTCTACCTGTTTGCAACCCCTCCAGCCTATATCTCAGGGCCCCGGCCAGCAGCCGAGCCCGCCGCTCTTGCCGCAACTGGCCAGCCGGCGCGGACAGCCACCCCTAACGTTCAAGGCCAGGTTGAGACTAAGCCTCTGCCGCTGGCCAACCTGGCGGAGAAGATTCCTGCAGCCGTCCAAGGAAGCAATCCTGGCAGCACAGTCGATGCCGGCCAGGTGCCTGTTGTCGTCCTGCCACCGGAAAGCATTGCGACCAGCCCGCCCGTCGACGCAGAGCCGTCTTCGTTAAGGAGAGCAAGCCTGCAAAGAGTCGAATGCCTGAGATCGCGACAAAGCCGACACCACGATCGCCGAAAATCGGCCCCGAAAATAGCCACCCGCGCCCGTCCAAGCCTGTTGCCACAAGTCGACGGGTCCTCCGGCAACTGCCCGACGGGGTTTCCCTGCAACTGACCGAAATTTTCTACCAGGAAGACAGTGCCAGCAGCATGGCCGTTATCAACGACCTGCCGGTCATGATCGGTTCACAGGTTGATTCCGCGGTCATTACGGAAATCCGACCAGACAGTGTCCTGGTGACAATTGACGATAAAGTCTACACCCTTGCTTTGACCAGCCCTTAAATTTCCTCAACAACTCACACCCGACTGTTTCCGACGCCCTGATTTTCCTCCAGAATTCCGTTGAATAGTCTTCAAACTGCTGTAGAATATTCAACAAGTCAACGTCTCTATTCTCTGAGATGTCAATAAAAGTCTATTAAATACGGTATGTATATGTGGTTGGCATGTTCCGTGTATTATAATCACGGAACTTTGCTTAAAGGACAACTTCATGAACCTTGGACATCTATTTTCGAAGTGTCAGCTGGCTGCTGGAACGCTCGTTTTCGCCTTAGCCTGTTAGGTGGGCCGCTTCAGGCAGAAACTCTCGACCAATTGGTTGACGAGGCGCTAAAAAACAATCCCGACCTGGCGGCAGCCAAAGCCCAATGGGAGCAATTCAGCTACAAAACGCCTCAGGCCGGGAGCCTTCATGACCCGGAACTCTCTTTTGCGTTCTCAAGCTATCCTCGTGACACCCTGTCCAGCGATGAAACGCCGATGACCGGCAACGAGCTCCGGCTGGCGCAAAAATTTCCGTTCCCGGGAAAACTCCAGGGCCGTACTGATCTTGCCACGGAGCAGGCACGCTGGTATGAGGCTGTTTACCAGGACAAGCATTACCTGGTTGCCCGCAAGGTCAAGGATGCCTGGTATCGGCTCACTTTCAATCAACAGGCGATCAACGTCACCGAACGTAGCCTGAGACTGCTCGATGACGTCATCCGCCTGACGGAAGTCCGCTACGAAACCGGTTCAGGTTTGCAACAGGATGTCCTCAAAGCACAGGTAAAACGTTCGCAGTTCATGGAACGCCTCATCTCCATGCGGCAACAGCGTGCAACATTGCAGGCGGAGCTCAATAGTCTTCTGAACCGTCCTCAGGACGTGGTTTATGAGACTCCCGGAGAGACCGAACTGGTGGCGACAGAGACGAGCCTGGAGACCTTCCAGGATGCCGGCAGCGAAAAGCGGCCTATGAATTCAGCCTACCAGTCGCTGATCAAGCGCTATCGCTACCAGAATCAGCTCGCAGAACTCGACGATTATCCGGATATGACCGTTTTTGCCAGCTGGCGTTTCCGTGATGACAACCTGCCGGATGGCGGCACCGATTTCGTCAGCGCCGGGGTCAGCATCAATCTGCCAATTTACCGCGAAAAACGGCGTGCCGCTAAAGCGGAAGCTTTGGCGGCTGTGCGCATGGCCGAACGCCAGGCCGATGATTTTCGCAATTCCGTTGCGCAATCCATACAGAGCGCCTATGCCCGCATGGAAGAAACCCGTCAACAGGCAGAACTCTACCGTCAGGGGATCATCCCCCAGACCAGCCAGAGCTTTCAGTCGGCCCTCGGCTCATACCAGGTCGGCAAACTCGAATTCATCAGCCTGCTGGATGCTTTGATGACGACCTACCAGGCGGAAATGGATTACTACCGCATCAGTTCCGAATACATGCGCAGCCTGGCCTGGCTCGAGGCTGAATCGACCCTGCCCGTACTCGGTCCGCCGCTGCAGGTCGATAGCCAGCAGATCGATAGCATCAGCTAAATAAATCACCCCCTGGATTTCGAGGACACCATGAGCAAAAGCAAGTGTTTCACCTGGGTCATCGTCCCGGTCGGCATCATCGCCGGCCTGGTCATCGGCCTGACCATGGCCGGTCGCGACCGCGGTCACCTGGAGACGGTCGCCGAACTGGCGGGTCCTGTCTCAGCCGAGGCTGCGGAAAAGTCCGGCCAGAAGTACACCTGCGGCATGCATCCGATGATCATCACCGATGAACCCGGGCTCTGTCCCATCTGCAACATGGAGCTGACGCCGTTGAAGTCTTCCGGCGGTGAAACGTCAGCCAAGCCCGCCGGTGAGCGCAAGATCAAGTACTGGGTGGCGCCGATGGATCCGACCTACATCCGTGACGAGCCCGGCAAATCACCGATGGGCATGGACCTGGTCCCGGTTTATGAGGACGAGGCCGCCTCGGGTTCGATCATCTCCATCGATCCGGTGACGTCTCAGAACATGGGTGTGCGCATGGCGCTGGTCACGCGCAAGGATCTGAGCCGGACGATTCGCACCGTCGGCCTGATCGGTTACGAGGAACCGAAGCAGTTTTCCCTCAACAGCAAGATCGATGGCTGGGTTGAACGCCTCTATGTCAATGAAACCGGCCAGTTTGTCAAAAAAGGCTCGCCCTTGCTGGAGATCTACAGTCCGGCCCTGGTCAGTGCCCAGGAGGAATTCCTGCTGGCCCGCAACAACAGCCAGGCGCTTGCCGAATCGCCCTTTCCGGCGATTGCCGATGGCGCCAGCCGTCTGCTCGAGTCATCGCGGCGTCGGCTCAAGCTCTGGGATATCAGCGATCGCCAGATTGCCCGCCTGGAGAAGACCGGCGAGGTTGCCAAGACCTTAACTCTGTATGCGCCCTACGACGGTATCGTGACTGCGAAAATGGTCAAGGAGGGGCAATTCATCAAGTCGGGCATGGAACTGCTGGCTACTTTCTGATATATCGAAAGTCTGGGTCTATGCCGACATCTATGAATACGAGATGCCCTGGGTCAAGGTGGGGCAGAAGGCCAGGATCGTTCTGCCCTATGTCGGCAGTGAGCCGATCTTGAGCACGGTCAGCTACATCTATCCCTTCGTCGAACCGAAAACCCGCACCGTCAAGGCCCGTTTCGATATCGCCAATCCTGATTTCAACCTGAAGCCGGATATGTACGTCAATGTCTGGCTCGAATCGGACCCGGTTGTTAACGCCTTGACGGTTCCTGCCGAGGCCGTCCTGCATTCCGGTGAGAAGCAGACCGTCTTTGTGGCCCTCGGCGAAGGCAAGTTTGAACCCCGCCAAGTCAAAACCGGGGTTCAGAGATGAACATGGTGACATCGAAATTGTGCAGGGTCTGCTCGAGGGCGAACACGTCGTCACCAGCGCCCAGTTCATGCTCGACTCGGAAAGCAAGCTGCGTGAGGCCATCCAGAAAATGCTCGAGCCCAAGGCCCCTCTTGTGGAACAGCCCGCTCCTGCAGACATGAAGAAGGCCATGAGCCCGGATGATCTTTTTGCCGACGATGGTAAGAAGAAAAAGGGCCAGGACGATCTGGAAGGCCTGTTCGATGACAAGAAGAGTAAAAAGTAACAAGAGGAATGTGAGCAGCCAAAAAAAGCCCCTAACTTTTAACGCATTACATTTCTCTTTTAACGGAATTTATTATGCTTGAACGCATTATCGAATGGTCCATACGACAACAAGTTCATCGTCGTACTGCTGACGGTCCTCGTCATGGCCGGTGGCCTCTACGCCATTTCCAAGACCCCGATCGACGCCATCCCCGACCTCTCCGACGTCCAGGTGATCATCTTCACCGAGTACCCGGGGCAGGCGCCGCAGGTGGTCGAGGACCAGGTGACCTATCCGCTGACCACCCAGATGCTGGCCGTCCCGCACGCCAAGGTGGTGCGCGGTTATTCCTTTTTCGGCTATCTCTTTCGTCTACATCATCTTCGATGACGGCACCGATCTCTACTGGGCCCGTTCGCGGGTTCTGGAATACCTTAACTACGCCGCAGGCAAGCTTCCCAAAGGGGTGACGCCGAGCCTCGGACCCGACGCGACCGGCGTCGGCTGGGTCTACGAATACGCCCTCGAGAGTGACCGTCACGACCTGCAGCAGCTGCGTTCGATCCAGGACTGGTACCTGCGTTACGAACTGACCGCCGTCGAAGGTGTCTCCGAGGTGGCGAGTATCGGCGGCTACGTCAAGCAGTACCAGGTCACGGTGGACCCGGCCAGGCTGCTGGCCTACCACATCACCATTCCGCAGATCCGGCGGGCCATCCAGGCCAGCAACAACGATGTCGGCGGCGCGCCTGGTGGAAATGGCCGAAACCGAATTCATGGTGCGCGGCCTGCGGCTACATTCACTCTGTCGAGGATATTGAGCAGATCGTGGTTGGCACCGATGGCCAGGGGACGCCGATCCTGGTGCGCGACCTGGCCGAGGTCGATATCGGGCCGGAAATGCGCCGCGGCGTGGCCGAACTGGACGGGCAGGGCGAAGCGGTCGGCGGCATCGTCGTCATGCGCTTCGGCGACAATGCCCTGCAGACCATCGAAAACGTCAAGCGCAAGCTGGAAAGCCTGCAGGCCGGGCTCCCCGAAGGGGTGCGATCACGACCGGTCTACGATCGCTCCGGGCTGATCGAACGTGCGGTCTCCACCCTCAAGGAGAAGCTGATCGAGGAAAGCATCGTGGTTGCCCTGGTGACGGCCCTGTTCCTCTTCCATCTGCCCAGCGCCCTGGTGGCGATCTTCACGCTGCCGGTGGCGATCCTGATGGCTTTCATCGTCATGCATCTGCAGGGGATCAACGCCAACATCATGAGCCTGGGCGGCATCGCCATCGCCATCGGCGCCATGGTCGACGCCGCCATCATCATGATCGAGAACGCCCACAAGCACCTGGAACGCGACCAGGGGAAGAAGCCCCACTGGGAAATCATCCTCGATTCCGCCAAGGAGGTCGGCCCGACCCTCTTCTATTCCCTGCTGGTGATCACCGTCTCCTTCGTGCCGGTCTTTGCCCTGCACGAGCAGTCGGGCGGCTGTTCAAGCCGCTTGCCTACACCAAGACCTATTCCATGGCAGCAGCCGCGCTCCTGTCCGTGACCATCGTGCCGATCCTGATGGGCTGGTTCATCCGCGGCAAGATCAAGCCGGAAGAGGCCAACCCGATCAACCGCTTGCTGATCCGCATCTACCATCCGGTCGTCGACCTGGTGCTGCGCTGGCGCATGGTCACCCTGGTCGTGGCCTTCCTTGATGGTCTGCTCCATCTGGTACCCGTTAAGCCGCATGGGGAGCGAGTTCATGCCGCCGCTCTACGAGGGGGACCTGCTCTACATGCCGACCACGCTGCCCGGCATCTCGGTAACCAAGGCCAAGGAAGTCGCTGCAGCAGACCGATCGCATCATCGCCAGCTTCCCGGAAGTGGAGCGGACCTTCGGCAAGGTCGGCCGCGCCGAGACCGCCACGGACCCGGCGCCTTTGTCGATGCTTGAAACCACGATCATGCTCAAGCCGGAAGACCAGTGGCGCAAGGTGCCGACCGAACGCTTCTACACCGGCTGGTCGGACACATGGGATTGGCTGAAAGCGCCGTTGCGCATCGTGCTGCCGGAGGAGAAGACGATCTCCGTCGAGGAATTGACCGAGGAACTGAACAGCGCCATCCAGTTCCCGGGGTTGACCAACGCCTGGACCATGCCGATCAAGACCCGCATCGACATGCTCTCCACCGGCATCAAGACGCCGGTCGGCATCAAGCTCATGGGGAATGACCTGCAGACCTTGAGCGACCTCGGCGACCAGATCGAGGCCCTGGTGCGAACCTTCCCGGGGACCCTGACGGCTTTTTCCGAACGCGTGGTGGGCGGCAATTATCTCGATTTCACCATCGACCGGGCCGCTGCAGCCCGGTACGGCACTGACGGTTGGCGAGGTCCAGGATATCATCCAGGCGGCGATCGGCGGCATGAACGTTACCCAGACCGTCGAAGGGCTCGAGCGTTATCCGGTCAACATCCGCTACCAGCGGGACTACCGCAACGACCTGCCCTCCCTGGAGCGGGTGCTGGTGCCGCTCAAGGATGGCAAGCACGTGCCGATCTCGCAACTGGCCAAGATTCGAGATCAACAAGGGCCCGCCCAGCATCAAGAGTGAGAATGCCCGGCGCACCGCCTGGATTTACGTCGACCTGCGCGGCATCGATGTCGGCACCTACGTCGCAAAAGCCCAGGAGGCGGTTGCCGAGAACATCAAGCTGCCCGAGGGCTACAGCATCGTCTGGAGCGGCCAGTTCGAGTACATGCAGGCGGCCAAGCAGCGCTTTATCGTCATCATTCCGCTGACCGTGCTGATCATCTTCTTCATCATCTACATGAGCACCCGCTCGGTCACCAAGACCGCCATCGTCTTCCTGGCCGTGCCGTTTTCGCTGGTCGGGGCCTTCTGGTTCCTCTACCTGCTCGGCTATCAACACCTCGGTGGCGGTCTGGGTCGGGGTGATCGCCCTGGCCGGGCTCGACGCCGAAACCGGCGTGGTCATGCTGCTTTACCTCGACATTGCGCACAAACTCTGGGGAGACAAGGGGCGCATGCTCACGCGCGGCGACCTGCATCAGGCCATTCATCATGGCGCCGTCAAACGCATCCGTCCCAAGATCATGACCATCTGCGTGATTATCGCCGGCCTGCTGCCGATCATGTGGAGCCACGGCACCGGCGCCGACGTCATGAAACGCATTGCCGCGCCGATGGTCGGCGGGGTGGTCACCTCCGGCATCATGGAGCTGATGGTCTATCCCGGTCATCTACTACCTCTGGCGCGGCCGGAAACTCTCCCCGAGCCTCGAACCGACGGCCACGACAGCGATTCGCGAAGAATGAGAATATGCTAGAATTTATTCAGCACCCGATGCTGAACACAACCCGAAAGAGAGGATAATAAGATGAAACATTTCACCTATCGCACTTCTGTTTACCGTTATGGTCATGGGCATGCCCATGCTGGCCGCAGCGATGAGTCCGACGATCACAGCGCGCAAGGCAAGGCAATGGCCGATGACATGAAGCATGGCGACATGGACACGCACAAAGGGCACGACATGGCGAGCATGGACGGCGGCTTTGCCGAAATCGGCAAGAATACGCAGGACGGCGTCGTCGCGACTGTCAAAATCAAGACCTACGATGAAAAGACCCTGGCCACTATGCAGAAGATGGGCATGGACGCCACCCATCATGTCATGGTCTTCTTCGCTGACGAAAAAACCGGGGCAGAGATTGCTGCTGGAAAAGTCGCCCTGAAGATCAAGGGCCAGGATGCCAAGCCGGTGATGTTGATGCAGATGGGCACCGGCTTCGGCGGCGATGTCGCACTGAAGCCCGGGATGTACACCTTTGAAATCGGCACCAAACTCGAAGACGGCAAACAGCGCCAGTTCGAAGTCATGTTCCACAACATGTGATAAGGCCGGGGGCCGTTTCACGGCCCCCGACACTCATTCATTAGTGGCATGAGGTTCTAGCTACCCAGGGTATAGGTGCAGAATGAAAAGTATAATAACGTCAATCCTGGCGATTGCGCTGTTGAGCCTGCCTTTCGTCGCTACTGCCAAGGATGAGCATGCTCACGTTAATGAGGCCGCCGTGGAAACGCATCTACATGGCGACATGGGACATGCTGAGCATGGTATGCAGAGTGGCAATGCCGGCATGGTAGCGGACGGCTCGATGATCATGGTCGGCAGCCAGACCATCAAGGGTGTCAAAGGCATGGCCCATATTAACGATTCCTCTGCAACCATGGCGAAAATGGGCATGACGACAACCCATCATTTCATGGTCATGTTTGTCGACGAGGCAACCGGTGAACCGATAGAAGCTGGTAAGGTCGCCGTGAAAATCACCAACCCGGACGCAAAGGTGAGCGAAGCGATTGAATTGTCCGGGATGGATGGACATTTCGGTGCTGATATCACCCTTGACATGAAGGGTGAATATCACTTCAGGCTCGGAACAAAGCTCGCTGATGGTGAACCGCGGAAATTTCATTTTCATTATGTGAATTAATAAATTTCCAGAATTTATTGGCATAAAAAAGGGCCGGTGTCGGTCCTTTTTTATACAGACAAGTGTGCAGTGATAAAAGCGTGCTGCCGACAACTCGTTGCGATCCCTGTAGCGGCCTTCCTTCGAAGAATACTGAACAGTGAATGTTGCAGTCCCCCTGCAATGAACCTTTTTTTGTATGGTAAATTAAGGTACGCTGTCCCGCATTATGACTGCCAACCTTCACGACAAGAGGCGTAAAGTATCCACTGTCGAGCGCTTTGCGCGATCGCTGGTGCTTTTTACCTATATTTGTGTGCTTTTCTGGCTTTCCTTAACGTCGAATCCCCCGCAAATTCCTGGTGTCCTCGGATGGGACAAACTGCAGCATGCCGGTGCTTATGGGTTGCTGAGTTTACTGATTGCCCAGGCTTTCCTGTGCCTGCCCGGTAACCGCCCTGATAGGACCTGGTGGTATGCAGGTTTAACCGCGGTCGGTTACGGGGGCCTCCTCGAAATCCTGCAACTGGTTGCGCTAACCGGGCGCACCGCAGAGTGGTGGGACCTGTTTGCCGATGCAGTCGGTGCATTCCTCAGTTGTGTCATATTCCGTCAAGCCTACCTGCTATATTCACGGCGTTATGGCCATTCCGGGACGCAAGATGGATAAAACTCTCTATGAACACTGCACGGACGGGCACCTTGTCCTAACAGTCAATGACCGCCTGTCACGCTATCTGGCACAGGAATACGATCTTGAACAGCAGCGGCAAGGTCTGCAGGCCTGGTTGCGCCCCGACATCCTGAGTCTTTCCGCCTGGTTGTCCCGTTGCCAACCACTCTTGCCGGGAAACCCCTTGTTTCTCAACAAACCGCAGCTGCAGCATGTCTGGGAGTTGATTGTCGAGGCAGACAGCAAACGCTTTGACTATCATCTCTTGCAAGTTCCGCAGACCGCCCGGCGTGCTTTGCAGGCTCACCAGCTGTTAATCAGCTATGCAGCGCAATTCGGTCTGGATGATGCTGCAGAAGATCACCGGGCCTTTTTGCGCTGGCGCAAGGCCTGGCAAGAGGAGTCCGTGGTAAAGGGTTGGCATGACCCGGTCGAAGTCCCCTGGCTCCTGGCCGACGCCATCACCCGGGGTCACGTCCAGGCGCCAGAGAAGATCGTGCTTGCTGGGTTCGATGAGGTTACGCCCGATCTGACCCATCTCAAAGCAGTTATGGAAAAAAGTGGGACAACCGTAGCTATCTGGCATCCGCAGCCGTGCCGGGATGTGCAACGTCATCGCTTCGTAGCCGCTGATGCCGCCGATGAAGTCAGCAGATGCAGCCGATGGATAAGATCTCTCCTGGCTAGCAACCCTGCTGCAAAAGTGGGCGTTGTCGCCCCGCAACTGGACATTTACCGCTCACTTGTTGAGCGTATGTTCAGGGCGGAGCTTGAGCCGCTTCAATTGCTTGCCGGTGAAGACATGGCACAAGTATTCAACCTTTCCCTGGGGCAGAGCCTGGACAGGGAAGGGGTGGTTAAGGCTGCAATACGGATCTTAAGACTTGCCATGCGGGTCAACCAGGAGGAAGTCAGCTGGCTCTTGTGCACCCCGTATCTTGGCAAGTCTGTTGTCGAGCATGCGGCCCGCGCACAATGCGATCGCGAGTTGCGCCGCTTACGGCATTTTGATTGGACCTTGCCGCGTCTACAGAAAACCCTTGCGGGCTTTGCGAAAAAGTTCGCAATCGCTATTCCGGATTTTGTCGAAACACTTTCAGTGATTGCCGCAGATCTGCGCAAAACGACAAAACATTTACCTGGTTTCTGGGCAGAACATTTTGCCGCTTTCCTGTATAAAGTCGGTTGGCCTGGCGATCGGGGGCTGTCGAGTCGTGAATACCAGGCGATCCAGCATTTTCAGAAAGTTCTAGGCGACCTGGCCAGCCTGGATGGTGTCTCGCAGCCAATGGATCGCTCTTGCGCGGCCACCATTCTGGCCCGCATGCTCAGTAGTGTGGAATTTCAGCCGGAAGGGAGCAACGGTCCGGTCCAGGTCCTTGGCGCGCTCGAATCAAGCGGTATGACATTTGATCACCTATGGGTCCTTGGCTTGCATGATGGGGCTCTACCGAGCACCCCCAGACCCAATCCGTTTATACCCCTGCCTGTCCAGCGACGTCACCAAATGAAGCGTTCTGACGCCGAACGTGAATATCGCTTTGCCGAACAGCTTGCGGCACGACTTTTCGCTGCGGCGCCCGATATCATTTGCAGCTGGCCGGCTCGTGAAAAAGGTGTTGAGCAAAGGCCGAGTCCTTTTCTTAAGGGCCTCCCGGAAGGTCAGCCGCCACTGGCTGATTCCTGCGCACCTGACCAGGTGGTCTGTTCGAAACGACCAGTCCTGGAAGAAGTCGATGACCGCCAGGGGCCACCACTTGTTACCCAAAAACCATTTGCCGGCGGGACCGGCATTCTCAAAGATCAGGCCCTCTGTCCGTTTCGTGCTTTTGCTCATCACCGGCTCAGGGCGGAAGGGTTGGATGTTCCGGACATCGGCATCGACAACCTGGCGCGTGGGACACTCGTTCACACGGTCCTCGAGTTGTTCTGGGACAATGTCGTTGACCAGGACACGCTGCTCACCCTGGATGAAGCGTCTCTTGCCAGCCACCTGAATCAAGCCGTGGTAAATGCCTTGGACCGTATAGAAAGAGAACGGCGCTGCAATCTTCCGGTACGTCAGCGGCACATTGAACATCAACGGCTGATTGTCCTGGTTCGCCAGTGGCTTGACGGAGAGCGGCTGCGCGGGCCTTTCCGCGTTCTGGCTGCTGAGAAAGCCCACCAGATCAAGCTCGGCGACCTGCTTATCCGCACCCGGATTGACCGGATTGACGAACTCGACGATGGCAGCTGGGCCATCATTGATTACAAGACGGGCCGTACGGACCCACAACAGTGGCTGGATGACCGGATTACCGAGCCGCAGCTGCCCGCTTACTGTCTCGGCCTGCCTCGGGACAAGGTCGGGGCTGTTATGTTTGCCGTGGTCCGCGGCAAGGAGCAGGAGCTCGGCTTCCGCGGCCTGGCGCGCAATATGACGGCCTGGCCGGAGCTCAAATCCCGTTCCCTTGATTCCCGCCTCGATGAGAGAGGATGGGGCTCCTTCGATGATGTTCTCGACCATTGGGAGAAGGCACTTACGTCACTGGGGGACGCTTTTGCGCAAGGCTCTGCTGCGGTCGATCCGGTCGATCCCGTGCTAGCCTGTCAATACTGCGACCTGGTAGGGTTCTGCCGGATTCTCGAACAGGAGCCGGTTTTGCAGGAGGAACGCAGTGACTGAGCATCAGGCCATTCGACCTCCGGACTGGAAGGAGCGGCAGCAGGCCGTCGACATCTCCCGCTCCTGCATCGTGCAGGCACCTGCCGGCTCCGGTAAAACCGAACTGCTGGTGCAGCGTCTTCTGGCGCTCTTGGCTGTTGCCAACTGTCCGGAAGAAATCATCGCGATCACCTTTACCCGCAAGGCGGCCGGTGAGATGAAGCTGCGCCTTCTGAGGGCCTTGGAACGGGCCAGCGACGAGCAGCCCCCTGATGAGGCGCATGCCGTAGAGACTTGGCAGCGGGCTCGCGCTGTCCTGGCCCGAGACCGGGAAAGAAGCTGGGGGCTTGTCGTTAATCCCTCCCGCTTGCAGCTGATGACCATAGACAGCTTCTGTGCCATGCTCACCAGAAGAATGCCATGGCTGGCGCGTTTTGGCGATCAGCCAAAGGTGACCGAAGAGCCTGCCGAGCTCTACCTCCCGGCTGCCGAAGCATTGCTGGCTAGGCTTGACTCAGGCGGTGCCGGCCAGGATGCAATCGAGCGCCTGCTCGTTCATCTCGACAATCGCCTGACGCTGCTGCGTGACCTCCTTGTCTCCATGCTGGGCAGGCGGGATCAGTGGCTTCGTCATCTTATGGCCCGACGTAACAAAAACCCGCGTCAGATTCTTGAAGAAGGTTTGCAAAGCTACGTTTCAGCCTCCCTGCAGCAGACGCTCGAAACTCTGGGGAGCAACTTGTATCGCGAACTTCGAGAGCTCGCCATCTTTGCCGCTGGCAGCCTGGACGCTGATGAAGTGCAACATCCGTTTGCTGTCCTTGCGGCAAGAAAAGGAAGATCCGGAGTCTCTTCAACAGTGGCTGGCGCTCGGGCACCTAGTTCTGACCGGCTCTGGCGAGATTCGCAAAAGTCTCAATAAATCGATTGGTTTCCCGGCAGACAAGACAGCCCACGCCCAGGAGATGAAATCCAGGGCCCTGGCCCTTCTGGAAAAGTTGCGGGACGCCCCGGTAGCGATCGAGCAGTTTCAGGCTTTGCGCCGCCTGCCGGCAACCCGATACAACCCGGAGCAGTGGCAGGTCCTCGAAGCCTTGATTGAGCTGTTGCCTCTCGCAGTTGTCGAACTTCAGGAGGTCTTCCGCCGCAACGGGCAGGTCGACTTCATCGAAATCGCCGGCGCCGCCCATGCCGCGCTCGGTACGCCAACTGCGCCGGAAGAACTGCTTTTGCAGCTGGATGGTCAGATTCGCCATATCCTGGTGGACGAATTCCAGGACACGTCTTTCTCACAGTATGACCTGCTGCGCTGCCTGACCGCGGGCTGGGCGCATGATGATGGTCGGACCCTGTTTGTGGTCGGTGACCCGATGCAGTCGATCTATCGTTTTCGGGAAGCCGAGGTCGGCCTCTATTTGCGCGTTTGTCAACGCGGCCTCGACGGACTGCCGATGGAGCGCATCGTTCTACGGACCAACTTCCGCTCGCGCAAGGGCCTGGTCGAGTGGGTCAACCGCAGATTCAGCGGTCTTTTCCCGGCAATGGAGGATGAAGTGCGCGGTGCCGTGCGCTTTGCCCCGGCTATGGCCTTCGATCAGGACACAAGTGCGCCTGCGATATCCGTGCATGGTTTTGTCGGCCGACAAGATTTGATCGAGGCGAAAACTGTTGTTGACCTGATTCGCCAGGCAAGGAAGGAGAATACTGACGGCTCGATCGCCGTTCTGGTGCGTTCCAGGAACCACCTGCTGACCATTATCAACGAGTTGAAAGCGGCTGGACTCCCGTTTCAAGCTCAGGACATTGATCCTTTGACGATCGCCCTGCTGTTCAGGACCTGCTCTCCCTGACACGGGCATTGCAGCACCCTGCAGATCGAGTTGCATGGTTGTCTGTCCTCCGCGCCCCCTGGTGCGGCATGACGCTTGGCGACCTGACGAATTTGTGTGCCGGTGATGCGAGGGCCACCGTATGGCAGCTCTTGACGCAGCCTGCAGAGCAGACGGAAATGTTTGATCACATAAGTCAAGACGGCAGACGACGCTTGAGTCGTATCCTGCCGGCCCTTGATCGTGCCTTGAAAAACCGTGGTCGACTGAGCCTGCGTTGCCTGGTTGAGTCGACCTGGCTGGCGATGAGTGGCCCGGCCTGCATCGACGCAACAGACCTGCTCGATGTCAGGCAATTCTTTGCCCTGCTTGAAGAATTCGACGACGAAGAATCCCTTGAAAGACTCGAAAAGCAACTGGTCAGACTGTTTGCCGCGCCGGATCCCAGGTCAGGACAGGAACTGCAGCTGATGACCATCCACAAGGCCAAGGGCCTTGAGTTTGATACCGTTATCCTGCCCGGCCTGGGCCGCGGGGTCAGAGCCCGCGAGCGTGCCTTGCTGCGCTGGATGGAACACCCCGATTACGAATTTTTACTGGCGCCGATCCCTCCTCTGTTGAGCAGTCAGCCGGAACCGACATATCAGGCCATCGGGCATATCATGCAGGAAAAGGACGACCTGGAAACATTACGACTTTTGTATGTCGCAGTGACCAGGGCAAAATCACGCCTGCACCTTCTGGGACACGTCAATCTCAATCGGGACAATGAACTGACACCTCCAGCGGGGTCGCTCTTGTCCGTACTCTGGCCTGCCTGCAGAAAGGAGTTCTCCGAGGCGCTGTCGTTGCAACGACAGACGGCGCTGCAGTAAAAGGCCGCTGAAATTGCGGCGTTTGCCGGTGCAATGGCAGCCGCCGCAATTGGCGGCATCCTTGGCAATTGAAGAAATTGCGGCCCGGCTTGCTTCCGGGAGCGGGCACTATCAGGAGGAGACTGTGAGGTCACGGCGCACGGAAGAGGGGAGGGTTATCGGGACCTTGGTTCATTTCTGGCTCGAACGGTTTGCTCGCGATGGTTTGAGCCGTTGGTCGGAAGTGACAATCAGGAGTCTGGCAGATAATTTTAAAACGCCAGTTGAATTCGCATGGTGTGCCATCTTCCCGCCTTGACGCCTGCTCCTCATCCATTATTTGCTGCCTGGTCAACGTCGTTGGCAGTGACCGCGGTAAATGGTTATTGGCAAATCATCGGGAGGCCGCTTCCGAGTTGGCCCTCAACGGCATGATCGACGGCCAACTGGTCCGTGCCACGATTGATCGCACCTTTGTCTGCCAGAATGGCTTTCGCTGGATTGTCGATTATAAAACCAGCTCTCCTGCACGCTGGTGAATCTGCTGAACTCTTCATGTCTCAGGAGGCTGAACGATATGGCGATCAGTTACGACTGTATGTCGAACTCATGAAACAACTCAAGCCCGATAGCCCGCCATTTCGTGCGGCGCTTTATTTCCCGATGTTTGATGGTTGGATTGAGACTTGATGTCAGCGCTGCTTGGCTGGTGCAGGAAGGAATGCACCGGGAGGGACATCGGATTTGCAAGCTTCCAGGCTGAAAGCGGCTTTCTCCATCTGCCCCAGGCAGCATGGGGTTGAGATCCGGAGGTCTTACAGCGTCTTACAAAAGACGCCTTTCCGTACCACGGTAGTTGGCACGGCTTGAACTGCGAATCGCATCTCGTCCTACTACGGCCCATCCATTGGTACGTTTGAAGCTTGTTACGATCTGTTGGTCGAGGAGGCTGTTCAGTAGGTTTGGTTTGACCATGTCAAATCTGCCGTCATTGTACATAACCCTAATCAGCATGGTACACCTCGTCATGTGAGTTATTAACGCACTATAGCACATCGTCGCGTTTTGTAGAAACAGGGCGGGTTTTACTTCCTGTGATCAGCAGGGGAAACGCCCGCATAGGTCGATACTGTGGTTTCCGCCGGTTTATGGCCTCTCGTGAGCTACAGCAGAGCGCAGCGTCATTCCGGGATGGTTTTTAAACAACAACTTTTTTTGAGCTCGTCTTTCCACCATGTCCTCGAGATTTTTGTCAATGTGATTGCCATTACGCCCCAGTTGAGTTACATTACATTCATATGAATAATCCTATGTAAAATCACACAAAAGGTCATTTGCATATGTTTAAAAATAAGCGTTGGGTTCGTGCCATCCTGATCAGCGTCATGTTGTTGCTGGGCGGCCTGCTCGTTTTGCCGTCCACCATGAATGCAACGACACCTGACGAATTGGATCAGAACCGTGCTCGTCTGCTCACCTACGTTCTCAGACGCCAGGTAGAAAATCATTTCAGCGGCAAAGCGATTGACGATGAACTCTCACGTGCAGCTTTCACCTTTACCTCAAACAGCTGGACTTTCAGAAACGACTGCTGCTCGCAGGCGAAGTCGAGCAACTTGCCGTTTTTAAGGATCGTATCGATGATGAGATAGAAAGTGGTCGTGTCATCCTTGCCCCGGTAGGTTTTCGCCTGATCGGTAATAGTATCACCCGCGCTGAAAAGCTGGCAGAAAAAGCGCTTGAAAAGCCCTTTTCGTTCGATGTCGCAGAAGGTTATGAAACGGACCCGGAAAAATTGACCTTCTGTAGCACGGAAGCTGAGCTTGCCGAACGCTGGCGCCTCGATCTCAAGTATCGCACCTTGAGCCGCTATCTGAACTTGCTTGACGATGCCGGTGTCACGGATCCGCTCAAGGCGACTGCTGCAGCAGAAGAAGTCCACCGAACTTGAAGCTCGGGAGAAAGTCCGTAAGCAATATGCTGAATATTTCGAGCGGCTGAAAAAAGAAACTCTCAAGGATCACTATGATCGTTACCTGAACGCATTCACGCGTGCGTTCGACCCTCACACAACCTATATGCCACCTCAGTCCAAGGAGGATTTCGACATCAGTATGCGTGGTTCCCTGGAGGGAATCGGTGCGACGCTGCGCGAAGAGGACGGTTATATCAAGATTGTCAAGGTCATCCCTGGTAGCGCGGCGGATCGTCAGGGCCAGCTGGTGGCTGACGATGTGATCCTCGCTGTCGCTCAAGACAAGGAAGAGCCCGTTGATGTGACCGATATGCGGCTGCGGGATGCCGTGGCACTGATCCGGGGGAAGAAGGGGACCGAGGTCCGTCTGACCGTGCGCCGCCAGGGGCTCAAGCCCTTTGTTGTGCCGATCGTTCGTGATGTAGTGGTTATTGAAGAATCTTTTGTCAAATCCACCATAGTGACCGAAGCGCAAACCGGCAAACGTTTCGGCTACGTCAAAATTCCGAGTTTTTACCGAGACTTCGAAACGACCCGTAACGGTGGAGCAGGACGAAATTCGACGGATGACGTCAAGGCGGCTCTCAAATCTTTTGACAACCAGGACCTGACCGGCCTGATCCTGGACCTGCGCAACAACGGCGGCGGCGCCCTTACGGATGCCGTCGGTGTTGCCGGTCTGTTCCTTGGTGCAGGCCCCATGGTGCAGGTTCGCAATGGCGAGGGCTCGGCCAAGGTCCTGCAAAGCTACGACAAGGAGATTGCCTACAGCGGCCCCATGGTTGTCCTCGTCAATCGGTTCAGTGCTTCGGCGTCAGAGATCGTTGCCGGCGCTCTGCAGGATTATGGCCGCGCTGTTATTGTCGGGAGTGAACACACTCACGGCAAGGGGACCGTGCAGGTTGTCATGGATCTGGACCAAAGCTTGACCCTGCGCAATATGCGCCAGTACCTCCCCCTCGGCGCGCTAAAAATGACAACTCAGAAATTTTACCGGGTTAGTGGCGATTCCACTCAGTATCGCGGTGTCATCCCTGATATCATCCTTCCTGATAGCAGCCGTTACAATGAATATGGTGAACGATATCTTGACTACAGCCTCCCGTGGGATCGTATCGAAGAAGTCGGGCATGGAGTTCTGCCGCCTGTCGGTCGAGCCGACCTGATTGCAAAAAGCCATGACCGGGTAGCAAAGGACGATGATTTCAAAGAAATTCAACGCGTCGCCGAAGCAACGGGAGAACGTATCAAGAATACACGCCAGTCGTTGTTGCTTGCGGATGTGATCAAGGAAAGAGATGAACTTCAGGGCATGGGGGGGAGCCCGCATGGCATGGCTAACGGAGAAAAAATTGAGCCCGATGATAGCGTGACTGACATGCAGGACAAGAAGGAATCTCTGGCTGAGAGTGTCCTCAAAGACGCCTATACCAAAGAGTCGATGGCTATCCTCTCAGATATGGCTGCGCAGCAGCAGGCAATTGCAGGTAAGGGAGCAAATTAACCGCAGTCTGCTTAGAAATGCAAAAATAAAAGCCGGGAGAGCCAATTGAGCTCCCCCGGCTTTTTTGTGCCTGAAACACGCAGCTGATCAATACTACAGCCCAAGGCCACTCAGAAACCATTGATATGCTGGCATCTTGTCGATCTTCTCAGCAAGGGCCTCGATTTTGTGTTGTTCCGAGCCATAGACTTCCGGCAAAACACCGATCAGGTCCGCCGAAGCGAGCGAAGCGAGCAGGTGCGGTGCTTCCCGTTCTGCTTCTCCGGGGAGATCCGGCATCCGGTTGATGATGAAGCCGCTCAAATCAAGGCCCATTGTACGTGCGGCAAAGGTTGTCAGGAGCGTGTGGTTCAACGTCCCGAGTCTAGGGTGTGTGATGACCATGACTGAAGCTGCCATTTGCTTGGCGAGGTCCGCCATGATGTACCCGCCGCGGATGGGAACCATAAGTCCGCCGGCGCCTTCAATAAGCAGGATGTCCTTGCTAAGACGGAGGCTTTGACAGGCTTTGACGATTTTGTCGATGTCGATAATCTCATTGGCGGCCGTTGCTGCCTGGCAGGGGGCCAAGGGCTTTGCAAAGCGGTACGGGGAGATAATGTCTGCCTCATCCGTGGTCGCGGCTGCCCATCGCAGCAGAGTGGCGTCAGCGCCGAGTTTGGCCGTATTATGTACCCCGGTTTCTATCGGCTTCATGACGCCGACATTCATGCCTTCGGTGCAGAAATGCCGTGCCAAGGCTGCTGTAACCAGGGTCTTGCCGACGCCAGTGTCTGTTCCGGTGATAAATATGGCAGGGCAAACTTTTTCAGCAGCCATGGGCTTGCACCTCGAGATCTGCGAACATCTGCATGTCAATTGCCCTGTTCCTGCCGCTGGTTGTCAGGTAATTGCCAACCATGGTGCCGCTGGCTCCGGACATGAATATCCACGATTGCAGATCGCGCAAATTGGTTTCGCGACCGCCGCAAACGCTGATTGGCTTATTGGGGAGGAAGTAGCGAAACATTGCGATGGCACGCACGCAATCCAGAGGTGAAAGGGACCTCTGATTCTCCAGAGGGGTCCCCTTAATCGGATTGAGGAAATTGAGCGGTACTGAATCGACGTCCAGTTCGCGCAAGGTCTCTGCCAACTCCACACGCTGTTCGACGGACTCTCCCAGTCCGAAGATCCCTCCGCAGCAGACTTTCATGCCTGAAGCTTTGGCGAGTCTGACGGTATTGACGTCCTCTTCATAATCGTGCGTGGTGCAAATGTGCGGGAAGAACGAACGGGCCGTCTCAAGATTGTGATGATAAGTGACACAACCAGCGTCTGCCAGCGACTGTGCCAGGTCCTCAGTCAAAGGCCTAAAGAAGCCGAGGGTTCAATGTCAAAACATTCGCGAATCTTCCTGATTGCAGCAAGGATCGTGTCGAATTCTCGGCCTGCTTCAGGACGGGTTCCGCTCGTCACGATACCATAGCAATGTGACCCTTCTTCCTGAGCCTGCCTGGCCCCATCGACAATCTCTTCTAATGTTTTCAAGGGGTAGACAGGAGGAGAGGACTGATGATGCGCCGATTGTGCGCAGAAGGCGCAATTCTCCATGCATCGTCCCGATTTGGCGTTGATGATCGAGCAGAGCAGGGCTGTATCGCCGAATGTGCGTTCTTTGAGGTAGTGTGCCCCGGCCAGGTAAGCTGTTAATTCAGCACCCCTGGTGCGAAGGATCTTCACTCCCCGCGCATGAGTCGGTGCATGCCCTGCGACGACCTGTTCGATAAGTTGTTCCACTTCCTGCCAATATTTCACAAGATTCTCCTCGTCATGAGCTTTTTTGCCGGATTATCAGCGATGACCCGTGAATTGTCAACCCAGCGATTACGACGGTTGACAATCATGTTACTACTTATGTTAATTTTTGGTACATATTTCGTTGACATGTTGCTTGTCAATGTTAGAACGATATTTCATTCCTGAATAGTAATGGAGTATCGTTGATATGGTTAAAAAGTTGATCGGCAGAAAGCTGAAATCTACGAGACTACGTAATGATATGACAATACAGGAGCTCGCTGAGAGTTCTGGCGTCTCATCGAATATGATTTCAAGAATAGAACGTGGTCTCACAACTCCTTCCGTTGAAATCATTGTCAAGCTTGCCAAACGCCTTTGGCATGAGTATCAGCTATTTTGTCGAAGAGGCCGAAAAGGGTTCCACCATTATTCACACCAAGAAGGGGCAGGGCGAGCCGATCTTCTTCTTCGAAGACAAGCATCAGATCATCAGCTTGACGCAAGGGCTGCGCGACCCGAATTTCACCGTTTTTTTCGATACGATTGAACAAAATTGCAGCAGCGGCGACGGCGGCATGGTGCATACCGGAGAAGAGTTTGCCTTGGTTCTCGAGGGTTCGCTGGAATTTGTGATTGATGGTGAACATTATCGCCCTGGACGAGGGGGACTCCATTGTTTTCAAGGCGTCGCTTCCGCATCGCTGGCGCAATCTTCATCAGGGCAAAACCCATGTCCTCTGGGTTGTCTCACCAGCGCCCAGCCTGAATTGAAGCCTTTGAATTGCAAAACAACTGATAGTCAAGAGCCCTAACTATGAAGCTGAAAAAAATTGTTGGCAAAAAGCTGAAATCGATACGCCTCAAGAGCGATATGACTATTCAGGCCCTTGGCTGCACAATCCAAAGTCTCTTCCAATATGATTTCCAGGGTTGAGCGCGGCCTGACGATCCCGTCGGTCGAAATCCTCATGAAGCTTGCTGCCGTCTTTGATAAAAGTATCAATTACTTCGTTGAGGAAGTCTCAACGACCCACGAAATCGTCTTCTCCTCTCCAGGGCGACGGGATACGACCGTTTATGATGACGAGAAGAATATGCACACCGAGTCGTTCACCTCGGGTTTGCGTGACCCGCAGTTCATGTCTTTCCTCTGTACGGTTCCCGTCGGTGGAACCAGCGGCCAGAAACATATGCACCATCCGGGCGATGAACTGATCGTCCTGATCGAAGGCCAGCTCAAAGTCACCATCGCCGGAGAGGTGTATGCTCTGACTGCCGGTGACAGCCTGTCCTTCAAGTCCCATCTGCCGCACCGTTGGGATAATGTCGGCGATGGTGACGCTCGCATCATCTGGACCCTTCGCCCTTCACGACGATCTGATTCGGCCCCTCCAATTCTCTCTACATTCGCACAACCCTCTGAAAATACTGGTTCAAAGGCTTGACAGCCTATGATGGCGCAGTAATATGATTACTAGTATGCTGAAAGCATTCAGGGTCCCAGCGCAAAAGGAAGTTCTTGCGTGGAACCTGATCAGGCGTCAAGAGAAGTGTTCGGAGGTTTCGATGAACAAATCAGAGTTAGTAGAAGCCCTGGCGGCCCGTAACGGTTTGACCTACAAAAAATCGGAAGAGATCGTCAATATCATTTTCGACTCGATGTCAGGGGCACTCACCGATGGTGGCCGCATTGAAATCCGCGGCTTCGGCAGTTTTGTTGTCAAGGATTACCAGTCTTACATGGGGCGCAACCCGAAAACCGGCGAAATGATCCAAGTTCAGCCTAAAAAACTGCCTTTCTTCAAGGTCGGCAAGGAATTGCGCGACAAGGTCAACAACAAGGGCTGAACAATCTTCAGTGTTATAACAGTATCAAGTCCGGTAAACCCCCTAAATGGTTTACCGGACTTTTTTTGTTCCATCTGCTTCAGTCCTCGCCTCACACTCAAAAATCACTTAAGTTATCAAAATACATTGAGTTATTCGTCCAAGCCAGGTTTATTGCTGTTTGGCTGTCAATGGCACGATAATTGATAGATATATCCCTGATTTATTATGCTTAAAACGACCAGGATCTGCTGTGACTCATGATTCTTGAATACAAAGGCATCTCACCGCAAATTGATGACTCGGTCTTTGTTGCCCCGGGTGCCTGCGTGATCGGGGATGTTTGTGTTGGTGAACATTCAAGCCTCTGGTTCAACGTGATCGTGCGCGGTGATGTCAACTTCATCCGGATCGGCAGTCGAACCAATATTCAGGATGGCACCGTTGTGCACGTCACCCGCGACACGCACCCGACGGTCATCGGTGATGATGTCACCGTCGGGCACAGCGTGACCCTGCATGGCTGCACAGTGCATGATGGCAGCCTCATCGGTATCGGTGCCATAGTTCTGGATGGTGCCGTCATCGGTGCATCGTCACTGGTCGCCGCTGGTTCATTGGTTGCCCCCGGCACGCAAGTTCCGCCCAGATCCCTGGTTATGGGCAGCCCCGGGCGGGTGAAAAGACCTCTGACCGAAGAAGAATGCAGGAATATGCATGCAATCTCCGGAAACTATGTTCAATACCGGGAAGATTATCGTCTCGAACGGTAAGGATTGGTTGATTTTGTCGTTTCGCAATGTTAGAAATGCTGAAATTTTAGATTCCAATGAGGGTTTCCAGTCGTTTATGAGTTATCGCACGTCATTTATAAGCCTGTTGCTTTGCCTTTCCCTGTTAACGATTCCCGTGGCTGAGGCGACATCTTTCGATAGTCTCTGTCCTGGTTTCCCCGACATTTAATGGTGCTGAGGAACCGATCATCGATGCCCTGATCATTGCAGGACAAAAATGGAAAAGATCGAGTCCTCAAGTCCTCCGACCAACGGGACGGTCGCCGGGTTGACTCAAATTATTGAGACAATCCGACCAGCCAGAAAGAATTTTATGCTATCATTACGGCATACCTGTAACTGTCTGGTTGCCAACGCCAAAGGTTTTTATCGCCATGCTTAAAACCGAAGATTTTATCGCCATCAAGGGCAGCACCATGCTGCAAGATTTCTCAGCGGACAATCTGAGCAGCCTTGCCGCTTTCTGCGATATGCGTGAAATGGGCGAGGGTACAACAGTCTTTATCGAAAATATGCCTGGAGAATCGCTGTTCCTCGTTAAAAAAGGGACGATCCGTATCTCCAAAATGTTCGCCGAGGGTGACGAGAAGACCCTGGTTGTTCTCGGTCCGGAAGACATTTTCGGGGAAATGGCCGTTATCGATGGATCTACCGCGCTCGGCAACTGCGCGGGTGGCCGAGGACGCTGAACTGATCAGCCTTAAAAAGAAGGACCTGGAGAGGATCTGCAGGGAAAATCCCACGCTGGCGCTTAAGCTTGTGAGCAATATTGTCAAAGTCTTCAGCAAACGCGTTCGTGAGGCAAACGAAGAATACCGCGACATGCTGATCTGGTCGTTGCAGAAGCCTTAACCCAGATGCGTAGCGTGTTCATGACAACGAAGCGCGTGCTTGCCATGTTCATGCTCCTGCTTTGTTCTGCCTGCACCGTCAGCGTCGCCCCGATCGCTACTCCTTCTGGGACACTCAACCTCGAAGATAAATCCATTACCGAAAGCCATTCCGGAGTCGCCTTTACCGTCAAACACGACGAATTGAGTGTGGCTCCCTACGCCATGGTCGACAACATCACTTCCTTCTATGTGACAATCGACAACCGCACGGTCATTGCGGTTTCTTTTCCTCCCCGGCGTTTCTGCTCAAAGATGGCGACGGCCGCCAATATCGTTCAGTCACTCCGGAGCGGGTCAGGGAGATGGTCAGCAAGGATGCGG
Organism: uncultured delta proteobacterium; assembly: GCA_963707155.1. Taxonomy (GTDB): domain Bacteria; phylum Desulfobacterota; class Desulfuromonadia; order Desulfuromonadales; family BM103; genus M0040. The sequence continues at coordinate 2,023 of CAVPPD010000020.1, read as the reverse complement.
TTTACCTGATCCCTTATCCCTACGTTGGTTATTACTATCTGGAAGATCAGGAGAGATTGGCCTATGCCAATACCTTCTCGAGTCTCCCTGCCGCTCTATGCAGAGTACCACCCCCAGGATATTTTCACCCGCGCGCTGACCCAGGAGCCAACTCTTGTCAACTCAAAGGTTGCTGGAGATGTATAGTTTTATCGCTGGATCTGGAGAAAACCGCTTACGCTGAACTGCAGGTTTTTGCCGATGCCGAAGCCTCGGGAGAGCCGCTGCTCATTTTTCCCTTTGCAATTGAAAAATAAGCGTTGATACAATATGTTCACCTCCGGTTTCGGGGTTTTTTTTGATTATTAATTCCCGTTACGGGAGTCATCTATGCTGGAAATATTGTTAAACAAACAGCTGATCTTTGGCCTGATGGGCGGCCTCGGTATGTTCCTTTTCGGCATGAAGATCATGTCGGAGGGCCTGCAGAAGGTTGCTGGCAGTCGCATGCGGAAAATCCTTGCGGCGTTGACCAACAACCGCGTTGTCGGCACGTTGGTCGGCATTGCGGTAACTGCCATCATCCAGTCATCGAGCGCCACCACGGTCATGGTTGTCGGTTTCGTCAATGCCGGCTTGATGTCTCTGACGCAATCGATCGGCATCGTTCTGGGTGCGAACATCGGTACGACCGTGACGGCCCAGTTGATCGCCTTCAAGATCACCAAGTATGCCTTGCCGGCGATCGGCCTAGGCGCTGCCTTCAAGCTCTTCTCGAAGAACAAGAAGTGGAGTTATATCGGCGAGATCCTGCTTGGTTTCGGCATGCTTTTCTATGGCCTTTTCATCATGACCAAGGCGTTCGACCCGCTCAAAACCAGTGAAGAGTTCCGCAATATCTTCCTGATCGTGGGTGACAGCCACCTGCTTGGTGTGCTGATCGGCACCATTCTGACCCTGATCGTGCAGAGCAGCAGCGCAACCATCGGTATCACCATCGCCCTGGCCAGCAGTGGCCTGATCTCCTTCGAGGCCAGTGTCGCCCTGATCCTCGGTGAGAATATCGGCACCACGATCACCGCCAACCTGGCCGCAATCGGCACCAACCTGGCTGCGCGTCGCACCGCACTGGCGCACTTCCTGTTCAATTTCCTCGGTGTCTGCTACATGCTGGTGCTCTTCCCGTTCCTCATCGACTTCATCAACGGCATCACGCCGGGGAACGCGGACTTTGTCATACAAACCCAGGAACAGGCCGCCCGGATGGGTGGAGAGATCGGCGACAAGCCGTATATCGCCCGACATATCGCCAATACCCACACCATGTTCAATATCATTAATACCCTCATCTTCCTCCCCCTCGTCGGTGTTTTGGCCAAGTTGAGCACGCTGATGATTCGTGGACAGGATGCGGAAGTCGATTTCCACCTGAAATTTCTCGATACCAGGGTTCTGAACACCCCCCCCATCGCCCTGGCCCAGGCCCGTGCGGAAACCCTGCGCATGGCCCAGGTCGCCCAGGAAATGGTCGACGAAACCCTGCGCTTTTTGCAGGATAACGATGTGAAAAGAATCCCGGGACTGGAGAAAAAAGAGGAGTTGACTGATGTCCTGCAAAAGGAGATTACGGACTTCCTGGTCTCTCTGTCTCAGCAGTCGATCACCCAGGAAGCGTCCCGGGAAGTTGCTTCCATGATGCACATGGTCAATGACCTTGAGCGGGTCGGCGACCACTGTGAAAATCTCTGGAATCTTTGCCAGCGCAAACTCGATCAGAAGATAACATTCTCTGATGTGGCAATGGCCGAGATCTCCGAAATATCCGAAGTGACCAAGCAGTTCCTCGCCACAACCATTACTGCCCTGGCGGATAAGAACACCGGTATTTATCCAGAAGCGCAGCGCCTTGAGGATGCTATCGACAACCTCGAGGAGAGCCTTGCGCAACAATCACATCAAGCGCCTCAATACCGGTGAATGTACCGTGAATTCCGGCCTCATCTTCATCGATATGCTGCATAATTTCGAGAAGATTGGTGACCAT
>CAVPPD010000019.1:0-74657 GCA_963707155.1 uncultured delta proteobacterium | reverse complement strand
GCTAATGGCTAATAGCTTTGATCCCCTCTTGCGCATGATCTGCTTTTTGATAAGAGACTAAGCCATTACGCGCTGGACAAGCCGGCTACCGAGCACACAAGGTTCTTGGACAGCAGCAATCTGCCTTGTAGAATACAAATACGATGAAGATCCCAGGGATAGCCCTGTTCTGCTGAGCGTCTCTTCTTGTCTGTTCGCTCACGCCTGTTCTCGTGTGCGCTGCCCATGCGGATACCGTCGCCACGCTCTCTCACGCAGGTCTGAGAGTGACCCTCGGCCGAGAGGCGTCGAGCGGGGTGTCGTACTCACTCGAGATTACCAGCCACGCGAGTCCGTCAGGTGGGATGCGCTTTGAGGCCTTCACGCTCCCAGATCCGCCGAGCCTCGTTGTGGACATCCTCGAACGTCCGTGCCTCCTGCCAGGTCGAGAGTCCCTTGACGAGCCGGCATTCAAGGCGATCCGATGGCGAGGGCAAGCGAACAGCATGCGCGTTGTCGTTGATCGAAGCATGAGGATGAGCTGGGCCTTGGGCGGGTTGTGAGCCGGGAGGGCGGCTCGTTGTCCGTTTTGCTCGTAAAATGACCAGTGCCACTCCGGGCGCTCAGCTTCCATCACGAGGTTCGGGCCAGCGTGAGCTCACGGCGAAGATGGGGAAAGGCGACGGCAAACCACTGCCCCCAGCCGAGAAACCCGGCGTCGAGTCTAAGGGCACTCCAGCAGACGTGACGCGTGCAACGGAGGAAGTACGGGAGCAGACATCGGAGCAGGCAAGCGGGCATAGGCTCGAGGGGACCTCCAGCACAGGTCCGGGAGCAGCCGAGACGTCCCAGCCTGCGTCAAGGCCTAAGCCCCAAGCAGAGGTGACGGGGATTTCCTTTGAGTGGCTGGACGACCATGCGACGCCAGCGTTGGCAATCGCTGTTGACGGGCGAAGCAGGTATCCGTCTGGAGAGCGTCACTCGCGCAGCTACGTGGTGATATGGAGGCTCTTCGCCAGCATCTGTGCGGCATAGGAACTATGGGCTGATGGCTCAGCCCGGTCCCGGCAGGCTCTTCATCACCGGTGGTCGCCCGCAGGCAAGTGACGGCTGGGTCCATGCGGTACAGTGCAGCAGGCAACGGCAACTAGGCCCGATGTCTTTTCCCTTTAGTTGCTGGTGGTTGGGTTGGGGGGCGTGTGTTTCGCCTGAAGACCGACGGTTGCCGTGGGCCCGCCGAGCACCGCGATCGGGAACCACGGGCACTGAGGACGCTGGCCTTGAGCAAGCGCATCACGACCGTCTGCACGCTACCACCTAGATGTCTGCTCATGATGGGTTACCCGAACCTCATCCTCCGCTGGGGGGGCTTTGCGGAGGATGAGGTCTCGGGTGGTCGGGCAGGCGTCCGACGGTCAAAGGCGACGTGCAGCTCGCGACTAGAGGGTGTTGGCCAGCGTGTTCGCTATCAAAGGTGAAGATGTCGCAGAGCCGGTTGCCCAAAGACGTGAGCGGGCCGATGGCGGCTACGGCGATGAGGCCCAGAAGAAAGTGCATACTCCACCATAGCCTGTCCCGACTGCTGACCGCGCGAGCGGCTGAAATACCACGCCGTAAGCTTCATAACTACACCTCCCGTGTGACGTCTCTCATGAGGTCTTATCCTCAATCATTGAATTCGAATGTTCGTGAGCGCGAGGTTGCCTTCTCTTCGTGCACTGGCCTCGAGGTACTTCCAGGCTGACCGCAGCCGCCTGTTGTTGTGCGGCGGTTCGCACGAGATAGCCGACTCGCCTTCCAATCTCGGCCGCCCGATCGAACTGACTGCACGCGGTCGCGGATCCGGCTCGGTACGCGGCTGCGGGAGCCGGCCTCCGCGTCGAGTGCGGCCGAGAGCCTCCTCGGTGATCCTGAAGGCCGGGGACCAACTTCTTATCAGTGATACCCCGGAGCGGCTTAAAGAGATTGAAGCCGTTCTGGGTGGGACCCTTTACCAGGATGAAAACCTGGGTAACCCGGTGGATGAAGAGCATCCGCTCAAGGCAGAGGATCAGCAAATCGCCGAAATTGCGGTCATCCAGGGCTCGCACCTGAGGGGAAAAACCTTCAGCGAAATCCGTTTCGCCGACCGTTACGGAATCATTATCCTGGCTATCCACAGGGCAGGCAAACGCCTGCAGAAGGGGTTCGACTCAATCAGCAATATTCGTATGCAGTCAGGCGACATTCTGCTGGTCCAGGGCCCACGCGAGCAGATTGCCGACCTGAAAAAAGAAAAGGACATCCTGGTGCTGGATGCCACGGTGGACCTGCCCTACACAAAGAAAGCGCCCCTGGCCATGCTGATCATGCTGGCGATCATTTTCACAGCGGCCTTCGGCTGGCTGCCGATCGCGATCAGCGCATCGTGCGGCGCCCTGCTCATGATTCTCGGTGGCTGCCTGAGCTGGAACGATGCGACCAAGGCCTTAAGCACCCAGGTCATCATGATCGTCGTGGCGAGCCTGGCGCTGGGTTCTGCCCTCCTGAAGACAGGGGGCGCTGATTACCTGGCACAACTGTTTCTCAGCCTTTCGGGAGGCGCATCGCCCACAGTCATGCTGAGCGGTCTGATGCTGCTGATGGCCGTCCTTACCAACGCCGTCTCCAATAATGCCACGGCCGTCATGGGCACCCCCATCGCCATCTCAATTGCGGCCCAGATGGGGCAACCGGCCGAGCCTTTTGTGCTGGCAGTGCTTTTCGGCGCCAACATGAGCTTTGCCACGCCGATGGCCTATAAAACAAATCTTCTCGTCATGAACGCCGGTGAATATACCTTCAACGACTTTCTGCGTATCGGTATCCCGTTGGTGCTGATTCTCTGGGGCACCTTGTCCTGGCTCCTGCCAACCCTGTACGGGTTTTAGTGACTGCTGCACCACCATCAAGGCGAGGGTTTTGAGGAGATCCTGGTCCGACTCCATTGACACTCATTTGTCAATCTCACCACCACTTGTTAACAGAACCGAGAGCATTGACATGGTGCCGCCATCAAACCCCTCGACCGGGAAGCTGACCTCGTCTGTTTGCTCTTGTAATCCTGCCAGGTAAAGCAGGGGCAGATAGTGCTCCGGCGTAGGCGCAGACAGGACCGCCATGTTCCCTGTTTCAAGGTAGTCAATCAGGTCTTCCGTTTCTCCAGCCAACAGCCTGTCCCGATTCCATTCTTCAAAGGCGGTCGCCCAGGCGGGAGGAGCAACAGCGGGGTTCTTCCAGTCATATGCAGAGAGATTGTGTACGATATTACCTGTTCCGACAATAAGCACCCCCTCTGTTCGTAATTTCCGCAGGCGCTGGGCAGACAGGTAATGTTCCTCCGGGGTTTTTCTCAGATCGAGGCTCAACTGAATCACCGGTACTTGAGCTTGCGGGTAAATATGGCGCAAGACACTCCATGTGCCATGGTCAAGCCCCCAGTCTGGGTCGAGTCTGACCCGGTCAGGGCCCAGTAGATCGACAACCTGTTCGGCCAGCTCAGGGCTGCCTGGAGCTCGATACTCGATCTGAAAAAGCTCCTGCGGAAAACCGTAGAAATCATGAATGGTTCTTTGCGGGTGCGTCACAGTAACGCTTGTGGACTGGACGTACCAGTGGGCCGAGATCGCTAAAATTGCCTTCGGCTCAGTTAACGTCTGCCCCAGTCCCGCCCAGCCACGAGTGTACGGGTTATCAGTAACACTGTTCAACGGGTTGCCGTGGCCGACGAACAGTACCGGCATCTGCGGGGAAGATTGGCCGCTCATGAGACGTTCCTTTAATCAAAGGCTCTCTGTTTCCAGCGAGGCCGTTCGGTATGAGTGACAAAAAATTGGTCTTGAAATCCTGAGAGGATGTACTGCTGGCCAGGCCAAAGGAGAACTCAAGCCTGACCAGCAGATGAGATGGAGGCTGTCCGGTTGTGGATCATTATCCAGCCGGAACTACTTGCGAATGCCCTGGATCTCCAGGTTGATCCTTACGTCATCGCCTACAACGAAGCCACCGGTTTCCAGTGCTTTATTCCAGCTGAGACCGTAATCATGGCGATTGATGACAGCGCTGGCAGAGAACCCGGCACGAACGTTGCCCCAGGGGTCCGTATTCTCTCCACGGAAGCCACCCCTTAAGGCCACCTCTCTGGTCGTCCCGCGAATGGTAAGATCGCCGATAACCGTAATGTCGTCACCGCTGCCTTCAACGCGCTTGCTTGTAAAGGTCATGAGCGGGTGATTCTCTGCGTCGAAAAAATCTGCGCTGAGCAAGTGACCGTCACGTTTGGCTTCGCGGGTATCAATGGAAGCGACTTTGACTTCTGCTTTAACCGATTTGAGCGATTTGCTTGCCGAGTCTGCTTCTATCTCCCCCTGGTACTCGTTGAATGCACCACTGACTTTGAAGACCACCAGATGGTCAACGGAAAACTCGACCTGAGAATGAACCGGGTCAACCTGGTAGGTCGCCGCGGAAGCAATTTGCGCCACGAAAATCATAACGGCAAAAATAGTGAAGTGTTTATTAAACATGTGAAGTCTCCTTTTTTGTCTTGTTAGTTGTTGGAAGTTCAAGCGTTGGCTTGCAAAGGAAGCTGCCAGGCCGCCTTGTTCAGTCGTGCAAACTCGTCAAAGCTCACCGGAGGACGGCCCAGGACCAGCTCGACATCAGGGGTCGTTCCGGCCAGGTAGCCGGCGCGAGTGGCCTGGTACAGGACAGCCAGATAATCGACGCTTGGCGACAGGAAGACCGTGATCGAGTGCTCCCTGGCACATCGCCTCTTCCGAGATTGGCTGATAGTTGATGGTTCGGCCAGAGACCCCGGAGAGGACCGACGCAACGTGAGAATGAATGATTCAAGGATAGGCTTGATCCATCTATTTGATAATCCATGAAAAAATGATATGACTGTTTAGAAATACTAAACAATGGGGTGCTTATGGATCATTATCGAGCGATGGCAATCTTTGTCCAGGTGGTCGATCATGGAAGCTTCTCCGCTGCTGCGAAGAAGCTGGGGATCACCAAGTCGGCAGTCAGTCAACAGGTCAGCCAGTTGGAAGACGTTTTAGAGACTCGGCTGCTGCATCGGACCACGCGCCAACTCAACCTGACCGAGGCCGGTGAAATTTATCTGGCCGGATGCCGCCAGATGATGGACGCTGCTGATGAGGCAAACCAGCAGGTCGGGCGGTTCAGCAAGGAGCCCAGTGGAACCTTAAAGATCAGCTGCAGTCATGACTTCGCTGCAGGCCACCTGGTCCCGGTTCTTGGCCCCTTTATGGAGAGATATCCGAAGCTGTCTCTCGAAATTGATGGCAGCGATGAGGTCATCAATCTTGTTGAGGAGCAGGTTGATCTGGCGATTCGTATCGGTCACCTGACTGAATCAGGCTGGGTTGCCCGAAAGATAGGTGATTTGCAGGAAATCATCGTTGCATCACCAGGCTACCTGGATCGTCACGAGGCACCCCAGGAGCCCTCTGACCTGGCAAATCATCAATGGGTGGCCTTTACCCGCAAGAAGCAACCTTATCAGCTGCGCCTGCTGGGGCCCAAAGGTGATCAGCACAAGGTCCGACTTTACGGGAGAGCCCGGTCAAACAGCGCACCGTCGATGCTGGAAATGATAAAAGCCGGCATGGGAATCGGTCAGATATTAAAGCTGATGGTGATGCCTGAACTGGAAGATGGTCGCCTCGTTCAGGTGCTTCCTGACTACCGCTCCGAGGCTGTTGGCATCTATGCTGTTTATCCCCAGCGAGCATTCCTGCCGCTCAAGGTACGGGTTGTTATTGACTATCTGATTGAAAACAAGACGATGCTGGGGTTTAAGCCTGGAATAATATATACGGCGGACCAGTCCTCTTATTGACCAAGAGATCGAGTGCGGGGTGTTACTACAATATCTTTGGTGTGACGTGAATCCAACGGTGGTATTCATTGACCGAATATTTTGGAACGTATTGTTTGTATCGCTGATGTGAAAGCACCAAATCTGTCAAATTATCCAACACATAAATCTCTCCGTTGAGTTTAACGGCCAAAACGCTGTGACAAACATTCCTGATTGTGTCCTCAAGAAGGACGATGCGCATATCATCAACGGCAAAACCCAGTTTACGCAGAGCATAATACTTAACAATGCTGTAATCCTCGCAATCACCGGAAAACTTGAGGAATTCATCTGGAGTTGCCCAGTAATCACTCACACCGTAGGTGTCAGCATCAACACGATAAGGCCAACGATTAAAAAACCTGTTGACCATTTTGAGTTGCTCGAGGCCCGCCAGGAACTGGCCCTGTCGGAGGATCTCCTGCCAACGGGGTGCTGTTGCGGAGCAGGCTTCCTCTGAGGGCTCACAGGGGTAGAGGGACTCGGGCCGCGTCTCCGCAGAGGTAATCACTCGTACCCAGTTGGGCGGAGTTTTCAGGTCGCTGAGAAACTCACGACTACCAAACAAGCCCTGATCAGACGCTGGACTATTAAACTCACAGGAGATGTTCCGGTCCTTCAAATAGCAGGTAAACTCTCCCGGGCCAGAGGAGGCGGAGAGCGGATTGACAGTCAGGCCGGCTCTTGAAAAAGCAAGGGGCACAGCACTCTGCCTGAGATTAAACGGCCCCCCATTCCGTCGTGCACGATCAGACTGGTTTAAACGTCCCTCTAATGTGTCAGGGAAAAAAGAATGCACCGAGGACTTCATCTTATTACCGTAATCACAGCTAGTTATATCAGCCATATCATTGTTGATATCACAGGGAGAAGGGACACTTGAACATGCGAGACTGACACAAAAATGCAAAGCGCATAAAACGCAAAACAGGTGTTTCATGTTTACCTCTCTAAGCCAGAGAATGGTCGTTATATCGTTGCAACCCAGGAGATGACTAAAAATATTTACAAGGCTCGCAAAACAACAGAACTTCTTGTCTGTGTCGTTTGAGCAGGTTATGTGCCAAGAATCGGGAGATGATGACCCGTTGAAATTGTTCGTTTTTTGAGTGCGTAAAACATGCACCAGGCTTCGCGTCAACGTCTTCGACAGGGGAACAAGCCTTCATTTTCAATCAAACAGAATGCAATCTTTCCGAAACGAGATAGACTTTTGTATCAAGACAAAAGGGTCACCTGCAACTACCTAAAGATATAGGAGGATGGTTCCATGTCCGACACGAAAGCCTATTCTGCTGCCAGCGCCACATCGCCGCTGGCTCTCGACACCATCAAGCGCCGCCAGACCACACCGCGCGACGTTAAGATCGACATTCTTTTCTGCGGCATCTGCCACTCCGACCTGCACACGGTCCGCGATGAGTGGAACAGTGTCATGCCGACGACCTACCCCTGCGTGCCGGGCCACGAGATCGTCGGCCGGGTCGTAGAGGTCGGGGCGGCCGTGACCAGCCACGCACCGGGCGATGTGGTCGGCGTGGGTTGCCTGGTTGACTCGGACCAGACTTGTCCGGCGTGCCAGGCCGACTTCGAGCAGTTCTGCCCCGGCTCGACCTTTACCTACAATTCAGCAGACAAGCACCTCGGCGGAGTGACCTATGGTGGCTACTCGGAGACGATCGTCGTCGATGAGAAGTTCGTGCTCAAGGTCCCTGGCAACCTTGACCTGGCCGGGGTGGCTCCGTTGTTGTGCGCGGGGATCACGACCTATTCGCCGATCCGCCGCTGGGGCGACATCAGGGGAAAGAAGGTCGGAGTGGTCGGTCTCGGTGGCCTCGGCCACATGGGTGTCAAGTTTGCCAAGGCCTTTGGCGCACAGGTCACGGTTTTTACGACCTCACCGGGCAAAAAGGACGACGCGTTGCGCCTCGGTGCCGACCAGGTGATCATCTCCACCGATGCCAAGGAGATGAAGAAACACGCCGGCAGCTTCGCCTTTATCCTCGACACCGTCTCCGCCGATCACGACATCAACGTCTACCTGGGCATGCTCGGGATGGATGGAACCGTCACCCTGGTTGGTGCGCCCGAGAAACCCCTGGCCGTATCGGCTTTCGCCTTGATTTTCGGCCGCAAGAACCTCAACGGCTCGCTGATTGGCGGGATCAGGGAAACCCAGGAGATGCTCGATTTCTGTGGTCAGCACAACATCACCTCCGATGTCGAGATCATACCGATCCAACAGGTGAACGAAGCCTATGAGCGCCTGGTCAAATCAGATGTGAAGTACCGTTTCTCTATCGATATGGCCTCTCTGAAATAGTGCGAACCTCAGGCGGGGGTGCAACTGTATGTGTCCTCGCTTGAGGTTGGGGTTCGTCTTGACGAGTCAAGCACGCTCTGGTCCAGAAGACCTCATTTCAATCAATCGCTTCAAAATCCGCCTGCTCTTCCTTTTGCGCTCCGGACCACCCCCAGGCAGCCTTGTCACTCGTCACTCGTCACCCGTCACCGTCACCCGTCACTGTCACCCGTCACTTTTCGACCCTTCATCGGCTCTATACTAAAAAGTTTGTTCAAGTATTCGATAAATCCAGTCATTAAGATATACTTATGGCGATGTAAGAAATTAACTTGTCAGCAGAGGAGGAGATCGCCTTATGAGTAACGAGAGCAAGTGTCCGGTCACGGGAAAATCGAGCAAGCAGGTCGCCGGCGGTGGCACCTCGAACCGCGACTGGTGGCCCAACCAGTTAAACCTTCATATCCTGCATCAGCATTCTCCGCTATCCAATCCGATGGGCGAGAGATTCAACTACGCCGAGGAGTTCAAGAGCCTGGACCTTGATGCACTGAAGCAGGACCTCTATGCGCTGATGACAGACTCGCAGGACTGGTGGCCGGCCGATTACGGTCACTACGGCGGGCTCTTCATCCGCATGGCATGGCACAGCGCCGGCACTTACCGCACCGGCGACGGCCGCGGTGGCGGCGGATCCGGCAACCAGCGCTTTGCGCCGCTCAACAGCTGGCCCGACAACGTCAACCTCGACAAGGCGCGCCGCCTGCTCTGGCCGATCAAACAGAAGTACGGTCGAAAAATTTCCTGGGCCGACCTGCTGATCCTGGCCGGCAACTGCGCGCTGGAGTCGATGGGTTTCAAGACCTTCGGTTTTGCTGGCGGCCGCGAAGATATCTGGGAACCTGAAGAGGACATCTACTGGGGCTCTGAGGACACCTGGTTGGGTGACGATCGCTACAAAGGCGACCGGGAGCTCGACAATCCACTTGCCGCCGTGCAGATGGGCCTGATCTACGTCAACCCGGAAGGACCGAACGGCAAGCCGGATCCGGTTGCCTCAGGTATCGACGTGCGTGAAACCTTCGCCCGCATGGCGATGAACGACGAGGAGACCGTCGCCCTGGTCGCCGGAGGACACACTTTCGGCAAGTGCCACGGTGCCGGCGATGCCTCCCATGTCGGCCCGGATCCGGAAGCCGCCCCCATTGAGCAGCAGGGGCTCGGCTGGAAGAGCAGCTTCCGCAGCGGCAAAGGCGGCGACACCATCAGCAGCGGCATCGAGGGGGCCTGGAAACCGAACCCGATCCAGTGGGACATGGGCTACCTGAAGGTGCTGTTCAAATACGAGTGGGAGCTGGTCAAGAGCCCGGCCGGCGCAAACCAGTGGCTGGCCAAGGACGTCGACGACGAGGACATGGTGGTCGACGCGTTCGATCCGACGAAGAAGCACCGGCCGATGATGACTACGGCGGACCTCTCCCTGCGTTACGACCCGATCTATGAGCCGATCGCGCGGGGCTATCTGAAAAACCCGAAGAAGTTCGCCGACGCCTTCGCCCGCGCCTGGTTCAAGCTGACCCACCGCGACATGGGCCCTCGCGCGCGCTACCTCGGTGCCGAAGTGCCCAAGGAAGAGCTGATCTGGCAGGACCCGGTCCCCGCGGTCACGCATAAATTGATTGGCAAGCAGGACGTTGCTGCTCTCAAGAAGGAAATTCTCGCTTCGGGGCTGCCCGTTTCCCAGCTGGTCGCGACGGCCTGGGCGTCTGCATCGACCTTCCGCGGCTCCGACAAGCGTGGCGGCGCCAACGGAGCGCGCATCCGGCTCGCCCCGCAGAAGAATTGGGAGGTCAACCAGCCTAAACAGCTTGCGACCGTGTTGAAGACCCTTGAGAAAATTCAGAAGTCCTTCAACAGCGCACAGAGCGGCGGTAAGCAGGTCTCCCTCGCCGATGTGATCGTCCTGGGCGGCTGCGCTGCGGTCGAGCAAGCGGCGAAGAAGGCTGGCTTCAAGGTGAGCGTGCCCTTCTCGCCGGGACGCACCGATGCGACGCAGAAGCAGACCGACGTGGATGCCTTCGCCCCCCTCGAACCGGTCGCCGACGGCTTCCGCAACTACCTCAAGCGCAAATTCTCGGTTTCGGCAGAGGAACTGCTGATTGACCGGGCGCAGCTGCTGACGTTGACCGCCCCCGAGATGACGGTGCTGGTTGGCGGTCTGCGCGTCCTGAACGCCAACTTCGGGCAGTCACAACACGGCGTCCTCACCACGCGTCCTGAGACGCTCACCAACGACTTCTTCGTCAATCTGCTCGACATGAGCACGACCTGGAAGCCGACCGCGAAAGACGGTGATGTCTTCGAAGGCCACGATCGCGAGAGCGGTGCACTCAAGTGGACCGGCACCCGCATCGACCTGATCTTCGGTGCGAACTCCCAACTCAGGGCCGTCGCGGAGGTCTATGGCTGCAAGGATTCCCAGGAGCAGTTTGTGAACGACTTTGTCGCGGCCTGGAACAAGGTCATGAACCTTGACCGCTTCGATCTCGCCTGATCGGACCGGGTAAAGCCCCATCAGGCCCCAGCCAACCCGGCTGGGGCCTTTCCTTTTATACTCCGACCATTCCTCCCTCTCAAAAACTCACGAATGATCTTACAAAATCAGGTGTGCTCATGTACCATGGATGATTCATAGGGCTTGGCACAGGGGGTTCGAATCATGCTCTCCTGACCATGAGTTGTTTGAAAAGCTCCCGCTAATGACGCGAGTTCTAAATCTGCAGAGAAGAAGCAATGATTCACTTCCTGACTATTGGAGCGGTACTGGGTCTGGCAGCAGGGTTCGCTCCAGGGCCCTTATTGGCCCTTGTGATCTCCGAGACTCTTCAACACGACATCAAGTCCGGCTTCAAAGTTGCTCTTGCCCCCTTTCTGACAGACCTGCCAATCATTATCCTGACCTTGCTTGTCCTCTCAAAGCTATCCGGCTTTCATAGCATTCTAGGGGTCATGACACTGTTGGGAGGATGCTTTGTTTTATATCTGGGTTATGAGGGCCTGTGCACTAGAGGCATACAATTGAGTTTGCCAGCGAGCAGGCCGAATTCACTTTTCAAGGGAGCTCTCACGAATTTCCTGAGTCCCCATCCGTACCTTTTCTGGTTGAGTGTTGGCGCTCCAACGATGACCAGAGCAATGAACCAGGATTTTACTGCTGCCGTAGCTTTCGTCGTTGCCTTTTATGGCTTGCTGGTGGGATCAAAACTTTTACTGGCGGTTATCGTCGGCAAGTCAAAAACGTTTTTGAGTGGGAAGATATACATTTACATCATGCGCTTTCTCGGCCTGCTTCTTTGTGCCCTCGCAATGTTTCTTTTTTATGACGGGCTGAAGTTATTGGAGCTGGTGTAAGAAAAGATGCACAGCATGGTACATGAGGGAATGCAATAGTGAGAGCTGCAATAGTCTGTTACATTTGGACACGTAAAAACATTCAACGGAGTGAGAATTAATGGTGACATTACAACGCATTATAGGACTGGTGCTCATCGGAGTGTTTGTCTCTGCCTGCTCCAGTACAACAGTAAAAGAGTCTTGGGTAAAGCCTGGTTACTCGGCCAAGATCGAGAATGTCTATCTCATCGGTATCGCCAAGGATGAGGAATTCAGAAGGCTTTTCGAAGAAGCCTTTAAGCGTCAGCTGTCTGACGAGGACGTCAGGGCGGTTCCCAGTCACATTGACCTTCCCAAGGACCAGGAGGACAACCGGGAGAGCATTATCCAGGCGATGGACGCGAATGGTTGCGACTCGGTCCTGCTGACCAGGCTGGTCAGGAGGCAAACAGGAGAAGGCACTACGGGTCCTGAAATTCGTCTTGTCGAGTTTTCTCCGACACCTCTGTACAACGGCTGGGGAGATTATTACGACCAAAGCTATAGTGTCGTCAATATTCAGCAGACAACCCCTGGAACCGTCACTCTAATGTTTGAGTCTGCATTGTTCGACCTGAAAACCGGGGAGAGAATCTGGGCTGCACAGCTGGAGATGGTCAAAGAAATAGAGGTCAGGAAAATGATACAGGACTATGTCGAAGCTGTGACCGAGAACCTTAAGAGAAAGGGAATTATATAACGACATGTGACATGTGGTAGATTAATGAACGGCTTTGCAGATAGACAGAAATGAAATGCCCCGGCACTTTTTCGGACCGGGGCACTTGTTATCATTCAGATGGCACAGCGTCGCTCGGGGCCACTGTGATGATGCAACTTCGTTAGATCCCGCAAAGGGTCTTTGCCGATAACAACCCAACCATCGGAACGCTCGAATCTGACAATTTTGTCCTGAGCGAGGAAAAGGTTGAAAGCCTTTTGGGCCATGCGGCAGATTGCCCCGTCTTTTAACTCAACCCTGATCAGTCTTTCCATCGCCAGCGCTCCGAATCATCAATAAACATCGTCAATATTCGAACAACCATGCTCTATGAGAGTAAACACGCCGGATGCTAACAAGGATCATTAGCAGTTGTCAATCTGTTTGTATTAAAATCTGTTTGTATTAAAAATTTACCAGGATTTCGTCGCCTACAAAACTTGGGGGAAAAATCAGAGATGCTTTCGACCAGTCAATATTTATCGTCGCAATCAAGCACCTTGATGATATACTTGATGACAACGGTGGGGATAATTTTTAAAAGGCCCATAACATTATGAAAAAACACATTCTCGTCATAGACGATGACCCTGTTTTGCTGGCCATGGTCAGTGACTATCTTGCCGAGGCGGGCTTCGCCGTCTCCACGGCAGACTGCGGTATTTACTCGAATAACATCATCTACGGCAGTTCTCCCCCGGACCTGATCGTGCTCGACGTTATTATGCCGCTCATGTCCGGGGTCAAGAAAGCCAAGCTGCTGAAACAGAGAGACAAAAGTTCTCATATCCCGATTATCCTGATGTCTTCTAAAGAGGAACATGAGCTGAAAGAGTTGGCTGAAGAAGCCCTGGTCAATGATTATCTTTGCAAGCCCTTTAGTGCAGAGCAGCTCGTCGACAAGGTCAAGAGACTGCTCTCCTAACGCACGATCTGTCTTCAAGAGACACCTGCTTTCCCGACTCTCTATGCTCTCCTGCCTTGTCTTGAGCGTAACTTGGCTTACACTTGTAACAACAGGAACACTCACTGCTGATCACTGAGTGTCACCCGATATCAAAACCTGCCACTGAAAACCAATCTTGGAGCGCGGCTTGAAAAAACCTGGAGTTGGGCGTCTTCGTCTACCGGAAAGAAACAAGGCCAAGGCACTTTATGAGCAGCAGCTTCTGTCACACAAGGCGGCGATGCAGCAGCTTGCCCAGGATGTTCGTTTGATCCTGGAGAAACAGGGGCTCACTCCTGCGATCAAGTACCGGGTCAAAAACTTTGAAGCCTATTTTGACAAGCTGCGTAAACAGAACGCCCAAAACACAAGCCCTCGCCTGTTAACGGTTAACGATTTTTTCGGACTGCGGATCGTCTGTCCTTTTCTGGAAGACATTGAAACGGTCTCCAGCCTTGTCTCAAGCCATTTCGAGGTTCTTGAGACAGAGCGTAAAGCCAACCAGCATTCTTTCCGTGAATTTGGATATGACTCGCTCCATCTTGCAATTCGCCTCGATGCCTACATGAAGGGGCGATCGATGCCCGGGATCAGAAACATCTGTGAAATTCAGCTGCGCACCATTCTGCAGGATGCATGGGCCGAAGTCGAACATGAGCTGGTCTATAAATCCGACATCTCCCTGCCCAACCAATCGATTCGCCGCAAGCTCGCTTCGCTCAACGCAACCCTGACTCTCTCTGACTTGATTTTTCAGGAGATTCGCGATTACCAGAAAGAGATTCGTCAACACGGTCGCAAGCGACGCGCCAGCATTGAACGGGGAAGCATGGACCAGGATTTTATTGCCATCTCCCATCCCACAAGCGCCTCTCCTCCCAGCCGCATGGGCCCGATTCCATCAACAATGGCCAGCCACCTGGAAAAGACCATGCTGCGGGCCCTGCAGGCTCACAGCAATCACGACCTTGAAAATGCTGTCACCCTTTACGGTCAATTACTCGGTATGAGACTCGATCGTAAAATGCGGGGGCTGGTTTACAACCATCGAGGTATGGCCTATTTCGCTTCGGGCAGCCATCTGCGAGCGCTCAAGGATTTTACCCAGGCAATCAGTTACGACCCGGAAAGTGATCGCGGTTACGCCAACCGTGGACTCTGCTATCGGGTTTTGAAAAAGTATGACAAGGCCTTGCAGGACTTCAACCACTCGCTAATGCTCAACCAGAGCCGTCCTGACAGCTATTTCGGTCGTGCTCAAACCTATTATGATATGCAGCAATTTGATCAGGCCCTGGAAGACTGTGAAAAGGCCCTCGTTATCCAATCCGACTTTCAGCCGGCTCGCGAGCTTCTAAAAAACCTGCAAAGCAAACGACCTTAAACGGCTCCACACTTTGCGATTGTAGTGCTTGTGCGTGAAACCGACTGGCTGTATCATGCCGGTATTTTCAGGAGCCTTTAAACGGTTCGGTGTTCCCCTTCCCCTGTTATCGATATGTTCATTCAACAAACAGAGTTGAAGATTCTGCAGCGAGCGGAGGAGGCTGTCCGCCAGGCGGAAGCTCGTGCACGCTCTTTTTACGCGATCGAATTCCCTGATGCAGAGGTCGACTTCTCGTTGCGAGGTCGCTGCGCCGGTCAGGCCAGAGTCACCCGCAGCGGCAAGACCTGTCTGCGCATCAATCCGGTCCTGCTGAAGGAAAACCTCGATGATTTTTTGACCCATACCATCCCCCATGAAGTGGCGCACCTGGTGGTCAACTGGCAGAGTCGCAACAAGCGTCAGAGGCCACGACCGCACGGTCCGGAATGGCAAGCCGTGATGCAGAACTGTTTCGGTCTTGAGCCACGGCGTTGTCATAACTACCGGACCACGCCGGCCCGAGTTGTGCCAAGATCATTTCTCTACAGCTGCAACTGCCGGGACCACCTTTTGACCCGCATCATGCACAACAAAATCTCGCGCAGCTATCAAGCCCTCTGTAAAGTCTGCCGGACGCCACTCAAGTTTATTGCTCGGCAGGAAGCATAAATGGATGCGAATTCCGGTGCTACGATTTTAAAATTCGTAGCACTTTCTCCTTGACCTGATCCCGGGACAGCACTAGAGTGCCGTTAAAACAAGCTTTTATCGGTACACGAATCCACATCTTTCTGCATGATTTCACTTCATCCTGCGCGCTTTGAGTGAATTACGGTCAAGCGCAGCATAACGAGAGGTAAGAGCAGCGATGCACATGGCAGATGCACTCGTTTCGCCTGCTGTCGGAGGGGCCTTCTGGGCCGCCGCCGCCGGCACAATCGCCTACTGTTCGGCACGCGTGCGCAAAAACCTTGACGACCGTAAAGTGCCACTGATGGGTGTGTTGGGTGCCTTCGTTTTTGCCGCTCAGATGATTAACTTCACGATTCCGGCGACCGGGTCGAGTGGTCATCTCGGTGGCGGGCTGCTGCTGGCCATCCTGCTCGGTCCCTCGGCGGCCTATTTGACCATCGCCTCGGTCCTGATGGTGCAGGCCCTCTTTTTCGCTGATGGCGGGCTGCTCGCACTAGGCTGCAACATTTTCAACCTGGGTGTCTTCCCGGCGTTTATCGCTTACCCCTTTATCTATAAAAAGCTGATCGGTCGCGAACCGCGTCAGGCCCGGATGGTCACAGCAGCAATCATCGCAGCGGTGGTGGCGTTGCAATTCGGCTCTCTTGGAGTCGTGTTTCAGACCGTTGCATCGAACGTTTCTGCCCTGCCATTCAATACGTTTCTTTTGCTGATGCAGCCAATTCATCTCGGCATTGGAGTCGTTGAGGGTGTCGTGACAGCTCTGGTGGTTTCTTTTATCTACCAGGCCAGACCGGAAATTCTCGACTCCGTTCTGCAGGAGAAGCCTCTTGGCGATTTACCGACAAAATCGCTACTGGCCTCCTTCCTGATCGCGTCCGTCCTGATCGGCGGCGTCCTCTCCTGGTTCGTCTCAGAGCACCCTGACGGCCTGGAATGGTCGATTGCGAAAATCACCGGTTCTACGGAATTGCCCGAGCAAACACAGAGTGGCCACCAGCAACTGGCCAGGATCCAAGACAAGACCGCCATACTCCCGGACTATGCACTGCCTGCAAGGGGGCTCGACACGGAAGGAACGTCCAGCGCAGACTCAGACAGCCGTCTTGGCTCGAGTCTGTCCGGAATTGTCGGCGGAGCAATCACCCTGGTTCTCTGCACTCTGATCGGAGTCTTCCTGAAAAGACGGACTTCTGCACAAAAACAGCACTCCTCAAAAGATGCGAAGGGCATACACAACGGTCAATCAGGCAAGGCAGGACGATAATGCTGGCAATTGACGGCTCTTTTCTCGACTTCAAGCAACTCGACCTGCTCGCCCTGCGACAGACTCCGGTACATCGTCTCGATCCACGCGCCAAGGTGCTGACCACACTCTGCTTCATCGTCTGCGTGGTTTCCTTCGACCGTTACCAGATTTCGGCCATGTTGCCCTTCCTGGTTTATCCCGCGGTTTTGATGGCCATCGGCGACCTGCCCTTCGGCTATATCCTGCGCAAAATTATTATCGTGATTCCGTTTGCTCTGCTTGTCGGCCTCTTTAACCCGATCTTCGACCGTCAGGTGCTCATGCAGATCGGGTCACTCGACATCTGGGGGGGCTGGATCAGCTGCATCTCGATCCTGGTCCGAGCCATTCTTACGGCCAGCGCCGCCATCATCCTGGTCGCGATCACCGGCTTCCCGGCCATCTGCGAGGCTCTGGAAAAGCTCAAGATGCCCAAGACCTTTGCCGTGCAGCTGCTGTTTCTCTACCGTTATATTTTCGTCCTCACTGATGAGGGTGTCCGCACAGCACGGGCCCGGCAGCTGCGGACCTTCGGCAGGCGGGGTCTGGGCATCCGCCAGTTTGGATCCCTCATCGGTCACCTTCTGTTAAGGACGTGGGAGCGCGCCGAGCGTATCCATATGGCGATGCTGGCTCGCGGCTTCGCCGGGGAGATTCACTCGACACGTCGCCAGGGTCATTTTGGCCAGGCCGAGCTCATGTTCATGGCTGGCTGGATGACCCTGTTCATCCTGCTGCGTCTTTATAATGCCCCGCAAATACTCGGCGGCCTTTTCACGGGAACCCTGCCATGAGCCATCATCGAGTCGAAGTCAAAAACCTCGAACACGTCTACCCCGACGAGACCGTTGCGCTGCGCGACGTCTCCTTCCTGATTCATCATGGTGAATCAGTCGGTATCATTGGCGCAAACGGAGCCGGCAAATCGACTCTGCTGCTTCACCTCAACGGCTACCTGTCGGCCACTTCGGGAGACATCATCATCGGTGATGACACTCTCTCGAAAGAGACCCTGCCCGAGATCAGGCGCACCGTGGGTATGGTTTTTCAGGACCCTGAGGACCAGCTTTTCATGCCGACGGTTTACGACGATGTCGCTTTCGGGCCGCTGAACCTGGGGCTCGATCAAGCGGCCATCGAGACGAGAGTCATGGATGCGCTGGAGCGGGTGGACGCTACTGAATTGCGTGACAAGCCTCCCTACCATCTCTCCGGCGGAGAGAAAAAGCGGGTGGCCATCGCGACTGTTCTCTCAATGCTGCCGGAGATACTGGTGCTCGACGAACCGACCAACGGCCTCGACCCACACGCACGACGTCAGTTGATTGCGCTTCTGAAAGCCTTTCATCATACCCGTATCGTGACCAGCCACGACCTCGATATGGTCCTGGAACTCTGTGAACGCACCATCGTCCTCCACGACGGCAGGATCATGGCGGACGGCCCGACGCTGGAAATTTTCAGAGATGACAAGCTGCTTGAATCCTGCCGCCTGGAAAAACCCTTTGCGATGCAGGGATGTCCGATCTGCTCTCCAAACCCTTCCCCTCTCCCGGAGCAACCCCCGCTGGTCGCACCTCACAGCAGGAAACCGCACGACCACTCTCACTGAGATTGCGGCTGGCAGCTCTTCATTTTTCTCTCTTCTTCACGCATCGCAGTTCACGACCTGTGTCGGAGAGTCCTGAAGCGAAACCGCTACAGCCCGGTCCACATTTAGACATGATCAACCTTTTTCTTAGACAAAAGGATGAGTTTGCGCTAACGTGGCTTTTGTCAAAAGGTCAAATGGTCTGGCCATAAGGCGGAAACTCTCTCAAAAAGGTGAGTTTTGGCCAGCAACCCGCAAAAATCATCGCCATCGAGTTGACAAACGTCCATTTTACGGGATTTTTTAAGTTGGTCTCATGGCACCAAGATTGCTCTTATCCAATCGGTTGCCAGCCTGGAAGGCTGACGAACCAAACCCATTTCCTGCGGAGGTCATATTTCCATGAATGTTCACGAGTATCAGGCCAAGGCGATCCTGCGTAATTTCGGGGTTCCGGTCCCGGAAGGGCACGTGGTCTACAACAGCAACTCGGCCCGTGACTGGGCCAAGCGTCTCGGCGATGGCCCATGGGCTGTCAAGGCGCAGATTCACGCTGGCGGCCGTGGCAAGGGTGGCGGCGTCAAGATCGCCAAAACAGCAGATGAAGTAAAGAAGTATGCACGCGAGATGTTCGGCATGACCCTGGTGACCCACCAGACCGGCCCGGAAGGGAAGATCGTCAAGCGCGTTCTGATCGAACGTGGCTGCAACATCGCGGACGAATACTATCTCTCCTTCCTGGTCGACCGCGCCACCGACAGGGTGACCCTGATGGCCTCGGCTGAAGGCGGTGTCAACATCGAGGAAGTCGCAGAGAAGACTCCGGAAAAAATCTTTTTCGAGGCTGTTGACCCGGTCGTCGGCCTGACGGCTTTTCAGGCCCGCAAGGTCGCATTCAAGCTGGGCTTCGCCATTGCACAGGTCAAGCAGGCGGTGCCATTGTTTATGAACCTGTACAAGACGTTTGTCGAAACCGACTGTTCGCTGCTGGAAATCAACCCGCTGGTGTTGACTGGCGAAGGCCAGCTTCTCTGCCTCGATGCGAAGTTGAACTTTGATGACAATGCTCTCTTCCGTCACCTGCGCATTCGTGACCTGCGCGACTACGACGAGGAAGATGCCAACGAAATCGAAGCCTCCCAGTACGACCTCTCCTACATTTCACTTGATGGCAACATCGGCTGCATGGTCAATGGTGCCGGTCTGGCCATGGCCACCATGGACATCATCAAACACTACGGAGGCGATCCCGCCAACTTCCTCGATGTGGGGGGCGGAGCCACGATCGAGCGCGTCACCGAAGCCTTCAAGCTCATCCTCTCAGACGACAAGGTCAAAGGGATCCTGGTCAACATTTTCGGCGGCATCATGAAGTGTGATGTCATCGCCACCGGGGTTATTGAAGCTGCCAAACAGATCGGGGTCAAAGTTCCCCTCGTGGTCCGCCTGGAAGGGACCAACGTGGAACTTGGCAAGAAATTGCTCGCTGAATCGGGCCTGAATATCGTCAGCGCCGAC
Source organism: uncultured delta proteobacterium (assembly GCA_963707155.1). Classification (GTDB taxonomy): domain Bacteria; phylum Desulfobacterota; class Desulfuromonadia; order Desulfuromonadales; family BM103; genus M0040. The sequence continues at coordinate 54,913 of CAVPPD010000019.1, read as the reverse complement.
GGTATGGGCGATGCGGCCGAAAAGATTGTCAAAGCCGTTCAGGGCTAAGGAGAGAGTGCAATGAGTATATTGGTCGATAAAAACACCAGAGTTATTACCCAGGGAATCACCGGTGCCACCGGCCTGTTTCACGCCCAGGGGGCCCGTGCCTACGGCACACAGATGGTCGGCGGGGTGACGCCCGGCAAAGGTGGAACGAAAATAGACGGTTTCCCGGTTTTTGATACGGTCGAGGATGCTGTCAAGGCGACCGGCGCCAACGCTTCGGTCATCTATGTCCCCCCGATGGGCAGCGCCGACGCCATCATGGAAGCCGTTGATGCCGGCATCGAGTTGGTGATTTGCATCACAGAAGGCGTTCCGGTTCTGGACATGGTCAAAGTCAACAGGTACATGCAAGGCAAGAGCTGCCGCCTGATCGGCCCCAACTGCCCGGGAGTCATCACCCCGGGTGAATGTAAAATCGGCATCATGCCCGGCTACATTCACAAGCCCGGTCCGGTCGGAGTCGTGTCGCGTTCCGGCACCCTGACCTACGAAGCCGTCTGGCAGCTGACCACCCGTGGCATCGGTCAAACCACCTGTGTCGGTATCGGTGGCGACCCGGTCAACGGCACCAGCCACCTCGATGTCCTGAAAATGTTTGAAGATGACAAGGCCACTGAGGCGGTGATCATGATCGGTGAAATTGGCGGCGACGCCGAAGAACAGGCCGCTGCGTTTGTTCGCGACCACATGACCAAGCCCGTGGCGGCCTTCATCGCCGGAGCGACGGCACCGGCCGGGAAACGCATGGGCCACGCCGGGGCGATCATCTCCGGCGGCAAAGGTGATGCGGCCAGCAAGAAGGCCTTTCTGAGCGAGTGTGGCGTCAGCGTCGCCGACAGCCCGGCCGAGATGGCTGAGGCTTTGCTGAAGATCTGGCAACCCTGAAACAGAGCCATAACCGGCTTGTAAAAAAGATGGCTCGGCCGATAGGCATGACCGTCCAGCGATCCATTGTCAAGGCCACTCCCAGCGGGTGGCCTTGACTCGTTTGCAGCCTGTCACCTCCCGGCATGAAAAACCCCACAGCCAGGAGGATGACTGTGGGGCAACTTGCTTTACTTCTCTTGAGGAGGAAAAAATGAAGAGTTTTGTTCTGGTGCCTCTAATGTTACCGTTTTAGTCATAGATGTCAAGCAGAAAGAAGAAACAATCATGGCCACCCTCTTGAAAACACGGGGTGGCCATTGTCTGCCATCTGCAAGTTGTTGGCTAGAAGCCCATTTCCTGTCCGGTCGGTCGTACCACCTGAACACCGGGCGGCATGATAAACTTGAAGCTCATCATCGAAACACCGCGATTAACCTGCAGGTTGCTGAACTCAATAATGGTGCTGTTACCGTTGGGGTCGTAGACCGTCGTCGACATGATCGGGAACCAGGGGCCGGTCAGCTCACCCGGGCGGCCGGGAGAATCAAACCTGCCGAAGTTTGCCGGCTGCCCGAAGGGAGTCGATGGCGGCGTTTGCTGAACGGGATTCAGGCGAGGGTCTTGGCGGGGGTCGACCGGCTGGTCATCCTGGCCACGAAGCTGGTAGGCCTCGACGGCATAGCGGTCAACCACGATCACCAGTCGGTTCATCAGCGAGGAGACCCGACGCGGCTTCAGCTCCAGCACGTAGTTGCCATCGATATCATTGTTGGGAGTGGCCCAGCTGATCTGAAAATCCCTGGAGAGGTTGCCAAGACCGGTCAAAAAAGTCATCGGGTCATTCTGGTTCGCCTGGTTGATCATTTCGATATTCGACTGGATCACCTGGTTGTTCTCCGGCAGGTAAACCCACAAGGTTTCACCGTCGGAAACGATCTCCTGGGTGGTGGGCCGGTCGTACTGCCAACGGAATTTGACAGCGGGGACGGTCCGCTCGCGCAGGTAATCGAAAGCGACCTCAACGCGACCATTGGCGCGTTGCAGACGATCGAGGGAGGTGATCTTTGATTCCTGGAAAAAATCAGCGGAATAATTGTTGATGCGCAGTTCTTTATCAGTTTTCGTCTGAAACGGGGTCTCCAAAGTAGCAACAACATCGCCGAGAGACACAGCACAGGCTGGAGCCACCACGGTCAGCAGGAAGACACCAAGGCAAAGAGCGGGAAAAAAGCCCCGGTTGATCATTGAAAGCTCCTCAAAAGATTGGTTAACAAGCCTGGTTCTACAGAGTGGTTTAAATGGTGACCAGCTTGTCTTCAAGGGCACAGTAAACCATCATATTACCAGTGGCAAGATCAAATTCGACTGTCCGGCCGCGATTGCCACCGACCTCTTCTCCAAGCAGCGGAATCCCCAGTTCAGCCAGGGTGTCCCGTGCGCTCTTCGCGTTGCGGGCGCCGATACTCTTGACCAGGGTCAGGTACGCTGATTCGAACATATTGGCACCACCGGTCACCTTGGCGACCAGCCCCTGCCGGTTCGCTCCCGCGCGTACCAGTTCATCAACCATGCGGTGAATTCCGGCATCGACGTATTTGCCCTCTGAACCGAGCGGATTCTTCTCCGGCCGGGAGGGTAAAAGCATGTGGCCCAAGCAGCCGATCCCGGTGTCCGGATCAAAGAGGGCAACAGCAACACAAGAGCCCAGACCATAGGCCTTAAGGACCGCCGGCGCTCTGTCGATGCGGGCTTGAGCGATACAGACCCGGTCAGTCATTGAATCCACCGACAGCATTCAGAAAGATATCGAGAGTCGCAGGATCGGGCAACAGGAAGAAATGACCTTTGATAGCGAAATCCTGGCCAGCCTCCCCGGTAAAGTCGGTTTCCACCAATAAGGCCAGATCGCTCGACTGACTCAGCTCGATCAGGACGTAATCGACCACGGCCCCGGCCATGTCATAGGCAAGCAGGGGCACCGAGGGAATCAGGGTTTTGTTAAGCAGATTGCCGAGGGCGCTGAGGTATGCGGAAGCGAGGATGTTGCCGACCTCCTTGAGCGCCGAGACATTGATCTCGTTCATGATCAGGGATTTTCCCTGTTGACCAAGCAGGCTGCAGAGCAGGCGATGGGCACTCTCCTGCGGGAAGAGCAACATGATGCTGCCGCGGGCATCCCCAAGAATTTGCAGGGTGATACCGACCATCAGCTTTTCGGCGCCACCGAGATAGTCCGGCACTTGACTGATTTCAGTGATGGTGACATGTGGAACCCGCAGCGAGACAGTCTGGCCGATCATCTGTGAGAGGGCTGTTGCGGCATGTCCCATACCGATGTTGCTGATCTCTTTCAAGGCGTCCAGTTGAACGTTGTTGAGTTCACGAAAGGGCATGTAATTCTCCCGATTCAGCGATCTGTGAAAAGTTGTTTTTTTCAAGCAAAACTTGCGGATCGACGATAAAAACGACTTGACCATCACCTTCTATGGTCGCGCCACTGAGTCCTGGCAGGAGGTTCAGAGGAAAGCCAAGGTTCTTGACAAAAGCCTCTCGTTGACCGAGGAATCGGTCAACCTGCAGACCGATACGTCGGCCATGAACTTCGGTCAGGACCACCCAGACGGTTTCCCCCACAGCGACGTCCGGAAAGCCGAGAGCCTCTCTCATCGAGTGGAGGCTGACGATCTCCTCGCCAAGACGAAACACACGTTTCTTGCCGGATCGCTGGATGTCCCGACTGGGCAGATCCAGAGTGCGCTGGACGCGGGTGATGGGGATCGCCAGGGTCTGGTCGCAACAACTGACCAGCAGGATTTTAATGATGGCAATGGAGAGAGGCAACCTCATCTGGAAACGGGTGCCGTGGCCGGGGGCGGACATGATTTCCAGCGTACCACCGAGATTCCTGACCGCCTCCTTGACGACATCCATACCGACGCCTCGCCCTGAGGTTTCCGTAATCGTTTCCGCCGTGGAGAAACCCGGTTGGCAGACCAGCATCAGGGCATCGCGATCACTCATGCTGACAGCCTGTGAGGCTGTCAGCAGGCCGCGTGTCAAAGCCTTCTGGCGCAGATATTCCGGATCCATTCCTATGCCATCATCAGCGACTTCGATCAGGACAAGATCTTTCTCCCGGCGGGCCGATACCGTGACCACGCCTTCCTTGTCAATACCATGGTCCACCGCATTGCGAACCAGGTGTACGAGAGGGTCAGTCAATTCCTCGAGCACCACACGATCGATCCCGACGTCGGCGCCGATCAACCGGAGGGTGACCTTCTTGTCAGTTTTACGGCTCAGGTCACGAACGATGCGCGGCAGACGGCCAGTGATATTTTCCAGTGGCATCAGACGGGCCTGCAATACCTGGTGATGCAGATCGTCGATCAAACGACTGGTGTAACCGAGGGTTTGCTTTAATTCATCCCAGTCACGGCTGCTGGCTGCGGTATTGAGCATATAGCGATTCGTGATCAACTCGCCCGTCAGATTGACAAAATGGTCAAGCAGGTCGGTGCGGACACGAATGGTCCGGCCACCCTCTTCGCGGACACGACTTTCATCTTTGCGACGATCTTCGATAAAGCGAACGTTCACGACACCGCTGATGCGCAGCAGGGCCTCTTCGATGTGAGCTTTGGCGAGGGAGGTGCGCAACCAGGCCTGGATTTGCCGGCAAGGGGCGCCGCCACGCAAGCTCTCCATGTCAGGTTGGCTCGATGCCAGTTCTCCGGACTTCTCCAGCTCGCGCAGGATCAGAATACCACGAGCCGCAGCAGCCGGAGTGTCCTCGGCCAGGTCGACCAGGACCTGGAAGGTTTCCGGTTCTTTGGCTGGTTCTGGCTGGACTGCCTCGACATCAGGGAGAATGGCCGCACCGGCGTCAGGATTTGAGTCTAGCGCCGGGGCTGTTGCTTCGGACTCTTCCTCAAGATCTATGGCAGTCAAGTATTCTTCGCCGGAATCCTCCAGAGCTTCAGCGACCAGAATTGACTCCTCACGGGGAGTTTCGGCCATGAAATCCTTGATGGGTCTCTCGGGCCGATCAGATTGTAAATCATCGAGGAGGCCGTCGAGGAGGTCGATGCCGGCGAGCAGGTAATCAATCGAGGCAGGAGGGATTTTGCCGGTGCCACGGAAACCATCGAGCATGTCCTCGAGATGATGTGACAACTGTGCGGTTCGATCATAGCCCATGGTCGCTGCCATGCCCTTGATCGAGTGTGCTTCACGGAACAGGGCGTCGATCGTCTCCCGGTTGCACGGTTCCTGCTCCAGGGTGACAACCAGCTGGTTCAGGTTGTTGATATGTTCCCGGGTCTCGCTGAGAAAAAGATCCCGGTATTGGGACATGTCCATAGTGGCTTCCGGTGGGAGGTTCAGGCCTGGCCAGTGATGCGTCGAACAATTTCCAGGACCTTGTCCTCCTTGAATGGCTTGACGATAAAATCTTTTGCCCCTGCTCCCACAGCCTCAAGCACCAGCGAGTCCTGACCAAGAGCACTGACCATCACGACACAGGCATCCGGGTCACTGGCCATAATCTCCTGCAGTGCCTCGATCCCGCTCTTCCTGGGCATGACGATGTCCATGGTCACCAGGTCCGGCCTGGTTTCCTGGTAGAGTTCAAGTGCCGTCTCACCATTCTCTGCTTCGGCGACCACCTCGTAACCTGCACGGACGAAAATGTCCTTAAGCATGTTGCGCATAAAGAGCGCATCATCGACCACCATCAGCCGCAAGGGCATAGTTACCTCCTATGAAGAGACAAGCTCTTTCGCTGTTTGATTACCCAGTTGGTGCATCACTGCATGTGTATCCAGCAGGTTGACCAGTGTCTCATCGAGATCAGCGACACCACGAATAGCGCTGTGCCCGCTATCCTCTGGTGGCGGCTGCAATGCTGTCAGGTCAAGCTTGACAATCTTTTCAACGGCGCTGACGGCCAGAACCAGAGATTTAAACTCAGGTGTCAAGACCACCCGGCGGTGGTCGCGCCGCGAGCCTTGGAAGCCGAGTAGCGACGGCAGGTCAATCACCGCGAGGACCTGACCGTGGAAATTGACGGCCCCGGTGATCGCCCCACCAGCACGCGGGACATAGTACACCGGCGGATCTTCAATAATCTCCTGGATGGCGCTGATTTCCAGACCGTAAAGCTCTTCTCCAAGAGTAAATATCAGGGTCAGGCTCATAGCCTCAACTTTGCTCATCTTTGACGAGTTTGAACTGCTTGACGATCTCAAGCATGGTTTCAGACATGGTGGAAAGGTTTTGTGCCGACTGGGCCAGTTCCTCCATGGACGCCGACTGTTCCTGGGTCGCCGCCGAAACCTGTTCGGTGGCCGCCGCATTGTCGGAGACGACCTTGTCGATCTCATCAATCGCCTTGGTGATCTTTTCCGCACTCGAGATCTGCTGCTCCGACAACTCTGCGATGCTGTTGGCTTTAACCCTGGTCCCTTCAGCATTCTCGGTGATTGCCGTGAACGCCTGGCTGGTCCGGTCGACCGCCTCGCGGCCACTCTCCATCACCTCAATCACCTGTCCCATCGAAGCCTGCACCTGCTGACCTTCGCTGCGGATGCCTTCAACCAGTCCTGTAATTTCATCCGCAGAGATTGTGGTTGAGTCCGCCAGTTTACGAATTTCTTCGGCGACGACAGCAAAGCCACGACCGTACTCTCCAGCCCGCGCTGCTTCAATGGTTGCGTTGAGGGCCAGCAGGTTGGTTTTCTGGGCAACGCCGTTAATCACCTCGACAAATTTGCTGATCCGCTGCAATTGGCCAATAAAATTGAGCATCTGCTGACTGCTGTTCTCGGCCTCGGTCAACACCTGACGAATACTGCCGAGACTGGCACCCGCCAGTTCACCGCCTCTTTTTGCTGTGTCAACAGTCTGGTTGGCCGATTCAGCAACTTTTTTCGCGGCCATGGCAACCAGGTTGACGGACATGGCCACCTCCTTGAAGAGGCGGTTCGATTCCTCAACCATCTCGGCCTGGGTCTCAGCCCCCTTGCTGATCTGGTCAACCGTGCGGGCAACTTCCTGGGACGAGGCGGACACCTCCTGGGAGGTCGCAGAGAGGTTCTGGGCTGAACCTGCAACCTTGAAAGCCAGACTTCTGATATCGCCGACCAGATTGCGCAAGCTGCTCTGAATCTGATTCATGGCATTTGCCAGGTCGCTCGTCTCGTCGGGGAAGCTGCTTTCTTTCAGATGAATCTCTCTGGAGAGATCACCCCGGCTGATCTGTTCCCCTGCGGCAGTCAGGCGACGGATATTGGCGGTAAACGCCCGGGAAAAAATGGCACCGATGATCAGGCCGACCACCAGGGCGCATGACACACTGAAGACCTGCCGGAATTCCGCGGGGATTTGCAGGTAAGGAACCGCAAGATTGACGATCACCCCTGAAACCACCACGACGAGAAAGCCGATAATGAACTTGTAGCTGATTTCTATGCGCATGCTTCCACTCCTTCAAAAAACAGGACAGCAATCAATAGGACCTCGCCCTGATTCGGGCCGGTGCCTCAACATCTGGTGTAATAACAGGCTCGGCGGTACGTCGATAAATCCGCTCCACAGAAAATTCCGCACGGTAATAGCGGCGCACCTGCTCGGCCATGGTTTCAGAACGGCCCAGGACCAGGACTCCACCTTCCGGAAGTGCCGCCGCGAACCTCGTCAGAATACGTTCCTGCTCCTGGCGAGTAAAATAGATGAGAACGTTGCGGCAAAGAATCAGATCAGCCGCGGGAAAGTCACGAGCTGTCATAATGTTGTGGCGTATGAATTCAACCCTGTCCCGAACACGCTCAATTAACTGATAGCGCCCATTTTCATGACGAAAATATTTTTTCAGGATCGCTGCCGGCACTTCCCTGAGATGGGCGGCATCGAAATGACCGGCACGGGCAATGTCCAGGACCGGTTCGCTGACGTCGGTCGCCAGTATGCGGATATCGAGATCGGTCGCGGCCAGGTCATCGACCAGAAGGGCCAGTGAGTACGGTTCCTCGCCGGAGGCACAGCCAGCACTCCAGAGTGTCAGTTCTCGATGCCCGGCTGTCCGGGCCCGGCGACAGAGGTCGGGGAAAATTTTTTGTTCCAGGATCCGAAAAGAATCAGGATTACGAAAAAACTGTGAGACATGGATAGAAATGGTTGCAAGCAGGGAGTCAAGCTCGTCACCGTCCATCTCCAGGCGATGCAGATACGAAGCAAAATCAGTGACCTTGCAAAAGCGCAGGCGCTTGGCAATCCGACGGCGAATACAGCGGTCTTTGTACTGGCTGATATCAAACTGCCGTCGGACTTGCAGGAGCTCCGTGATCGCGAGATATTCAGCGTCAGAAAGATCCTCTCCTGTCCATAGCTGGGCGAAGGGCTCTGTCATGTAACCTCTCACTTCATCCAGAAACCTGGGTGCGCACAACATGCTCTGAAGTTTATATCAAAAATGGTCTCTCAGTGTCCAAACATTCAATGTTCACAATAATTTAACCACTTGCCAGCCTCCTATAACCGACAAAAATGGTCATATCCCCTGACAAGGATGGGCCGCACCTCACCCTTGTTGTCCTGGAGGAGTAGCTCTCCGGAGCCCTCTTGAATGACCCCAACGGATGTCATCATCAGGTCCAATTCGGCACTCAGAGCATCCACATCTGCGGCGTTTTCAGGAGCGACAGTAAAGAGCAGCTCGTAATCTTCGCCGCCGTACAGGGCCAGATCGGACCGTCCATTTTGATTCCCGGCGCTTCGGCGAAAGGCGGCTGACAAAGGCAGCTTGTCCTCTACAATGAGAGCGCCAACCTGAGATGCTTGCAGGATATGCTCCAAATCGCTGGCCAGGCCATCGGAAATATCGATCATGGCTCTGGCAATGCGCCTTTCACCAAGGAGACGACCGAGCTCAACCCTGGCCATCGGTCGATGATGACGGGCTGATAATTGGGCCTCTGGTTCGCTCCCCGCCTGGAGAAGCTCTAGAGCCAGGGCACTGTCGCCCAGGGTCCCGGAGACCATGATCAGGTCGCCGGGCTGTGCACCTTTGCGCCCAACGGCCTGTCCGGCCTGCACGCTGCCCTCGATGGTGACTGAAATCAACCATGGCCCCGGGCTGCGACACGTGTCACCGCCAACGAGGGTGACATGATAATGCCCCGCTTCGTCAAGGGCACCCTTAAGAAAGGCCTCGATATCATGCAGGCTGGTTTCTCCCGGGCAGGCCAGCCCCAGGTACAGATAGCGAGGAGCTCCACCCATAGCGGCGATATCGCTCAAATTGACAGCCACAGCCTTGTGGCCGAGCGATTCATAATCTGTCCAGTCGAAACGGAAATGAATATCTTCGATCAGCAGATCGGTTGATGTCAGCAGGTGGTGCCCTGCGGGCAGGCTGAGGACGGCGGCATCGTCGCCAATACCACAGTGCACGCCCTCGCCATTGATGACTTGCTCGCGAATGCGATCAATCAGCCTGAATTCTCCCAGATCCCTTAATTTCAAATGTCTCGCCCCTGAATTTCCTGTTTGATATACCAGCTTGCTATTCTCATTTGAGACGATTTATCTGTCAAGCAAACTTCCTTGAATCGTCCAGGTAAACGCACATTCTTCCCATGATTCCGGCCCACCACTGAAGCGGCGTTCAACCAGACGATAATGGCCACCTGATGTCGCTGTAAGAATCGTCGAGCAACGCGTGCCATAATCGGGCATCCTCACAAACATGGCCGCAAGGGCCCGTTCCCACTCAAGGGGTATGCCTGTATTCGGCAAATCCGCATCGGCAACCAGGGCTGTATTGGCCAGAAGGGAAAAAGCCGCATCATGATTAAAAGTGTGATTATCGATGAGAGCTCTGAGCCCAGCCTTGCCGCGTACAACCTTTGGCCAGGGGGTGTCCAGCAGGTGGTTGCTCAACCCATAGAGTCCCGCAGGTAATCGCCTGGCACTCGTAGTATGGCTTGACAGATACCAGAGTTCTGTACCCTCACCAAGAAACAGGTTGAAACCGGCGTAATTGTGCTTTTCGTTTAAATTGGCGAGGAACTCGGCCGGGCTTGCGCCCCCGAGAAGGTAATCGCGCACCAGCCAGCCCCGTGACTTGCTGCTGTGCACCTCCCTGTTCCGGACGCCTTCGCGGATATTTGTGACTGTCGCCCAGCGGTTCTGAAGGGCACCGAACCAGGCTCCTCCGGAGACGAGGTCACGGCCTGCGACCAGTTCCGGACATTCCTGCCAGGGTCCAGCTGCCAGGGAAGGTCTGGCGTAGAACTCATCACGGTTGGCGAGGACCGTTAGCGGCCTCCGGCTTTCCGGGTTGATAGCAACCAGTATCAGGCACATCGAGCCGTCCTTTACCTATAAATTCGATCCACTCTCGGAGTGTCTCAGAATTGTTCAGTTGTGACAATCGTGACGTTCATCACGAGAACTGATGAGCATTTGACAGTTGGGGTTTTGCATCGTATATTTTATGAGCTATTTTATTGGTATTACATGTGTCTTGCCTGTCCGGCCGTTCACTAACCTACAAATGAAAGAGGAGGTCCACAAGATGAAGTTGAGTAAACTGACTGTTCTGGTGATGGTTCTTTCCCTACTGGCCGCTGGTGTTGCTCTCGCCGGCAAAGATCTCGACGCAGTACAGAAAAAAGGCTTTATTCAGGCGGGTGTCAACGGTGGTGTTTTCGGTTTCGGCATGCCTGACGAAAAAGGCGTCTGGAAAGGCCTGGATGTTGACACGGCCCGCGCTGTTGCCGCGGCCATCTTCGGCGATGCCAACAAGGTCAAGTTTACCCCTCTGACCGCTCAGCAACGCTTCACCGCCCTGCAGTCCGGCGAAATCGACGTCCTGACCCGTAACGCAACCCGCACCCTGAGTCGCGACACCCAGCTCGGCCTGAACTTTGTCACCGTCAACTACTATGACGGTCAGGGCTTCATGGTTCCGAACAAGCTTGGCGTCAAGAGTGCCAAAGAGCTTGACGGCGCGACAGTCTGCGTCCTGCCGGGAACGACCACCGAGCAGAATGCTGCCGACTACTTCCGTTCCAACAATCTGAAATGGAATCCGGTTGTTATCGAGTCCACAACCGAACTGGCCAAGACCTTCTTCGCCGGTCGTTGCGACGTGCTGACGTCCGACGCGTCCCAGCTGGCCGGAACCCGCGCCGTTGCTCCGAACCCAAAAGACTACTCCATTCTTCCCGAAATCATCTCCAAGGAGCCTCTGGCACCTGCTGTTCGTCATGGTGATGACCAGTTCCGCGACATCGTCGACTTCGCCGTACTGGCGATGATCAACGCTGAAGAGATGGGCATCACTTCGCAGAACATCGACGAGAAGATGAAGAGCACGGATCCGATGGTGCAGCGTTTCCTCGGCGTTATCGAAGGTAACGGCAAGTCTCTCGGTCTCGACGAAAAGTGGGCTTACAACATCATCAAGCAGGTTGGCAACTACGGTGAAGTTTTCGAACGCAACGTTGGCGTGAATACCACCCTTGGTATTGAGCGCGGCCTGAACGCCCTCTGGACCAATGGCGGTCTGATGTACTCCCCTCCATTCAAGTAAGTCGTTTGCAGTAATCAGGGGGAGGTGTCGCTCGTGGCACCTCCCCGGTCTCCATCTGATACGACTCCAGCTCGAACAGATTGCCCTAGACGCGATGATGACAGGAATCCCTGTGAAGAAAGATCCCGCCATTACAACAGACGCAGAATTGCTGCCGAGTGACGGTCCCGTTCTGGCGCGATCCTGAGAAGCGGGCCATCGTGTTCCAGGTCGTCGCCCTGTTGCTGGTCGCAGTCGTCAGCTACTATCTCTATTCCAACACGCAGGCCAACCTTGAGCGGCAATCGATTGCGACCGGATTCGGTTTCCTCGACAAGGAAGCCAGCTTCGAAATCGGCGAATCGGTCATTGAATATTCGGCTGCAGACAGCTACGCCGATGCCCTTCTGGTCGGTGCGCTCAACACCCTCAAAGTCTCTTTTATCGGCATCATCTTTACGATTATTCTCGGTACACTCGTCGGGGTGGCACGACTCTCCAGCAACTGGCTGGTGTCGAAAATGGCCGCTGGCTACATCGAGGTGATGCAGAACATCCCGGTCTTGCTGCAGCTCTTCTTCTGGTACGCAATTTTTTACGAGTCTTTCCCCTCGCCGCGACAGGCACTCAATCCCTTTGAGGGGTTTTCCTGTGTAATCGTGGCCTCATTTTCGGCGTTCCCGAAGCACATGCGGTGCACAGCATCATGGGCTGGGCTTTCCTTGCAGCCCTCGCCATCGGCTGGTTTCTCAATCGCTGGGGCAAACGCAGACAAGCGCAAACCGGGCAGATTTTCCCGATTATCCGAGTGACCCTGGCGCTGTGCATCGGCTTGCCGCTTCTCGCCTGGGTTTTCGCCGGAGCGCCGACCGCGATGGACGTTCCGGAATTGCGCGGCTTCAATTTCAAAGGCGGGGTGACAGTGAGCCCTGAGTTCAGCGCCCTGCTGCTCGGCCTGGTCTTTTATACGGCGGCTTTCGTTGCCGAGATCGTACGAGCCGGCATCCAGTCCGTTGGTCATGGACAGGTTGAAGCGGCCAAAGCCGTCGGTTTGCGCTCGGGACAGGTCCTGCGCCTGGTGGTCTTGCCCCAGGCCTTGCGCGTGATTATTCCGCCCCTGACCAGCCAGATGCTCAACCTGACCAAGAACAGCTCGCTCGCCATCGCCATTGGTTATGCAGATTTCGTCGCGGTCACCAACACCACGATCAATCAGACCGGGCAGGCGATCGAAGGCGTCGCGCTGATTATGCTGATCTACCTCTTCTTCAGCCTGTCGACCTCTGTCTTTATGAACTGGTATAACAAGAAAATGGCCCTGGTGGAGAGGTGATCCCATGAGCGCACCAAACAAAGCCCCCACCCGCGAGTATCTCAAGCCGCCGGTCACAGAAGTCGGTGTCATCGGCTGGCTGCATGGCAACCTGTTCAATACCTGGTACAACTCGCTTCTGACTGTCGTGTTCCTGCTGTTTCTCTGGCAGGTCGTGCCACCGTTTTTCAGCTGGGCTTTTATCGACAGCGTCTGGAACGGCCCCTCGGAAGCCTGCCGTGACATCGACGGTGCCTGCTGGTCGATCATTCCACAGAATATCAGCTTTATCATCTTCGGCTTTTTCCCCGACGGCGAGCAATGGCGGCCGGGCTGCGCCATGCTGCTGCTGCTCGGCCTGGTCTTCTACTCCAAGGACAGCAAGCACTGGAAGAAATCCCTTGGGGTCTACTGGCTGATTGGCCTGGTCGTCATGGGCACGTTGATGTATGGCGGCGTCTTTGGTATGCCGGTGGTTGAAACAGCCCAATGGAGCGGACTGCCGCTGACCTTCATGCTCTCCTTCTTCGGCATGGTCGCAGCCTATCCGCTCGGCGTGGTCCTGGCGCTTGGCCGACAATCAAGAATGCCGGCCATCAAAACCCTCTGCGTTGTGTACATCGAAATGATTCGCGGCGTACCCTTGATCAGCCTGCTCTTCATGTCCTCGATCATGTTCCCGCTCTTCCTGCCCGAGGGTGTGACCATCGACAAGGTGCTGCGAGCCCAGGTCGCCATCATCCTCTTCACGGCAGCCTATATCGCCGAGGTCGTGCGTGGTGGCCTGCAGGCGATGTCGCGCGGCCAGTTCGAGGCCGCCGACTCCCTCGGTCTGAATTACAACCAGACGATGCGTCTGATCATTCTGCCGCAGGCCTTGAAGATCGTCATCCCGCCGACCGTGGGTATCCTGTTGTCGGCTTTCAAAGATACGTCACTGGTGGTCATCATCGCCCTCTACGATGTCCTGAAAACAACCAAGGTGACCTTGTCGAACCCGAAATGGACCGGCTACTCGACCGAAGCCTACATCTTCCTGGCGGTCCTTTACTTCATCTGCTGCTACGCGATGTCGAGCTACAGTCGTAAACTTGAAAAAGCGCTGCACACGGGCCGCTGATCACTTCAGTAGGCCGGAACTTGCGAGAGAGTTATGAACGAGACTGAAAAACAAATGAGCCAACCGGACAAGCCCGATCATTGAAGTCAACAGCATGCACAAGTGGTACGGGGACTTTCACGTGCTCAGCGACATCAACCTGAAAGTGCAGCTGGGTGAACGGATTGTTATCTGCGGGCCTTCCGGTTCCGGCAAGTCGACCCTGATTCGCTGTATCAACCGGCTGGAGGAACATCAGCGCGGGCAGATCATCGTCAACGGCACGGAGCTGACCAACGACATCAAGAACATTGAGAAAGTCCGTGCAGAAGTCGGCATGGTTTTTCAGCACTTCAACCTTTTTCCACATCTGACGATTCTCGAGAATCTGACCCTGGGTCCGATCTGGGTGCGCAAGACACCGAAGAAGGAGGCGGACGAGATGGCGATGATGTACCTGGAGAAGGTGCATATCGCCGAGCAGGCACTGAAATTCCCCGGGCAGCTTTCCGGTGGACAGCAGCAACGTGTCGCGATTGCCCGCAGCCTGTGCATGAAGCCGGAAGTCATGCTCTTTGACGAGCCGACCTCTGCTCTCGATCCGGAGATGATCAAGGAAGTACTCGACGTCATGATCGACCTGGCCGAAGAAGGCATGACGATGCTGGTAGTGACTCACGAGATGGGCTTTGCCAAGAGCGTTGCCGACCGGGTGATGTTCATGGACGAAGGACAGGTCGTGGAAGAGAACAATCCGCACGATTTCTTCGACAACCCGCAAAACGAACGAACCAAGCTGTTCTTGAGCCAGATTCTTTAAATCGGCATCTTGATAAGAGTGTAGAGTGACAAAGGCGCGAGGAAGATTTCCCCTCGCGCCTTTGTCATGCCTGAAACCTTGTTCAGGAGAAACCCGTCAGACGTCCTCGAAGCGATTCATGGCAACATTTTTCCGTGTTGTTTCGGGGTTGAAGACCCTGCCGTTCATGACGATGTAGACGCCTTCGGGGAGGGTTTGCGCAGCCATCATGGCGCTGGCAATATTGAACACGGCGTCGGTGAAGCGAAAACGGGCCGGTTGCATGGCTCCTGTCAAAACAATCGTCTTGCCGCCGATCCCCTGAAGAGCCTGCGCAGTGGCAGTCATCGTATCCGTGCCGTGGGTAATGACAACCTGTCGTGGCGGAAGAGTTCAGCACCGCCTGTCGCACCCTCTCGCGATCTTCATCAGTTCAACTCCAGGCTGTCCTTACGCATCAGCGGCGTGACCTGATAATCGATACTCAGGTTCGCTTCGCGCAACACTTCCAGAATCTGTGGCTCGCCGACTTCGAAAGTACTTTTGGCGTCAAAATAGACCTTGTCGATGGTGCCGCCAGTCGTAAATATTTCAAGCTGCATGGCAAATCGTCTCTCATTGATCAAGTTCAGTGACAGTTATAATTTAAACGTGTGGAGAGGCTTGTCAACAAGGCTGCGAAAAGACCATGAGCCTTATCACCAAAGCGATAAAGGGCGCCCGAACTGGACGCCCTTTACGATTACAAGAGTTGTTATCGCCATCAGACCTGCGGGCCGGCCTGAGTGTAATCAAAGTCATCATTGTCAGAGGTGTACTTCTTGAAATTCTCAATAAACATGCCGGCCAGCTTGTTCGCTGTATTGTCGAACTTTTCCTTGTCAACCCAGGCATTTCGTGGGTTGAGCAGGGTTGTGTCGACCCCGGGCAAAGCCTTGGGGATATTGAGGCGGAACCAGCGGGTCTGGTCGAACTCGACCTTGTTGATGCTGCCATCGAGGATCGCATCAATACAGGCGCGGGTCGCCTTGATGCTCATGCGCTTGCCGACGCCGTAGCCGCCACCGACCCAGCCGGTGTTGACCAGGTAGGCGTTGACGTCGTGTTTTTCCATCTTCTCGCCGAGCAGTTTGGCGTACGCGGTCGGGTGCAGCGGCAGGAAGGCCTCGCCGAAGCAGGCGGAGAAGGTCGCCTGTGGCTCGGTGACGCCGCGCTCGGTACCGGCCACCTTGGCGGTGTAGCCGGAGAGGAAATAATACATCGCCTGCTCTTTGGTCAGTTTCGAGACCGGTGGCAGAACGCCGAAGGCAT
The DNA here is from genome assembly GCA_963707155.1 of uncultured delta proteobacterium. GTDB lineage: Bacteria > Desulfobacterota > Desulfuromonadia > Desulfuromonadales > BM103 > M0040. The sequence continues at coordinate 38,901 of CAVPPD010000019.1, read as the reverse complement.
CGCAGGTCAGGAAGATGATGTTCTGCGGATGGCCTCCCTTCAGGCTTGGATCGTGATTATCGATATGGTCGATCGGGTAGGAGACGCGGGTGTTCTCGGTTTTGGCATCGCTGTCGAAATCGATGACGCCGTTATCGTCGGCGACCACGTTCTCCAGCAGAGCGTTGCGCTGGATCGCCTTGTAGATCTCCGGCTCGTTCTCCTCGCTCAGGTTGATGGTCTTGGCGTAGCAGCCACCTTCGAAGTTGAAGATGCCGTCATCATCCCAGCCGTGCTCGTCATCGCCGATCAGTTTGCGGTTCGGGTCGGTGGAGAGGGTGGTCTTGCCAGTCCCCGACAGGCCGAAGAAGAGCGCCACGTCACCTGCTTTGCCGACGTTGGCTGAACAGTGCATGGAAAGGATCCCCTGCATCGGCAGCCAGTAGTTCATCATGGTGAAGATGCCCTTTTTCATCTCGCCGCCGTACCAGGTGCCGCCGATGATCGCAACATTCTTCTCGATGTTGAAGACCACGAAGACTTCCGAGTTGAGACCGTGCTGTTCCCACTTCGCGTTGGTCAGGCTGCAGGCGTTGTAAACGGTGAACTGGGGGGCGAAGCTTTCGAGCTCACTCTCGGTCGGGCGGATGAACATGTTCTTGACGAAGTGCGACTGCCAGGCGAACTCGGTGACAAAGCGGACCGAGGTGCGGGTCTTCTGGTTGGCACCACAGAAGCCGTCGGTCACATAAATGTCTTTGCCATCGAGGTGGTCGATGACTTCGTTGTAAAGCTCATCGAAGACTTCCGGTGCCATGGCCTGGTTGATCTTACCCCAGGCGATGTTCTCGAAAGAAGGCTTCTGGTGAACAAAGTACTTGTCCTTCGGTGAGCGTCCGGTGAACTTGCCGGTATCCACCATCATGGTGCCGTTTTCAGAAACGGCGCCTTCGTTGTTGCGTGTTTCCTGCTCGAACAGCTCGTCGTAGCTGAGATTGTGATAGATGGCCCCGGTGCTCGCCAGGCCGAGCTCTTGAGCAGTCAGGACTCCTTTGTCTGACATAGTTCTGCCCCCTGTCTTTCGTTATTTGTTTGGTCGCTGAAACCTGTCTACCCGGTCATCTCGGGAAACAAGGTTATAGCAAATTTAGTGAGAATAAAAAAGGGAAAATGCCTCACTTCCTGAAAGTTGATGAAAAAGATCGATTACAACAACATTTTCTTTTGGGAATGGCGAAAACGTTGTTGTATAGTTCCTTTAATTATAAGAAAAACCCCCTTTAGCTCTTGCGGGGGTTTTAACTGACATCGGCGAGTCCTTAACGTCAGCGGCAATCTGTAGAGGTGAAGCCGTTCAAGAGTCGTGCAGGGTTCGGCGAACAATATCAGCCGGGAGATCACGAAAATGAGTCTAGACATTCCCAAGAATGACAAGTTGCTGAAGTGGGTCGAAAAGGTTGCGGCATTGTGTGAGCCGGAGCGCATCCACTGGTGTGATGGCTCTCAGCAGGAATACGACGAGATGTGCGAGCTGCTGGTCAAGGCAGGCACCTTCCGCAAGCTCAACCAGGAGAAACGGCCGAACAGTTACCTGGCCTGGTCAGATCCGATCGACGTCGCCAGGGTTGAAGACCGCACCTATATCTGCAGCATTTCCAAGCAGGATGCGGGTCCCACCAACAACTGGATGCCGCCGAAGGAGATGAAGGAGAAGCTGAACAAACTCTTCAAAGGGTGCATGCGTGGTCGAACCATGTATATCATCCCCTTCAGCATGGGGCCGCTCGGCTCGCCGATTGCCAAAATCGGAGTGGAAATTTCCGATTCTCCCTACGTTGTCGTCAACATGCGCATCATGACCCGCATGGGCAAAGGCGTCCTCGATGTCCTTGGCGACGGCGACTTTATCCCGTGCCTGCATTCCATCGGCGCCCCTCTGAAGCCGAACGAAAAAGACGTCTCCTGGCCCTGCAACAAGGAAAAGTACATCGTACACTTCCCCGAGGAACGCTCGATCTGGTCCTTCGGTTCCGGCTACGGCGGCAACGCCCTGCTCGGCAAGAAGTGTCTGGCTCTGCGCATCGCCTCGAAGATCGGCTATGACGAGGGCTGGCTGGCCGAGCACATGCTGATCCTCGGTGTCGAATCCCCCGACGGCATGAAGAACTATGTCGGCGCGGCCTTCCCCAGCGCCTGCGGTAAAACCAACTTCGCCATGCTCATCCCCCCCCAGGGATTCACCGACAAGGGGTGGAAGGTCACGACCATCGGCGACGACATCGCCTGGATCAAGCCTGCCGCCGACGGCACGCTGCATGCCATCAACCCCGAGTACGGTTACTTCGGCGTCGCCCCGGGGACTTCAGTCGACACCAACCCCAATGCCATGGCGTCTTGCGCCTCTAACACGATCTTTACCAATGTAGCGCTGACCGAGGATGGCGATGTCTGGTGGGAAGGGATGACCGACGAACCACCCGCGAAGCTCACCGACTGGCAGGGCAACGCCTGGACGCCCGACTGTGGCCGCCCGGCAGCCCATCCCAACGCCCGTTTCACCTCTCCGGCCAGCCAGTGTCCTTCGATCGACCCGGATTGGGAGAATCCCAAAGGCGTGTCACTCAGCGCCATGATCTTCGGCGGTCGCCGCAAGGACACCATCCCGCTGGTCTACCAGGCCTTCAACTGGAATTTCGGCGTCTACCTCGCAGCCACTCTCGGTTCAGAAACCACTGCAGCAGCCGTCGGCGCCACCGGCAACGTCCGCCGCGACCCCTTTGCCATGCTGCCCTTCTGCGGCTATCACATGGCCGATTATTTTGGTCACTGGTTGTCTGTCGGCCGCTCGGTGGCCAAGCCGCCGCGCATCTTCAGCGTCAACTGGTTCCTCAAGGACGAGAAGGGCAAGTTCGCCTGGCCGGGCTACGGCGAGAACATGCGCGTCCTCAAGTGGATCATCGAGCGCATCCAGGGTAAGACCGGTGCGGTCGAAAGTCCTCTGGGGTGGATGCCCCGTTACGAAGATATGGACTGGGACGGGCTCGACATCTCCCGCGAGAAGTTCAACGCCCTGACCTCCGTCGATCGTGATGTCTGGCAGGCCGAAGTTCTCTCCCACGAGGAGCTGTTCCTGAAGATGTTCGACAAGCTGCCCAAGGAGTTCCTGCGCATGCGAGAGCTGATCATCTCCAGCCTGTGGCGCTCCCCCGAGCACTGGGAACAGATCGCCGACGTGCATCCGGAAGGGTGGAACGAGTAGCCTGCTTTTGAGTGTTGAACGCAAAAGGGGTCGGAGAAATCCGGCCCCTTTTACGTTGTTCTGTCCTTTGCCGGGCTGATTCCCCGGTGATCAAATATATTCAAGATTCTTACTGCTACTGATATGCTGAGGACCTTTTCGACTTTCTGGCTCTTGAGCTTAACGCTGGCTACGGGCCATCTTTAGTATCACATTTATTCTGCCGGCTTCCTTGTCCCTTGATGCCTGGTTTTGTTGCCGACTTACACTCGCAGTCATTCTTGCTGCCGGGTGCAGATTGACAGCCTCCCCGCAGGCCCTTGCGCCTAAGGATGAGACCGGCCGCCAGGCCGGCAAACGCGAGCAGAAAAACGACAAGGACCACCAGGTAAATTTTCACAGTTGCGCCTCTCCCACAAACGACTGGAACGCTGGGCTCGCATAAACGGTCAGCGCAGTTTTGTCATGAATCAGAAAATAGGCGGCAATCTGGTTTTTTTCGCAGAACTGGCGGCCTTTCTCTTCCCCCAGAACCATGAGGGCCGTGGCCAGAGCATCTGCCCGCGCACAGCTTGGGTCGAGCACGGTCACCGATGCCAGTTTGTGACGGATCGGTCGGCCGCTGACCGGATCGATGGTGTGTGAGTAGCGTTGTCCGTCTTCGACGTAAAAGTTCCGATAATTCCCAGAGGTGGCCAACGCGGTATTGGTCAGGGCGAAAACCCTGGCGACTTCGCGTACTACCTTCGAGCGGTTTCTCGATCGCGATCTGCCAGGGAGTGTCGTCGCCACGATGACCGGAAATCTGCAGTTCACCACCGATCTCGACAAGATAGTTGCCAATCCCCTGCTGTTGCAGAATCTCTGCAAGGGCATCGACCGCGTAGCCCTTGGCAACCGCAGACAGATCGATCTGCAATCCCGGAACCTGTTTACGGACCGCCGGAGGTTTTCTGGCGCAGCTGGATATTCTTGTAACCGACCCTGGTCAGGGCTTCGCTGATCTGGGCAGCGCTGGGAACTTTCTCCTGGCGCTCGCTGGCGCCAAAGCCCCAAAGCTCAACCAGGGGACCAACGCTGACATCGAAGGCGCCGTCGCTGAGAGCGCTGATCTGCTCGGAGACGTCAAGCACCTGCACGGTGTCGGCCGAGAGGGCAAACCACTCTGTGTCTGACCTGGCTGTTGAATCGTGACAGCTCCGATGCCGGATCATAGGTCGACATCAGACTGTTGATCTGGTCGAGACGTGTTTGCAGGAGCTGTGTCAGGGTGGTGTTGTCGGTGGTTTTGGCTCCGGGAAGCATGATGACTGACCAGGTCGTTCCCATGGTCTGGCCGGAGAGGCGAATCGTGCTCGGGTGTTGTTTCCCGGTGACAGCCGGCAGTCAAGAGCAGCAGCAGGCAACCCGCAATCAGGCGGCAAAGGATTTTTCCCATGCTAAAGGTCGGCCAGCCCCTGGGCATGGCGGATCATACGTTTCATGGCTTTTTCCTCCTGGGTTTTCAGGGTCTGGAAAAGGCTCATGGTCTCCTTGCTGTTACAATGCTCGAGCAGGTGGGAAAAATAACTGATCAGGCTGGTTTTGTAGCTCACCGCCGCTTTCACCAGTTGATCGAGATCTGTCCTTGCCGCCTCACCGAGAACGTCCTGTCGCGCTTCCGGAAAATTAATCTCCACACCCTTGAACCAGTGCTCAAGCACGTGAGGCGATGCGTCTTGACAGAACTCTCCCAGCGCCAGGGCCCGATGCTGCTCATGGTCGATCAGGTAGTCGAGCATGAGCCGGACACGCGGTGAGACGTTGCCGTCAGCCATCTCCTGGTAATAATCACTGACCTTGCGGTGATAGTTCGGCACGAGATGCTGCAGTATTGCTCGCGTCTGCTCAAAGCGCATGGCTGGCTCCTGATGAATGCCCCGCGTGGTTAAATCCCGAAATCGTCAAACATGATATTCTCATGCTCCACGCCGAGGTTGTAAAGCATGTCGGTCGCCGCCTTGTTCATCATCGGCGGACCGCACATGTAAAATTCACAATCTTCCGGTGCCGGATGATTGACCAGATAATGATCGTAAAGATACTGGTGAACAAATCCTTGCGCACCGCTCCAGTTGTCTTCCGGCAAGGGATCCGACAACACCAGGGTCCACGTGAAGTTGGCAGAACTTTTGCTGCCAGCTCGTCAAACTCCTCGACGTAGAAGGCTTCCCGCAAGCTGCGCGCACCGTACCAGAAAGAGATTTTGCGTTTTGAACCGAGTCTTTTGAGTTGATCAAAAATATGTGAGCGCATGGGGGCCATGCCGGCACCGCCGCCGACAAAGACCATTTCGGCATCGGTGTCCCTGGCGAAGAATTCGCCGTAGGGCCCGGACACCATCACCTTGTCCCCCGGCTTCAGGTTGAAGATAAATGACGACATCTGCCCGGGGGGTGCATCGGGAATTGCAGGCGGCGGCGGACAGACCCGCACGTTCAGCATGATGATGCCCTTCTCCTCCGGGATAGTTGGCCATCGAATAGGCCCGCATGACCGGCTCATTGACTTCGGAGCGATACTGCCAGAGGTTGAACTTGTCCCAGTCCGCCTTGAACTCTTCACCGATCTCCATGGTCTTGTATTCGGCCACATGCGGCGGCGCATCGATCTGGATATAGCCGCCCGCGCGGAAGTCCAGGTTCTCGCCTTCCGGCAATTTCAGCACCAGCTCCTTGATAAAGGTTGCGCGGCTCTCGTTGGAGACGACGACGCACTCCCATTTGCTGATGGAGAAGATTTCGGCCGGGAGCTCGAGGTCCATGTCCTGCTTGACGTTGACCTGGCAGGAGAGACGGTAGCCTTCTTTCGCTTCCCGTTTGTTGATGTGCGCTGTTTCGGTCGGCAGGATATCGCCACCGCCCGATTTGATTATGACCCGGCACTGGCCGCAGGTTCCACCGCCGCCGCAGGCAGAGGGGATGAAGATGTCGTGGTCGCCTAGCACGCCGAGCAGCTTGTCGCCGGGATGCACCGACAGGCTTTTCTCTGCATCCCGGTTGATGCTGAGCGTCACTTCCCCCGGCGGGATCAGCCAGGATCTGGCGACCAGGATGAGAGCCACGAGCATCATCACGATGCCGGTAAATATCAGTACGCCTAAGCCAATTTCAATCATCGTCTTTACCGTTACAGCTGAATACCGGAAAAAGCCATGAAGGCCATGGCCATCAGGCCGGCAATCATGAAGGTGATGCCCAGGCCGCGCAAGCCGGCGGGGACATCAGCGTATTTCATCTTTTCGCGGATACCGGCCAGGGCCACCAGCGCCAGCGCCCATCCGGCGCCACTGCCGAAACCGAAAACGACGCTTTCGGCGAAGTTGTAGTCGCGCTCGACCATGAACAGTGAGCCGCCGAGAATGGCGCAGTTGACCGTGATCAGCGGCAGAAAGATGCCGAGCGAGTTGTAAAGCGAGGGGAAAAAGCGGTCGAGAACCATCTCCAGAATCTGCACGATGGCGGCGATCACACCGATGTAGCAGATCAGGCCGATAAAGGTGAGATCGGTTTCGCCCATGCCGAGCCAATCAAGCGCACCCTGCTTTGAGAAAAAACTGGTAAATCAGGTTGTTGGCCGGGACGGTGATGGTCTGCACGACGATGACCGCGATGCCGAGGCCGATGGCGGTATCGACCTTTTTCGAAACGGCAAGAAACGTACACATGCCGAGGAAAAAGGCGAGCGCCATGTTTTCGATGAAAATCGAGCGAAGCAGGAGGCTGAGATAATGTTCCATGTTAGTTCTCTTCCTCGATCTGGTCGGTTTTCCAGGTGCGCAAAGCCCAGATCAGCAAGCCGATGAGAAAAAAAGCGCTCGGCGGCAAGAGCATCAGGCCGTTGGGCAGATACCAGCCGCCTTCGTTGGTGGTCGGTAAAATCGTGAAACCGAGCAGTTTCCCGGCGCCAAACAGTTCGCGGAAAAAGGCCACAATCAACAGGACGACGCTGTAGCCCAGGCCGTTGCCGATGCCATCGAGAAAGCTGAGCCCCGGCGGATTCTTCATGGCGAAGGCTTCGGCACGCCCGAGGACGATGCAGTTGGTGATAATCAGCCCGACGAACACCGAGAGCTGTTTGCTGATGCCAAAGGCGTAGGCTTTAAGGAACTGGTCAACGATGATGACCAGAGTCGCAATAATCGTGATCTCGGCGATGATGCGGATACTGCCGGGAATCTGGTTACGGATCAGGCTGACCGAAACGTTGGAGCCGGCGATCACGAAGGTGACGGCCAGGGCCATGACGATGACGGTTTCCAGCTTGGAGGTGACAGCCAGGGCCGAGCAGATACCGAGAATCTGCAGACCGATCGGATTCTTGTTGAACAAGGGATCGAGTAAAACGTCCCGGGCTTTGCTCATAGCTTGACCTCTGCTTGTCTCAGTTTCTCGAGAAACGGTTTGTAGCCATTGTCACCCATCCAGTACTTGAGCAGGTTACCGACACCCCGCGCCGTCAGCGTCGCACCGGCCAGGCCATCCGCCTGGTAGATCGCGTCCCGGGAATTCTTATCGACTGTTCCCTTCAAAACCTCAATGCGAGTTTGCCCCGATTCGTCGTAAATCTTCTTGCCCGGCCACTGTTTTTTCCAGCTCGGGTTGTCGATCTCACCACCCAGGCCAGGGGTTTCTCCGTGTTCGTAAAAAGCGAAGCCGTTCACCGTGGTAAGATCGTCGGCCAGCGAGATAAAGCCGTACATCGTTGACCACAAGCCTTTGCCGTGCACCGGCAGGATGAGCTGCTGCAGTTTGTCACCCTCCATCACCAGGTAGACATCCTTGTAGCGGGAGCGGGTCTTGATGGCGGCCAGGTCAAGATCAGCTGCAATCTGCTGACTGGTCTCAGGGTCACGCGCCGCGGCGCGGCTGTCGAAGGTCGCGGTGTCGAACTCCGCGTTGAACTCACCTGTCTGCAAATCGACGATCCGAGTCTGAATCTTACTTAAACTGCTCTTCGATAGCCACGTCTTCCCGGTAAAGACCCGCCGCCTGCAGGATGTTCTTCTTTTTCTCCTCGACCTTGTTGCGCTCCTGGCGCTCACTGAGCCCGACAGCCGCCGCCGAGACGAGGATCGAGCAGACCACGCACAGGAGAAAGGCAACACTCAGGACTTTGGCGGTACTATCCCTGGACATGCTGCAGCCTCCGCTTGATGTGGAACTTGAGGACCAGCTGGTCGATCAGCGGCGCGAAGACATTGCCGAACAGGATAGCCAGCATCATCCCTTCCGGGAAGGCCGGATTGATCACCCGGATCAGGATACACATGGTGCCGATGAGGAAGCCGTAGAGCCATTGCCCCTCTTCAGTCATCGCTCCGGAGACCGGGTCGGTGGCCATAAAAATCAGGCCGAAGGCAAAACCGCCGAGGACCAGGTGCCAGAGAGGCCCGAGTTCAAACATCGGGTTGGTGCTGCTGCCGATCAGGACAAAGAGGGTGGACAGGCCCACTGCACCGATCAGACCGGAGAGCATGATGCGCCAGGAGCCGATTCCGGAGATGACCAAAACGGCAGCGCCGAACAGGCAGGCGAGGGTCGAAGTCTCTCCCATTGAACCGGGGATTGCGCCGATGAAGGCATCGAACCAGCTGGTGACGGCCAGGACCGCCTGCAAACCACCCTCGGCGGCGTGACTCAGGGCCGTCGCTCCGCTCACGCCATCGACGGCGGTCCAGACCGCGTTGCCGGAAATTTGTGCCGGGTAGGCAAAAAAGAGAAAGGCACGGCCGGTCAACGCCGGGTTGAGGAAGTTCTTGCCGGTGCCGCCGAAGATCTCTTTGCCGATGACGATGCCAAAGCTGATGCCGAGAGCCACCTGCCAGAGCGGCAGTGTCGGTGGGCAGATCAGCGGGAAGAGTGATCCGGTGACCAGAAAACCTTCGTTCAGCTCGTGGCGACGCACGATGCAGAAGAGCGCCTCCCACAAGCCGCCAACGATATTGGTCACCAGGTAGATCGGGACGAACCAGGCCGCGCCGAGCAGCAGGTTGTCAATCAGGCTGTTTGGATTGCCGCTGTAACCGAGCAATCCGAGCAGAACCCCACGCCAACCCTCGACGCTGCCACCGGTCAGTTGCATGGCGCTGTTCGCCTGGTAGCCGGTATTCCACATGGCCATGAAGAAACAGGGGATAAGGGCCAGCACGACGGTGATCATGACCCGCTTCAGGTCCATCGCGTCCCTGACATGCGGCGCACCGTCGGTCACCTCACCGGGCGTGTAGACAAAGCTGTCGGCGGCTTCGTAAAGGGGGTAGAGGCGCTCGAATTTACCCCCCTCGGTGAAGTGAGGGTGAAGCTTGTCGAGCAGATTGCGCAATGCTTTCATTAGCCCTCTTTTTCTATCTTCTGCAGCGTTTGGCGTAAATGGTGTCCGTAATTCATCTTTCCCGAGCAGACAAAACTGCACAGGGCCAAGTCCTCTTCATCCAGCTCGAGACAGCCAAGACTCTGCGCAAGGTCAGTATCCAGTGTAAGCAGGGAGCGCAGCAGCCAGGTTGTCTTGACATTGAGAGGCATGACCTTCTCAAAAGCACCGGTCGGCACCATGGCACGTAAGCTGCCATGAGTGCTGGTTGTCAAGGGTAACGGCCGTCGCGGCAGCAGGGACGAAGCGAAGATTTTTTTGATTGAGAATTTATTCAGGCCGGGCATCATCCAGCCGAGGAACTCCCGGTGTCTGTCTTCTTCCAAGAACCGAGACCTGGTTGTGATAGCGGCCAAGGAAATCATTGGCTTTGGCGGCCTGATGACCGTTCAGGACTGACCCTGAAATAATCCGCTTATCGGTCTGCTTGAGCTGGCCTGCCGTCAGCTCCGACAGGCAGGCTCCGAGTCGGGTGCGGATCAGGCGCGGATGCTCAACGGCGGGCCCGGCAAGCGCAACCAGCCTTTCGGTGAGCAGCCTGCCGGTGAGAAACAGGTGACCGATGGCAATCACGTCCTGATAGCCAAGGTGCCAGACGCTGCGCTGCTGATCGATACGCTCAAGGAAATGGATATGGGTGCCGACCAGACCGGCCGGGTGACAGCCGTCAAACTCGCGGGCAGTGATCCCCTGAGGAGTCGGGATCCGGGCTCCCGGTTTATGACAGAGATAAACGTTCCCCGTTGTCAGGTGCCTGATGACTTTCAGGCCGGCGTCAAACTCGTTCTCCCTTGCCGCAATGGCAGCCTGCGGATCGGCGGCAAGAGGGTTGGTGTCGATCGCGGTGACAAAGAGTGCCGCCGGGTTGGTCCCCGGCACCGGCACCTTGCTGTAGGGGCGAGTCCGCAGGGAGGTCCACAAACCGGAGTCTATCAGGCGCTGTTCAACGTCTTCGGCAGCGAGCTGCTCAAGCTGGTCCGCCGCCGTGACCGGAAAGGTCTTTTCCTCATCACCGGAGACTTCGATAACCAGGGACAGAAAGACGCGGCGTTCACCGCGGTTGATGGCAACAACCTTGCCGGCGGCCGGAGCCGTATAGAGGACCTTGGGATTCTTTTTGTCGGAGAAGAGTGGCTGGCCGAGAATCACCTGGTCACCCTCGGCAACCAGCAGCGTCGGTTTCATGTCCTGGTAATCGCTGCCCAGCAGGGCAACATGCGCAACGGGCAGGTGCTCTGCCTGCTGCTGGTTGGGGACACCGCTGATGGGGAGATCGAGCCCTTTGCTAATCTGAATCATGGCTGCCGCTTCAGGTTGGTTGAGAGTACAGGACCGGAGCAATCGACGTCTTTGCCAATGGATGAGGGATTTAAACCTTAAGGATCTCCCTTGATGTACTTTTTGAGTTGCTTGATAACGAAGTCTTTTTCATCGAGCGAGGCTTTGACCAGGTCACCGATCGAGGCCAGGCCAACCAGTTGGTCATCCTCCATGACTGGCAGGTGACGGCGGCGACTTTCGGTCACGATGGCCATCGCCTCATCGACCGAGGTCTGGGGGGTGATGTAGCGGACATCGACTGACATGACCTGGCTGACGGTCACCTTCTGCGAACAGCGGCCTTCCAGGTCGACCTTGCGGGCGTGATCGCGCTCCGTGAAGATGCCGACCACCTTGCCTTCATCGATCACGACCAGTGCGCCAACGCCCTTTTCCGCCATCAGCACCAGGGCATCGTAGACTTTCGCATCTGAGCCGATGCTCCAGACGTCATCTCCTTTGAGTTTCAAAATCTGAGCAATAGATTTCGACATATCCGTCCCCTGTTAAATGATAAAAAATGGCTCGCATTGACCGGGCAATCCAGGCACCTGAAGACATCCGCTCCAAGAGAGAGCCCCGTGGACACAGTCAAAGCTTAGCAAAAAACCCTGGAGAACAAAAGAGCCGTTGAGCCTTAATGTCTGTCCCCGACGCCTGTCTCAAGAGATGCTGTTGCATGTGGAGCATCGGGAGGCGGTGCACCACCAAAGAATTTATCTTCGAGCATGATTTCAAATTCGGCCAGAACGATCTCATCGATCCCCAAGAACTGTGCTTCTCTCGAAGTGGGCAGCACCAGATCCTGGTCCCGGCTCAGGCCAAGCCCGGCTTTGCGGCAACCCTTGTTGGCCAACCGAACCAGGGCGACGACGATATTTTGTGTGTCCAGTTCGTCGTCGTGGTGGTCGGCAACAACCTCTTTGTAGATTTCCGGAAGTTTCCACTCTTCAAAGAGCCGCAGCCCCTGTTCGACATGCATGGTGGCGATGACTTCCTTGATCAGCTGGTCCGACAGCGTTATGCCGAATTCGCCACAGCTGGTCACCTCTTCCAGGGCCGACAACAGAAATTGCTTGCCGACATCGTGAAGCAATCCGGCCAGGTAGGCCTGCTCTGCAAGATCCTGGTAACCGCAGCGCTTCGCCAGCCAGCGGGCACCGAGGGCACAGCCTCGAGCATGTTGCCAAAGGCTGGGCATGTAGCGAGGCATCAGCGTCCCCTGCGGACACCCCTCGCCCTCCCGACAGGCCCTTTCGATCACCTGGCTGGCCTTGCTGCTGCCGAGCCGGGTCACGGCTTCATCGACGGAAAGAGTTTTGTGCAGACCGGCAAAGAAGGATGAGTTGGCGGCGCGGAAAAGATTACAGAGCAACGCCGGGTCATGACCGACCAGCGTCCACAGCTGTCCAGACTCGGCCCCTTCGGATTCCAGGCACTTGGTGACTTGTTGGGAAATCTTCGGGTGGACCGGAAGTCGAACCCGGTCGGCATCAATCATTTCCCTGATAACTTCTGCCAGTGGTTTATTTGCCAAGTCTATTCTCCCAACAAGCGACGCAATTCATGCAGAGGACGGGGTTTTACGGACCGTGGCAGACGTCGCATGACTTCCGGCAGGGACACTTTGCCTCGGGCAGCCTTGGCAATACCGTCTTCCATCAGGGTGATCAGACCAGAGCTTTCAATACTGATGCGGCGAATCTCCTGGACTGTCCTGCGCGCCAGGACCGCCTCCTTGACCTCATCGTTTAAGTAAAGCAGTTCAAAAATGCCGACCCGGCCCTTATATCCGGTGAACCTGCAGGCGCTACAACCGCGGCCAATCTGCAGATCAGCGCCGGCCAGGTCACCATGAGTGTAACCGAGCTGACGGTATTCATCCGGAGTTGGGGTGTAGGGGGTCGTACAATGAGAGCAAACTCTGCGCAGCAGGCGTTGGGCCAGCATACAGTTAATCGTCGAGGCGATCAAAAAGGCCTCAATGCCCATGTTCAGAAGGCGCAACAGGCCGCCGACCGCATCCTCGGTATGGAAGGTCGTCAACACCTTGTGACCGGTCAGCGCCGCCTGAATGGCGGTCTCGGCCGAAAAGGTGTCCCGGACCTCACCCATGACGATGATGTCCGGGTCCTGACGAACAATGTGACGCAGCGTTTCGGTAAAAGTGACGCCTATTTTCGGATTAATTGAACACTGGGAAATACCGTCAAGCACATATTCCACAGGCTCTTCTGCCGTGATGATGCTCGACTCAAGATCGTTGAGGTGATTGACGCAGCTGTACAGGGTCGTGGTTTTCCCGGCGCCGGTCGGTCCGGTGACGACGATGATGCCACTCGGTGAAGCAAGGGCATCATCGCGAAACTGCCGCAACATCCGCGGCGCCATGCCGATGTCGTCGATATCGAGCAACTCGCCCTTCTTGTTCATCAAACGCAAAACGACCTTTTCACCATGCACGGTGATGTAGAAGGAGACTCGCAGGTCAAGGGTCAGGCCGGTGGCCGGGCTTTCGTAAAGGATGCGCCCGTCCTGGTGACGTCGACGCTCAGCGATATCAGCCTCCGCCATGACCTTGAGACGAGTGGCGACAGGTGCGGCAACATCCAGGCTCATCTCCTTGTGCACACCGAGCACCCCGTCGCGGCGGAAGCGGACACGCAGCCGGTCTTTCATCGGTTCGATATGGATGTCACTGACACCCTGCTGCATGGCGTCGTCAAACAGGCTGTTGACGATACCGATGATGGTCGACTCATCCGCCTCTTCCATTTTGCCGCGTTGGGCTCCCCTGCGGTAGAGCTCGATGACTTCGCGAATTGCCTGACGCGGACCGATTGCAGGGATGATCCTGCGGCCAAAGATCCTGTCAGCGGCTTCGTGGTCCTCAAGGTCCAGAGGGTCGGCAAAAGCAATGACGACACGATCATTGCTTCTTGAAATCGGGACAAAAGAGTGTTGTGCGAACATCTTGTTCGGGACCTGGGCCAGCAAGATTGCGGTCGATATCAGCGAAAACAGGCTCGACGAAGGGATAACCGAGCTTTGAGGCGAGTATCTCCATCAGTCGGTGCTCATCGATAAAACCGTACTCGACCAGAATGTCACCGATCTTTTGTTGCCGGTTCTCTGCCTGTATGGCCAGAGCGGCATCCAGCTCGCTCTGGCGGATATGCCCCAGCTCAACCAGCAGGTCGCCGATACGGATATTCACGCGTTGCTGTTTAAGCACCGCGTTGAGCTGCGGCATTCGTCAACAGCCGCAACTCTTTAAAAATTTCAACCAGGGAACGATCGGAAATCAGCTTGGCTTTGACCCGTTTGGCGTAGATAAGCTGCGCTTCGGTGATCAGCCCTTGTTCAATCAGCAGGCGCGCAATAACGTCGCCGCCCTGAGAGGGTGTCGCAGATTTCGTGGCGGGTAGCGTCTCGTCTTTTTTCTGAGCCGCAGGAGCGGTTGGTTCAGCCATAGCATCAATCCATTACATGGGATAATTCATTATGGTTCAGAGTAACATATATCCCGCCGCACGCAAACAGGCTGCTAGGGCAGCAGAAGCCGCAGGGCAAAGATCAAGACTGTCGCAATGACAAAACGCTTGATCCATTCGTGGCCTTTTTTGACGGCCAGGTGAGAGGCGAACCAGCCGCCCGCTGAATTTCCGGCCGCCAGTGCCAGTCCCAGGACGTAATCAACCTGGCCATGCATCACAAAAACCCCCAGCGCCACCACCGTGAAGGCGAAGATCACCAGGACCTTGACGGCGTTGATGCGCACCAGGTCAAGGCCATGCACCAGCAGGCCGGTGATAATCAGAAAGCCGACGCCAGCCTGGACAAAACCACCGTAGACACCAACGCCGAAAAAGCTGACAATCAGCACAATGAGCCGCAGCGGAGTCATCGGGCTTCTCTGCCTGCCGCAGCCGTTTCATCGGATCGACAATCATGAAGAGCAGAACGATCGACCATGACCAGGGCGAGTAAACGGCGAAACAGCATCTCGTCAACGGTGATGGCCAGATTCGCGCCAATATAACTGCCGATCAGGGCCGGTGGTGTACAGAGCAGGGCGAGGCGAATGGGGAAAACACCTTGGCGCTTGAAGCCGGTAATGGCGAAAATGTTCTGGCAGAAGATGGCGACACGATTGGTGCCGTTGGCCGTCGCAGCAGGCAGGCCGAAGAAAATCAGCAAGGGCAGGGTCAGCAGAGAGCCTCCCCCCGCCAGGACATTGAGAAAGCCGGCCAGTATGCCGACCAACGTCAGCACCGGGATTTGCCAGAAGTAGGGATCCATTACGAGACCTTTCCTGTCAACAGATCACGAATCACTTCGCCGGCCATGGTCAGCCCGAAGAGAGGTGGAATCACCGAAGAGCTGCCAAGCGGCGCACGCTGCGCCTGATAGTGGTCGATCCCCGGCTCGGAGACGTTGCGCCGGCCGTCGGACAGCGGGCGGAACTCTTCCGTTGAGTACACGGTCTTCACTCCGCCACTGATGCCGCGTTTCCGCAGTTCCCGACGCATGATCCTGGCCAGGCGGCACTTGTTCGTGTCAGCCAGGTCGGCGACGAAAATACGCTTCGGATCAACTTTATTGGCCGCACCCATGGACGAAATGATCGGCAGCGGCATGGTGACACAGGTTTCAATCAGGTGGATCTTGGCGGTGATGTGGTCGATGCAGTCGAGGACGTAATCGTAGCCTCGCTGCAGCAACTCCCCGGAGTTCTCTGCGCTGTAGAAGGCTTGTAACGGCTCCACCTGGACCTCGGGGTTGATCGCCCGGCAGCGCTCAGCCATCACCAGGGCCTTGGGCCGGCCGATCGTGCCATCATGGGCATGCAGCTGGCGATTGCAGTTGGTGATGTCGACCTGATCGAAGTCGATCAGGGTCAGACGGCCGATACCGCCACGGACCAGGGCTTCGACGGCATAGCTGCCGACACCGCCCAAGCCGAAAACCGCCACCGAGGACTGCTTTAAACCGGCCAGCCCCGCTTCGCCGAGCAGGAGCTTGAGGCGGTCAAAACGATCAGGACTGCTCATGCGTTCTTCCCTTGTAAAGCTCCCTGTGAAGCCTTCGCTTGTATTCCCAGGATGCGACAAGCGTTAGCCGTCGTAATCCGCGCAGTTTCCTCTGTGGTCCAACCGCGCAGCGCGGCGACCCTCCCGGCGATCAGGCCGAGATGTGCTGACCGGTTCAACTGACCGCGATGTGGCTCAGGCGCCATCTCCGGAGCATCGGTTTCAAGGACCAGGGCTTCTGCGGGGACCTCACGCACGATTTGCGGCAGCCGTCTGGCTGTTGAGAAGGTGACCACGCCACCGATGCCGAGCGCAAAACCCATGTCGATCACTTTCTGAGCCGTTTCGAGGCTCCCGGAAAAAGCATGAAAAATCCCGCCGACCTGGCCTGTCCCTTCGCGTTTCAAAATCTCCAGGGTCCGCCCAGTACTCTGCCGCGTATGGATCAGCAGCGGTTTATTCATCTCGCGAGCCAGCCGAATCATCTGCACGAAAACCTCTTCCTGCCGTTGCCAGGGTGCCTTGACTTGACGATCAAGACCGACTTCTCCGAGGGCAACGGCCTTCGGGTGTTCAAGAAGCTGTCGTAGCCGCACCACATGTGACTCTTCACAACGCTCGGCTGCCAGCGGATGAAGTCCGGGCGCAGCGTAAACCCCCGCATGTGTGTCGACAACCGTCATCAGCCCCAGCCATGAGTCAGAAGAAATCCCGGGGACGACCCAGCCGTCGACACCAGCCTTTCTGGCCTCCTCAAGCTGAGTTTCAAGATCGCTCAGCAGATCCAGATGGATATGAGTGTCGATATAGTGTGTCACGGTCAGCAAATCGTATCACAAGCCATTGTCGACGACCAGATGCCGATTAGCCGTGAATGCGATTTGATCTCCCTTTATTTTTGTGTGGTGTTTATAATTGGACAACACGGTCAAAAGAACAAGAGCCATCTTGAAGTGTTCAAGGCCCCGGATTAAGGAGTATGTTTTGTCCCTCTCAACAGACGAAGACATCGTCTTCATGCAGGCGGCTCTCGCCGAGGCTGACATTGCCAAAGCATTGGGAGAGGTTCCGATCGGAGCGGTGATGGTCTTTGCTGGTGAGATTATCGGTCGTGGACACAATTTGCGCGAGACCAGCAACGACCCGACGACCCACGCCGAGATGGTGGCCATCCGCCAGGCCGCGGAAAAAATCGGCCATTGGCGTTTGCTCGAAACGACCCTCTACGTGACCCTGGAACCATGCGTGATGTGTATGGGGGCGGCGATTCTGGCGCGGATTCCCCGCCTGGTCTATGCGTGTCGCGACCCACGCGCCGGCGCTGTCGGTTCGATCTACGATTTCTCCCGGGATGAGCGATTTAACCACAAGGTCGAAGTGACAGAAGGTGTTCTGGGTGAGGAATGCAGTCAGATGTTGAGCGGGTTTTTTAAAGAATTAAGAGCTGGAAAAAAATCACAAAAGACATTATAAAGGTTCTCCCAAACAGAGCACCCACGGAGGGGTGTCCGAGCGGCCGAAGGTGACAGACTCGAAATCTGTTGTACGTTTACGCGTACCGTGGGTTCAAATCCCACCCCCTCCGCCAATAAAAATAGAGGCTTAGCCCGTTACGGCTAAGCCTTTTTCTTCTCTCATATTCGTGATGTTATTCGTATCCACCATGCAAAACAAAAAGGTCCCGACCGGCGAAGTCACGGGTGCAAAGAAATATTGCTCAACCTTATTGTCTACGCTTTTATTTACCCGTTAAAAACAAGTGCTCGCGTTCGAGGCATTCCCGCGTAGAGATACCGATCTTTCTTGCCCTTGCCTGCCATGAACCAACCACGCTCCCTACGCTCTCAATGATATGTTTTGCTTGCTCGTCGCTTAGCCTGTAAAGGCCGGCTGTTTCAATGACGGCGTCCATATCCGGCTGGCGAGTATGTGTATCCAAGGCCAAAACATGCTCCTCTTTTTTTGCCGAGGGGTTCATGTCGAAAGCCGGTGACAGATGCCATCCTGAGGGTCTTCTGATAAATCCATGATTGCGCAAATGGTCATCCCTGTTTGCCGTCATGACGTTAAAGACCACTCGAGTAAAAAGCTCTCGGAGGTCCTGTTCGATCCTGTCCGGGTCTCCAAACCTTGATATGAACTCTGCCAACTCAAGATAACTCGCGTCTTCGGTGTCGACGTGATTCAGCATGGTCATGGCCGAGGCATAAAAGACGCGGCCATTTTCGACACGATCAAATCGTTTGACCATGAATGTATGGTACTTGTCCCCCAGCTTCATGACATCTGATTCCGGAACATCAATGCCACAATCATTCGCCATGTCGTGCAGGAGTTTTTCCCACAAAGCGACATCGTAGTCGTCGTCGGCAGAAGGGAACTTTGCGATCCAAAGATGGCCTTGCTTGTCTTCGACGTTTGCCTTTGGGCGAGCGCCGCCAAGTGATGAGCCCGGCGCAACCAGAACCTTAAGCCATTCTCTGAGCTGGTCAAAGTCAGCATCCTTGTCCCTGGTGATTTCATAGGCGATTGCTTGCAACTCGGCAATTCTCGCAACAGGGGGAGCTGTCAATGCTTCATCAGCGAGAAATCTTTTTTTCCCAGGCAAAGTAAACCGAAGCGCCCCCATCCTTGTACAATCCTGGATTCCCAAAAGGAATTCCCAAGCGCCGAGTGTTCGTGGAGCGCGCCCTTCTTCTTTAGCCTCTATGACCTCCCTCCGCTTCATCAGTATTTGCCCCCATCGGTCGGGACATGAATCCATGAAGACACCGAAGTTGGAATCCTTGGGATAGAACTCACCAGGGAACATGTCCAGCTCTGGGTCGAGTGGAAATGCATGGGCTTGTTCAAGCCAAGAGGGCTCGTATTCGAAGCTTACGCTGCCGCGGTCACCTTTGGAAAGAGTGCCGATATGTTGTAGAGGGCCAAAGGCTGGGTCGTCGAGCCAGACCCAAACTTGTTCCCTGTTTTTCCTGGCCATCGTAGTCTCCGTTAACTCTTTGTGCGTGGGGCTCTTTCTCTCTGTGACATAGACTCATCTTGCAGGCGCCGGCCGAGAGAATCCTCTTTAGCTACGAGCGCTAAATCGTCAAGAAGACCCAAAACCCGCAAAACCTGAACGTAATGACCAAATGTCACCGAGGGGTCACCTTGCTCAATCTTGTACAGCGTAGGGCGAGAAATTCCTGCTCTTTTACCGACAGCCTCCATAGAAAAACGTCGACGAAGGCGTGCATCCTTGAGACGTTGTCCCAAGGCAGACAGCTCTTTCTGGGTGGCAGGATACATATGTTGAGTCTTTTTTGGCATAACGATAAATATAATTATCAAAATGAGCGTATATTTGTCAAATATATTTATCGTTAACACAATTTGTTGCTTTTTTGACAAAACAACCCAAAAGACCCTTATGCCAGCAGGAAATTTATAGTCTACTTTTCGAGGCAGCGTTTTCGATAAGAGCCCGGACCTCCTCGGCGTGCCGGGCCGTAATTCTCGATCCAAGGTTAACCGGTTTGGGGAAATGGTCGTCCTTGCAGCCTTGCCACCAGACTGAACGGGACACGGGAATGACAGGCGGAACCAAGAGTCATCCTTGGGGTCGCCTATGATCTGTGACAAACGGACGAAACCGTATTCTTGAAAAGCGTGATTATTCATGTTGACCATCCTTCTGGTCTTGACGACGACCATGATCAAGGGCAATTGAATTGTCACTATGACCGTTGCCATCATCATTGTGTCCATGGCCTCTGCCGCTGCTGATGCTGCTGTGGGCCAAAACTTTCCTGAAACTTTCCTGAGGACAGGGGGGAGTGAGGGGGGGGGGGGGGCAGGGAGGGTTTGAGCCCCCAGGTAATGCAGGAACGAGTTGCAGCAATACTGACAAGGAAGCCCCTACCCTGACAGACAGGAAGGGGCTAAGATTTACTGGAAAACGTGACTTATAGGATATTGCGATGCACCAATAGTCCGGAGGATTCGTTGATCACCGCCAGAGAATAATCATGATAAATGATTTCGAGCGGGTCGTTCATTCACTACTACGTTTTAAATGATGTGATCCGCGCGTGACCGTAGCGATACCAACCCCCAGTTTATCCGCGATCTGGCGTTGCGTAACCCCCTGCTGCAGCATCTCGATAATCTGCAGCCGGTTGGCCACATCGGCCAGTTCACCCACCGTCAGCAGGTCGCGGAGTGTCTTTTCCATCGCCTCGGATGAGTTCTGGGCAAGCAAATGATTGACTAGCGGCTTAAGGTATTTTATCTTCGCACTCATGTACTAGTACATAAGGGCACAAAGAAGAGATGTCAACTGTTTTCAATTTTGAATTCAACAAAGGGACGACAATGAAAAAGCTATTTATGGTGTTGGTATTATCGGTTCTGCTACTCCCCTCTGCGACCTGGGCGACAAAACCAGTGAAGATCGGTATGGTCACCACGCTTTCGACGAAGGCCGGATACCTTGGTGAAGAGGTTCGCGACGGGTTCAAGCTGGCCATTGCCCAGGAAGAGGGCAAGCTTGGCGGTATTCCGGTCGAACTGCTGGTCGAAGACGATGAGCGCGATCCCGGCAAAGCCAAGCAGATTGCGGATCGCTTCATGAAACGCGATGATGTCAAGATCATGACCGGCCTCATTTTTTCCAACGTTGCTCTTGCCGTGGTTCCAAAAGTTGTCCGCAGCGGGGTCATCTACATCAGCCCCAACGCAGGCCCCTCCGATCTGGCCGGAAAGGGCTGCGATAAAAACTATTTCAATGTAGCCTACCAGAACGACAACCTCGATGAAGTCGTTGGCAAATATGTCAACGATGCCGGGTTTAAAAACGTCTACCTGCTGGCACCAAACTATCCGGCCGGCAAGGATCACCTGGCAGGCTTCAAGCGGTATTACAAGGGGGCGATTGCCGGAGAGGTTTACACCAAGTTAGGTCAATCCGATTATGCGCCTGAAATTGCCGCTCTGCGCGCTGCCGAGCCTGACAGTGTTTTCTTTTTTCTGCCTGGAGGAATGGGCATCAACTTTATCAAGCAATTCTCCCAGGCTGGCCTGAACAAAACCATTCCGGTTTTTGGTCCCGCCTTCTCCTTTGACGAACGTTTGCTCGGTGCGGTTGGGGCTGCGGCCCTCGGTGTAAAAAATGGCTCGCAGTGGACGCATGATCTCGACGTACCGGCCAATCGTCAATTTGTCGCGGCCTTCCGAGAGGCCTACGGCCGTACCCCAACTCTTTATGCCAGCCAGGGGTATGAGGCTGCCCGCCTGATCGGTAGTGCCCTCAAAAGTGTCGAAGGTGATGTCAGTAAGCTCGAGGCCTTGCGCGCTGCGCTGCGGCAAGCCGACTTTGAGTCGGTCCGCGGCGACTTTGCCTTTGCCGCAAACCAGCACCCGATACAAAACCTCTACATACGCGAAGTGGTGGAAGATGGTGCGGGAGGCTACACCAACAAGACCCTCAAGGCTGTTTTTACCGCCCATAGCAACGCCTACGTCGAGGCCTGCAAGATGGATTAAAGTTTTAGCTGGATAAAATGATCATTGTTATCATCGGCAGGACGTCTCAAGGCATGTCAACGGGCCGTCCTGCACAACTTATGGCCACCCCGGAAACGGGGTGCCTTTTTATGTGCTGATGCTACTTATCATTGAGCAAATCCTGAATGGCCTGCAGCTCGGGGTGACCCTGTTTTTGATGTCCGCCGGACTGACGCTGATCTTCGGCATTATGCAGGTCATCAACCTTGCACACGGCTCTTTCTACATGATCGGGGCTTACGTCGGCGCCACTGTCACCGCCCGCAGCGGCTCCTTTCTGCTTGGACTTCTGGCCGCTCTGCCTGCTGCGGCGCTGGTTGGGATGTTGGTTGAAGCGATCGTGCTGCGGCGGCTCTATAAGAAAGACCATGTTGATCAGGTGCTGGCCACTTTTGGCTTGATCATGTTTTTTAACGAACTGACCAGGATCATCTGGGGGCGCCAGCCACTCTTCATGGATGTGCCTGCCTGGCTCTCCAGCACGGTTGAAATCATTCCCGGCATCCCTTATCCGAGCTATCGCATTGCAGTGATCGGAGTGGGATTGCTGGTTGCGCTGTTCCTGTACCTGATGTTTGCCCACACCCGTATCGGCATGCAGATTCGTGCCGGGGCCAGCAACAGAGAGATGGCAGGAGCGTTGGGGATTAATATCAAGCTGATTTATACCCTGGTGTTCGGTCTCGGCACCCTGCTCGCCGGCTTAGCCGGGATGATGGCGGGTCCGATCCTGGCGGTCGAGGCAGGGATGGGTGAGAGCATCCTGATTCTGACCTTCGTGGTGATCGTTATCGGCGGCATAGGCTCCGTGCGCGGAGCCTTTGTCGGCGCCTTGCTGGTTGGAATGGTTGATACCCTCGGTCGCGCATTCATGCCTGCTTTTTTTCGCCTGTTTTTACCGACAGCACATGCAGACGGCGTCGCCGCGTCAATTGCATCGATGTCGATTTACATTCTTATGGCAATAATTCTGGTCTGGCGGCCCAAGGGGTTGTTGCCAGCCCATGCCTGACAAATTTCCCATAAGAGTACCTATGTATTCGCGATTCGATCGTAAAAAACTCTGCCTAGGTTTCGGCGCGATACTGTTGATTCTTTTGCCTATGCTGGCTTCTCTGGGCGGCGATCCCTACCTGATCTCGCTGGCCACTCGCATTCTGATCTACGCTTTGGCTGCGGCGAGTCTCGATCTGATTCTCGGCTACGGTGGGCTGGTCAGTCTCGGTCATGCTGCATTCTTTGGCATTGGTGCCTACGTGGTCGCTATCCTGGCTCACCACGATTTTGAAGGGACGGCCCTGACCACCTGGCCATTGACCCTTCCGGGTTCCGATAGCGCGTTGATCGCATGGCCGGCGGCGGTGCTTTGCTCTGGTTTATTGGCGGCGATCATTGGGGCTCTGAGCCTGCGGACCACCGGCATGCACTTCATTATGATCACCCTGGCATTTGCGCAGATGTTATTTTATTTTTTTGTCGGTCTCGAAAGCTACGGTGGCGATGACGGATTGACTATTTTTTCGCGCAATACCCTGCCGCGTCTCGACCTTGGAGATGACACCCAGTTTTATTATGTCTGCCTGGTGCTGCTCTTCGCTTTTCTGCTGCTGGCTGGCCGGCTGGTTGAATCCCGTTTCGGCCTGGTGATTCGTGGCTGTCGAGAGAATGACAAACGGATGCAGTCGCTTGGTTTTCCGACTTATCGCTACAAGCTGCTCTGCTTCATCATCGCAGGAGCGGCTTCCGGTTTGGCCGGAGCCCTGCTCGCCAACCAGATCGAGTATGTCAGCCCGGGGCTGATGCATTGGACCCGCTCCGGGATCATTCTGGTCATGGTTCTGCTCGGCGGAACCGGCACCCTTTATGGACCAGTGCTTGGTGCGGCGGCCTTTTTACTGCTTGAAGAGATTCTCTCGATCTATACCGAGCATTGGATGCTCTACTTCGGCCCGCTGCTGATTCTGGTCGTCCTTTTTGCTCGCCATGGTCTCTATGGCATTTTGGCCGGCAAAGGAAAACGTTATGGCTGAGCCATTGCTGCGGATCGACAATCTGAGTAAAAACTTCGGTTCAATTGCCGCCAGCCAGGGGGTTTCGCTCGAGGTTTTCCCTGGTGAAATTCACGCTCTGATCGGTCCCAACGGTGCCGGAAAAACCACATTGCTCAATCAAATTGCCGGAGATTTGGTGCCCGACAGCGGACAGATTTTCTTTGCCGGTCATGACATGACCCGATTACCGCTTTACCAGCGGTCACACCTTGGCCTGGCACGTTCTTACCAGATAACGTCGGTCTTTCCTCACTTGAGCGTTGAAGAGAATCTGCTGCTTGCGGTCCAGGCCCAGCATGGCCACAGTTTCCGTTTCTGGCGCCGTGGGTTGAATGTCCCTGAGCTGCGTGATGACCTGGAGTCGGCTCTGGAGCGGGTTGGCCTCAGCGAGCGGGCGGACATGTCTGCCGGAGAACTCTCCCACGGCGAAAAGAAACAGCTTGAAGTTGGCATGGCTCTCGCCTGCAATCCAAGACTGCTGCTGCTGGATGAGCCAATGGCGGGCATGGGGCCGGGCGGGACAGTTGAACTCTCTAAGTTGATCCGTAGGCTCAAGGAAAAAATGACCATCCTGCTGGTCGAACACGATATGGAAACGATTTTTGCTCTGGCCGACCGTATTACGGTGCTGGTCTATGGCGAGGTGGTTGCGACAGGAACAGCAGAAGAAATTCGCAGTAATCCAATCGTGCGTCAAGCCTACCTGGGCGATGAGGACGAAGCGTGCTGAAGGTTGAGCAGATAGAGACTTTTTACGGCAGCAGCCAAGCGCTTTTTGGTGTTAGCCTTGAGGTGCGCGACGGTGAGGTCGTAACCCTGCTCGGGCGTAACGGCATGGGTAAGAGCACGACGGTCAAGTCGGTCATCGGCCTGACCCCGGTGACCAGCGGACAGATCTTCTTTAACGACAAGGAGATCCAGCATTTACCCAGCTATCAAATTGCCCGGCAGGGGATTGGCCTGGTTCCGGAGGGGCGACAAATTTTCCCCAACCTGACGGTTTATGAAAATATCATGGTTGCCGCCGCACATCACGGGGGCAGGAAAGAGCCCTATACTCTCGAAGAAGTCCTCGACATCTTTCCGCGGCTGACTGAACGTTTGAATAATTATGGCAACCAGCTCTCCGGGGGGGAGCAACAGATGCTTGCGATCATGCGTGCACTGATGACAACCCCCAAGCTTCTGATTCTTGATGAAGCGACCGAAGGTCTGGCTCCTTTGGTGCGTAAGGAAATCTGGTCTGGACTGAATATCCTCAAATCACGCGGACAGTCGATCCTGATCATCGACAAAAACCTCGATGCTTTGATGAAGCTGGCTGATCGCCACTATGTGATGGAAAACGGCAAGGTGGTCTGGTACGGCGCGACGGAAAAAATTGTCAATAACGAGGCATTGAAAACTCGCTATTTGGGAGTGTGACTGCTCTAAAGAACAGAAAATGCCGATCACTTTTCAAATAAACCGGCCTTTTGGTTTATGACTCCCCGGTTCGGACGAAGATGGGCACTGGAATTTTAATTTGTCCATTCAGCAGTGAGGTAACTTTTTTAGAATGGGATTTCGTCGTCACTGGTGCCTAAAATCGCATCATTTGCAAGCTCTCCCATGATCTCTGAAATGGTTTCGTCAGCTCTAAGCTCTCGCCTAACGATTGTATTATATAGACGGCTCAAATATGAACCAGAACCCGTTGCATCTGAAGTATATGCATAACGTTCAATCCGTTGCCCCACTACTGTCCGGTTAATAACTGAATAAGTTCAGTTGGTTATCGCTCGGAGTGTCCGAAATTTGTTTTAGAGCATCAGCAACCATAGATGGAATGGGCTTTTTCTCGAACAAATTGACCTCCAGTATTTGTAGAAAAGTGTAGAGCGGGCACGAGATGCCGAGCCTCTTCTTGGCGATCACCACCAACAGATAGATGCTCAAGGCAACCCAGATCTGACTTTTCACCGCGTTTATCGATGTTCCGTAAAATGTCTTTATCCGCAAGTGTTGCTTGACCCATTTGAAAAACAGTTCCACCTGCCAGCGCTGCTTGTAAATTTCAGCAATGACTGGTGCTGGCAGCGCGAAGTTGTTGGTCAGAAACACCAAGTGTTTGTTGCGCTTCTTGTCGACATAGCTAACCCGGCGTAATTTTTCCGGGTAGTCTTTTTTCGATTTGTAAGTTACCAGGGCAACCGTTTGATCCGCCCTGATACCGGCCTCTTTGTCCTTGGGCGATGAATACAGGCGCTTAAAGCGTAAGTTGTCCTTTGCTCTGACGACAAAATAGGCTTCTTGCTGGTGAAGCACATAGAGCCTGGCGAAATCGATATAGGCCCGATCCATGGTGTAGATAGCGTCTTCTGTCACAGGCAACATGTCGAGCATTCTGACATCATGAACCTTGCCCGTTGTGATTGTCACGAATGTCGGGATTGTTCCCCGTAGATCGATCAGAGTGTGCATCTTGACCGCAGCATTTGTCTTACGGAATTCGGCCCAAGGGAACAATGACAAGCACAGGTCAATGGTAGTTGAGTCAAAAGCGTACAGTGGTTGATTGAGTTCAAGGGCAAACGGTTCGTCATAGTAGAGCCGTTGTGCCATGCGGATCAGGATTTGACCAAAGTCCTGAAAGATACGCCAATCCCTGCGTTCATTTGCGTCGGCCAGAGTAGAACGAGAGACAGAACCTCTAAAACCGATGTGATACAGTTTCTCTTGGTGAGAGTTCAAACAGGTCTCGATATCACGCAGGCTCTCACGCCCAGTCATTTGGGCATATGCGAGGCACAGAAACTGATCAAACGTTGAGAAGCTCTTGGCTCTGTAGTTGCCACGATAACGACGAACACACAGGTCGAACTCATGCCGTGGCAGCAATTGTAGTAGTTGCCGGAAAACAGTATGACCGGAATTCATAGATACCCTCCTGTGAATACAGAGAGGTATCAACCCATACTGATGAGGCAAATTCAAATCGAAAACGTGCTAGCTATGTCAAAGAACTATTATTCTCAACGACTTACGTCGTTTTGCTAATTTTTAACCGGACAGTAGTGACCAACGACTGGAAATTCGAAAGCAGTTTCCGGCGAGAGCTCGACATATATCGAAAAAGAGGGGTCAAGATTAGTCACCAATGGACTTTTTCCAATTACGGCGGAATTGTGGAGAGCGATGAAAATCTTGGTCTGGTCGTTAACGAAGGCTCGACAAAGAAGACTCGGCCCTGTGCACTGGCTTGTGTCCATATGGCGATTTGCTGGGATGGAGCCATGACCGCCTGTGGTTGTGTCGACGCAGAGGGGTGCGGCCTGAGGATCGGCCAGGCAGAACGTGACTCCCTGGCTGAAGTCTGGTCAGGTGAAAGCAGGGCCCGCATCCTCGGTGCTTTTGAAGCGGGGACGCTCCCCGACCTTTGTCGTAAATGTTCCGCCTACCATCCGGACCTAATCTTTGCCCGGTCCATATTCAAGAAGATCAAGGCGGGAGAGCCTCTTCCGGAGGAGTTCTACCTCGAATTCTGGGGGGCGTGATGGCAAAATACCTAGTAATTCCGAGGTTTTCAGCGCAGGTGCTAATTGACGAGAGATTTTTTAAGTGTCTAGCGGTGACCGGATGTTGAATGCAATCAGAAAATCATACAACGTCCATTTCAGCAAATATTTTTGCATGGATCAGTTGCCTTTGGATTATCCGTTCGGAGTGAAAGAGCAGTCCCCAGTTTATTTCAAATCATTCGGGCCAAACCATCCCGATAAAAATTTTTACGTTATCTGGCTGGATCGGTTGGGGTCGGGGTTCTTTTCTAATCTGGCTTTTGTCCTGTGCCATCTGAAAATCTGCGACGACTATGGCATGATACCCGTAGTCGATTTTGAGAACTTCAAGACTCTCTACAATGATGCAGATTGCGCCGACATTTCATCAAACGCTTGGGAGTACTATTTCAAGCCGGTGTCGAGGTTTTCCCTCAACGAAGTGTATAATAGCAGGAACGTATTTTTCTGTAGTGGTGAATATCCCGAGGATCTCAGCCATTGTGTGACAGCAATCCCTGGTCTTTACGAGGAAGTGTACAAAAAATATATCAGATTCCAGGATGCCGTCATGGCCAGGGTGAACGATTACGACTCCCTCGTTTCAGAACGGAAAGTGTTGGGCGTTCACTTCCGTGGCAAAGAGCAGAATCTGGCTCCATCTCACTCGTTCGGCCCCACGGAACGGCAGATCGTGAAGTATGTCGATCAGCTCCTGGATAGATACGATATCGAGCGGGTATTCCTGGTCTCTGAATCTCAGTCTTATCTGGAACGTTTGCAGAGGAGATACGGTTGGCGACTCTCTTTCACGGACAGTTTTAGATCTTACAACAAAGTCAATTCTTTTAATCTGACGCCAAGAATGCGTCACCGCTTTCTGTTGGGGTTGGAGGTTTTGGCAGACGGAATTCTACTTTCTCGCTGCAGCGGTCTGTTATGCAGTGACTCGAACGTGTCCGAATACGCAATTTTCGCGAATCATGGCATGTACGAATTCGCCTGCCGCATCAACAACGGGGTGAATTCGGCCAATCCAATAGCTGCGCGCTACCTGTATACGCTCAAAAAGAGGCTTCCGAAAGGTTTCGGTGGCCTGCTGGATACCATTGAGAACGTAGTTCCCTGAAGCATGACCCTGACGTCACCTAAGGCTTGACATGTAACTTGAGGTCTGTGATTAATCCCTGGGTCTCCTGTGTCTATGCTGCACAAATTTGGCTGATGCCCATGATTTCCCTTGTCAAAAGGATATTTAGCCAGTACTGTTCAAAATATGAACGATACCCGCGGCGACCAGCAGGACACCTTCCGAAACTTCCTGCTCATGAGTGAGTTAGAGGTGGGCGAGCCGCTTTCCCAGCGAGAGATCGCCGGTCGCCTTGGCATTGCTCTCGGCCTAGTCAACTCCTACCTCAAGACCCTGGTGCAGAAGGGCTTCGTCAGCGTCAAGGCCTATCCGCGCAATCGTATCGCCTACCTGTTGACTCCGAAGGGGTTTTCCGAGAAGAAGCCGACTCGCCTTTCAGCATCTGAGAAATTTTCACAAGCTCTACCGTGTGACCAGGCAGGACAGTCTGAGCCTCTTCATCCGCCTACGCGACCAGGGGGTGCGGGAGTTGTCGTTTTGCGGACTCGACGATCTGACCGAAATCATCTACCTGTCGTTGCAGGAGGCCGGGCTCGCTCTGGAGGTGGTCATGGACCTTGGCGGCTCCGATGAGCGCTTCTTTGGTCTGCCAGTGGTCAGTCTGGAGGATGGTGCTGGTTCGAACAGCAGTCCGATCGTGCTCAGTACTGTGCAGCGGGCTGAGGCGTTGCGGCAAGAGCTGCTGCAACTCGGCGTTGCGGCAGAGCGGATCCACGGGCCGACGCTGAGTTTCGAGGATATCCTGCGTGAGGACGGCGGCCGGACGGGCGTGGGGCAACGAGATGAGTAGCCAACCTGTCAGATCTAAGCTGGTGATCGAGTCCGGTCGCGGCGATCTCCATTACTGGCGAGATCTCTGGCGCTACCGCGAGCTGTTTTTCTTCCTCTCGTGGCGCGACATCCTGGTGCGTTACAAGCAGACCGTGATCGGCGTCGCCTGGAGCGTTCTCCGGCCGCTTCTGACCATGGTGGTCTTCACCGTCATCTTCGGCAGAGCTTCGCCGCGTTCCCTTCCGAGGGCGACGCCCCCTATGCGATCATGGTCTTTGCCGCCCTGCTGCCCTGGCAGCTCTTCGCCAACGCCCTGAGTGAGACCAGCAATTCGTTGATCAACAACACCGCGATGATCTCCAAGATCTACTTCCCGCGGCTGATCATCCCGGCCAGCGCGGTGATCGTCGGCCTGGTCGAATTCCTGATCTCCCTCGGCATCCTCGGCGTGCATTGATGGCCTGGTACCAGTACGCCCCCGACTGGCGCATCCTGACCCTGCCGCTGTTCCTCGCCCTGGCCCTGGCTACGGCCCTGGGCGCGGGCGTGTGGCTGGCGGCCCTCAATGTCAAGTACCGCGATTTCCGCTACATCGTCCCGTTCATGGTGCAGTTCGGCCTCTACGTCTCCCCGGTCGGCTTCTCCAGTTCACCATGGTCCCGGAACAGTGGCGTCTGCTCTACTCCCTGAATCCCATGGTCGGCGTCATCGACGGCTTCCGCTGGGCCCTCCTGGGCGGCGACGGCTGACATCTATCTGGCCGGGTTTTCCCTGTCGATGGCCTTGACACTGGCGCTGCTGTGGGCGGGGCTGCGGTATTTCCGGAAGCGTGGAGACGGACGTTTGCGGATGTGATTTAGTGAAGGGAATGCGTGAAACGTGATACGTAAAACGTGAAAAGTGAAAAGTGAAAAGTGAAAAGTGAAAAGTGAAAAGTGAAAAGTGAAAAGTGAAAAGTGAAAAGTGAAAAGTGAAAAGTGAAAAGTGAAAAGTGAAAAGTGAAAAGTGAAAAGTGAAAAGTGAAAAGTGAAAAGTGAAAAGTGAAAAGTGAAAAGTGATATGCCAGGAGGGAGTTATGGATTGCAGACCGCACCGGAATCTGGATGTCTGGAAGAAGTCAATGCTGTTGGTGAAAAATATTTACGAGATGACGGCAGGGTTCCCAAATTCGGAAATTTACGGATTGACTTCGCAGATGCGTCGAGCGGCGATTTCAATCCCAGCCAATATTGCCGAGGGCGCAGGCAGAAAAAGTGTAAAGGAATTTTTGCAGTTCACCTCGATAGCGCAAGGGTCTGCGAGCGAGCTGGATACCCATATCGAGTTGTCGACGATGATCGGTTATCTGGACGAAGGCAAGGCGCAATTGTTGACCACCAAGCTTATGAACATAACCAAGATGCTTTATGGATTATCCCGCTCAGTCGCCAGATAACAAGCAAATTTTAACATTTAACATTTAACGGTTAACGGTTAACGGTTAACGGTTAACGAATATGTCCGAGATCGTCATCAAAGTCGAAAACCTCTCCAAAAAATACCTCATCGGCCACCAGTCGGAAGGGGTTGCCAACCTGCGTGATGCGTTGACCGATGGCGCGAGGAATTTTGCCCGCCGCCTGCTCCACCCCTTCAACAGTTCAACAAATCAAGATTCAACAGAAGAGTTTTTCGCCTTGAAGGATGTTTCTTTCGAGATCAAGCAGGGGGAGACGGGTCGGCATCATCGGCCGCAACGGGGCCGGCAAGTCGACCCTGCTGAAGATCCTCGCCGCGGATCACCGAACCGACCGCCGGGCGGGTCACGCATCGACGGCCGCGTGGCCAGCCTGCTGGAAGTGGGCACCGGTTTCCATCCCGAGCTGACCGGGCGCGAGAACGTCTTTCTCAACGGCGCCATCCTCGGCATGAGCCGGGCGGAGATCCGCCGCAAGTTCGACGAGATCGTCGCCTTCTCCGAGGTCGAGAGATTCCTCGACACCCCGGTCAAGCGCTACTCCTCCGGGATGTACGTGCGGCTGGCCTTCGCGGTGGCCGCCCACCTGGAGCCGGAGATCCTGATCGTCGACGAGGTGCTGGCGGTGGGCGATGCGCAGTTCCAGAAGAAGTGCCTGGGCAAGATGGAGGAGGTCGGCAGGGAAGGGCGGACGGTGCTGTTCGTCAGTCACAACATGGCGGCAGTCCAAAATTTGTGCACGAGAGCAATCCTGTTGAAGCAAGGTGGAAAAATCGCGGATGCGGCGACAAATGATGTCATAGAGAAATACTTGAGCGATGTTTCCATTCAAGCAAAAACCAGGCTGGATGAAAGAACGGACCGACAGGGCACCGGCGCGGTGAAATTCACGTCGGTGCAACTGCTTAACGAAAAAAATGAAACGGCAAACTCACTCATAAGTGGTCAATTTGTCAAAATTATCCTGGAAGTAGACAGGTCCGACCGCGATGCCGTGGCGAATGCTACCTTTGCAATGGGGATTGACGATCAGTCTGGAAACCGGATCACGGTTCTGACAAGTGAAGCAGGGGGCGGCCCGTTAACGATGTCGCCTGCAACAAACCATGTCGAAATTGTCATCCCAAAATTGCCTTTCGTGAAAGGTAAATACACTTACACTTTGTTTTGCTCGGCATCGGGAACGATCCTGGACTGGGTACAAAACGCCGGCTATTTCCTCGTCGAAGCTGGAGATTATTACGGTACCGGCAAGGTGCCTCCGGAAGTGCAAGGCAGTTTTTTGGTCGACTATTCCTTCAGGGTATGAACTAAGCAAGGGCGATTATGAGAATTAAGCTTAACAACCATGCTGTTGATGTTTTGTTACGTAGGAAAAGCATGAAAGATTATAGGACCAGGTACGATTATCAGCAGGAGTATTGCGCGTTTGACATTGCCGAGAACGACAAGATCCTCGACATAGGCAGCGGTAATAACCCCTTTCCCCATGCAACACATCTTGCCGATCTTTACACTGAAGACGATTTTCATAGGGGTGGCGAAAAAATAGTAACCGACGACAGGGCTTTTTATAAAGTGGATATCGGGGCATTGCCCTTCGAGGACAAGGAATTTGATTTTGTTTATTGCTCGCATGTGCTCGAACATGTTGATGATCCGAAGAAGGCTTGCAGTGAGATCATGAGGGTCGGCAAGCGGGGGTATATCGAAACTCCGACCAGGTTGTCCGATATGATGTACAATTTTTCATACCTGCATAAATGGTATGTGAATATGGCGGGGAATACCTTGGTTTTCATAGAATATTCAGAACGTGAAAAACGGGGAACGAACACGGAGTTATTTTTTCAGCAGAGAATGGATGTTTACGACAACCCTTTCAGGAACATGTTATTCGATAATATGGATATTTTTTGTAACATGTTTTTTTGGGATAACGTATTTGAATGTATAGTTATTGATAAATATGGCAAGTTTATATGAAAAATATATTTGCATTAATGCGTAAGTTGTTAGGGTGTGGAGCTGACAAAGAACCGACTCCTGGCGATATTGCTGAATTGTGCAAAACCAACAAGAAGGAAGTTTACGACAAATTCTGGAGCAATGAAGAATTTATAAGCGCTTACATGGAGCCAGGGCGGGTTGAATCTCACGAGTTCGTGGTTGACTACGTTTTATCGAAAAACTATGGCAATAGAATAATCGATGTCGGGTTCGGTTCCGGAGACTTTCTGAAATTGCTCCTGCAAAAATCGCCCGAAAAGCAATATGAAGTACATGGCCTGGATTATTCGAATGCCGCCGTCGAAAGAGCCAGCAGAATTATTCCCGGTGGCAAGTTCTTGACTGGTGATGTCTACGCAATGCCGTACGAAGAATGTTATTTCGATCAGGTACATTGCATACAGACGCTCGAACATCTTGCCGGCCCGCAAAATGTGCTCGCAGAGTTCGACAGAGTTTGCAAACGCGACGGCATGATTGTTATCACGATACCCAACGGTGATTACGATGAATACGAGGGCCACGTGAATTTCTGGAATGAAAAACAATTCCTGGATTTCCTGGCGCCAAGGGAAATCATTGACTTTCTGACTTTTGGTGACAACAAGCAGTTTGTCGTTGCCTTGCGGCCATACAAGGGATGGCGGCCGGCCAACGAGTGTGGTTCCTTAACGCGATGAAATTTCAGGCATGATGTTCCGGGGTGCTGCGAAATGATACCTGCTGCTCCAATCGCATATTTCGCCTACAAGAGGCCCGACCATGCGCTGCAGTCACTCGAGTCGCTGGCTAGTTGTCATGGCGCTGACCGGAGCGAACTTATCGTGTTCAGCGATGCGCCGAAGCGAGCCGAGGATGCAAGGGGAGTCGAAGAAGTCCGCAAGGTCGTGAGGAGCAGAAACTGGTGTGGCAAGGTCAGGGTCATAGAGAGGGAGCAGAATTACGGCTGTGCCCGCAACATTATCGATGGGGTGACGAAGGTTTGCAACGAGTATGGGAAAGTCATCGTTGTGGAGGACGATCTCATCCTCTCGCAGCATTTTCTGGAATACATGAATGAAAGTCTCCTGCGTTACGAACAGTGCGAGCAGGTGATGCAGATATCGGCTTACATGTTTCCCTGCGCTCTCGAAGCATCTACGGACGCAGTATTTCTGCCGCTTTCGACTTCGTGGGGGTGGGGGATATGGAAAAGAGCTTGGGACAAATTCGATCCGCTCGTCTCCAGATATAATGAAATCAAGTCAGACAAAGAGATGCTGTATCGTTTCAACCTGAACGGCAGTTATCCATATTATCCAATGCTTGAGGCCCAGCTTAACGGCCAGGTGGATTCCTGGGCGATAAGATTCTACTATGCTGTTTTCTTGAATAAGGGATTAGTCTTGCATCCCAAAGCCAGCCTTGTTTCAAACATCGGTTTCGATGGAAGCGGAACACACTGCAGTGTTGAGTCTATGAATTCTCAATTGATTACTAGTTTAAACATAGCAAAACATCCAGATGAAATCGTGGAAGACACCAAGGCCAAGGTGCAGGTCTACAGATATCTCTACAGGAACAATATGAGTAGGAGCATGTTGAATGACGTGATTTATGAAATGAAGCTTTTCTTGCAGAAATAAACACGCAGTCCTAAACGGCAAACTCAATGATAAACGACATATGCAGTAAATTGTTCCGCACCGCAGCAAATAAAGCCGGGAACGTAAACCGGCAGGATGATCAGAATATTCTTGGAGCCGGGAACGACAAACAAGATCTCGATATTTATTGGGACCCTGAAATGGCCAATATATTGGAATCCTGGGGTGAAAATAATGCTTGGCTGGAAATTAAGTATCTCATTGCAACCTGCCATGGCAGAATACTCGACATTGCTTGTGGTACCGGAAAAGTCATTGAGCTGCTGTCTAGTTTTGATTGCGAGATACACGGTTGCGACATTTCTGATTTTCTAATTCAAAAAGCCATTGATAGAGGTATACCGGGTACACGATTGAAAGTTTGCGATGCTACCAAAACTGGATACGTCGATGATTTTTTTGATTACAGCTATTCAATAGGTTCGCTTGAACACTTTTCTAATAAAGGCATTGATGAATTTATCCAGGAAGCCTATCGCATCACCAGATACAATTCATTCCACATGCTCCCCGTCTCGCGGAGCGGAGCGAACGAAGGGTGGCTGACGACGCTGCAAAGTTTTCACAATAATTCGACAGAGTGGTGGCTGGGCAGATTCAAGCAAGCTTACAGCAAGGTCTATGTACTCGACTCGTCATGGGAAGATGATATTTCTACCGGCAAATGGTTTATATGCCTGAAGGAGGACTGAATGCTGCGCAATCTGCTTCTCCGCCTGTTGGGACGGGAAACGGCTTCGGTTGCCAAATTGCCCACGCGTGTCGGCAAAAACACCGAGATCACCGGCGAAATCGACATGCGCTCCAGCACCAGCAAAATTATCGTCGGTGACGACTGCCTGATACAGGGAATGCTGGTTACCGAAACCGATGACAGCGAAATAATCATCAAAAACAATGTCTATATCGGTGAAGGAACAACACTTGACTGCGTCAAGTCCATTGTCGTTGAAGATGATGTGTTGATTTCTTATCAATGCATTATCTTCGACAGTGACAATCACAGTACTAAGTACAGTATCAGGAAGCATGATCTAGCCGACTGGAAGAAGAACAAGCACGACTGGACGACAACGAAAAGCCTCCCTGTCGTCATTTCGAAAGGGGCCTGGATTGGAGCGAAGGTGATCATCGCCAAAGGGGTCACCATCGGCGAAGGCGCGATTGTGGCCGCTGGCGCGGTGGTGACTAAGGACGTTCCTCCTTGGGCAGTCGTTGCCGGCAATCCGGCACGCGTGGTCAGGGAACTGGGGCTCGATGAGCGCTAGTTTCATCAGCTGGGAAGAGGCGGTTTGCCGGTTACGTGCCGATCCCGGGCAGCAGGAGCTGGTACGCGATTGCTATTATGACGACCCGATCGATGAAGCCGCCGCGCGTTACGCCGGCAGCGAGGAATGGCAGGAGGTTTGCCGCCTGCTGGCCGGCAAGATTCCGGGAGCCGTGCTCGACATCGGCGCCGGGCGGGGGATTTCCAGTTATGCGTTTGCACGGCACGGCTGCACGGTCACGGCCCTCGAACCCGATCCGAGCCCCCTGGTTGGGGCCGGGGCCATCAGGGAACTTGTTGCGCGGACGGGCCTGCCGGTTGTCATCGTCGAGGAAAGCGGGGAGCGGCTGCCCTTTGCCGATGAGTCCTTCGACATCGTTTACGGGCGGGCCGTGTGCCATCACGCTGAACGTCTGGAGGATTTCTGCGCAGAGGCCGGCCGCGTCCTTAAGAAAGGCGGAACGTTGCTGATGACCCGCGAGCACGCTATTTCCCGTAAGAGCGATCTGCAGGCATTCCTGGATGCTCACCCGCTCCATGCCCTCTATGGCGGGGAGAACGCCTATCGCGTCGAGGAGTATGCCGCTGCCATCCGCAATGCGGGGCTGCGGGAACTGCAGGTCATCGGGCCCTTCGAAAACGTGATCAACTACGCGCCGATGACGACCGCTGAAATCAGGAGGCTGATCGGGCAAAGCTGGCCGTTCCCCATCGGGAAGGGGACCGTCGAGCGACTGGCCGGCTGGAGCGCTTTCAGAGCCTGGCAGGGGCGCAGACTGTCGCGACAGTGTGACGATCCGGGCCGTTTATACACTTTCCGGGCGAGCAAATGATGATGCCAAAAAACGATCCCAAAAAAGTCCTGGTCACCGGCGCCGCCGGTTTCCTGGGGAGGTATGTCGGCAAGCACTTTCATGACCAGGGCTGGACGGTGGTCGGCATCGACAGCGTCCCCCCGGAGAATGCGCCGACGTCGAACCTTCGCGCCTACCACTGCCTGAAGCTGCCCGACCCCGCCCTCGGCAAGATCCTGCAGCAATGTGCCCCCGCCGCGTGCATCCATTGCGCCGGCCGGGCCTCGGTGCCCCTGTCGGTCGCCGAGCCGGCTGCCGACTACCATGCACACGCGGTGCTGACCTTCGAGGTGCTCGAGGCGCTGCGCCACCATGCGCCCGAGTGCAAATTCG
Organism: uncultured delta proteobacterium; assembly: GCA_963707155.1. Taxonomy (GTDB): domain Bacteria; phylum Desulfobacterota; class Desulfuromonadia; order Desulfuromonadales; family BM103; genus M0040. The sequence continues at coordinate 2,296 of CAVPPD010000019.1, read as the reverse complement.
TCTTTGTCTCCAGCGCGGCGGTCTACGGCAATCCCTGCGCCCTGCCGGTGACCGAAAGCGCCCCCACCGCACCGATCTCCCCCTACGGCTTCCACAAGTTGCAAGGGGAGCTGAGCTGCGTCGAGTATGCCGAAATCTACGGTCTGCCGACCGCCAGCGCGCGGATTTTCTCCGCCTACGGCCCGGGGCTGCGCCGCCAGGTGCTGTGGGACATCTGCCGCAAAATTCTGACCGGTGAGCCGCTGGTGTTGCAGGGGATCGGCGAAGAGAGCCGCGACTTCATCCATGCCCTCGATGTGGCCCGCGCCTTACACCTGATCGTCGTCAAGGGGGCCATGGCCGGTGACGTCTACAACCTGGCCAGCGGCAGAGAGGTGACGATCCGCGATCTCGCCGGGCTACTGGCGGCGGCCCTGGGAAGACAGCGCTCCGCCGCTTCGACGGGGTCGTCCCCCCCGGGACTCCCCGCAACTGGCGAGCGGACATGTCAAAGCTCGAAGCGCTCGGTTTCGAAGTCGCCGTACCCTTCGAGCAGGGGGCGGGCGCCTTTGCCAGATGGTGTCGCGCAGAGTTGCTGGGGCTATGAGGGCGCCGTTTCGCATAGCGCTGATCATGCAGGGGGGCCGTGGCTGGGTCGGCGGCATGGAGTACATCCGCAATATCATTCTCGCCTTGGCCACCCTCCCCGACGAGGCCCGTGACGGCTTCGAAGTTTCACTGCTGGCCGATTCCTCGGTCGACGGGGAATTCGTAGAGTCGATCAGACCTTTCGTGCGAGAGATTCACGACGTCGATGCCGTGCGACCGACCCTAGCTGAGCGCGCGGCGATGACGGTGCGGGCGCGGCTGCTCCACGAGTCCGCCGGCACGGAGTACGATCTTTTTCTCGCCCGGCACGAGTTCGATTTCGTCTATCCCTACCATCCGCCACGAGGGGGAAGGCGACCGAAAAACGCGGCGGCCTGGATCTACGATCTGCAGCACAAGCACCTGCCGCAGTTCTTCACGGAGCAGGAAATCGCTCTGCGAGACAAGGAATTCGCCGGGATTGCCGCGCACGCCGCCACCATCGTCCTAAGCAGCCGGACAGCGGCTGCAGATTTCGGCGGCTTCTACCCGGAAGCCGCCGATAAGACTCGGGTGCTTTCCTTTCGGACAATCCCCAGGGCGGGTTGGTACGAGGGAGATGCCGAACAGATACAGCACAAATACTGCCTGCCGGAACGGTTTTTCATCATCAGCAACCAGTTTTGGCAAGCACAAGAACCACCTGGCGGTGTTCGAGGCACTACGGCTCCTGCAGGCGAGGGGCATCACCCCGGCCATCGTCTGCACCGGGCATCTCTACGACGACCGGCAACCCGACTATTGTGACACCATCCTGCAGGCCATCCAGACGTCCGGCTTGGCGGAAGTTTTCCTGCTGGGGCTAACCCCTAAGTCCGACCAGATGCAGCTACTGCGGCGTGCGATCGCCTTGATCCAACCCTCTCTGTTTGAAGGATGGAGCACCGTGGTCGAGGATGCTCGCTGCCTAGGGAAGCCGATGATTCTCTCCGACTTCCCAGTGCATCTGGAGCAACAGCCGCCTCACAGTAGCTTCTTCGAGCGGACCTCGGCCGACGCCCTAGCGGGCCTTATGGCCACGTACTGGGATTCACTGTCGCCCGGTCCTGATTTGGAGCGCGAGAGTGTGGCGTGGGCACGCAACCGCGAGGAAATAGTCTCGTTCGCACGCGAATTCCTACGGATTGCCGGCCTAAATGAACATTAAGGCTGACATGGAAAGAACGACGGTGTCATTGCCTGAACTCTCGATCATCACCCCGGTCTTCAACGGGATCCGCTTCATCGAGTTCTGCCTCCGCAACGTGATCGAGCAGAATTGCCCGACGGTCGAGCACCTGATCATCGACGGCGGCTCCACGGACGGCACGGTGGAGGTGGTTAAGAGGTACGCGGCGGAACATCCGCATATCCGCTGGGTCTCGGAACCGGACCGGGGGCAATCGGACGCCATGAACAAGGGGCTGGCCCTGGCGGCGGGGAAGATCATCGGCTTTCTTAACGTCGACGACTACTACCAGCCCGGCGTGTTGAACGAGATTGTCGAGCGCTTCGGGACGCTGCCGGAGCTGTCGCTGCTGGTGGGCAACTGCAATATCTGGGACGACGCCGGCCGGCTGATGTCGGTCAGCCGGCCGGCGCGCATCGGCCTGCTCAGCCTACTTAAAGGAGAATGGGAGGTGGCCTTCCCGATGAACCCGACTGCCTATTTCTACGATAAGGCACTACA
>CAVPPD010000018.1:0-28813 GCA_963707155.1 uncultured delta proteobacterium | reverse complement strand
TGGTTGCGAGGACGCCACCAAAGGAGCCGAAAGGGGTGCGGCGTGCAAAAACTATAAAAACGTCCGACATGTGAACCTCCTGAAATTATTGGTCAACACTGAGTAGCTGTTCGCAAGTCCCGTACCAAGGGTAAAAATCATGGTAGAATGGGAACCTCTGTGCTTGTATGAGCTGTCCGGTGCAGGAGGAGTGAGTCACAATTGAATCACTAATTGCAGCGTTGTCAAATCGCTCCCCCGGAAATGCCAGATCTTGGTAAAGATGCAATTTTGAATCAACCGATTCTCATGTGAGTCAATACTTCGTTGGTTGAATCAAATATAGAATACTGTTTGTTTATTCCTTGACAGATTCGAGAAGGAAAGTCTACCATAAATTGGTCATACCAATAACTTGTTTTACCTGAAGGGTCAATCATGGAGAAATTTATCATCGCGGCACGCAATGTCGGTGCGGACGTTAAGGTGCTTTCAAATCTGGAAGACCTCGTCGCATATATTGACGAACGGATCGCCGGCAGCCTGTTGTTGTCGCCCTGTCCAAGTCTTAAACGTACAGGACTGCCTGCTATGCTTAAAACAGCCGGGGTGGATGTGATTGAGGACAACTTCCGTGTGCACGGGGCAACCGCTGCAGCGGGTTTGACAGGTGCGAACTTCGGCATCGCGGCAACGGGTACGGTCGTCCTTGAAAGCACCGATGAAGCCGTGCGGATTGCCACCACCCTACCGGAAAAGCATTTCGTACTTCTCGACCCACGCAAAATTCTGGCAACGGCCGATGAGGCCGTGCCACTTCTGGGCGATTTCCACAAGCAGCTTCCGCAAGCCTACCTGGCTTATATCACCGGTCCGAGTCGCACCGCTGATATCGAGCGAGTTCTGACGATCGGTGTGCATGGCCCGGCGGAATTGCATATTCTGCTGCTGGAGGGGTTGTCAGAGGATTTGATGGAGAGATAAATCTGAAGCGCGAGGTGTGAGGCGAGAAAAGCCTTAAGACTTTTTACCTTTAACTTTTTACGTTTAACGGTTACCAAAATGAATAAAGCAGACCGCAGCAGACATTACCAGGACAGGGTCCGCAAGGCGATTTGAAACCGCGCCTACAGGATACCTTGCACCGTTTCGCTGATGCTTATGTGATTGCCCGCGAAGCGGCCTTTGCCGGGCAGGATTTTGAAGCCTTGCGCACTGCGATTGGCGAGATGAAGGACGAGGTACGCGACAACCTGCCGCGCTATCGTGATGAATTCATCGCCAACGCCGAAGCCGCCGGGGCGAAAGTCTATATTGCCCGGACCGCTGCAGACGCCAACGCGTACATCTGCAACCTGGCCAAGGAGCGCGGAGTCAAAACCGTGGTCAAAAGCAAGAGCATGGCGAGCGAGGAGACCCATCTCAACCATGCGCTCAAGGACGCCGGCGTTGAAGCCCTGGAGACCGATCTGGGAGAATGGATCATCCAGCTGGCCGGAGAAAGACCGAGCCACATGGTGATGCCGGCGATTCACATGCTCAAGGAAGAAGTCGCCGAGCTGTTCAGCAAGGTCACCGGTAAGGAAGACCGGCCGAGATACTGCACCTGGTACGGCTCGCACGCAAACAGCTGCGCCAGGGCTACCTGGATGCCGACATGGGCATATCCGGGGCCAACGTCGCCGATCGCTGAAACCGGCGGCATCGCCCTGGTGACCAACGAGGGCAACGCCCGTCTGACCACGACCCTGCCGAAAATTCATGTCGCCCTGGTCGGCATGGAGAAGCTGGTGCCGACGCTCGAAGATGCCAACCGGATCATCAATGTCCTGCCGAAGAACGCCACCGGGCAGCTGATCACCTCCTACATCACCTGGATCCGCGGGGCCGTGCCCTGTGGTGACGAGCAGCAAGGAACTGCATATCGTCCTGCTCGACAACGGCCGCTCCGCCCTGGCCGAATCGCCCGCACTGCCGCGACGCACTGCGTTGCATCAAGTGCGGGGCCTGTGCCAACGTCTGCCCGGTCTACCAGACCGTGGGCGGCCATGTCTTCGGTCACATCTACATCAGCGCGATCGGCGTTATCCTCACCGCATTCTTCCACGGCCTCGAAAATGCCTCCGAGCTGGTCCGCGCCTGCATCGGCTGCCGCTCCTGCGTGGCGGTCTGCCCGAGCAATATCGACCTCGAGAGCATCATCCTGCACCTGCGCGAAGTCATCGGCGAGGAAGAAGGCGTCGGCGCCGGCAAGTCAATCGTCTTCAAGAATGTAATGCGTAACCGCAAGCTGTTCCACGGCATGCTGCGGGCCGCCAGCGTGCTGCAGAAACCGGTGACCCGTGGCGAGCGTACCATCCGCCACCTGCCGCTGTTCTTTTCGGGACTGACCGAATGGCGCACGCTGCCGGCGATCGCCGACAAACCCTGCGCGACCTGTGGAAGGACCTCCCGCAACCGGTCGAGAAGCCGCGTTACCGGGTGGCCTTTTTCGCCGGCTGCCTGAACGACTTCGTCTATCCGGAGATGGGCATCGACCTGGTCAGAGTCCTCAACCATCTCGATGTCGAAGTGACCTTGCCGCTTGAGCAGAGCTGCTGCGGCGTGCCCGCCCTCTACTCGGGCGACAAGGACACGGCGGTCGCCATGGCCGAACAGAATATCGACGCCATGCTTGCGGGCGACCCCGATTTTGTCGTCACCTCCTGTCCGACCTGTACCATGGCGCTGCAGCGCGACTTTATCGACCTGCTCAAAGACAACCCGGTCTGGGCCGAGAAAGCCAGGAAACTTGCCGAGATCACCATCGATATCTCCTGTTTCATCGCCGACAAGCTCGACGGCGCCGAGGCCTTCGGCAAAGCCGTCAAGGCCGAGAAGGTGACCTATCACGACTCCTGTCACCTCAAACGCGGCGCCGGGGTCTGGGAGCAGCCCCGTCGGCTGATCGCCGACTCCGGCCGGGAAGTCGTCGAAATGGCGCACAGCGACCGTTGCTGCGGCTTCGGCGGGTCCTACTCCTTTACCAGTCACGCCGACATTGCCAAGCAGATCCTCGGTGACAAGATCAGAGACATCGAGGCGAGCGGTGCGGCCTGCGTGGCGATGGACTGCCCGGGGTGCATGATGCAGATCCAGGGCGGGCTGCAGAAGCAGGAAAAGGAAGTCAGGGTCAGGCACACCATCGAACTGCTGGCGGAGAACCTTGACGATTAGTCACCGCTGACAGCAACTGACAGGGGCACTTGCCGAACACTTCCGGCAAGTGCCCCGCTTTATTTCGGACTGATAACCGAAGAAATGGTTGGCCGCCAAGACTTGAAGACACGAAAACAAAGCAACCGAACCCCGATGGGAATCGATTCAAAAGACCCTTTGTTGCCTATAGATAAATGATTATTTTGGTGGCTTTGTGGCGACGAATCTTTGTTTGGGTTATAGGGCCGATTTATTTGTGGTGCATCGTTTAATATGGCACAATTTAAAAAGTCGCCATCTGTGACAGGTTAGGACCAATATTGTCAGTCCTTTCAGGAAAATCTCAGCTCTGCCGTCGTCGATATCCCCGCGGCCGCTTTACGGCGCATGGTCGGCGTGGTGCGGCTGATCGACGGGTTGAGCCGTAACCCGCAATATCGCGAGCAGGTCTATGCCGAGGCCCCTGATGTCGCGCGTTTCGACCCTGGACACGCCGCGGTCATGATGTGCTATGACTTTCACCTGGAAGGCGTTATGCCCCGCCTGATCGAAGTCAACACCAATGCCGGCGGCGGCATGCTGGCCCACCTTGCACATGACCCCTCCTCCCCCTCGATCATCAATCCGCTTCCGGTAAAGACCCGAAAGCGCCTGCTGCAGACCTTTTCAGATGAAATGAAACAATATTCGTCGGGCAAGAAACTGAAGCCGGAGCGGATCGCGATCATCGATGAGAATCCGACCGATCAGTACCTTTATCCGGAGATGTGTGCCTTTGCCGACCTGTTCAGGGGGTGGGGAGTGCCGACAGAGATCGTCGAACCGACGCGGTTGCAGGCGTCTGCCGACGGTGTCTGGCTCGATGGCCATCCCGTCGACCTGGTCTATAACCGGCACTGCGATTTTTACCTTGAAAACGCCGCCATGGCCGGACTGCGACAGGCCTACCTTGCCCGCAAGGTTTGCCTGACACCCAACCCGCACATGTATGGCCTGCTTGCCGACAAGCGACGCATGATCCTCTGGTCTGATGCCGGCCGCCGTGCTTCATGGCGCCTGTCCGGGAATGAGGAAGCCGACTGCTCGAACAGATCGTTCCGGGCACCTCGCTGCTTGCCGAACTCGATCCGCAGCAGGCCTGGTCTGACCGCAAACACCTCGTCTTCAAACCCGTGGATGGTTTCGGCAGCAAGGGCGTGCTGGTCGGTGAGAAAATTTCCCGCAAGCGTTTTGACCAACTGCCGGCGGAGGCGACCCTGGTGCAGGAGCTGGTGCCGCCGGGCATGACCGAGAGGTTATGACCGGACCCTATGAAAACCGATCTGCGTCTCTACGCCTATCGCAACCGGGTGCTCGGTGTGACGGCGCGCCTGTACCGCGGACAAGTCACCAACCTGCGCACACCGGGGGGTGGTTTTGCGCGGGTCCGCATCGATTTAATCCAAGCCTTCTGCGGCACAAAATACTCATCCATGTAACTTAATCGTGAAGACAGGAGGACGTAAAGAATCATAGAAAGGGGCCAGATTCAAAATTCTGCCCCCGGCCTATTTTATTTGTCTATTCGCGCCTCTCACTTCGCACTCCGATCACTTAAACATCCGCTTGAACAATCCCTTATTCTGCTTTTCCTGCTGTTCCTTCATGGTACGCAGACCACTGCGGGCCATCGTCTGGCGGGCGTCAAGCTTCAGGGCCTTGTTGAATTCCGCCTCGGCCATCGACTCCTGACCAGACTCGAACAGCATCCACCCCTTGTAGGCGAAAGCCTGGGCGGTCCGCTCCATGGTGATCGCTTTGTTGAGCATCTGCTTAGCCTTATTCATCATCGCCGGGCTGCCGGCGTATTTCGGGTTGCGATAGATCGACCAGGCCAGGTTGGCCAGGTAGTCGCCGTTATTCGGTTCTGCATTCACGGCGTCCTGCAGAGACTTTTCAGCATTGTCCCACTCCTCCCATTTCGATGAAGACTTTGCCAGATTCGGCCTGTACCTGAGCCTGGAAGCGGTCGTCGCCCTTTTGCCCGAGACCAACCTTGTCGGCACCGAGCATCTCGTCGTAACGCTCCTTTTTGACGACGTCCGAGAGAGTATCGTAAGCCGTAGCGACCCTGGACAGGATGTTTTCTGCAAGGGCGGCTTCATCGCCGCCGAGCTGCATAAGCACTTCCGGTCCGAATTTTCGGGTGATGGCAAAGTAGCGTTCCTTGAGGCGGTCGATAGAGAATTTCCCCTGCTTGATGCCGAAGACCTCGTAATGGTTCTGGTTCTCCAGACTCCTGGCGATCAGACGAACCTCCTGGGAGTGATCCTCCTGGGGAGGTTTGTGCCTCGTCCGGTGTGGCGCTACCGGCTGCGCAGTCGTCGCGGTCGCCTGACACGCCGACCGCACGTCATCCTCGACCAGGTCGGCAGAAGCTCTCAAGGGTGGCCTCGACGTCAACCTCGATATCTTCCTCGACAACATTGAAGAGGGCGCGCAAGGGCAGGTTCTCCGGGTCGGCAGAAGCCGTCGGAGTCGACACTGAAACGCACCATATCGAGACTTGTCAGGGTCAGCAGCAGCGGGCCGCAGTCAAAACCATCGGCAACCAGATCCGCCAGCTTGTGCTGGCCATCGATACTCTGTACGAAGTGTTTTTCATCTTCGTTCAGACGCAGGAAATTGATATGCCGGTAATACTCCTTGTCGAGGACAAGGTACTTGTCCCTGAAGGTCTGCAGCAGCTGTGCGCCGGTTTGCCCGCCGTGCTTGTGAAAGCCCTCATAGAAGAGTTGCGGGACATTGAGTGTGATCAGTTGCAGGAGCTCGGGAGCCGGAATGACTTTCCACGAGGCGCGGGATGTGCCGCCGGCGAAAGCACAGACCAGCTCCTGGTTGAGGTAATCCATCTCGGCCTGCAGCAGGTCGTTGTATTGCAGGCAGCCGATCTGCACCAGGCTGTCGTGGCGATAGGCTGCGGTGGTCGTGAAATAGAGGTATTCATCGGTTGTGATCTGACCGCGAAGGCAGAGAAAGTCGCCGAAGTCACGGCTTTTATAGCCGGGCCGCAGGGCGACCGGGGCCCCGTTGATGAAGGTCAGCATGCGCACGGTGTCCGGGTATTGCAGGGTCAGCAGGCCGGAGAAGGGCTTCAGGAAGGCCGTGCGCAAATGGTGTGCGAAAGGCCGTGGTTCACCCGGCGCCGCCGGTGTGCCGGGTCTTGCCAGGTTGAGCTCCTGGCCGATTGCGCTGATCAGGGCAGAGGCCTTGAGGGGCTTCTCCAGGTAGTGCCGAACCCCGAGGGCGTCGACTGCCTTACGGTATTTCTCGTCCTTGTAGAACCCGGTCAGGACGATCACCGGAAGATCCCTGGTGCGCTCGCTCTGGCGAAGTTTCTTGATCAGTTCGATGCCGTGCAGTCCAGACAGTTTGAGCTCGAGAAGCAAAAGGTCTGGTGGCTCTGTGGCGATGGCCCTGAGTGCCGAAATTCCATCGCTCTACATGGTTGACCACGAACCCCTGCGCCTGAGCCGGTCGGCGATTACGTTGCCAGTTGATGATTTTCCTCATCAGCAGAATTCGCTTAGCCATACCATGTCCCCTTAGTCAGCCCTGCGACATTTTATCCCGACTGAATAACTGCCTATAAGATCAAAAACACCGGCTCAATACTGTAGAGCTCTCTCACGGGTTGTATCAACGGCGCAGCTGATAGCGTCGCACCGCCCGGTTATGCTCTTTGAGCGTCGCACTAAACTCATGGGTGCCGTCACCCCTTGCCACGAAGTAGAGAGCCTTGCTGTCCGCCGGGTTGGCCGCTGCACGCAGGGCAAACTGCCCCGGACTGGCAATCGGGCCGGGCGGCAGGCCTCTCTTCGGTAGGTGTTGTAAGGGGTCGGCGTCTACAGGTGCTTGCGGGTGAGGTTGCCGTCAAAATCAGCGATCCCGTAGATCACTGTCGGGTCCGCCTGCAGGGCAATGCCGCGCTTGAGGCGGTTGTGGAACACGGCCGAAATCAGCGGCATCTCCATGACATTGCCGGCCTCCTTCTGGATGATCGATGCCAGGGTCAGCAGCTCATGCCGGTCCATGCCCAACGCGTCAGCGTCCTTCAGTATGGCTGGTGAAAGATGCTCGTTCAGCTGGTCCACCATGGCGCCCAATAACTGACGCGTGGTTGTCGAAGAGGTATACGTATAGGTCTCCGGGAAGAGATAGCCCTCCAGAGAGTCCGCCTCAATCTCCAGCTCCCTGATGAATCCGGTGTCGTGGCAGAGCGTGAGAAAGTCATCAGCCGAGCCGACCCCGGTGTTGGCCAGGCGCGCGGCGATCTCCCTGAGGTTGAACCCCTCGGGGATGGTGACCTGGAACCTGCGGATATCGCCGGCAACCAGGCGGGCGAGGACTTCGTCCGGCGCGCTTTGGCATCGAACGAGATACGCTGCCGGCATGGATCTGGGCCGTGGCACCTCGCCAGCGGGCCAGACAGGTGAAACGGGTTGCATCGCTGATCACCCCGGCCTCTGCAAGTTGCATGGCAATCCGGGTGAAGAACTGCCGGCCGTGATTTCGATAACCCGCGGCGCCGGGCGGAGTCACCGTCCGTCCGTGATAAAACGCTCTAGCCCAGAATCCGACGCACAAGATCGGCACCACGATCAGCGCGAAGCCAGCAGAGCCAGATTCCTGGTGCGGGATGTCATGCTTTGAAACGGTCTTCCGCGCCGTCCATCAAGCGCTTGATGTTGCTGCGATGACGCCAGACGATCAGCGCGGCAATAAACAGGGTCGCCAGGAAAGATCGGCTGCGGCTCGTTGAGCATCAGGACCAACAGGGGGGCCGACATGGCCGCCAGAACCGAGCCGAGCGAGATGAAGCGGGTGGTAGCGACCGCAATGCCGAAGACGATGCCGCGCCGAGGACAGCTAACGGCGACATGACCAGAAAAATACCGAGGGCCGTGGCGACCCCTTTGCCGCCCCTGAATCTAAGGTAGACCGGATAGCAGTGGCCGACAATTGCCATGGCGCAGGCGATGCCGAGCTGGGCCGGGGTCGGGGCCAGCCAGATTTTGCAGGCCAGCAGCGGCAGAAACCCCTTCAGGATATCGCCAGTCAACGTCAGGACGCCGGCCAGCTTGCCGGCGACCCGGTAGACGTTGGTCGCGCCGATGTTGCCGCTGCCCTTGCCGCGCACGTCTTCATAGCCCATAACCCTGGCCAGAACGATGCCGGTGGGGATTGCGGCGATCAGGTAGATAACGAGCAATACGAAAATAAAGAGCAGAGTATTCATAATTTATCAGACACCGGGGTTGGCAACGACGACAAAACCATCCCCGCGCTTCTGGTAAAAAATGCTGTCAAACCGGTAGTAAGTCTGCTCCTTGGCCTCAACCGCCACGGCATACTCCGGAATGGTCGGCACCACTGCCCCAAGCGGTGCATCAACCGTCGTGTAAAGGGTTTTCCCGTTGCGGACGATCTTCTGGTAGAAGACGTGGTTGCTGACATAATAATCCTTGCCGTTGACTGTAACCTGGTGCGGGTCGGAGATCGTGGTCAGTTCAGCTCCCGCGGGTGGCGATGTGACAACGTACTTGACCTCGCCGGAGGTGTAGGCCGGCTGATACCAGATCGAATCGCAGTAGTAATAGGTAGTGCTGCCGGTCGCCTGGTTGATGACCACCGTTTCCTGGCAGGGCGGCTGGTCATCGATGTAGAAGGAGTATGATACAGTGCCCACCGGGTAGCCGTACCACCAGCTCGAGTACCAGTGATCGTCCCAGTAGTCGTCGTAGCGGTCCTCGTACCAGTCCTGCCAGTCCTCGCGGGCATCGTCGCGCCAGTCCTGCCAGTCCTCGCGGTTTTCGTCACGGATGTCTCCTCGGTTTGAGCCCGGAATTCTCGAATTTCTCACGTAACTGGTCCTTCTGCTCTGGAGTGAGGTTGGCCACCCGGTCCTGGACCTTTGCTTCTGCTCCGGGGTCATGTTGGACGCTTTGTCTTTAAGCCCCTGCTTCTGCTCGGAGGATAATCCTCCCTTGCCGCCCTGGGCGGGGAGCTGGCTGGGGAGCCGGTCAGGCAATTGCCCTTGAGATGGGCGAGAGATTGCGCCTTGCGACGGACGAGAAACTCGCGCCCTGTGACGGGCGCGAGATTGCGCCTTGAGAAGGACGAGAGACCACGCCTTGAGAAGGACGCGAGGTCGCACCTTGAGACGGACGAGCCATGCTTCCCTGTGACGGGCGTGAGATTGCACCTTGCGATGGACGGGCTACGCGGCCTTGAGACGGACGAGGGCTGTTGCGAATCGATCCGAAGTTCCCGCCACCACCTCGGGAGAAGCTCCGACCGCCACCGCCACCGCCACGCCCCACCACCGCGCCCGCCGCCGCGGGCCTCGGCGAAATCAGGGAGAATCCAGGCCGCCAGGCAGACACAAATCAGTAGGAGTGCAAATCTTCCCATGTTCATGGCTGGCCTCCTTCCCCGGTCTTGCGCGGCATCGGCATCAGCACCTTGATCCATTCCGAGTCCTGCGGTGCAACGAAGGTGAACAGGTCGTCGCTGAAGCTTTCGGGCGTCTCCCAGTCATTAATCAGGGCAACATACTGCGGAGATCCCGGGAACATCACGATAGCTGACGGCGACCTTGCGGATAAAGGGCTTTTCTCCCTGCTCAATCCAGAGTTGCCAGTCAACCGTTTCGCCGCGGAAGGACAGCTGCTTGCAGGGCACGCCGTCCAAAAGGCTGTCGCCGACCATGTCGGCCTCGATGGCCTGTTCTTCAAGAGGGCTGAGGTCGTTGTAGAGGAGATCGGCAAGAGGCTGCGGTTCCTTGACCAGCGCCTCCAGCATGTCCAGGGTCTCGTCGATGGTCGGTGGTGCCTTGACCTGGGTGTGCAGGTTCTGGGTCAGGTCGGCAATACTGAGCGTTTCTCCCTGGTACCAGAGCTTGCGCCAGCGGCCGTCATCACGACGAGATTCGACATACAGCCGGTCCGGGCGCTGCAGGGAGATTTCGCCGCTCTTCTCGAATTGCAGGCGTCTGCCATCATCCTGGATCACATCGTAGAAGATCCTCGCCTTGAACTTGAATCTTGGCTGCGCGACCAGAAAATCCGTCGCTCTTTTCAATTCTGCCAGAGCTTCGGGGTCTCTCTGGTCCTCAGCGTGAGCGGCCTGATCTTCAGCCATCGTCGCGCCTGGCACCGCAGGGTCGGCAGCCGTTGCCGACATGGCTGTCGTCGGCCAGATCAGAACGCAGCACGCGGCGAACAATACCCAGCTATTTCTTTTCATATCCGATCCTTTTCATAATACTCATGTCCCGGCAAAAAACTATCATCCTGACCTGGCCGCTGCGTCTCAGCCTGATCGAATATTCACTGGAGCAACAAGCCGACGGGCCGAATCGCAACAGAGCGGCATTCTCGAGCAAAATGACGTCACTCAGTGGTTAAGGCAAATGGTATGAGGGGTGCCGAGGACTTATTTCTGAGACCAGTTGCCCTTGGCATCCTGAAGATACCAGCCCTTGGCGGCTTTGTCACGCCACGACTGGGAGAAGATCGCTTCTATTTCGTCGACCTTGTCGGGTAAGCCGTTGGCCTTGGCGATCTCCTGGTAAAGGCGTTTGCGATCCTGGTTCTCGGCGTCTACCAGGCGCTTGATTTCGGCACGTTGCTTGAGACCAAGGCCATCTGTGGAGCGCAGTTCGAGATAACCACTGGCGTCAATGCCGACGTGTCCGGAGTCGAGTGAAGGGGCCAATTGATCGAAACGATCCTTCATGTCTGCACGCAAGGCCCGTATCTCGGGGGTGGTGACGTCGATATCCTGGGCCGCGTAGGCATTGCTGACCCCTAACCTTGGCAGGAAGCTGCTTCCAGGGGGTGTCACGGGAACTTTTTCTGCCGGCCCCGGCTTTTCTCCGTAAACCTCATCGACGATCCGGTCAGCGGCTCCGCGTAGCTCCTCGGCAGGGAAATAAATGTTGATCGTCACACATGATACGGTTGCAACGATAACAAACAGGGTCAGACTTCTCAGGATGTTGCTCATGTTATCCTCCTTCTGGATAGGAAGCTGCTCGACTTCGACTATACTCGATCAGTAATTAAAATCAATGGTCAGTCCGTTCGATACGCTTGAGTCGCCGCATCATTTCCTTGAAGGATATGGCCGGTGAGGAAATAATGACGTCAATCCTGGGTGGCAACAGGCCACCATCAATCAAGTACTGATCGGAAGCAGTTCTTGCCGTGCCGCGCAGGTAAAAAGCGTCGTTGTGCAGCGAACAGGTCATGCCGATCTTGCGGTAGCGGTAAAAATCGATAAAACGATAGACCCCTTGGGAGAGCGCCGCTGAAAGCCCCCCCTGGCTGAGGGTGTTGAGATTACGGATTGCCTTGACGCTGATATTGCGGTTGCCGGAACCAGCAGTTTCGAAGCTGGCTTCGAAAGCCGAGGGAATGCCATCGAACAGGCGCAGCTTATGCACATGGCCCGATGCGACGCCGTTAATTTCGCCAAAGGCAAAGGTGTGGGTCAGAGCGTGCAGGTCAACGTCTTTGAAATCGATGTCGGCGTGGTAGGTCGGATAGCGAGAAAGAGGCTTGATCACCTTGAGGTTTTGCAGGCGCAGTGTCCCGCCGAAGGCCTGTGCAGAAGCCTCGCCGGACGAGGTGATTTCCTCTTCACTGAAACGGATGCCGTCGAGGGTGGCGCTGAGGAGCCCGTCCAGTTCGGACCAGCCAAAAGCCCGGGAAACTTGGTAAAGGTCAACATCCGTGATGCTCAGAGCAGCCTCGCCTTGAGGAATAAAGTCCTGCCAGGAAACTCGCAGGGTGCTGAGGTGGGCCTTTCCACCGGCGATGGCGATTTCTAGAGGGCGTGTCAAAAGCCAACTGTTGACTCCGGCAAGAAACTCCAGCTTGCCGCTCGCCATGGGGATCAGCGGAGCGCTCAACCCATCCCATGACAGATGGCCGGTGTGCTGCGTGGCCACTGTTTCAGGAAGTGTTCCGGACTGCAGGACAATGGGCAGGTTGCCGTTCAACCCTGACAGGGTGAGAGCCTGGTTGAATTCGGCGGCGAGCCTTTCGGGTTGAAGGTCTGCTTCGAGACGCCAGCCATGCTCTTTCCAGGCGAACCTGGCTTGCACCTTGAGTGCGCCAGCCAGGCCAACTTTCTTGAGTCCCGGGGCGAGTTCCCCACCCAGTCGGTGTAAAGTCTCGAGGAATCGCCCCGATAGATGAGGCAAGGCCAGTCGGCCATTGACATCAGCGGTACGTGCCGAAAGCCGACCCACCAGTTCACTGTTTGCAAGGCCCGCCAGGTCAATGTCGGCTCGGTCCAGTTGCAGAGACTTCTCCTTGTGCAGCCAGTGGCCCCGTACAGTGAAGGCCAGCGGCAACCCCTTTAGATTGCCATACCAGCTTCCGGCAAGCGCCTCGTCGAGTGACGCCCGCCCGCCAAGGTCGAGCGCGATGCTCTCCTCCGCCAAGCGAAATTGCCCTTTGAACGACAGTTGGCCGCCGACTGCAACGAGGGTGCCCTCGTTGTTGCTGTATTCGATATCCTTGAGTGACAGGTCCTGAATTCTGAGCAACGGGGCTGCCGGTGCGCTCAGGTCCAAGGCCAGCCGGGCCTGGAGCTTTCCGGCAACACCTTGTCCGTCCAGGCTTCCGGACAGCTCAATGTCCGGAAGCAACACCTGCTTGTCCTGGACCTTCAGCCGTCCAGCAAGCCTCCCCGTGCGCAGATTTGGGATTTGTTCGCCTGCAGTCAAGCCTGATTCGCTCATGAGCGCATTCAGGTCGTCGCATAGTATTTGCCACTTGCCCTGCCATGTGCTGGCAGCCGGATCTCCCGTGATATCAAGCGATGCTGTCGCCAGAGGTACGGTTCCTATTTTGCCGGTGAGCTTGATATCCTCCAGTGTCGCATTGGCCGACTGGCCCTGCCAGCCTCCGTGAAAGCCTCCCGAGAGAGTCCCTGTTTCCTGCCAGCCAACGCTGAAGCGGCCGTCGGAGACCGTACTGTGGTCCACTCCGGCAAGGATATCGGCCGAGATGTTGAGGTCGTGCGATTGCGCTAACTGTTCGGGAAGTTCGATTCCGTAAGCGACTGCCAAGGGGGCAGGATGCGGTGCCATAATTTCGAAGTGCCCTGTAAAGAGGTCGTCCTTCCATGTTCCTCGGGCCTCGACCTCACCTGCCGCCATCAGGTCTAGGCGGGAATCAATTCGCCATGTGCCGCTGACTTGTTCCAGGGTAACTTCGGCAGATTGCCACGGCCATTGGCGACCGGAGAGGAGGAGCTCCCCAGGACCTGTCTGTAACGTCAGGGTCAACTCTTCATCAGCAAGGCGCAGGGCGACGACCGGTTCGTTTACCTGCCACGTCAGTTCCTCTGGCCAGGGAAGCGGTTGGTCGAAGGCCTGCAGAAGCTTTGCCGCATCGCTTCCGGAGAAATTCTGCAAGGCTATTTCAATCGCCAGATCATTCGATGTGCCGGGACGTATCGTCACGGCCTCCTGCAGTAATGGGGCCTTGTCCCAGACAAGCTCTTCGAGTGTCACTTCCAGGCCGTTTTGCCAACGGCCCTCCCCGGCAAGGCGGAGGTTAACCCCGTCGCCCTTGCCAATTTTTGCAGAAGCGACGTAATGCATAATCTCATCAAAGCTGCCGATGGCAGCGAGCTTCTGCGCGACATAACTCCGCTCCCCGGAGTCTATCCTCAGCCCACCGTCCTGAAGCGACCAGGACGTGACACTAAAAGGTATGCTGTTCGGTAGCGACAACCCTGGTGCCCCGTCGCGTTCCTTGGCTGGGTCGATCCTCAATAATACTTCTGGATGCTGCACATCAATTTTTTCGACGCGTCGCTGCAACAGGCCGTCTATCGTGAACTGTATCTTCAGGTTGGTTGCACTGGCTTCCACATCCGGTCGAGTGAAGCGGATTCCACTGACATCTACCTGCCCCCAGGACAGGGATAACTGAGCAAAAGAGGCTTTGCCGTCCAGGTCCTGGCCGATCCTTTTTTCCAACCAGGGGTGTAGAACATTGCGGGCCAAAGGTTCCCTGGCCAACCAAGTTACGGCTGTCAGCAATGCAATGGTGACGAGAAAAATTAGCAGGAGATGATGCGATCGAAATGACATGAAACCTCTTCGTGAGAAGCGGAGTGAACATTTACATTTTACGCTCCCGGAGACGTTCTGTCGATTTAAAGCCTACGCAAGGAAATCGTGCCGGTATCGAACCTCCCCATGGCCCCCGGCACAGATGTGTTCAGGAAGGCATAAAAATCGTGTGGATTACAACCGGCGATATTGAGTTGCCCCGATGAGAAAACGGGACCTGCTATGAGGGGGAGCCGTCGGGTGGGAAAGATTCATGAAGGTGACGTTCGTTGGCGCCGTTTCTATTCATCCCCGAGGTATAGCTTTACGAGTTCGTCATAACGTCCCGACTCTTTGATTCCGTCCAGTGCTGCCTGCCATGCTGCAATGACCTCATCTGGCGTTTCCTTTGAAAAGACGAGGTACCCTTCAGACTCCATGACTTTGACCGAAGTTTTTTGTATGGCCCTGGCTTCGGGGGTCTCTGCTTCTGTTATTGACGACAGGTTTGACAAAGGGGTCAAGCTGACCCTGCCGAGGGCAAGCATGCGCACACAACTCGCGTAACTGTTGGCAGGGTAGATATTGGAGAAACCCTGACGTTCAAGGGCGCGATGGTGGACGTTGCCCCGCAAAACGCAGATTGACTCGACCTCTTTGGCCTCCTCAAGATTTTTTATGCCTACAGGGGCTTTCACATTCTCATAAAAATGAGTCACGCTGCTTTGCAGCGGCCCGACCCATTTTACCGTGTTTTCCCGGTCACTGGTGCGGTTGACATTGAAAATCGCGTAGCCGGGATCGGTCTGGACAATAGAAAACCCCCGCTCGAAGGGGATCACTTCAATATTGTTGATTTGCCCAACAACCTGCATCATCTCCCTGATCAGCTCAACATTGAAGGCACGTCTGCCACCGTGCTCCTTGCCACGCAATTCACCTTCGGCATCCACAAAGGTCTGGTTACCCACACTGTGTGTCAGAAATTTTATTTCGGCGGCACCGGATGTGCTGTTGAAGATCGAAGCCGCGACAAGCAGCGAGAGCACAATGAACGCCAGTTTTTTTCGGCTCGGCCGGACTTGTAATTTCAATGTCTAATCCTTTATAAAACCGGTTGTGCTGAAACAGAACAGGAAGATAGCTTGCCAAAGTAGCTGGGCTGGGATTCCTCTGTTACCCCTCCAGAAAATGGATCGGCAAACGAAGCGTGACGGTTGTGCCTTTACCTTCCTGGCTCTCAACAACAATTTCACCATGATGCTGTTCGACGATATTCTTGACAATCACCATCCCCAGACCGACTCCGAAGCCCTTTGTCGAAAACAAAGGTTCGAACACTTTCTCCTGAGTCTTTTCAGACATGCCGATACCATTGTCGCGGATCTGGATCTGATACTTCCCGTTCAAAAGACGTGTGGAAATCTGCAAGAGCCTCTCGACCGACTTTTTTTCCTGGAGAGCGTGTACGGCATTGGTGGTGAGGTTGACGATCGCCTGGCGAAGTTTTTCCTGGTCGAACATTGCCGGGTGATCACATGACAGGCTCGATTCCAGGTGGATTTCGGCAGGGAAGCTTTCCTCTTCGAGGACTTCTCTCAACCAATCATCGACAGATGCCTCAACAACGTTCAGCCCCTTGACTCGCGCATAACTGTTCAGTTCTTCAATGATGTTGACGCATCGATTGATACTTCGCTGAGCCAGTTCGAGAGGGCGGAACGCCCGCTCGGGCTGGTTACTTGCCAGGCTGTCGCTAAACGAGCACAGTGCCGCCTGGATCGTCCCGAGAGGGTTGCGGAGTTCGTGGCTGACCGTTGCCGTCAGTTCCCCAAGTGTCGCGAGTCGTTCGCGTTGCAGCAGTACCGCCTGGGCCTTTTTCAGCTCGCGTGTTTTCTCATCAACAAGCACCTCCAGGTGGTCACGATATTTGACCAGCTCCTGTTCAGCCCGTTTGAGATCAGTGATATCAAAAATACTCACCGGGAGGCTCTCGAAACCCTCCAGCGTCTCCGGTATGTGAAAAGAGATAATGGCACTGATCTCTTTCCCGTCGAGCGCACGGTAAGAGGTCTCGGCGCGAAATGACTTCTCCCCGTCCCAGATAGCACAGAGTTCATCTATGAAGACATCTATCGAGCCCGGCCCGAACGTTTTGTCAATATTGGTGAGCATCTCAACGTGACTGCCCGCGCCAAACAGTTTCAACGTGGCTTCGTTGACCTGGCTGACTTTTACCTTGCCAACCATGTCCCTGGTTATTTGCGGGTTTTCATCAAGATGCTGTCGGAGATCCCTTATCCCCTCCTGCCTAAGCTTCTCAAGGGCTGAAACGACTTCAGATATATCTTCATTCCAGATAGACACCTCGGTGTTTTCGAAAAGCCCCCTGAACTTTCTCTCGCTGGTCAACAAGGACAGCTCGCGATCCTGAATTTTCTCCGACATGTTTGAGAACTTGGCGGCGACCGAGCTCAACTCTTCCATATTGATAGGCGGGGGAGCTCCGCCATAATCTCCGGACGCGACCCTGTCTGTCCAGAGTCCAAGGCTTTCCAAAGGCTCCTCGAGATGCTTTCTGAACAACACTCTCATAACCAGCGTGAGAGAAAGGATAATAAAGACAGCCAGGACAATACTGAAGATCAGCAGCCGCATAAGCGAGGCCGCGTATGATGCACCGCTCAAACCGATGTTGACATGACCGATAATTTTGCCGTTGTGGGAAATGTCCTTCTGACCGTAGATGACTTTTGCGTTGGTCTCTTTTGCTTTGGCGTAAAGAGTCTGTTCGCCGTGGGTGGAGAAGATTTTCAGGCTCACGGCATCTGACCCGGTCATGTAAGCATCACCAATCAGGTTGATCGAATTGTCGTCCAAAGACCAGAGTGGATTCTCCAGACTTTGGCTCAGCAGCTTGAGCTGCCGCTCAAGCTGCTGTTTGTGAGAGGTCTTTGCCTGAGCCGACGCATGCCAATAGTTTGCTACCAGCGCAATAAGGAAGGCACAGGCAATAAGGGAGGTACTCCCTGAGGTGATTTTTTTGACCAGACTTTTGTTTGCCATCAGTTCAGGAGTTTTTTCTCAATCAGTCCGTGACTGAAACGTTCATCATGTACCATCTTTCAAACCTATTAAAGGCTGAGGCCTTTCGACATAATACTATATCCACAGACTTTCCTGCTAACAAGTGAACTGTCTTTGCAGGAGAGAACCCCCGGAATCTGTCAACTGCCTCGTGAAGTCTTCAGGGCAACAGTAAATCCGTACATTACAAAACACAGCGAAACGAGCTGTTGCATTGACAGAAACGGTTTGTGCTGAAGAAACATCAGAGCAGCCATGCTGGCGTTCATCAGCATAAAGAAAAGCCATCCGAATGAATTTTTCTTTGCCAGCAGGTAAGTGCCGATAATGAAACCGATCATAACCCCGATTTCCAGTATTTGGGTCCAGGAGGTAATGCCACCGTAATCGTACAGGCTGTAACTGACGCCAAAAAGCAAGGTGGCGTAGGTGAACAGGGAGGTAATCAAATCAAGGGTTTTATTGGGCGAGTCGCTATTCTGGCAAACGTTTAGCAGGCCAAACAACATTGCCGGGACTCCGCCAGCCTCTATCGAGGCCGCGATCCAGTCATGCTTGCCCACAAGAATAATAACCCATGCGGGAACTCCGAGGATGTAGACAGTCCAACCAATGATTCTCAGCTTGCGTTTGGTCGCTTCCGGTCTGCCTTCTGCGAGAGCAAAAAAGACTTTATTGAGGAGGTAAAGCCCGCCTCCCCATGCCTGTAGAACCAAATCCATGATAGCCAATTCCTGTTTGATGCGACTCGTCTGGCCAGGATCAAGACTCGTCCCGGAAAATGTGCCGTCTGTGACCGGAGTTGAAAAACAAGAGCGACCCGGTAAAGGTCGCTCGCAGTTGTCATGCTGTCTGAACAGTCTCCGGGAACCCGGCGCCGATGTTATTGAATGATCTCACTGGCCTCAAGTTGCTCAACGATGGTCGGAATAAGTTGATTGATTGCCCTCTCCCTGGACCCCTCAACTTTGATCTGTGCGAGATAAGACCAGGCCGGCATTTCACTGTCCACATCGTAGAGCTTGGTCGATATGATGAAATAATCTGAATCGTATTCCCGGTCGTATGAATAACCGTAAGCGTAACCGTGCCAGCCTCCGTTACTGTAGACTGCCTCGCCGCCCAGGACAACTCCCCCGTACTGGTGGTTGGTGATCTCTCTCTGACCAATCGAGCGTGCTACCAATACGCTGTCAAAGCCGAGTTCCCTGACTTTTGCCTCGACAGCCTGCCTGTCGAGCTTTTCCTCCTGAGGCAGGACCTTATAGCTGGGGATGGCTTCGAGCCCTCGTTTGACAAGCTGGTTGGCGAGGACATTTTCAGCCTGCCTGCGGGTTCTATCCCGTTTGGCTATGGCAATCAGGAGCATCTTTTTAGGGGAAGTCGTGTAACTCTCTTCTTTCCAGACTTCCAGCTTTTTGATCGGGGAACACGCTACGGCAACAGTTAAGAGCAGCAGACAAAGCAATAATCTGAAGAGTTTAGGGCTTTTCACGTTGTTCTTCCTTTGATGTCGGGTCTGCAATGACTGATCAATTGATTTCTAAAGGGCGGTCACAGATGCATTGAAACAGAAAACCACTCAAAGAGAAACTATTTTATTGGAGCCAGAGATAAGCATCCACCGTCTCTCAGAGATCGTAAGGCAAAGTTACGGATCACCGCTGGTGAGCTCGAGCCTGGAGAGCTGCTTTCAGGGAAAGTCGTAACCTGTTTCTGCTTCTGGACAGTCACCGTTCCGGTCCTATGAAACGGCCCATTTCCATATCAACCGTTTTTATGTGATCTACCAGCCAGTCGAGAAACGACCGATTAAACCCTGCTAGAAGGTTTATTGAGGGGCCCTGCGCAGACAGCTGCCTTTGGAACGTATGGACCTTGTCGCTTAATATACGATGATCCCTGATGTGAGCTTGCTTGCCAGGGTAATCCGATTGAGCCATCAAGTTTTCTTCCATGTGAAAATGACTCTCTACATATTGGCCGAGAAAATCGAGCATGCCAGTCAAGCTTTCCCTCCCTTTGCCGGCCTTGCAGGCATTCCGGAACTCATCGTACTTGGCAAAGATCTCCTGATGTTGCCGGTCTATACAATCAACACCTACAGACAAATCTTCCGACCACTCTAGTGCCATTATCTTCCCCTATTGCCTATTGAAGTAGTGTTGTGAAAAATCATAACCTATCAACCGCGACGATGTCGCAAAAAACGTGTAGTGGTCGTTCTCGCTGCGCAAGTACCGCCACCCGACAGGGCATTTGAGGCTTCCAGTTTAGTCGCATCTCATTTTACCTGCAAGGAGAGTGTTTGGATTGCCAAATCCACAAATGGGCCACAGGTCAACAGAGAACAATGGGCTATCGTTAAAACAAGAAGCCCCAACTCCGGGGAGATGGGGCTCAGTATGAATTCTGAGGTAACAGTTAACGAAAAATTGAGGATTTACATGACGCAAGGCCTCAATCGCTCAAGAAATTCACAGATTATTGAGAGTGTACTGATTTGCCTGGACACAAGCCGGCAAGATTTTCACAACCAAGCCTTGATGTCCTCCCGGGACCAACATTGTGCAGTCATGCGATGACTCATGCTGGCGGATTATTCAGCAGCCTCAACATCGAAGAGCAGCCGGCTGCGATGTCCCTGTTCTTCTTCATTACGGAAGCGTTCCAAGAATCGTTTGTATTCTGCAGCATCGACGTAGTCATCAACCTCAATGGCAGAATCTTGCACGCACCACAAATTTTCCATGTCATTGTCTTTCTGGGTTTTGGGGGATCATCTCCCTGAAGAGGAACGTCTCACATAAAAACATAGTCGTCCGATTCAACCAAGTCGGATGTGGCACTGAGAAAAGACCCTGCCTGTGAATCATTGATGACTTCTACCTGGTCGTGTGCAGAGGAGCAAATTGTCCCGCAGTTGACACACTCATGAATTTCTTCATGGAATTGAAATGCATCCAGATCCGTCTCAATACACAAGACCGCCTTGCATGTGGGACAGATAAAGTCAGAATAAGCCTGCACTCTATTACCGCTCTTTTGCTTGATGATTTTCGATTCGTTCCCGGCAATGGTCCAGACTGCTCCGCAATCTCCGCATTCGCAGATATCCGTGGCAAATCCGTCGGCATGCAAATCGATTTCAATGTGTCCTGTTCTGTTACATGATGGGCATTTCATAATGTTCTCCTTCTCTGTGGGGCAGATTCTGTCCGCCCATATCTTAACGGATAATTAATAACACAAGTGATGTTCATTATCGCCGAAAGTAATTTCATGTCAAGCGCAAAAAAAGAAAATTTACTTTATTTATCAGTAACTTATAGATTTCATGTTTTGCTCAGTATACAGAGAGTCTATTTTGTGATTGGTCGTCGGAACAGAAAATGATTAAATAACATTTAAATGACTGAAATTATTTGTCATTGCGGTTTAAGAACAGGGTTTCGCAAATCTGATATTTTGTCACACAGATGGTTTCGAATTGATTAGAAGAAAAAGTTCTCAGCGGTTTGATGCTCAGCCCGGAGTATGACCGTTAAAGAAGATATCGTAAGTTTTGCCTTTGATATCACAATGTGCAGCACTTCCTCTCGCCACGAGTCTCTCGTGAAATATATTTCTCGGGCCGGGTGCTATAATGAGGGTAGGTGTTCACTGACGGGCATCCAGAAAAAGAGGCGAAACCTTGAAAGAGACCATCACCTGGTTGATAGATATAGAGTCGTCGGCAGCCAACCTTTACGCGGAGGCCTCCGCTGTCTTTCGTGAGGATGAAGACTTCTCCCGCTTTCTTGCCCTGATGTCTGCGGAAGAACATGAACACATGAAGTTACTGCAACAGGCCCGCGAGTCCATCTCAGACAGGGAAATAAAGCGCGCATGCTTTTACTTTGATGATCATTTCCGTCAAAAAATTGAAGCGCCCTTTATCCAGGCTCGACGCTTCCTGAATGACGGCGAATTAACCAAAGCCACCATGATTGACATTCTTGCCGAGGCCGAATTTTCAGAATGGAATGAACTGTTCCTCTACATACTGGATGCTTTAAAAGTTTTGCATGAAGAAGTGCAAAAGGCGGTTTCAGATATTGATCGGCACAGGAAGCACATCCAGGAATATATTTTGTCGCTGCCCGATGGCGACAGTCTCATCCAAAGGGTCCGCAGACTATCCCATACCGGTGGCAGGCGCGCTCTGATCGTCGACGATAACAATGCCGTTGCCCGTATGCTGGAAGCTTTGATTGCGGATAATGTCGAAGTAATCATCGCCCGCAACGGTCGAGAGGGTCTTTCTCACCTGCAGCAAGGGCACTTCGACTTGATCATCTCAACGATTGAAATGCCGGAGATGCACGGTATTGAGATGTACAAACAAGCTTTGGCAATAGACCCCTCTTTACACCTTAGATTCATCTTCTTCACTGGCACGGAAAACCCGGAATATTTAAGTTTTGTCAGAGACTCGAAGGCCCTGATGCTACCAAAACCGTCTCCAGTGAGGTTAGTATCCGAAGTAATGAATCAGGTGCTGGATTCAACTCCTGTACCACAGGAGACCACAATCCATTGAAGTGAGCTTAGCCCGAGACGCTGGTCCGGCTTATTGGAGGGAGTTCCGTGTGATCCTGCGCGCAATGGCCCTGTCCTGCCAGGGAGCACGGGGCGGTCACTGACGACCAACCCCATGCATCCTTGTTTATACGGCCCAACCATGCTTTCGTAGTCGCATTTTACAGATATGAATGAAATACTGGGGAGAGCTCTATTGCCGCTTCTTCTGCAGATACGGTTGAAAGGCTTTTTTGTCAAGCGCACAGCGGTAGGCTTCTTCACCGCTGATGTGTTTGGCCTTGAGGAGTTCCAGAATGTGCTGGTCCATTAGCTGCATGCCGTCACCCTTTGCGGTTTGCATGATCGACGGGACCTGGAAAGTTTTTCCTTCACGAATCAGATTGGCCACCGCAGCGGTGCAGATCAGGATTTCCAGGGCGGCAACGCGGCCCTTGCCATCTACCTTACGCAGCAGTTGCTGGCAGACGACACCTTTAAGACTTTCCCCAAGCATGGTGCGCACCTGCTCCTGAGCATCCTTGGGGAAGGCATCGATGATCCTGTCAATGGTTTTCGGCGCCGAGTTGGTGTGCAGGGTGCCGAACACCAGGTGCCCGGTCTCCGCAGCTGTCATGGCCAGCGAAATGGTTTCCAGGTCGCGCATTTCACCAACCAGGATGACGTCCGGATCTTCACGCAGGGCTGCCCGCAGGGCATTGGCAAAGGATTGGGAATGCTGGCCGATCTGACGCTGGTTCAAAAGAGACAGTTGGTTCTCATGGATAAACTCGAGGGGGTCTTCCAGGGTAAGGATGTGCTCGCGGCGAGTCCTGTTGATCAGATCAATCATCGCCGCAAGGGTCGTAGACTTACCGCTTCCGGTCGGTCCGGTGACCAGGACCAGCCCCTTTTTCAGTAAAGTCAGCTTACGAACCCCTTCCGGCAGGCCGAGCTGGTCCGCAGTCAGAACCTTGCTTGGAATGATCCGGAAAACGGCGGCGATGCCACGGTGGGTCTCCATCAGGTTGCCGCGAAAACGTGCCACCTCTGGCAGGGCGTAGGCAAAGTCGAGATCTCGGGTTTCCTCGAACTCTTCGCGCTGCTCCTTGGTCAGGATTTCAAACAGAAGACCGCGAGCCTGCTGGTCACTCAACGGAGGATAATTGAGCTTCTCCATCTCACCGTGCAAGCGGAACAGGGGTGGCGCACCGGTGGAGATATGCAGGTCGCTTGCGCCCTGTTGCTTCATCATTTTAAACAGCGAGTCGATTTTCGCCATCTGCGCCATAGAAGGTCCTTGTTTGACTTAAAATACACCGCAAAAATTCAGTCATTCTTGCAGACGATCCTTGCAAAAGTCAAGCTGATTGCCAGCCCTTGGGGGACTGGATTCGAACTTGATATCCGCGGTAACATTGTGGTATCTAGCTCGCCTTCACAAGTATGAAACCATGGAGACAACAATTATGAGTAAAGCCCTGGGACTCCTCTCCGGAGGACTTGACAGCAGCCTGGCAGCCTTGTGCCTGAAACGCCAGGGAATCGAGGTCACGGCGATTGCTTTCGTCACCCCATTCTTCGGCAGTAACAAAGCGGAACAGGCAGCCCGTTTGATGGAGATCCCGCTGATTGTTGAGAACATCAGTGAGGTTCATCTGGACATGTTGAAAAACCCACGCTACGGCTATGGCAAAAACATGAACCCCTGCATCGACTGCCACGCGATGATGTTTCGCCTGGCCGGTGAAATCATGGCTGAACGCGGCTTCGACTTTCTCTTCTCCGGCGAGGTCCTGGGTCAGCGACCAATGAGCCAGAATGCCAACGCCCTGCGCTCGGTCGCCAACTACTCGGGCCATCCTGACCGGATTCTACGGCCACTCAGCGCCAAGCTGTTGCAAATCACTCCCATGGAGGAAGAGGGTCTGGTCAACCGCGAGCTGCTGCTCGACATCCAGGGGCGCTCCCGGAAGCCGCAGGAGGCTCTGGCAAAGGAATGGCAGCTGACTGATTTTCCTTCCTCGGGAGGGGGCTGCCTGCTGACCGAAATACACTTCTCCGACCGTCTTCGTGATCTTTTTGACCACCAGCCCGGATGTACGGTCAACGACGTCGAGCTGCTCAAGATCGGTCGACAGTTCCGTCTCTCGGAACGTGCCAAGCTGACCCTTGGCAGGCATCAAAATGACAACGATGCGATCCGCGAAATCACCAACGAAACATATGTCCTGCTTCGCAGCCCGGGTTTGGCGGGGCCGCTCGGGCTGGTCTCAGGAGAACCGTCTGAACATGATCTGCAAACGGCCGGTGCCATCCTTGTGTCATACGGCAAAGGTAAGGATCAGCCGGACGTTGAAATTCTGGCAGAATCGTCGGGAGGGGAACAGCGCTTTACTGTCTCCCCGATGTCACGAGCAGAGTCACAGAAGTTGATTGTCTGATTCATGGGTGTTCTTCAAAAAGAGCTCTATCCAGAAACAAGATAAACCGGCGAGTCGCGTTCCGGCGAGTTTGGTTCTGACCCTGAACGTGAACAAAAAAGCCCCCCGGAAACCCGGGGGGCTTTTACACTCAGGATAAACAATCGGGTGTTACATCATGCCGCCCATGCCACCCATGCCACCCATACCGCCCATACCGCCCATATCAGGCATGCCGCCGCCTCCATCCTTGGAAGGCTTGTCGGCAATACAGGCTTCGGTGGTCAGCATCAGACCGGAAACTGAAGCGGCGTTCTGCAGGGCAGAGCGAACCACCTTGGTTGGGTCGATGATACCAGCTTTAACCAGGTCGGTGTACTCATCAGTCGCCGCGTTGAAACCCATGGCGCCCTTGCTGTTCTTAACTGCGTTCACAACAATGGAGCCTTCCTGCCCGGCGTTTGCAGCGATCTGACGCAGCGGCTCTTCGAGAGCGCGCTTGACGATGTTCACGCCGAACACCTGCTCGCCCTTGACGTCAGCCTTGGCAACCGCTTCGATGGCACGGATCAGGGCAACACCACCACCAGGAACGATACCTTCTTCAACGGCAGCACGGGTTGCATGCAGAGCATCTTCGACGCGGGCTTTCTTCTCCTTCATCTCGGTTTCGGTTGCAGCACCGACCTTGATTACGGCAACACCGCCGACCAGCTTGGCGAGACGCTCCTGCAGTTTCTCGCGATCGTAATCGCTGGAGGTCTCTTCGATCTGGGCACGGATCTGCTTGACGCGACCGTCGATGTCGGCCTCAGTGCCGGCACCGTCGATGATCGTGGTGTTGTCCTTGTCGATGGACGATGCGCTTGGCAGTGCCGAGATCGTCGAGAGTAGCGTTTTCCAGCTTGAAGCCGAGTTCTTCAGAGATGACACTGACCACCGGTAAGGATGGCGATATCTTCGAGCATCGCCTTGCGACGATCGCCGAAACCGGGAGCCTTGACGGCGGCGATGTTCAGGGTGCCGCGCAGCTTGTTGACCACCAGGGTCGCCAGCGCTTCGCCTTCGACATCTTCAGCGATGATCAACAGCGGGCGGCCCTGCTTGGCAACCTGCTCGAGAATCGGCAGAAGATCCTGCATGTTGCTGATCTTCTTGTCGTGGATCAGGATCAGAGCATCTTCCATGACCGCTTCCATGCGCTCGGGATCGGTCACGAAGTAAGGGGAAAGATAACCGCGGTCGAACTGCATACCTTCGACGACTTCGAGAGTCGTTTCGATCGACTTGGCTTCTTCAACCGTGATGACGCCATCCTTGCCGACTTTTTCCATCGCCTCGGCGATAATGTTGCCGATCGTTTCGTCGTTGTTGGCCGAGATGGTGCCAACCTGGGCGATCTCGTGTGATCCTTGACCGGTTTGGACAGCTTCTGCAGCGCAGCAACGACAGCTTCAACAGCCTTGTCGATACCGCGCTTGATTTCCATCGGGTTGTGACCGGCGGTCACCAGCTTGACGCCTTCACGGTAGATGGCCTGAGCCAGTACCGTAGCGGTGGTGGTGCCGTCACCGGCAACATCGGAAGTCTTGGAAGCAACTTCCTTGACCATCTGTGCACCCATATTCTCGAACTTGTCTTCCAGTTCGATCTCCTTGGCGACGGTAACGCCGTCCTTGGTGATCAGTGGGAGCGCCGAAGCTCTTGTCGATAACAACGTTGCGGCCTTTGGGGCCGAGGGTGACTTTGACAGCATTTGCCAGAGCATTTACCCCTTCAAGAATTGATGCACGGGCTTCCTGCCCGAATTTGATTTCTTTACCAGCCATTTTTATCGTTCCTCCTTATCGTTCCGGGTAATGGTCTTATTCAACGACGCCGAGGACGTCGTCCTCACGCATCATCAGGTATTCCTTGCCATCGAGCTTGATGTCGGTGCCGGCATACTTGCCGAACAGCACCTTGTCACCAACCTTGACGTCAAGAGGCATTACTTTGCCTTCTTCGGTCACTTGCCGTTGCCGACGGCCTTGATGATGCCCTGCTTGGGCTTCTCCTTGGCGGAGTCGGGAATGATGATGCCGGCAGCTGTCGTGGTCTCCTCTTCGAGGCGCTCAACGATGATCCGGTCCTGCAGGGGTCTGATGTTCATGATTTTGTTCTCCTTTCCAGACAATATTGAATTTAAAGTTTCTCGTTTTGATTGAGATAACTTGCGGGTCCGACTCGTTAGCACTCGAAGCATGTGAGTGCTAAAAGCAGGCCTAAATATAATCAGCCTTTCAGGATTGTCAAGGGATTTCCGGAAAAATTTTCAGAATAAAATGAGACCGCGCTGCAGACGACCTGAAAAGCAAGGGAGAAGAAGGTGTTGACGACATCCAGAGGAGATGATCGGTTATGCCGATCAACTGTTTTTACCTGACAGCCTGCAGCATCCCGATCACTTTTGTGCCGACTGTCACGTGTTAAATATACTCGACGACAAAGAGTATTAATGGGCTTTTCGAATCCAGTGCTGACATGTAAAACACTTTAATGTTTACAGTAAGGGCAGATTTTTCATATGATACATATCCTGTTACAATGCAGCTTGATCATTTCATGTCGGGATTAACCTAATGGCTAAAAGAGAACTAGTTCTGTCGAACTAAAAGAGGGGACAACCTGCCGAATGGCCAAGACGGCGCTTAAGGTTTTCCTTACACATGGTGAGGTTACTCGCTTCAAACGGTCTGACGGCTGGGTTGTCGTCGGCAAAGACCCGCTGAGAGATTCGAAGAATGATAGGACTTATGATGGTGTTGAACGTAGAGAAGTTGTATAGGGATTCTTAATTGATTTACGAAAATTCACACATGGCCACCAGTTACCAGGTGGCTATTTCTTTTGTCAGGACAAGTAAAAGTTTCACATAGAAGCCAAACCTGCCGTAAAACTCCCTATATTAGAGCCGCCCGTTATGAAAAGAGCCCTCCTTTGCTTCGCCCTTCGTTTACAGTGACTTGCGGTGATTTTTATGTTGGTCACTGAGGAAGGTCGTGCAAGGGCCAGAGGTTCAGGCAACCAGAGCTCCACCGCATGAAGAGCCGCAACCGGCCGTACAACCAAAGCAGTGCTCTCCTGTGACAATCGGCCGGCCCTCAAGGACTGATGGATCAAGTTCGTCAATATGGCGTGGCAGATTACCGGCAAGCGACAGGCCCAGGACGCTGTTGAAATCACAATCGGAAAGTGTCCCGTCCCATGCAATACAGATCTGGTGACGACACATCAGGCCATCGATGGTTGACTGGTTGAAACTGTCTTCCAACAGGTGTTTGTAATGCTCGGCCTGGCCATCCTTCTGCAGGTCGCTCAGGAAGCGCCCCATCGGCATGTTGGTAATTGTCGAGAAGCCGCGTGAATTCGATATCGAAGCGTTCCCTGAGTTCCCTTCGGTAAGCATCCTCCAGAGTCGCCTGGTCAGGGGGGAGGAAAGCCCCGCCAGGATTGTAAACCAGGTTCAGAGGAAGTTTTGGCTGACGACCGTAACCAAGAGAATTCAGGCGGCGCAATGCGGCGACGCTGCGCTTGTACACCCCGCCCCCCCTCTGTTTGTCAACGTTATCGTCCAGATAACAGGGTAATGACGCGACCAGCTGGACACCCCGTTCCGCCAGGAACTCGGGGGTGTCACCCTGGCCGGCTTCGAAAAAGACCGTCAGGTTGGTCCGGACCTGAACCTGGTGCCCCTGTTCAAGCAGGGCATCAAGCAAAGGCCTGAAGTTGGGATTGAGTTCAGGAGCCCCACCGGTCAGGTCAACCCGGGCCTTTGGCAGAGCTTCGGTTAACCGCAGGAGGCTCTGCATGGTTTCCCAGGTCATATTTTCGGTACGACGCGGAGAGGCTTCCACGTGGCAGTGGCGACAACTTAAATTACACAGCAGGCCAAGATTGACCTGGACAGTCTGGACGACGGAACTCTCAAGGCCAGTGCCAAGCACCTCGCGCACAGCCTGATCAAAGTTATTCATATAAGCTCCGGAGAAAATTTTTAATGTACGATTCCAATATAATCCATTTACGGCCCTCAGGTAAATCTCCATAGAGTGGAAAAGGTTACCAATGACCGACTCCGTGACAGCTTTTCGGAGTCCATACTTCCCCGCAATACCGCAGGCAAGAGTGACTTAACCTCGACGAGAGTTCAGCAGACGAAGATGGCCATGGTAGCTGACCACGGCAAGGCCGTTGTACAAAGCACCGGCAGTTGAGTCAGCTTCGTTCGGCAGAGCTTTCACCGACCGACTGCTTGAGTCAGCGACCATGTCGTCGATCGAACACGATCACACTCAGCATTCAACGCCCATCGTCATCGTGCGGGCATGCGCAGCACCGTGGCCGAACCATAGCGCAGAAGCTGTTGGCGACCGCGAGAACGCGTGCCGGAAAGGTGATCTCATCACCT
>CAVPPD010000017.1:0-29197 GCA_963707155.1 uncultured delta proteobacterium | reverse complement strand
AAACCGTGAGCCATTTATCGGGGTGCTGCGAACGAGCCGTGCTAACATATTTATTCATTGGAGTTATTGCGAGACCCGCTGACAAAATTTGAGTCAGGAACCGTTGATACGAACGGTCTCAAAACATGAGATGGAGGAGCGGTCACCGGCATATCGCGTAATGATCGGGAGGTGGCGTCGTCACCACAACCAGTCACAACGATGGGAAAGGTTTTGCGATAAAACCCCTGACTGCATTACTATAGCCACCATGATTTCATTAATTATCAATGCAGATGATCTTGGCAGCAATCAGGATCGCGACCGGGGGATCCTGAAGGCGTTTAAGCAGGGAATCGTCACCAGCGCGTCCATGCTCGCGAACGGGCCCTCCTTTAACACCGCGGTTTCACAAGTCAAAGAAGCAGAGTTGCCGGTCGGTGTGCATCTAAACCTGTCTGACGGTTCGGCGCTGACGGGTACAAATCGAAGGGTTGACGGACGCTGGGGGACAGTTTCCAGGTAAATGGAAGCTACGTCGATTCCTTGCGGCAGGACTCTGCGATCATGCGGCCGTCCACAACGAATTAGCCGCCCAGATCGAGCGTCTTTTATCGAGCGGCCTGCAGCCCGACCATCTCGATGGCCATCAGCATTGCCAACTTTTCCCCTCTCTGACAGCCATCGTGATTCAGCTGGCCCGGGAGTACAACATTCCGGCGCTGCGCACATCACGTCCGGCAGAGTCAGCCACGCAGGACCCGGTCGGCCCATTGGGCGAAGAGCTGGCACTTTATCGGCGACTCAGTCGGGAAGCGCACACAAGGGTTCTTGACACCGGACTCAGAACAACAGATGGACTTTGGGGAATGCCGCTTCTGAATCAGCTGGACACGACAGCCTCTGTCAGCTGCTGGAAAACATACCTGAAGGTTGCTGGGAGTTGATGACTCATCCCGGAGAGCCATCTTTTTCTGGAAGACCTTTTGACGGCCCGCAGCGTCACGCAGAGCTGCTTGCGCTGATCTCTGGAGCAGCAAAAGACGTTATCATGAGACGCAAGATTCAGCTGTGTTCTTTTGGAGAGTTGTCATGCGCGTCCTGATCGTTGTGCCCGACCAGGACCGCGTCAGCGGCAACTGGATCACCGCCAGGCGATTTCAGAAAGGCCTGGAAGAGCATGAATCACCAGGTCGCATTGCACGGCACACAACTCCGGGCAGGCAAAACTTTCAGGCAAGAGTTATTCGACTTCACCCCTGACGTGACGATGCTGCTGCACGCATACCGCTCGGGGAGACCCTGGCTGGAAGCGACCGATGGCCAGGACCTTCCCTTCGTGGTTGTCCTGACCGGGACTGATATCAATCACGGCCTGGACGATCCTGAGCAGAGCGCGACGATACGGACAATTCTGCGACAAGCGGCCTTCGTTCTGCTTCACAATCCACTGCTGTTGAGCAAGCTGAGGAGAAGTCACCCAGAGTTCACAGAGAAGGTGCGCCAACTGCCCCCGGGTATCACGCTGGGAACGGCCACATACGAGCTGCGGCAGATTCATGGCCTGGACAAACAGCAAACGCTCTTTCTCTGCCCTGCCGGGCTGCGCCCTGTCAAGGGGCTCATGGAACTGCTGGAGTTGTTTGACCGGATGGCTATGGAGAGCACAGACTTTCATCTCGCATTTTGTGGACCAGGTCTCGATGATGACTACGCAAAGCGTTTGCTCGCCGCCATCGAGAGCAGACCCTGGGCCAGCTATCTTGGCACCATCGCACCTGAGGCCATGGCCGATGCCATGCGCGGGGCAGATGTCGTTGTCAATAATTCACACACGGAAGGGCTCGCCAACGCCTTGCTGGAAGCAGCGGTCCTCGGCGTCCCGATTCTGGCTCGAGACATCCCCGGCAATGCTGCGGTCGTTCGGCATGGGATCAATGGTCTGTTGTATAATGATGAATCGGGTTTTCTCCAACACGCTCTGAGCCTTCTCGACAAAGAAAGACGCCGGCAACTCAGTCGACCTGACCCGGACCGCTACAATCCCGAGGTTGAGACTGATGAGCTGATCAGAATCCTTCAGCAGGCGACGCTCGGGAGGACGAAAATAAACAAGCCCGCTTGAACCCTCACCCGGATATCGCATACTATACACCGAAGCTAAAAGCCCTCATTCAGTCATGGAGCACCTCTTGCGAAAGCACTTTGGCGACAGCCTGTCACCTGCGGTCAAATACTGGATTTTTCTGGTTGGCATTATGACGGTCATCTTCGCCGTCCTGTTCGGCAGCTTCGCAGCGTCTTACCTCAATTTGGCCCCCGAAGAACAGGCCCTGTTTGAAACCCTCTTTGACAAGTTAATTCCCTTTCCCTTTGTCGGCTCGATCATTCTGGTCGCTTTCATCTGCAGTATGGTCAGTCTGATTTTTCGCTACTATGTCATTCCGGTTCTACGCATGGCCGAACAAACCCGCCTGATCACCTCCGCCAACCCGGACTATCGCATCACCACCGAAGGGGCCCGCGAGCTGGTCATGCTGGCCGGCATCATCAATGAATCGGCTGATGCGTTCCAACAGCTGCAGAATGAGGTTGACAGCAAGATCAGCCACTCCAACAGGGCTCTCAAAGAAGAACGCAACCGTCTGGCAGCCTTGATGTCCGAACTTCCTTACGGTGTCGTTGTCTGCACCAGGGACGGCAGGATTCTCCTCTACAGCCGCCAGGCACAGGAGATGCTGCAAACCGCAGAGAACGGCAAAGAAAGCCGTGCAATAGGCCTGGGCCGGTCGATCTTCAGCATCCTTGACCGTGACCCGCTGGTCCACGCGCTGGAAGTGATGAATCATGCCTTTGCGAAAGACCAGGCAAAACCTGCATTCGGCTTGATGACCAAGCTCTGCGGCAAGCGTTTCATCCGCGTCAACATGGCACCAGTCACCAACGACGCTGAAGAAGATCGCCACATCTCGGGCTTCGTCCTCTCGCTGGAAGACATTACCGGTGAAATAGACGCTGACAGCGAGCGCGACCAGCTTCTCCAGGAGATGGTCGACGCGGTGCAGAATTCGCTCGGCAAACTGCACAAGGGGATCAATGCAATCTGTGAAATGCCCGGCACGGGCGATGACGCCTGCAATCGTCATCGTCAGACGATCAAGCAGGTCACCACCGATCTGGAAGAGCACCTGGCAATGGCCAGAAAGCTTTACAGTCAACATCGTCGCGCCTATGGCAACCGTGAGAATGTCGTGGCTGACACCCTGATGCAACTGATTGCCAAAAGCCTCTATGAGCGCTTTTCCATACAGACGGACGTGCATGCCGAAACAACCATCTGGCTGAAAATCGACAGCTACGCCATCGTACAGGCCATAACCACCCTGGCAGGGATGCTCAGTGCCGGATATGGAATAGCCAGCATCCGGCTGCAGATTGATCGAAAAGATAATAAACTGGCAACGCTCAGCTTAAAATGGACAGACCAGCAAGTTCCCGGGCAGGCGATCACAGACTGGCAATCGGCGCCGCTTTTCATGGACAGCGATGGTACGTCGGATTCCCCTGACACGATCATCTCCGAACACGGGGGGAATATAACCATAACGCGTGAGGATCAACATTTTTGTAACGGCCTCTGTATCACTCTGCCCACCGCACTGGCCGAGGAACCGGCGGATTTGCAGTCTTCAATCACCCCACGCCCGATTTCTTATGAATTCGATCTCTTTCACCAGCCGGGTCAAGCGGCACTTGGCAACGTCCCTTTGCGCAAACTGGCTTTTGTCGCATTCGACACCGAAACCACCGGCCTGAACCCTTCCGAAGGTGATGAAATCATCCAGATCGGCGCCGTGCGTATCGTCAACGGCCGGTTACTGCATCACGAGTGCATCGACCAACTGGTCAACCCGCAACGACCGGTACCGAAGGCTTCCGTCAAAATTCACGGTATTGATCCGGACCTGCTACCGTCTCAACCGACCATCACTCAGGTTTTGCCAGACTTTCATGCCTTCGCCGTAGATGCCGTGCTGGTGGCACACAACGCAGCCTTCGATATGCGTTTTCTACAGCTGAAGGAAGAGGCCACCGGACTGCACTTTGATAATCCGGTCCTCGACACCCTGCTCCTGTCATCGATCGTTCACCCGAATCAGGAAGGACACTCTCTGGACGACATTGCCGAACGCTTCAACCTGACGATCGTCGGCCGGCACACCGCCCTCGGCGATGCACTGGTCACCGCCGAGATCCTGCTGAAGCTGATTCCCCTGCTGGAGGCACAGGGGATTCGCACTCTTGGAGATGCGCTTAGCGGCCTCGAGTCAATCCCCCTTTGCCAAGATCAAGTACTGACCACACAAGAGCTTATCTTTGCCGACAGCTCATACAGCAAAAAAAACGGGAAAAGCCCCTTGACAAACAGCATCTTGTGCTGGTGTACTTAAACGTCTGGTTTTACAGGACAAATAATATAAATTACCATCAGATGTTCCACATCCCGTGGCACACGAGACGTTGTTGTTCATTTCAACCTGTGGAGGAGACAAATGAAAAAGCTGAAAGTTCTTGTCGCATTGTCGCTGGTCGCTTTGCTTGCGACCCCCGCTCTTGCAGCCAATACCATCAAAATCGGCTACAACATCCCGATGACCGGCGACATCCCCAAGGTCGGCGAGATGTCCAAACAGGCCGCCGAAATGCTCAAAGCAGATATTAACGGCGCTGGCGGCCTCGAGGTCGGCGGCAAGAAGTACATGCTCGAGTTTGTCTACGAGGACAACGAAGCCAAGGCTGAGTCTGCCGTCAACCACCGCCCTCAAGCTGATCGAAAAAGACGAAGTCCTCGCGATGATCGGCCCGAACTCCTCGAAGCAGGCCGTACCGGCCGGCCAGGTCGCCAACGACAACGAAACCGTCATGGTCACTCCCTGGTCGACCAACCCTGACACCACTTTCGACCGTCCCTGGGTGTTCCGTGCCGCCTTCCTCGACCCCTTCCAGGGTCCGGTCGCCGTAAACTTTGCGGTTGAAACCTTCAACGCCAAGACCTGCTGCCGTTCTCTACGACCTCTCCAACGACTATTCCAAAGGTCTGGCCGAAATTTTCAAGGACGAGTTTGAGAAGAAGATGGGCGCCAACACCGTGCTCGCCTTCGAGAGCCATGGCACCAAGGACCAGGATTTCTCCGCCCAGCTGACCACGATCATCGCCACCAAGCCTGATTTCATCTTCGTCCCCGACAACTACAATCAGGTTGCCCTGATTGTTCCCCAGGCACGCAAGCTCGGCTACAAGGGTCAGTTCATGGGCTCAGACTCCTGGGGCTCTGCGGAACTGATGACCCTGTGTGGCGACGACTGCAAAGGCCTCTACTTCTCCACTCACTACGCAGCCGCTGGTGCCACTGGTGCCACCAAGGAATTCATCGATCGCTTCACCGCCAAGTACGGCGTCAGTGCCTGATGATGTCGCCGCACTGACCTGGGATGCGACTCGCGTCGTCCTCCAGGCCATTCAAAATGCTGGCGAGCTGACCGGAAAACTGAAAAAAGATCGCAAAGCCGTTCGTGAAGGCATGGCCGCCATCACCAGCTTTCGAGGGCATCACCGGCTCGATGAAGTTCGACGAGCAGGGCGACCCGATCAAGTGCGCTGTCGTCGTCAAGATCAGCGACACAGGTACGTTTGAATTCACCAAGTCGGTCTGCCCTTGAAGCTAAATATCACCGGTTGATCAGAAAACCGGATTGAGGTACAACTTGACAGGCTGGAACAAGGTTCCAGCCTGTCATTTGCGTAATTAACGCTTCACAGGATTTTAACCAAGTGTTAGTAACCATTATTCAAAACGTCATTAATGCCCTGCAATGGGGGAGCTTCTACGCCCTGATCGCCCTTGGCTACACTCTGGTCTATGGCGTACTGACCCTGATCAACTTTGCCCACGGCGACATTTTTATGGTCGGCGCCTATATCGCCTTCTTTGTAGCGACCTTCTTTCTCACGTGCAGCCGGGTTGCCTGGCTGGGTAGCCCTGGCGCTGACGATTCCACTGACCATGATCCTGACCTCGATGGTCGGCGTCGCTCTGGAACGGATTGCCTACCGGCCGCTGCGTCGCAAAGGCGCAAACCGGCTCTATGTCGTCATCACCGCCCTGATGTGCGGCCTGATTCTTGAGAACGCCAACCTGGCCGTGCTCGGTGCCAGCCGTAAAGCCTTCCCGCCGATGATCACTGAACATGTCTACAATATCGGCGGGGTCATCTTCACCAACCTCAAGGTCGCCGTTATCGTCGACGACCATTCTGGCCTTTTTTGTACTGCAGAAAATCGTCACAAAAACCAGAGTCGGCATGGCGATGCGGGCCATTTCCTACGACAAGTTCGCCGTGCCCTTGATGGGCATCCCCATGGACAACATCATCGTCATCACCTTCGTGCTCGGTTCTGGTATGGCCGGTCTGGCAGGCATCCTGTTTGCCATGTCCTACCCGATCCTTGAACCCTACATGGGAGCGCTGATCGGCTGGAAAGCCTTTATTGCTGCCGTGGTCGGTGGCATTGGCGATATTCGCGGAGCGTTTCTCGGCGGCTTCCTGCTCGGTGCCGTCGAAATTCTGGTGGTTGCCTTCTTCCCATCGACTTTCCGGGATCTGATTGCATTCACCGTGTTACTGGTCATCCTGGCGTTCCGTCCGACGGGACTCTTTGGAGTTGCCAAAACGACTAAAATTTAGCAATTGACTTTATGTTGAGACGTTATTCCATACAATTGATCCTGGTCATCTGCGGCGGCTTGCTGACCTACGTTGCCTACGAAGAGCTCCTCAGCCTGTACACTCTCTCGGTGCTGATGTTCATGGGGGTCAACATCATCCTCTCCTCCAGCCTCAACCTGGTCAACGGCAACATGGGAGAATTTTCCTGTGGCCACGCCGGCTTCATGTGTGTCGGCGCCTATGTCTCCTCGATACTCGGCGTCTGGCTCTTTACCAAGGACAAGGTCTTTGGCGCTCCACTGCTCGACCCTGAATGGGCCATCTATGCCTTCCCCTTTATCATACTGGTCGGCGGTAGTTGCCGCCGCCCTGGCCGGACTGCTGGTCGCCATCCCGTCCTACAAGACCCGTGGTGACTACCTGGCGATCATTACCATCGCCGCCAACTACATCGTCATCAGCTCCATTGAGAATATCGGTGTCATCGGCGGTTCACGTGGTTTCATGGGCATGAAACAGGTGATTTCAGCGATGGAAGACACTGTCGAACTGCCCTGGATGCCGATCTGGGTCTTTATCTTTACCATTTTCTGCGTCTGGACGATTCGCCGTTATGTCTCCTCGACCTTCGGCAAAGGGGTCAACGCCATCTGCCAGGACGAAGTGGCGGCAGAGATCATGAGTGTCAACACCAACAAGATCAAGACCGTGACCTTCATGGTTTCCTCGGGTCTGGCCGGGATTGGCGGAGGCCTCTTTGCTTATATCATCGGCTACGTCAACCCCGGCTCCTTCAACATCCTGAAATCGACCGAGGTGCTGGTCATGGTCTACCTGGGCGGCATGGCTTCGTTGAGCGGCGCGGTCCTCTCGGCAATCCTTTTTACCGTCCTGCTCGAAGCTCTGCGTCCGCTGCAGATTATCAAGTGGGTCGTTATTCCGCTGCTGCTGATCATCGTTATGCAGTTCCGTCCCGAGGGCATCATGGGCAACCGGGAACTGTCCGATATTTTTCCGTGGCTGAAACGTTTTTACAAGTTCAAGTAAGGTCATTATTATCAGGTGGATGTTTCACGATTTACAACAGGCATTCTTTGAATTGACCGGAGTTTTGGCGCCTTTGTGGCAAATCAGAATATGACAGAAGCAATATAAAAACTGAATCAGCACCGGTTCTCGAAATCAGAAACCTGACCCAGCAATTCGGTGGGTTAAGAGCTGTTTCCGATTTCAACGTCAGCCTGCAGCCGGGGGAACTGATCGGCCTGATCGGCCCCAACGGAGCCGGCAAGACCACGGTCTTCAACCTGACCAGCGGCTTCTACCAACCGACCAGCGGCGAGATCCTGATCAACGGTGTCAACACGGCCGGGCATGAAACCGCACCAGGTGACCGGCCTGGGTGTGGCCCGCACTTTTCAGAACATCCGGCTTTGGAATGATATGTCGGTGCTCGACAATATCCGCGTTGCCCAGCATGGTAAACTGGAGTACGGCTTCTTTCATGCCATCGCTCGCAGCGGTCGATACCAGGAGCGCGAGCGTCAGATCGAAGAGGACGCTCGTGAACTGCTGGAAGTCTTTGACCTGCAGGATTTCGCAGACGAGTTCCCCAAGAACCTCCCCTACGGAACCCAGCGCAAACTCGAGATCGCCCGTGCCCTCTCCAGCAAGCCGAGCCTGCTGCTGCTCGATGAGCCGGCTGCCGGTCTGAATTCATCAGACATCAAAGAGCTGATTCGCCTGGTCCGCTGGATTCATGAACACTTTGACGTCACCATCTGGATGATCGAGCATCATATGGA
This sequence comes from uncultured delta proteobacterium, assembly GCA_963707155.1. Lineage (GTDB taxonomy): Bacteria > Desulfobacterota > Desulfuromonadia > Desulfuromonadales > BM103 > M0040. The sequence goes on along the minus strand of CAVPPD010000017.1, from coordinate 20,684 downwards.
CGTCATGATGGAGCTCTGCACGCACATCAAGGTCATCGACTTTGGCGAAACCATCGCCGAGGGAGTTCCTGAGGAGATTCGCAACCATCCGGCCGTCATCACCGCTTACCTCGGAGACGAAATGATCTGATGCTGCTCTCTGTTGAAAATCTTGAGGTGAAATACGGTAACATCCAGCCACTGCATGGAATCAGCTTCCATGTCAACGAGGGTGAGATCGTCACCTTGATCGGTGCCAACGGTGCCGGCAAGACCACCAGTCTGCACAGCATCTGCCGCCTGACTCCCCCGGAGGCACCACGGGTGATCGCCGGTGACATCAAGTTCCGTGGCGAATCCATCCTGAAAACCAGACCCAGCGACATCGTCAAAGATCTCAAGATGGCCCTGGTTCCTGAAGGTCGCCGCATCTTCGGCAACCTGACGGTCATGGAGAACCTGGAGCTGGCCACCTATTCCCGCGATAAGGGGCTGATCTCAAACAGGAATACCAGAGAGTCTTCGATCTCTTCCCACGCCTGCACGAGCGCCGCAAGCAACGCAGCGAATCCCTCTCGGGCGGAGAGCAGCAGATGCTCGCAGTCGGCCGCGCTCTGATGACCGGTTGCAGCTTTCTCCTGCTTGATGAACCCTCCATGGGGTTGGCTCCCCGACTCAAGTACGACCTCTTTCGCACCCTCAAAAGGCTGAATGAAGAGGGGATGACCATCCTGCTGATCGAGCAGAACGCCAACCTGGCCCTGCACCTGGCCCATCGCGGCTATGTTCTGGATACCGGCAAGCTTGCAGCCGAAGGGACCAGCGCAGAATTGCTCGGTAACCCTGAAGTCAAAAAAGCTTACCTGGGTGGCTAGCACCCTGTACCAGAGATTCCCTTCGTGGTACGACCATTTTGAGTTCATCTCTTCTTTCGACTGTTCCCGCAAGTACATTTATTTAGCACGGCTATAGAACTCCTTACTCAGGACGTAGACACCTTCCTTTGCGCCAAGTGTCACACACGCCACGAAGCGTCCAAGATTCCAATCAAGTCATAGCAAGGCCTTTACCGGCAACCGGGGAAAGGTCTTTTTTTTGATTTAACCTGCGTGACTCAATCTCATGTATGCAGGCCTGATGTGACATACAAGCACAGGGCTTGATACATTACCAGCCTTGCCACTTTTATACTTGACTAAGCTGGTATGTTTTGTTAGCTTCTCGATAACACACCTAGCTACGTTACTTTTACTTAAAGAAGGAGCTTGTCATGAGTCAAGTGTACACAGACAATTCACTCTCAATCGGACGGACACCACTGGTACGCTTGAATCGTATCGGCACCCAAAACGGTGCAACGATCCTCGGCAAAATAGAAGGACGTAATCCAGCCTACTCCGTCAAGTGCCGCATCGGGGCCTCGATGATCTGGGATGCCGAAGAGAAGGGGTTACTTGGCCCCGGGAAGGAGATCATCGAGCCAACCAGCGGCAACACGGGTATCGCGCTCGCTTTTGTCGCCGCGGCGCGTGGGATTCCCATTACCCTGACCATGCCTGAGACCATGAGCCTGGAGCGCCGCAAGGTCCTTAAAGCTTTGGGTGCGAATTTGATTCTGACACCAGGTGCAAAAGGGATGGGAGGTGCGATCGCAGAAGCGGAAGCCATTGCCGCCAGTGATCCGGATCGCTATTTTTTACCGCACCAGTTCAAAAACCCGGCGAATCCGGCCATTCATCTCAAGACAACCGGACCGGAGATCTGGGACGATACGGACGGCAACGTCGATGTTCTTGTTTCCGGAGTCGGCACCGGCGGCACGATTACAGGGATTTCCCGCTATTTCAAAGAAGTACGCGGCAAACAGATCATTTCGGTCGCCGTGGAGCCGCAAGACAGTCCGGTGATCACGTCAGAAGCTTGCCGGAGAAGCCCTTCAGCCGGGCCCTCACAAGATCCAGGGGATAGGCGCCGGTTTTATCCCTGACAACCTCGATCTCGGGCTGGTTGACCGCGTTGAACAGGTCAGTAATGATGAAGCCATTGAATACGCCAGGCGACTGGCCAAAGAAGAAGGAATTCTGGCCGGTATTTCCTGTGGTGCGGCGGTAGCAGTCGCTGCAAGACTGGCAGCACTGCCTGAGTTCAAGGGTAAAACAATCGTCACAATTTTGCCGGACTCTGGAGAGCGCTACCTCACCAGCGTTCTTTATGAAGGAATTGTCTGAGATTTCCCTGCAGAAAGGAGAAGGCGACAGGATGCTAATCATTACTTTTCTGGTTGACATTTCAGTTTGAATTCTTTATCTCTGTAGTCAAATAGTTGCTTAACAGCAGCGTCTTTATCAAGAGTGGTGGAGGGACAGGCCCTGCGAAGCCACAGCAACCGATTCGCCAAAGCTTTATGCGGAGGCGAATGACAGGTGCTAATTCCTGCCCCGGTTTTCCGGGGGAAGATGGGGACGGAGCTCAGAGGACTGCCATTATTGTCTCTCCAGGCCCCTTCTCAAGAATCCGAGAAGGGGCTTTTTTGTTCCTTTCTCACCAACTCGAGGAGGAAAGATGAAACCCGTACAAAAACACTCCCAAGAAACCCGCCTGGTCCAACTTGGCGTCGGCGTCGATGAGCGAACCGGAGCAATCAGCCTGCCGATCCATCCGAGTGCCACCTATCGTCACCCGGGAGTCGGTCGAATCAACCGGCTATGACTACACTCGTTCAGTCAACCCGACCAGAGAGATTCTGGAAAAGGGACTCGCAGAGCTCGAAGGAGGCGCCCGCGGTCTGGCTTTCTCATCAGGGATGGCGGCCTTGACGACCTTTTTCCTGCACTTTTCGCAAGGCGACCACCTGGTCGTCAGCGAAGATCTCTACGGCGGCACTTATCGTGTCCTCGACCAGATCTTTGCCAATTTTGGACTTACAGTCACCTACGTCGACACGACAAACACCAACGCCGTCGCAGAGGCTGTGACCGACCAGACCAAAGCCCTGCTGGTCGAGACACCTGGCAACCCGCTGCTCGGCATCTCCGACCTTGCCGCCCTGGGTCAACTCTGTCGCGAGCACAAGCTGATCTTCGCTGTCGATAACACCTTTCTGAGCCCGATATTGCAGCGCCCCTTTGAGTTCGGCGCCGATGTCGTCATCTACAGCGCCACCAAGTATCTCGGCGGTCACAACGATCTCTGCGCCGGGCGTTCTCGTGGCTCGCGAGCAAGAGCTTGGTGAACGACTCTACTTCCTGCAGAATTCAACCGGCGCCATTCTGCCACCGTTCGATTGCTGGTTGCTGCTGCGCAGTCTCAAGACACTGACGCTGCGCATCGAGCGTCACTGCAAGAACGCCTTGCTTGTCGCACGCTGGCTGGAGCAGCACCCCAAAGTCACAGACATCTATTACCCCGGTCTGGAACGGCACCCCGGCCACGAACTCTCCTGCAAACAGGCCAGTGGTTTTGGCGGCATGCTCTCTTTTCGGGTGGAAAGCGATGAACTGGCCAGAAAAGTTCTCAAGCGTCTGCAACTGATCTCCTTTGCCGAGAGCCTTGGTGGAGTAGAATCACTCATGACGCTGCCTGCCGTGCAAACCCATGGCGATATTCCGGAAGCTGAACGGAAGCGCCTCGGCATCTGCGAGAGCCTGCTGCGCCTTTCCGTCGGCACAGAGTCAGTCGAAGACATCATCGCCGATCTTGAACAGGCCCTGGGAGCATAAACATGTCATCCGTCAATTATCGACCAGCAACCTTACTCGTCCATCAGGGCAAAGATCGTGACCCGGCAACCGGTGCGTCGACGGTGCCGATTTACCAGGCATCAACCTATCACCACGAAGGCGGAGTCTCCGGAGAATATGATTATGCCCGCAGCGGCAACCCAAGCCGTGACCAGGTTGAGGAGGCCATCGCTCTCTTAGAGGGCGGTGTTCGCGGTTTTGCATACGCTTCAGGCATGGCCGCCATTGGCAGCGCCCTCTCACTGCTTCACAGCGGTGACCATCTGATCGCTTCAGCTGGGCTTTATGGCGGCTCCTGGCGCTTCATCACCGGAGTTCTGCCGCAACAGGGAGTCACCATCACCCTGGTTGACACCACCGACATCAGACGCTGTAAAAGCCGCCATAACGCCGCAGACCCGGGCGCTCTTTCTCGAGACACCGTCCAATCCGCTTTTCCAGATCACGGACTCTGCGAGCGATGGTGGAGATCGCCAGAGAGCACAAGCTGATCACCATGCTCGACAACACCTTTATGACACCGCTGATGCAGCGCCCCCTGGATCTCGGCATTGATATCACCATTCACAGTGCGACCAAATTTCTCGGCGGCCACAGCGACATCCTGGCCGGACTGGTGACAACGGCTGATCCCGGATTGGCCAAGCGGCTGAAATATTTCCAGAACGCTTTTGGCGCGGTCCTCTCGCCCTTTGAATCGTTCCTGCTCTCCCGGGGCATCAAGACCCTCAAAGTGCGCCTTGAAGCGGCTCAAAAAAGCGCACAGGAACTTGCAGAGCGTCTCATGGCCCATCCGGCCGTATGCACGCGTCTGGTTTCCGGGCCTCGCAGACTTTCCCGACCGGGAGTTGCATTTTTCCCAGGCCTCCGGCGCTGGAGCTGTCCTTTCTTTTGAACTTAAAGAAGAAGTCACAGGTCAAAAAACTTCTCGAAAACGTCAAACTGCCGATTATTGCCCCAAGCCTCGGCGGGGTTGAAACCATCCTCACCCACTGCTGGTCGATGTCACACGCCGCCATTCCTGCAGAAGACAAGATCCAGCAAGGGATCTCCAAAAAGTTGCTACGCATCTCTGTCGGACTGGAAGATATTGAGGATCTCTGGGAGGATCTGGAGGAGGGTCTTGATTGACCATTGAACCTGTCGCTGCTTACGAGCCCTGTTGAAAGTTGTGGCGTAAAATTGATTGAAAGAGGATGACGTTTGTGCTAAATATTTGAATCTTATCAGAGTTTGCCGTTGTAGCTCAGTTGGTAGAGCAGCTCACTCGTAATGAGCAGGTCGTCGGTTCGATTCCGTTCAACGGCTCCACTCAAAAGGCGGTCTTGTCAATCGACAAGACCGCCTTTTTTATCATCATGATAGAGAGCTTCAGGGAACCTTCACGACTTCGACCAGGTATCCATCCGGATCCGCGAGGAAGTAGAATCGTGCACCCTGACCAGGCAATCCCTTGAGCGGCTTCGGTGCAAGCCCCATCTCTTCATGCCTTTTATGTGAAGCTTCGAGATCTGTGACGCCGACAGCCAGATGTGAGTAGCCATTGCCTAGGTCATACGGCTCTTCCTGATCCTTGATTCCAGGTCAACTCGAGTTCGAAATCACTCCCCGGAGAACGCATGTAGCTAAGGGTGAATTTATGTTCAGGAAAATCCTTGCGCCGTGAGATTTCAAAACCGAGAGCCTCCTGGTAGAATTTCTCCGACTTCTCAAGGTCCATCACCCGGATACAGGAATGAATCATCTGGTAAGTCATGGTTACTCCTTCTCCTTCTTTCTGCCCAGTTCAAAGGGATGAGCCTGACGGCTGACAATAAAATCAGCAAAGATTTTCATCCAGAGCGTCACTCCGGCAATAGAACTCCAGGTGCTGTATGGGAAGAGTGCGAACAGAACACAGACAATTGTGACCAGGGCGGTACCACCAGCGAGCAGGTTGACAATCCCGGTGGCAGGAGCCCATTTCTTGGGGTTCGGCGGAGCCTCTCCGCGTTTCAACGCGACTTCTGAATAATCATGCTTGATAAAAATCCGCCAGGCCCGCCGCAGCCAGATAAAAGCCATGGGGAAAAGCGCCAGAAACAACATCCATGTAATCGCGATACTTATATCAAAAACCATTCAATACTCCCGTGGTCCTGCCTGGGCAAAACCTTCAGATATTTGTACTCTCTTGTACCTGAGGAGGCTGGACCAGGCAATCAAATTCTTGTAAAAAAACCCCGCCAGGCTGGCTGGCGGGGTCAAGATGATCAGGCAAAAGCCAAATCAGATTTGCACTGTAACTTAGTGAGCGTGAGTACCATCAACAGCCTTGGCACCGCGAGGTGTACGTACGTTTTCAACCATGTGCTGGATATGCTCGGGGCATTCCGGAGTGATCTTGCTGACCACGTAGGCAACCGCGAAGTTAACCAGCGCACCGATCGCGCCGAAGGCGTTCGGCTCAATACCGAGGAAGAAGTTTTTACCACCGAACATGGCAAAGTACTCGGTTCCCTTGACATAGAAGATACCGGTGTGAGCGAAAACGTAGAACATGGTGACGCAAAGACCGGCGAGCATACCTGCCATCGCGCCTTCCTTGTTCATCTTCTTGTTGAAGATACCCATCATCAGGGCCGGGAAGATCGAGCTGGCGGCGAGACCGAAAGCGATGGCCACGGTACCGGCCGCGAAGTCCGGAGGATTGAGACCGAGATAACCGGCGACCACGATGGAGCAGGCCATGGCGATCTTACCGGTCATCAGCTCGCCCTTCTCACTCAGGTCAGGCATGAAGATGTTCTTGAAAAGGTCGTGAGAGATCGCCGAAGAGATCGCCAGCAGCAGACCGGCAGCCGTCGAAAGAGCAGCAGCCAGACCACCGGCAGCAACCAGAGCGATAACCCAGTTGGGCAGTCTTGCGATTTCCGGGTTGGCGAGAACCATGATGTCCGCGTTAACTGTCAGCTCACTACCCTGCCAGCCGGCAGCCACTGCGCCAGCAGGAGCATTCTTGTCATTGTAGTACTGGATACGGCCGTCGCCGTTCTTGTCTTCGAACTTGAGCAGACCGGTGGTCTCCCAACGCTTCATCCAGCCGGGACGCTCATCGTAACGGATGCTGTTTTCTTCGCGAACATCGCCGCGGGACGCGCTTCCTCGGTTGGATAGTCCTGTTTGACAGCCTTGTTAACCGAAGCATGCAGGTTCAGGCGAGCCATGGCAGCAACGGCAGGAGCGGTGGTGTAAAGGATGGCGATGAAGACCAGTGCCCAACCGGCTGAGGAGCGGGCGTCCTTAACCTTGGGAACCGTGAAGAAACGCATGATAACGTGCGGCAGACCAGCAGTACCGATCATCAGCGACATGGTGTAGACGAACATGTTCAGCGTGCTGATACGAGTCATCGTGGTGTACTGTGGGAAACCGAGGTCCGTAACAACCTGGTCAAGCTTGCCCAGCAGAGTCATGTCGGTACCAACAAAATCACCACCGAGACCAAGCTGCGGCAAAGGATTGCCGGTCAGGGTCATGGAGATAAAGATGGCCGGAATCGTGTAGGCCAGGATCAGAACGCAGTACTGAGCGACCTGGGTGTAGGTGATGCCTTTCATGCCGCCGAAAACCGCGTACATGAAGACGATACCCATACCGATGAAAACACCAGTGTGAGTTGGAGACGCCGAGGAAACGGGAGAAAGCAACACCGACACCTGTCATCTGGCCGATGATGTAGGTCAGCGAAGCAGCCAGCAGACAGATAACCGCCACGCAGCTTGCAGCCTGGGAGTAGAAACGGTCACCGATGAACTGGGGCACGGTAAACTTACCGAACTTACGCAGGTAAGGTGCCAGCAGCATCGCCAGGAGAACGTAACCACCGGTCCAGCCCATAAGGAAGAGACCGCCGCCGTAACCCATGTTGGAGATCAGGCCGGCCATCGAGATAAAGGATGCCGCAGACATCCAGTCAGCGCCAGTCGCCATACCGTTCAGAACAGGAGGAACGCCACCACCGGCAACATAGAATTCACTGGTGCTGCCCGCACGGGCCCAAATGGCGATACCGATGTAAAGAGCAAAGGTAGCGCCGACAACGAGATAGGTCATAGTTTGAAGAGTCATCAATTAGCTCCTTTATTCTTCGTGAACGTCAAATTTTTCGTCAAGATTACCCATGAGCTTCGCATAGACGAAGATCGAGAATGACAAAGATATACATCGAGCCCTGCTGTGCGAACCAGAAGCCCAGCGGATAACCACCGATGCTCATGCTGTTGAGCGCATCCGCGAACAGGATGCCACAGCCAAACGAGACGAAGAACCAGACCGCCAGAACCTGTGCGATCAACGTCAGTACTGCTTTCCAATATGCTTCTCCAGATCTTGTCCATAATAACCTCCTTCAGGTTAGTATAAAAAAACTATGAATCTATTGCCAGAACGTGAAGCTCCCTAACCACCTCCTTAACCTTGCCCGGAAGATAATGGGGATAACTCCGATGCCGTTTGTGGCCTCCTCAACAGCCTGCCTGAGTCACTGATTAAGAGACAAAGTTTTAATTATCTAGTTACCACGTTTGATATTAGGCTTTCAAACTGACCGCATAAGACCTGTACAATCAAAACCTTTTTAAAAGATCAAATAATCTAGATTTTAACCATTGTTCTTTTTCCGCAACAGCCAAAAACCCCAAAGATAAAGAGGTTGAACGAGAAGATAGCTTGAGTCCCACAATCTGAGTCAATAAAAAAATATAACGTTGTTTCGTTTTTGTCAATTAACGCCTTTCAAACCCACGCAATATTCAGCACTTTTACGGGCTCCTATTTTGCGCTGTCACAAGTATAGCAGCAAAACACAAGTTTGGTAGTGAACGTACTGTTTTGCTTGTCATTACCGCGTTTTTCACTCGACTTTCAGCGCAGACAACGAACGGTTGCATCAAAGGTCAAAAGCGTAGACAATAGCGCAATTACCACCTGTTTTATTTCTGGAGATCCATGCCAAACAGCAACTTTTCAACGAAGAGAGTTTTTTCTTTCTTGCACATTGACAGCGTCTGCCGCACTCCGGCGATCACCTGCCCGCCGATATCAGCGTCATTGAAGCTGCCCGCCTGATGCGCGAACACAACATCGCCGGACTCGTCGTTGTTGAAGAGGAGACCCCGATCGGCATCCTTTCGGTGCGTGACTTACGTGACCTGATTGCCACTGCAGGTGAGAATCTGGCCGGCTACACGGTCGCGCGACATCATGCACGTCGGGAGTGATGACGGTTCGCCATCAGGCCTATGTTTTTGAAGCCATCTTCAAAATGGCCAAAAACAACATTCATCACCTGGCGGTTGTCAATGAAGAGCAAAAACTGATTGGCGTGATCAACGCCATCGACCTGCTCAGCCAGCAGACCCGCAGCCCGCTCTACCTGACCCAGGAGATGGAGGCGGCCGAATCCATTGAGGAACTCAAAGAGATCAACGGTCGCATTCTCGACATGGTGAGAAGTGCCATGGGCTGCGGGAGCCGACACCAGAAGCCTGGTCCACCTGATCGCCCACTTCAACGATGGGTTCACTCAACGCATCATCACCCTCATGGACCGACTGGAAGGCATCGCTCTCCCTGCCAAGGCTGCCTACCTTGCGCTCGGCAGTGAAGGACGCGGTGAGCAGACCCTGCGCACCGACCAGGACAGCGCCATGATCTATGCGGACGACATCACTGCTTTGGAGTTAAATGGGTGTGCGCGTTTCGCCGACCGCCTGGTGGAGGCCCTCGAGTATGTCGGTATCCCGCGCTGCCCGGGCAACACGATGGCGAGCAACCCCCAGTGGCGTCACAGCATCACCGAATGGCAGCAACTCCTCGAAAAATGGATTTCTGTTCCGACCGGCGAGCACATGGTGAACTTCGGCATGTTTCAGGATTTTCGCACCATTCACGGCGACAATCGCCTGGAGACCAGCTTGCACGAGTTCATTCATGACACCACCCAGAGACATATGATCTTTTTCCCCTACGTCGCAAAAAATATCGTCAGGTTTCCTGCCCCTCTGGGGATGTTCGGTCGCATCAAGGTTGAGCGCCGGGGGAAAAACCGTGGCAAGGTGGATCTGAAAAAATCCGGTATTTTTGCAATAACAGAAGGAGCCAGCCTGCTTGCACTGGAGCACAATGTCGACAAGGGAACAACCTGGGACAAGCTGGAGAAGCTCTCTCAATTGGGTGTTCTCTCAGCGAAAAACGCAGAAATATACAGCGAATCCTTCAGTCAGCTCGTCAATTTCCGACTGCAGAGACAACTGAGCGACCTGGCTGCGGGCAAGAAGCCAAGCAACGCCATTGACCCACAGCGTCTGGACGAAAAGTCTCAAAAGCAATTGCGCGAGGCGTTGCGAGGGGTCAATCAACTCCTGCGCTTTATGCGTGATCATTACCGGCTCGACTCCATCTCTCGCTGAGCGGGTTCTCCTGCCCTTGCACCCTCTAAAGTTAAACAAACACCAATCCAGACGGGTCTGAACAAAAAAAGCCAGTCATAATGACTGGCTCGGTGAAGCATCGTATTGATTGTTATTATTTTGGACCAGGGTCAAAGAACCAGATACTCTGTTTCTTATGCCAGCCCTTCTGCCACATGCAACTTTCGTAGCTCAGCCGTTCCTCTCCCGGATCAATCGCTTTGGTGGCACCGCCCGTCGCAGCCTGACAGCTTCTGTCATCAGCGTAAAACTCTGACGAGAGCTTGGTTGCATGCTCCCAACGAGAGGCGCATCCGCATATAAGAAACATTAAAAACCCAATCACAACACAACGCAGCATCGCCCAACTCCCTACATGGAAAATTTAACTTCTTTCACTGTTTCTAAACCCTCTCGGATTATAACATCTTCGCAAACAATTAACAGTGGCTTCACAATGACCTTGAGAGAAAAATACTTGACCTGGATCATTAAATTACATAAATTAGCTTCTGCTTATTTTTGTTTTATCAACCTACTATCAAAGGAGAGAATCATGAAAAAACTTGTTATTGCTGTGATGCTGGTTGCCTTCACCTTCGCCCTGGCCTACGCTGCCGACACCGTGACCTATGAGAGCAAAAAAGGCAACGTCACCTTCAATCACAAAGCCCATGGAGAAAAAATCGACTGTAAGGCCTGCCATGAGGGCACTCCGGCTAAAATTGCCATCGACAAAGATGCTGCTCATGGCAGCGCCTGTAAGGACTGTCACAAAAAAGACGGTGGCCCCACCAAGTGTAACGACTGCCACAAAAAATAGGCTTCGCGCCAAACGACTAAAAAGCCTTCCTCACGGAAGGCTTTTTTCTTTTACACTCATTCAGACAGAAAGCCCCTTGGCAAGCCAATCTATCTATGCAAAAACACTTGACTAAAAGACTTATTCAGTCATAAATTGCAGGTCACTGACTTTATGCTATAATCGCGACTCAGCTGACAATGAACTTACTATTATAATCAACAGACGGGTAGCAGAGACAATCTCCAGGAGGTCACCATGTCTTTAAAAGACACTCAAACGGAAAAGAATATTCTGACTGCATTCTGCGGTGAAAGTCAGGCACGTAACCGCTACACCTATTTCTCCGCACAGGCCAAAAAGGAAGGCTTTGTACAGATTTCGGCGATTTTTGAAGAGACCGCCAACCAGGAACGCGAGCACGCCAAGCGCCTCTACAAAATGCTTGAAGGAGGAGAAGCTGGAGATCACTGCAGCCTTCCCGGCCGGAGTTGTCGGCACAACCGCCGACAATTTGAAGGAGGCGGCGGGAGGTGAAAACTACGAACACACCACCATGTATCCGGATTTTGCGGCAACCGCGCGTCAGGAAGGATTTCCCGAGGTCGCGGATGTTTTCATGTCCATTGCTGTTGCCGAAAGATATCACGAGGAACGCTATCTGAAGCTACTGGGTCGTGTGCAAAGCAACCATGTTTTTGATCGTGAGCAGCCCCAAAAATGGACTTGTCGCAACTGTGGATACCAGCACGAGGGCACCTCGGCGCCTGACGTCTGCCCGGCCTGCAACCATGCACAGGCCCACTTCGAAATAACCCCGACCAACTACTGACACCAAGGAGAAAAGAGATGCCCCAAGTGAATGAAGTTTACAAGTGTGAATTGTGCGGCAACATCGTTGAGCTCGTCCATGGCGGCCCGGGGGCTCTGACCTGCTGTAATCAAAAAATGGTCAAGCTCACCGAGAACACGACTGACGCCGCCCAGGAAAAACACGTCCCGGTCATCGAAATCAAGAGTGACAGCATTACGGTCAAGGTCGGCAGCATTGCTCACCCCATGCTGGAAGAACACTCCATCGAGTGGATTGAGTTGATCGCCGATGGCAAGGTTTACCGTCAGAACCTGCAACCAGGTGAAGCTCCAGAGGCCACCTTCCCGGTGATCGGCAAGCAGGTCGCAGCTCGCGAGTACTGTAACCTTCATGGACTCTGGTCCGCCAAAAGCTGACACGCGTCCACAAACAACGAGAGAGATGGAATGATGGGGACACAATAGCATTTGTGTCCCCATAACTGTAGAATCAGCCAGAGGTTGACCGTTCAGCTGGCAACTGGCAGAATACCCAGCACGTGTCATAAACCATCACAAGAGGCTGCCCACGTGAGCGCACATCTCCGGTCCGAACAATTCCAGAAGCCAGCGTAAAAAGGGCACCCGCAGGCCTGCGTCCTGGCGCCTCCGCCTGCATGAAATCATTTTCGAGGCTGACACCCCCGCCGGCAAGACCTTTGACCTCTTTTTGATCATTGCCATTATGCTGAGCGTTGTCACGGTGATGTGTGACAGCGTTGCTGAAATCCGGGCAGAACATGGTGAGGGGCTCTACATCCTGGAGTGGTTTTTCACGCTTCTGTTCAGCCTCGAATACGTTACTGCGGATCATCTCACTCGGCAACCCCCTGAAATACGTACGCAGCTTCTACGGTATCGTCGACCTGATCTCCATCCTGCCGACTTACATCAGCCTGTTTCTGCCCGGGTCTCAGTACCTGATCACCATCCGGGTGCTGCGCCTGTTGAGGATTTTCAGGATTCTCAAGCTGGCACAATACCTGAACGAGTCTGAAGCTCTGCTCAAGGCAGTGCGTGCCAGCCTGCGCAAAATATCAATTTTTCTGTTCGTGGTGTTAACCCTGGTGCTGATCTTCGGGTCACTGCTTTATCTCATCGAGGGCGACGAGGGAGGTTTCACCTCCATCGGCATCTCGTGCTACTGGGCCGTCACCACCTTGACAACCGTCGGTTATGGAGACATTTCACCGCAATCTCCACTTGGTCGTTTAGTCGCCAGCATTATCATGATCATGGGATATGGCGTGATCGCCGTACCGACAGGAATTGTGACCGCAGAGTTGGTGTCGCCGATCAGAGGAGAAGTTTCGACCCAGGCCTGCCCCGCATGCGGTGCGGAGAAGCACAGCTATGATGCACGTTACTGCAAATACTGTGGCGACGAACTCAACCCCGAGTCCTCAACGATTGAAGGTTAGCGCCCTGCAACCTATCATCTTTCGCATCTTGCTTGTTCTTTGCCGCGTCAGCTAGGTTCCGGTTTCAGCCGTTTAGCTACGGCCAGGCAACAGAAATCGCGCCTTGCTGACACGTCAAAGCACTGCGCAATCCCTCGAAATCCTATGAGTTACAGGGTACTAGTCGACTATTGACAGGGTGGCCAGGACATTTCGCAGGGTCGTTTTGACTGTCGCGCTAAGGTCGACGAACTGAAGCCCAAGCCCACAGGGCAAAGAGTTCTTCTTTCTCCATTCGGGGTGATTCACCCAGGCAACCCGCACTGAACAGCACAAAGCCTCCTGGAAACCGGGTAATACGAATTCAACACGCAGACGGGTATCCACAGGAAAAAGTGTTTCAGTCGCCAGGAACATCCCTCCCGTGTTGAAATTAACACAGCTGCCGACGTGGACTTTCCCGGTGTTGTCTTGGAATTGAAGGTGAAAATTCACAGGGAATCGTCTGCTCAGACGACGGGAGATTCCAAGCAGGCCACAGGCGGCATCAAGGAAACTCTCTTCTGCCAGTGGACGGTGGACAACAGCATCACAACCAGCCTCCCAACAGACGTCAGCCAAAGACTCAGGCGCCTGTTCCGGGAGCAAAAGCATCACCGGAGTGAGTTTAAGCAGAGGGTCATTTTTGATCAAACGGCAACAGCTCAAGGCCGTCTCATCCATCAGGGCAAGATCGAGGGCCACCAGGGTCGGCGCTTCAGCCTCGACAATTTGTAAACAGCTCTGGGCATCTTCGACCGTGACAAGATCGAACCCTTCTCTCTGGAAAAAAGAGTTCTTCAGAATCGCCAGCAATGTTGGGTTGTGGGACAGAACGATAGCTTTCTTAGGCATCCCTTACGCTCCTTGAACTTAAATACACCATGCGGCGTCAGCGGGGAAAACGCCACGAGCCGGTGGCCAGAGCTGCTCCTGTCTGTTGAGCGGCTCAACGAAAAAAGGCCGCCTGAGACAGGCGGCCCTGGTCATCGAAGCATTCATTTACACAAACTCGAGGACTTCAATTTCGAAGTGCAGATCTTTACCCGCCAATGGATGATTGCCATCAAGGACAACGGTGTCATCAGAGAGTTCAACCACCTGGACTTCCAGAGCCTGACCATCTTCCAGGCTCACCTCAAGCATGCTGCCAAGCACCAGCTTTTCACTCTCCGGGATGAGACGCCGTTCAACCTGGGCAACCATCTCGGGGACATGAACACCATAACCATCTTCCGGCGCAATAACAACTTTGCAGCTATCGCCCGGTTTCATACCGATGACGGCCCGGTCAAACCCGGCAATCACCTGTTCTGCACCAACAGTGAACTCCAGAGGCTCGCGCCCCTCTGATGAGTCGAAGACGGAACCGTTCTCAAAGCAACCGACATAATTAACCCGAATCTGGTCACCAGCAGCAACAGAGCGCCCCTTCTGGTCACTCATCAGTTTACGCCCTTTTCCACACTGATCAACTCCACATCAAACAGCAGGGTGGAGTTTGGACCAATGTCCTGTCCAGCACCACGCTCACCATAAGCCAGCCCGGCAGGGATAACAATCTGCCATTTCGCGCCCGGCTTCATAAGCTGCAACGCCTCGGTCCAGCCAGGGATAACGCCACCCACAGGGAAGGTTGCCGGCTGTCCGCGATCATATGAGCTGTCAAACTGAGTGCCGTCGATGAGCGTACCGCGGTAATGTACGGTCGCCATATCGACTGCCGCTGGAGAGTCACCCGCACCCTCCTCAACAATCTTGTACTGCAACCCACTCTCGGTCACGACAACACCTTCCTGCTTGGCGTTCTCGGCCAGGAAAGCCTCACCTGCAGCCAGGTTCTTGGCCGCCATTGTCTCCATCTCTATTGCCATTTTCGCCTGCATGTCCTGTTGGAAGGCCTGGATCTCGGCGACCATCTCTTCGTCCGTGAGTTTCAGCTCCTTGCCCGCCAGACTGTCTTTCAGCCCCATCAGCAGAACCTCGGCATCAACATCCATTTTCTGGGTTTTAAAATCCTGGCCAATATTGACACCGATCGTATAGCTGATACGACTCTTCGGTGTGTCCAACGTCACCTCCGGGGTCACTTTGGCCTCTTCGGCAGCACAACCGACAACCAACAACAGCAGCAGAAACATCATCGAGTAAACTCTGAAGTACATACATTTTCCCTTTCTTAAATAGCGTTTGTAAAATCAAAGAGTAAAGATAACCACGGGCCTCCTAAGTGTCAACACAAACCGGCAAACTCACAACACTTTAGGCTATCACAGGTCGGCCTCATGCAGATTGGCACGTGACCTTGAAGAGAGACGTGACAACTGCAGCGCCAACAGCAAGGCAATGGCCAGAACAGCGATCAACACGGCCACAAAACCATCCCAGCCGAAACCTCGGTATACATAACCGGGCAGATAGGAGCCAATTGCGCCACCACCATAGTAGAAAGCAACGTAGAGACCATTAACGACACCCTTGTACTCCTGAACATGATGATTCAGATAGCCGGTTGCCGTCGCATGGGTTAGGAAGGAGGCACCGCA
The DNA here is from genome assembly GCA_963707155.1 of uncultured delta proteobacterium. GTDB lineage: Bacteria > Desulfobacterota > Desulfuromonadia > Desulfuromonadales > BM103 > M0040. Next base: position 4,874 of record CAVPPD010000017.1, on the reverse strand, counting down.
GAGCAGGAACATGCCACCGACCAGGGCGGCAACATGGGGAACGATCATGATCAAAAGGGCCAGGACAAACAGCACAAGTCCACCGACCATGGCCCGTTCCGCACCACCAAAGCGTCGATGGATGCGAACCGCGTTCAAAGAGACGGCGATCCCCATTAAGTAGCCTGAATAGGCAAGGCCGATACGGAATTCGTCAGCGTGGCTGTTCAATTCCGTCAAACGAAATGGTAAATAGTTCATCATGGCGGCAAAGACCAGGAAGAAACAGAACACCATGGCATAGGCCGTTCGCACCAGCGGGTCGGAGAGGACCTTGCTGACGACGCGCAGGTTCGGTCGGGCGATTTTTACTGAGCCGGCATCAACGATTCGTCCCAGCCAGAACCAGGCGACCAGCAGACCAACGCCGAGCAACAGAAAACTGAAACGCCAGTGCATCAGGCTCGCGATCAAGCCGGACATGACCCGGCCGGCAAAACCGCCAAGGATGGTCGCGGCAATATACCAGCCCATAGCACGGGGCAGATCACTCTGTGCCGTAACCTGCGAGGTGTAGGTCATCAGGGATGTCAGCATCGCAGGAATCAGCAGGCCCTGCAGCAGACGAAGCGCCATCAGCCCGGCAAAAGGTTCAACGACGAACATCAGGGCTTCACTGACGGCCAACAGCAGAACCGCCAGACGCAGCAGCCTTCGAGCCGAGACCGTCTCCAGCAGGGCGCCGTAAAAAAGCGGAGCCAGGCTCAAAGGGATAAAAGCGATCGTCGTCAAGAGCGCGGCCGTTTCCCTGGCAACGCCGAACTCTGCAGTCAGGACCGGCAGTAACGGCTGAGGCACATAAAGAGCCGAGAGCGCGAGAACCGTGGTAAAAAGTATCGCGGCCATACTGTTGGATTTATGTGTCATCGACGGACAACCGCGCAACTCTGGCAACAACAGGTGGATGGGAGTAGTAAAACCAGGCATACAGAGGATGCGGGTGAAGGTTACTCAGATTCTCCTTGCACAGCTTGATCAGAGCTTGAGCCAGAGGTGACGAGTCTCCGGTCAGATCAAGAGCGAAGCGATCGGCTTGCCACTCGTGGCGTCTCGAGAGCGCACTTGAAATTGGGGTCAAAGGGAAGCTGACCAGGCTCGCCAGGAAACCGAGCAAAACGAACTGACCGACGATACCGAGAGCATCGAGACCAAACCAGCCAGCAAGATCGCCCCGAGAGAGCAACATCCAGGCGATCCAGCACGCGCCCAGAGAAAACAGCTCCATCGTCAACAGACGTTTCCAGATGTGCCCCAGTTTCCAATGTCCGGCCTCATGGGCCAAAACCCCAATGATTTCTTCATCGCTCATTTGGGCGAGTAACGTGTCGAACAGGACAATCCGTTTGACACGGCCAATACCGGTGAAATAGGCGTTCGAGTGTTTGCTGCGGCGAGAAGCATCCACCTGCTGCACCCGGTCGACCTGCAACCCGGCCCGCGCCATGACCAGCTTGACCCGCTCAGCCAGCTCTTCATTTTGTAAAGGTTGAAATTTGAAGAAGAGCGGTTCAATGAGCACCGGAGACAGGTACATTAGAAGCAACGTGAGTACAGCCAGGAAGCCCCACACCCAGAGCCACCAGTTATTTGGACTCAGCTGGATCAAGCGTCAAGGCACCTGCGGTGATAAGAGACATGAGAAGGCCACCGATCGCCAGGGATTTCAACAGATCAGTCAACCAGATCCGAGGTGTCGATGTGTTAAACTGAAAACGTTCTTCCAAGACAAACGTGCGATAAAGACTGAATGGAATATCAAGAACGGCCTGGACAAGGATCAGACCAAGCACGAAGAGGACGCCCTGGCCAACGAAGGACTCGGTCAGAGCGACAAATCCAGCCATCGTACCAGCTGATCACACCCCCAAAAATGAAGAGCAGCAACAACAGGCTGTTGAAGAGGAATTCAATCAGACCGACTCTGCTGTTCGCCAGCGTGTAATCCGAGGTTCTGGCAAGCAACTGTTGATCAACAGCCTGATCAAAACCGGCAGGCACCTTGTGACCATGCTCCTGCAGATGCTGCAGGTTCAGATGACGCAACCAGAGCTTAAAAACAAGGATCAGGAGGTAGAGAAGAAGCAGGGTCCATTTCATGGGCGGATCATAGCAAAATCTTTGGTTGCTGGCGAGCAGCGAGTGGTTTGGTGGGTTATTTCTGCCGGCGACGCAGGACGCGATAGTGGGCTTTAGCGATTGGCTCTTTCTGCATCAGAAGTTAAAACCGACGTAACGAAACCCGCCGGCTTTGACGTTGGATCGCAAGATTATTGCTGCAACAACTCTGATGACACAAACTGACTCAAAAACCCGACCAAAGCCTCATTAAAAGCCAGCGGACACTCCAGGTTAGCCATATGTCCGGCACCGGGAATAACCTTCAGGATCGCCCCTGGCAAACCTTCGGCCAGTACCCGTGAGTGTTCCAGCGGCACAGCCAAATCCTGGTCGGCACCGACGACAAGGGCCGTTATTTTGAAATCGGCAAGCCGATCAACATAATCGTTGCGATCGCGCATCGCCGCCAAGCCACCGACAATTCCAGCGGCAGAGGTCGCCTCCATCCACTCTCGCACCTCAGAGACCAGCTGCGGAGAGCGCTCCGGCGTGTCCTTAGCGAAGAGGATCTGGGCAAAGGTCTCCGGAACAACCAACCGGTTGCCATTTTCAACCTCGGCGATCAGCATGGAACGCTTCTTTTTGCCTTCTGCATTATCGGCTGCGGCGCGGGTCACCAGGAACATGGCGGCCAACATCCTTGCCGGGTAACGCTCAGCCAGGTTCAGCAACACGTAGCCACCCATGGACATACCGCCGAACACCGCCTTTTCAATACCAAGCTCGTCAAGCAGGCCGATCACCGCGTCGGCGTAAGTCGACATGGAGATGGTGCCTTGAGAAGGTGGGCTCTCACCGAATCCTGGCAAATCCGGGCAGATCACCCGACAGCCGACGTCGACCAGGGGCTGCAATTGCGGCCGCCACATCTTGCGGCAAAGCGGGAATCCATGGATCAGAACAACAGGAACTCCTAAGCCATGTTCATCATATTTCAAAACAGGTTCACGCATTGCACCAGACTCCTCTATTCGAAAGAAAGAACCGCTTTAATTAAGAAGGCTAACCCCGTGTCGCAACTACAGTCCTCTGTTTCAAAAGCAGCAAAGGCTGAACGGAGACAACTCCACCCAACCTCTGCATAGTAATCTAAATATTGGTTTTTGTCAGGCGCGTGCGCAACGCGTGCTGCCGTAGTATTCAACAATGCAGAAAAGAAAAGAGCCGACTCGCGTCGGCTCTTTTCACTTTCCTTAGCAGGGATGAACGTTGCTGGTCCCTACAACTCTAGGCTTCATGTACTTCTTCATAACATCCTCCTCTGTGTTTGAACTGTATGGGGCTGAAGTCCTTGCGGCCCGTCCCCTGTCGTTCTGGATTCCCAAAGGAACACTGCAAAGCAATGTCCCCAGCTACACCTTAAAGCTTTCTATTGAACGTTTATATACTGACCACCCTTAACAACAAGGCTTGTCATTTTGCCACCAGGGGCGAAGATCTTTGCGGTGTAGCTTTTGCCGGCTTTCGCGCCGAAATGAGCAATAGCAGGTTCCTGAGCGCAGAAACCGGTGGCCGACCTGATTTCACGGGTAGCGACCAGCTGCTCACCGTCATAAAGGGCGACTTTGGTGCCAAAGCCGAGACCTGCGATTTTTACGAAGTTACCATCATTCTGATTGTTCTTGTAGAGCTTGTTCTCGGCACCCCAGTTGATCACGTAAAGATCAAGGTCGCCATCATTATCAACATCGGCAAACGCGGTGCCCTTGGTACGAACTGTCGCACACTGTAACTGTGGCTGCTCGGCGGCAACATTCACAAAATTACCCTGACCATCATTCATGTACATCTGGTTGGCCAGCTTGCAATCACCTTCGTAGAGATCGACATCACCATCGTTATCAACATCACCGAAGGTCGGACCCTTGCCCCAGCCCTCTTCACTGACAATCTTGTGAGTGGCCTTGGTGAAGCTGCCAGCGCCATCATTCAGATAGAGATTGTTACCACCAATATAGTTGGAAACGAACAGGTCCTGGTCGCCATCGTTGTCGATATCGGCGAAACTGGCTCCCAGCCCCCAGTTGGCATCATTCACACCCGCCGCGGCGGCAGCCTCTACAAAAGTCCCATTGCCGTTGTTGACAAACAGCTTGTTCGGCTCACCGGCCGGGTAGCGGCCATTGACCACGTAGAGATCAACATCACCGTCGTTATCGATATCGGACCAGACACCCATCCAGCTCCAGCTCTTGTCGCCAACACCGGCAGCATCGGTCACATCGGTGAAAGTGCCATCACCGTTATTCGCGTAGAGCACGTTCTTGGCACCGACACCATAGTTGGCGCAGTAGAGATCCAGATCGCCATCGTTATCGTAATCAGCAAAGCTCGCGGAGTAAGTGAACTCCTTGAGGCCTACGCCGGCAGCAGCGGTTACATCCGTGAAGGTGCCGTCACCGTTATTGGCAAAAAGACGATTGGCTTCGATCTCATACTGACCACCTGTGGCGAGGTAGAGGTCGACATCACCGTCATTGTCGTAGTCACCAAAGACACTGCCCATGGTGAACCCGGGAGAATCAATACCTGCGCCAGCGGTCGCCGTCACATCCTTGAAGGTGCCGTCCCCATTGTTCAGGTAGAGCTTGTTACTGCCACCCTTATTTGAAACATACAGGTCGACGAAACCATCGTTGTTGACATCTGCAAAGGCGACACCTTTACCGAGACCATCATCAGCGACACCCGCCTGCTTGGAAACGTCAATAAACTCC
>CAVPPD010000016.1:0-6761 GCA_963707155.1 uncultured delta proteobacterium | reverse complement strand
AACATCGATTGAAACGTGGATATTGTGTTTGTGGGCGTAAGCCAAGGCAAAACAAAAGTGGACACCGTAAAGAAAGACCGTCAGCTCGAAGGCCCAGGTTGTCGGGGCGTTGAATGCGTAGCGCATAAAGACCTCAAAGACAACTACGACAATCAACGGCAAGACGAGATAAGAGGCATAAAAGCCAAACTTTTCGTTGAAGGTGTCGATCGCTCTATCAATCTTAAACATAGGGACCTCTTGCTCATGAAACGGTTTTACCAATATCGTTCGGAGCGGAAAGAGGCGGGAGCCTGCGGGCTCCCGCCAAGCTTTTCTTATTGCAGGTGCTTACCTTTAACAAACTGCTCGTAGGGCCAGGGAGCCACACCACTGCGCTCTTGACGCCAGTCGGCAAAGTCGGCCTTGAACTGGTCCTGAGAGTCCATGACTTTTTTCACGTCAGGGAATTTCGCTTTCAGACCCTCGATGTAAGTGTGAGAAGCCTTGGCAAACTCATTGATGGTCTCCTCGTCCATGCGAACGAATTCAACCTTCTCTTTGAACATCTTGACAGCTTCAGCATTGAGGTTTTCCTGCCAGGCTGTTGACCAGAGCTGAGTTTCTTTCGCTGCGATGTCCACGATCCATTTCAGGTCGGCAGGCAGCTTATCATAAGAGTCTTTGTTGATAAAAAAGGCGCTTTGACAAGAGGGCTGATGGACGCCGGGCTGAATGACATACTTGGTAATGTCATCAAATCCCATCGGGTAGTTGATGGCCGGGGTGCTGAATTCAGCGGCATCAATAACACCACGCTCAAGTGCAAGGTAGACCTCGCCGCCCGGAAGCGGGGTCACGCTGGCGCCAAGCTGGGTCATGATGTCCATGTACCAGCCCGGGGTTCTGATGCGCATGCCTTTGAAATCAGACATTTTCGAAGCTTTTTTGTTTGAGAAGAGGCCCAGTTCCTGGCCGACATTGCCACCGGGAAGAGCGAACAGGTTGTAGCGGCCATACAACTCCTGCATCATTTCAAGACCACCACGCTCATACAGCCAGATGTTGTAGCCCTCGGCGTCGAGACCGAAAGGTACGGAAGCAAAGGCGACGAAGGCCTCATTCTTGCCTTTCCAGTAGCCTGGCCAGTCATGACCGATGTCGGCCTGACCCTTACTGACCGCGTCGAAACTTTCCATGGCTCCGACCAGTTCGCCGGCTGAGAAGAGTTTGATCTCAAGACGTCCACCCGAGGCGAGCGCGACCGAGTCAGCAAAGTGTTGGGCCACATCGTAAAACAGCAGGCCTTTGGACCAGGGCATAACCATCTTCCACTTGAACTCTTCTTTTGAAGCCTTGATGGTGCGCAGTTCTTTTTTGACTGCTTCATGACGCTTGTCGGCACCGAACTTGTCGCGCTTGGCGGCAAAGGCCGTCGGTGCGCATGCCAGGGTGAGAACGACCAGCAGGCCAACTAACATTTTCATCTTCCTCATGGTGGAGCCTCCTTTGCTTGGGTTACAGGTTGATCGTGGCCACATGACCATTTGCAGGGCTTAATATATTACCAATAATTGGTATGACCAGTTTTGAAAAGTAGCTGATCTTTCCCCACAGGTCAAGAAAAAAACAAACGCCGTTGTATTGAATAGAACTTCCGTGAACAGGCTTCCCGCTAGAGCCTTCCCGAATGGCGTCCGGGACGTGTCTAGTCTGCCCGTCCGAGTCGCCCTTTCAGGGTTTTGAGCTTGCGCGCAGCGGTTGCCTGACTGATTCCCAGGGCTTTTGCCAAGGCGGCGTGTTGTGCCGTGCCGCCGCCAGGCGTCAGTGAGGATCTCGTCTTCGTAAGCCTGGACGAGATCTGACAACCCCTGCATTTCGTGGCCCGGCTTGCTGCCTGGCTGGTGGAGGATGTCCAAGTTGTCGAGAGAGTTGCTCTTTGAGGTCACGATCAACCGTTCAACAACATTTTCCAACTCTCTGATATTGCCGCGCCAGGGAAGAACGCTCATCTGCTGTATAAGCTGGTCGCTGAAGCGTTTGTAGCTTTGATATTTACGGTTGTATTGATCGGCAAAATATCTGATCAGCAAGGGGATATCTTCGCGTCGTTCGCGCAGGGGGGGGAGATGGAGCGGCACCACGTAGAGCCTGTAGTAGAGGTCTTCACGGAATCCTCCGGACGCGACCAACGCCGCCAGGTCGCGGTTGGTCGCGGCAATGAGTCGAACATCGACACTCTGCGGGGTTCGGCCACCGATCCTGAAGTAGGTCCGATCTTGAATGACGCCAAGCAACTTGGACTGCAGGTGACGTGGCAGCTCGCCGATTTCGTCGAGCAGCAGGGTTCCACCATCGGCCATTTCGAACAAGCCCGCCTTGCCCTTGCGATCGGCCCCGGTGAAGGCGCCTCCTTCGTAGCCGAACAATTCTGCTTCAATCAGGTTTTCCGGTATCGCTGCACAATTGATCTGTAGCAGGGGGCTATTTTTTCGGTCACTGGCTTGATGAATCAACCTCGCCATAAGGCTCTTGCCGACACCGGATTCGCCGGAGAGCAGGATCGTGGAATCGGTTTTGGCAACCCGCAAAGCCAGGTCGACGGTGCTGGTCATGCGCCCGGAGACAGTGACGATGTCCTGCTCATTCAGAACCTGGGCGCGGGCCGTATCGGCATCGATCGATTGGCTGTACTGGACGACGGTCAGATCCCAGATCGTGTTGATGATGTAGCGGATCTCACCTTTCGCATCAAAAATGGGCTTGCCTTTGACGAGTAGCTTGCGACCGGTTTTGGTGGAATAGGTCGCAGTGACAGGCACTTTGCGTTCAAGGATCAGCAGGCTGGCTGATCCGGTAAAATAGTTGTCCGGACCAACCAGGTCATAAAGGCTTCGACCGGCCAACTCCGCATTGGTAAAGCCGGACATCTCTTCAAAGGTACGATTGACGCGGATCGTAACACCCTTGCCGTCAACCAGGTAGATCCCGTTTTCGACCTGGTCAAAGACCAGTTCGAGGAGTTCTTTGTCGAGTTCAGAAGTCAGGGCCAACAGATTCTCCCGATCAGCACGCGGTCCAGCCGCAGTCGATAGTGAAATCGGTGCCGGTCATACAGCCCGCGGCATCTGAGCAGAGGTACAGTGCCGCAGCTCCGATTTCGTTCGGTTCGATCATCCTTTTAATGGCAGCCTTCTTGAGCATGATGCTGCCGACAACTTCTTCTCTCGGGATGCCGTGGGTCGCCGCCTGGGCATCAATCTGGTTGTCAACCAGGGGCGTGCGCACATAGGCCGGGCAGATGGCATTGACCGTGATGCCGTAGGGGCCGCCTTCCAGGGCCGTTGTTTTGGTCAGGCCCATGAGCCCGTGTTTGGCGCTGATATAGGCTGATTTGAATTCACTGGCGCGCAAACCATGAACAGAACTGATATTGATGACGCGTCCCCACCCGGCCGACTTCATATGAGGCCATGCGTATTTGGTCAGGAGAAAAGGCGCAGTGAGCATCAAACGGATGATGAAATCCCACTTGTCCTCAGGGAAGTCCTCCACCGGGCTCACATGCTGGATACCGGCATTGTTGACCAGAACCTCGACCGAGCCGAATTTGGCGACCGCCGCATCGATCAAGGCTTTGCAGTCGGCCCGGTCGGTGAGGTCGGCCTGGACAAAATATGCACCGAGGCGATCCGCCGCGCTTTGCCCCGCGGCGGCGTTGACATCAGCCAGTACAACCCGGTAGTTTTCCCCGGCCAGCGCTTCGGCAACGGCCAGGCCGATGCCGCTGGCGGCCCCGGTGACAACAGCGACTCTCTGTGACATACAGATACTCCTTAAGATGTGAATGGATCAGTTGGCTTGCAGCTTCTCGGAAACACGGAAGTCACACCCCGTCGTCATGCGCACATCCTCGAGGTTCGAGAAAGGGGAGACCTCGATCAAGGTCATACCTTCCAACGCGTCAATCTCGAAGACCGCCTTATCGGTCACCAGCAAATCGACGACCTGCTGGCCGGTGATTGGCAGGTCGCACTCCTCGAGGATCTTGGGCGAGCCGTCTTTGGCGCAGTGCTCCATCATCACCACCACCTTTTTGACGCCGGAGACCAGATCCATGGCACCGCCTGGTCCTTTGATCATTTTACCCGGGATCATCCAGTTGGCCAGGTTGCCGGTCCTGCTGACCTGCATGCCACCGAGGACAGAGAGATCAATGTGGCCGCCGCGAATCATGGCGAAGGACTCCGAGGAGTCAAAGTAGCTGGCGCCGGGCAGCGCCGTAATGGTTTGCTTGCCGGCATTGATCAAATCCGGGTCAAGCTGGTCTTCGGTTGGGAAGGGGCCGATTCCGAGCAGTCCGTTCTCCGACTGCAGGGTGATCTGGATACCCTCGGGGATATAATTGGCCACCAGGGTCGGCATGCCGATGCCAAGGTTGACGTAGGCCCCGTCCGACAATTCCTGGGCAATGCGCTTTGCCATCCACTCGCGTTGCGGATTGAAACCTTTGGCCGAGATGCCGGCCGCGGAGACGGTTCGTTGTTCGATCGGTTTTTCGTAGTTTTTACCGAGCACCAGACGGTCGACATAGACACCGGGGACATGGATCTGGTGTGGGTCGAGTTCGCCGACCTCGACGATCTCTTCGACCTCGGCCACCGTGATACGGCCGGCTTTGGCGCAGGCGACGTTGAAATTGTTGGCCGTTTTGTTCATCACCAGGTTGCCCGCTTTGTCGGCCCTCCAGGCCTTGACGATCGCCAGGTCGGCCTGGATGCTTTCTTCGAGGATGTAACCAACCCCATTGAAATCTCGGGTCTCCTTACCTTCACTCAGGAGGGTGCCATAACCGGTGCGGGTGAAAAAGCCGGGGATGCCGGCGCCTCCGGATCGCAGCTTCTCAGCCAGGGTGCCCTGCGGGGTCAGTTCCAGCTCAAGTTCGCCATCCAGGTACTGTTTCTCGAACAGGGCGTTTTCTCCCACATAGGAGGAGATCATCTTGCGGATCTGACGGGTCTGCAAAAGCAGGCCGAGGCCAAAATCGTCCACTCCGGCATTGTTGCTGACCACGGTGAGACCCTTGGCACCAGAGTCGCGCAGGGCTAAAATCAGTTTTTCGGGAATACCACAGAGACCGAAGCCGCCGGCAGCGATGGTCATATTGTCTTTCACCAGCCCCTTCAGGGCATCGGTGGCGTCAGTGTAGATCTGTTTCATTGGCTCTCCTTGAAGTTAACAGCGTTCGAAGACGGCTGCGACGGCCTCTCCGCCGCCGATGCAGAGGCTGGCAACGCCATAGCGCAGCTGGCGGGCCTGCAATTCTCGTGTCAGGGTCACAGCAAGGCGCGCGCCGCTGGCACCGATCGGATGGCCAATGGCGACGGCGCCCCCGTTGACGTTGACTTTGTCAGCGTCAATCTTGAGTTCTCGAATAGCAAGCAGAGGAACGGCGGCAAAGGCTTCATTGATCTCGAACAGGTCGATGTCAGCCAACGTCAGGCCTGCTCGCTCAACCGCTTTTTTAATCGCTCCAACCGGCGCTTCGGCAAAATCGTCAGGGGCGATGCTGTGGGACGCAGAAGCCACCAGCCGGGCCATTGGCTTGAGGTTGTATTGGTCGATTGCAGTTCTGGAGCAAACCAGGGCGAAGGCGGCACCGTCGTTGATGGTCGAGGCGTTGCCAGCCGTGATCGTTCCGTCTTTTTTGAAGACAGGCTTCAAACTGGCTAACTTGTCGATGCTGCCGCGCCCAGGTTCTTCATCCTGGTCGATGGTGATCTCACCCTTGCGACTGCTCTTGATCACCGGGGTTAATTCGTCGGTAAAGGTTCCTGCCGTGACGGCTGCTTGAGCCAGGCGATAGGAGCGGGCGGAGTATTCATCCTGAGCCTCGCGGCTCAGGCCGTGGCGCTCGATCCAGCTTTCGGTAATCTCACCCATATGGCGACCGCTGTAGGGGTCCTGCAGACCGTCGTGAATCAGGAGATCGGTCATCTGACCATGTCCGAGGCGATAGCCAAAGCGGGCCTTGGCCACGACGTAGGGAGCAAGGGACATGTTTTCCATGCCACCGGCAATCACCATCGCCGCATCGCCCAGACGTATGCTGTCGGCGGCAAGCATGATTGACTTGAGTCCACTGCCACAGACCTTGTTGATGGTCATGGCGTGGACGCTGTCCGGCAGTCCAGCCAATCGCATCGCCTGGCGCGCCGGGGCCTGGGCGCACCCGCCCTGAAGGACCTGACCGATGATGACCTCGTCAATCGCCTCGGCCGGAATGGGTTGACGTTGAAGCAGGCCGCGAATCACCTGGCTGGCCAGTTCCGGCGCCGGTATCTCGCTTAAGACTCCACCGAAAGAACCAAAGGGTGTGCGTCTCGCTTCAACAATATAAACATCAATCATGAAATCTCTCCTGGATGGGATTTGCGTCTCGTTCTTGAATCATCTACTGGCAAATCGCATGCCAAAACAATAAAGCTTTAATAACGGGTACTTAGCTTGTTTCTGTTGGAAGGGGGGGAGGTCCTTTGATGCAACAATGACTCACGCGGAACCTCTACGCATACCTGAACCTAGCACTGGGGGGCAAGATGTCAAGTGAGTCACCATTGAGTCGTTCGATGCAAGACTAAGTCAAACGCCAACGTTGTCAAGAATAATAAGACATTGTTCTATCTCTGTCTTGACACAGATCATAACATTAAGGTAGTAAATTGGTAAGACCATTTAACAAGGGGAGTGCGGTTCATGCCGGAAGAGAGATTCGTCGCAAT
>CAVPPD010000015.1:0-22575 GCA_963707155.1 uncultured delta proteobacterium | reverse complement strand
ACAACAACACGATTGAACCCGTTGATATCATTGCAGGGCTGAGGAAGGTTCGCAGTCGCCGGTGGTTTCTGTGGGGAGTTATTCTGATTTACATACCGAGTATGCTGGTTGCGCTTGAGCTGCAGGCGCCATCAAGGGTCATGGCCTGGTTGTTTGGCCTATGGGTCTTGCTGCTCTGCGTTGTCGTTGCCATGGCGACAGTCGTCAAGTGTCCTCGCTGCGCCAAACCGTACCATACCAACGGCCCGACCTTCCTGCCGGTCCGCAAGTGTGTTCATTGCGGCCTGCCGGTCAATTTCAGTATTTGAGCTTCCTAGTGGGGTGTCATGCGTTCTGAATCTCCGGCATCGGACACGCGGCAGACGGCAACCCATCCAATCTCCTGCTGAATACATATTTCAGCATTTTGCTATCCAAACAATAAAAAACTTGCTATAATTCCCGCATGTGCCTTTTTTATAAGGCGTTTTTTTGATCTTAAAGGGTTATTCGAACCCTCGTGAGATAAAGTTTCGGCATACATCCTGTCCCTGAGCGAGCTCCCATTTCCGGTTGAGCCAACGATCTCGGGCCAGGGCATTTGCCCCCAACAGACCAAGGTTGTCGTACGCGTCAACCGGGAAGAATTACATGTCCAAAAAAATGCTGGTTAATGCCACCCACCACGAGGAAAACCGGGTGGCAATCGTCGAAGACGGCATCCTCACAGAACTTGACATCGAGGTTGCCGGGTACGAGCCCACCAAGGGCAACATCTATAGAGCGGTTGTGGTCCGGGTTGAATCCGGGCTGCAGGCCGCTTTCGTTGATTATGGAGCTGAACGCCTCGGTTTCCTGCAGATCGACGAGATCAATTACACCGCCGTCAAACCAGAATACCAGCCAGCAGAAGACGGCCGTCGGCCGCGTATTACCGATCTGCTGCAGCGTGGCCAGGAGATCCTGGTCCAGATCACCAAGGAGGAGCGCGGCACCAAGGGCGCGGCCCTCACCACCTACCTGTCCCTCGCCGGGCGTTACATGGTGATTATGCCAGGCAGCCAGACCCGGGGGGTGTCACGCAAGGCCGAAAGCGACTCGCAGCGAAAAGAGCTGAAAAAGGCGATGTCGTCTCTCGACATGACTGAAAACGTCGGCTACATCGTGCGCACAGCTGCCCTGAACCAGACCCGCGAGGAACTTGAGCGCGATTACCGTTACCTGATCCGCCTTTATGAGAGCATCACGGAGCTCGACAAAAAAGTTAAAACGTCTCCGGCCCTGCTTTACAAAGAATCAAACCTGATCATCCGCTCGATCCGTGATTATTTCACGACCGATATGGATGAGGTCCTGATTGATGATCCACAGGTTTTCAAAGAAGCGAAAGACTTCTTCCAGATGGTCATGCCCGACCATGTCAAACTGGTCAAGCTGCACCAGGAACGTAGGCCGATCTTCTCACGCTACCAGATCGAAGAGCAGATCGAAACGCTTAGCCGCAACAAGGTGCAGCTTCCTTCAGGGGGATCGATTGTCATCGACCCAACTGAGGCACTGGTTGCGATCGATGTCAACAGCGGCAAGATGTCATCGGAGCAGGGTGTTGAAGCCACGGCGACGAAAACCAATCTGGAAGCTGCCAAGGAGATCGGCAGGCAATTGCGACTGCGCGACCTCGGTGGCCTGGTCGTGATCGATTTCATCGACATGCGTGACCGCAAGCACATGCGTGAAGTGGAAAAAGAAGTCAAAAAATCCCTGGAAAATGACAAGGCCAGAGTCAGCGTCGGCCGCATCAGCCAGTTCGGTCTTCTGGAGATGAGCCGCCAGCGGCTCAAGGCGACACTCGCGACCGGATCCTACCTGCCCTGCCCTCACTGCGACGGAGCCGGTCGTCTGAAAAGCCCTGAGTCCCAGGCTGTTTCACTGCTGCGGAAAATTCACGCCAGCGCAGCCAAGGGCCAGGTCAGCCGAATCGATGCACAGCTACCCAGGGACGTTGCAGCCTACCTTCTGAATCACAAGCGGGAAGAGCTGGTCACCATGGAGCGGGATCATCACCTGCAGATCCACATTCACGGCAACCGGGATTTCCTGGCAGACCAGGTTGAAATCGAAATCCAGAAGAAAGAAAAAGACAAGGCACCGCAGCCGGATTCGTGGCCGCCGGGGTGTCGTCTTCCACGCTTGAAGAGAGCACAGAGAAGCAGGCTGTGGAACCTGACCAGGAGGAGGTGCCGGACAGCAGCGCCGTGCCGGCGAAAAAACGTCGTCGCAGAAAACGCCGCAAAGCTCCGGAAGGGACGGAAGCAGAACCCGCCTCTGAAGAGACCACACCAGCGCAGGCCCCGTCGGTCGATACAGGTCAAAGCAACCAGGCTGGGCAGACTGCCACACAGACAGAGACCGCAGCATCGTCGCTCTCCCAGGAAGATGCTGAGGAAGAAGTTCGCGCATCGTCTCCGAGCCTGCACCTGTTGCGGCTAAAAAACCGCAAAGACGCCGCCGTACACCCAGTAAGACGAAATCAACGGTCACGGACTCGACGGAACAAGGTACGCCTCCGGAACATCCCTTGGAGCAAACGGCTCCCGATCAGACAGACAAAAACCCTGTCCAGGAAGACAAGCCAAAAAGAAACCGGCCCAGACGTGCGCCAAGAAAAACCCCGTCTCAATCCGACCCTGCCAGTACAGAGCCACAGCAGACGGCTGAAGGGCAAGGCAGCAATCCTGTTCAAGTCGCAGCGGAGACATCGACGGTGGACGCATCGGCGCCGGCGAAAAAAGCGCCTACCCGCAGGCCCAGGAGGACGGCTGTAAAAAAAGCCGCTTCAGACGCCGTAAAACAGAGTAGTGCGGAACAGGCCAATGCAACCGACCAGAAGATTGTGGCTCAAGCTGCAGAGGAGAAGCCCAAACCAAGGCGTCGCAGGCCAGCCCGCAAGAAAACGGAGCCGGAGCCTGCGACAGAGGCCTAATGACACTGCCCGTTTTCCTGAGAAATCGAGAATTTCTTAAGGCTCTGCACCGCTCATTTTTGTTCATAGCTCGCCATATGGCAGCGCACAGACTAAACAAGCAACGGCAGCAGGTTGACGCCATAGGTCAAAACCAGACATCACAGAGAGTCACCATTGCTCTGGTATGACCCAGTAATTTTATGTATACTTCGCGGGAATCGCCAGCAAAAATAATCGGTTAACTAACCATGTATACCAAGCACTTCGGCCTCAACGAGAAACCGTTTTCAATCGCACCCGACCCGCTCTATCTTTTTATGAGCAGGCGTCATCGTGACGCCCTGGCGCACCTGCAGTACGGGATAAGCAGTGACGGAGGGTTTGTACTTCTGACCGGCGAAGTCGGGGCCGGCAAAACAACCCTATGCCGCAGCCTCCTCGAGAAACTACCTGAAAATGTCGTCGTTGCCTATGTGCTAAGTCCTAAGCTCAGCGTCATCGAGCTGCTTGAGACGATCTGTGACGAACTCCGTATCGCCAGGCCAGAGCCTGTCAGCATTAAAAATTTGGTAGACCGCCTTAACAGATTTCTGCTGGTCTCCAATTCCCGTGGGCGCAAAACCGTTCTGATTATCGACGAAGCGCAAAACCTTTCCACTGACGTCCTCGAGCAGTTGCGCCTGCTGACCAATCTCGAAACAAATCGTTATAAGTTGCTGCAGGTTGTCTTGCTCGGCCAGCCCGAATTACTCAAAATTCTGAACCGGCCAGAGATGCGTCAGCTCTCGCAGAGAGTCACCGCTCGCTGGCATCTTGGTGCTCTCGAAAAAGAAGATATCGGTACGTATGTCCGTCACCGCCTGAAGATCGCCGGATGTGATCGGCCACTTTTTGACGAACATCTTTTTAAGCGCCTCTGGCGACTCACAGGCGGCATACCGCGCCTGATCAACCTGATTTGTGACCGTGCCCTGCTCGGCGCTTATGTCCTTGACCGTCAGAAGGTCGACGGCAGGATTCTCAGCCAGGCTGCCAGTGAAGTCCTCGGCGACCTTCAGCCTCCCAAGCAGAAAATATCGGCACCGGCCATGATCTTGGTCGCCCTTGTCCTGGGACTGGTTACCTTCGGGTTCTGGTTGTTAAATCCCTCGCTGCTCACCACAACCGGCCTGCTCTCTGCACCCTTAAGCAATTCCGCTTCCGACACAATCGACCCGCCTGCCCCCCCCTCAACCAATTCAGTCTCTACCACGATCACTCCTGCAGCCGCGCCCGTGACCAATTCTTCGCCCCAGGAGCCTCCAGCAGATATCATGGACAGCCCACCTGAGCCGTCTTTAGATTTAAGCAACAATCCCGGTGACACGCTTCCCATAAGCTGGCCGATGGATTTCGCCACCAGTCAGAGCAAAGATCGCGCATTTGCTGACCTCGCAGAGCTGTGGGGCCTCTCCCTTCCCGTAGATCGTCACGGCTACTGTAGCTACGCAAACGAACATGATCTGGCCTGTCTGGTGGGCAAGGGCAGCCTCGAGACGTTGCGCAACATGAATCACCCCGCAATTCTGACGCTCTACGATGATGATGGCTCTCCTTTCCATATCGTTTTATCTGGGCTGGAAGACGACAGCGCCCATTTCGTCTCCGGCAAGACACACCGCGAACTGGCCCTTTCAGCGATCACGTCCCGTTGGTTCGGAGAATATCTCATCCTCTGGCAGCAACCACCTTTTCAAAGCAAGCTTTTGCAGCCGGGGCAAAGAGGCGACGCCGTCCGTTGGTTGGCGAACACTCTCCAACAGCTCAAACTTTATGAGGTGACCGATCGCGAAGTGCGGCTCGAGGGAACACTCCTCGGTGCTTTCAAGCATTTCCAATTCAGTCACGGACTGGTTCCAGACGGAGTGCTCGGCCCGATATCTCTGATCCAGCTCAACAACGCAAACAAACTCCCCGGCCCTCGCCTATCCAAGCAAGGAGAGAGTTGATGTCCTTTATCCTTGAAGCCCTCAAGAAATCGGAGCAGCAACGCCAGCAAAATGCCGCCTCGCCCAAGCAAGTAGGAGCCAGAAGGCTTTCGCTTAACCCGCGTAATTCTCGCCACCGGCCTTACTGGCTTCTCGTCACAGTTTTTCTGCTGCTCATGTTCGGTGGCTGGTGGCATTTTAGCGCGTCAGGACCCAATCAGGGGGACCTCCCTGTCGTTGAGCGGGTTGAGAGCCCACCTCCTGCCAAAAACCGGTTCGACTCGCCCAAGCCTGCTGTCATTGCGGAACCAGACAATATTCCCAAAATAGTGGAATCGGAGATTGGAGTTGTCGAGCAGGCTATCGTCCAGCCCGTTGAGCCGGTTTTGCAGCCTACACCTGTTGTTGAAACAGCACCGGTGCCGCGATCCTTTACCCGGACGGCCACTTCAGGGTCGAAAGCCCCCTCCGCCATCATGACGCAATCGGAGACCATCATAGCTGAAGGACTCGCACCACAGAAAGAATCCTCCACTCTGCCTCTCTACACGGATTTGTCCATGGGATTACGTGAGAGGATGCCGCGCCTGGACATGAGCATGCATTTCTATACCCCAGTTTCTGAACGCCGTCTGGTGAGAATTAACAACCGTCTGCTACGTGAAGGTGATTGGGTGAGCGGGGAAGTGGAGATTGTTGAAATTACGCCGACCGGGGTAATACTTAATTTTCTGGGAAAGGACTTCAAATTACGCAGTGAGAACTAGAGAACAATTGTGACGACCTAGCTATAGTCTAAAATTGTTTTCTTAATGAGAATAAATGGGTATGGGGCCCTGCAAGTTGCCCAGATCACACTATCGGGAGCGATTTTAATATTGCTGCCTTGGCGATAACTTACATCCAGAGTATGTAGCACTTGACTGCGGCCATTGACATAACAGTCCGGGGCACCAAAGCTGCCTGAATAGCAACTGGGCACAGGCTCTTGCCCCCGCAGATCATGGCCACAACCATTTCCCTTTCATGCCCAATACTCATCTTTTGATTGGGAGCTTTGGCCCAAGAACTGTCAACTTATTATTGTTGATATGACAGGAGCTCCTGGAGCCTTAAATTGAAGACATGCCAAGTCCTGCTATGATTGCAAACAACTGCAAACCCTATATATACATAGATGTATTGCACTTTGAATTAACCTACATGAATTAAAAAGCGCTGCTCTGCATAAGTTACTACTATTTTTGGGATTTGCATGAAGGGTTTGCAAGATGATCGAAAAATAATCAAAAGCTAGAAAAACTTGCTTTCGCTCATGATGGTCTTTATCATTCTTTATTATAAAAGTATTTAAAGTCTTTGATCTATAATGATTATTCTGGGTGCATGTGATGGTGAATATTCTCCACAGCTTTTACAGACCGATCTGTTTGACCTTGCTCCTCTTTCTTGGTCTTGCCTGCGGGCACCTGGTCGATGTCGTCCTGCAGGTCAATCTGCGCCCGGAGGTTGAGATTCAAACCACAATTGCAAAGAGTACCGTTAGCAAGTCACGGCAAACCTCCGAAGCCGACCTGAACCTGATTCTGCAGAACAACATCTTCGACGCCGAAAACCGCTCCTCTTCTGTCGTGATGGGCCCCTCGCCAGGCACTTCTGCAACTGATTCTGCAGAGAAAAAAGCCGCTCACACCGACTTGAAACTGCTAGGAACAGTGGTTGCCGATGAACGTTCTCTGGCGCTGCTCGCAGACAATAAAGACATACAGATCTACCATTTAAATGACGAGCTCCCCGGAGGAGGCACCTTGGAGCAGGTTGAACGCAGCCAGGTTAAGATCCGCAACCGTGATCAAAGCCTGACGACTCTCATGCTGCACGAACAGGGTCCCATCTCATCTGCAGGCAGAAACCGCTCTCAAGCAGACAGGGTCTCTCCGAATCAAGGTCTCGATAGCCAAGGGACAATCAGGGAGGTCGGTGAAAACCGCTGGATTGTCTCCAGCAGCATGGTCGAATCGGTCCGTGATAATTTTGCCACAGAGATGCGCTTGGCCGAGATGCAGCCGCGCCTGGTGAACGGCAAAACAGATGGTTTTTTGGTTAGACGCATTTATCCCCGCTCGATCCTAGCCAAGATGGGGTTGCAAACAAATGACGTTGTTCTTGATGTCAATAACATCAAGCTCGACAGCCCGGAAAAGGCGATGCAAGTTTTTCAGCAGTTACGTGAAGCACGTCAAATCAGCATTGCCGTCGAGCGCAACAGTCAACCCATGAGTTTTGTCTATGAAATCGAATAGGAGATTTTTGATGAGAGTGACAAATGTTTGGCGAATTCTTCTATGGACAGCTTTTCTGTTCTTATCACTCACGCCCCTCCAGCTCTCGGCACTGGCTCAGACACAACTCAGCCAAAGAAGGACGTATCACCCTCGATTTCAAAGATGTTGAGTTGACGGCCCTGATTCAGACGATCAGCGAACTAACCGGAGAAAACTTCATCTACGATGATTCTGTGAAAGGCAAGGTGACGATCATCTCTCCGGGCAGTATGACCCTGGACGAAGCTTATCAGCTTTTTCACACTGTCCTCAATGTCAAGGGCTATACGGTTGTCCCCTCTGGAGAGATCAACAAGATCGTTCCCTTGAAGGACGCCAAGGTATCCAACCTGCCGATCGTTATCAATGGGAACGGCAAGACGGGCGAGCAGTTCATCACCCGTGTTTTTCAACTTAAGCACATCGATGCAACGGTCATCGGCCCAACCGTTCTGATCCCCCTGATGCCGAGCACTGCCAATGTCGCGGCCTATGCGCCGAGCAACAGCCTGATTATTACCGATACAGCTTCGAATATCGAGCGACTGGCCAAGATCATTGACGAGTTGGATCAACCGGACACCTATGGAGATATGGAGATCATCCCGCTTGAGAACTCCAGTGCCGACGAACTCGCTAAAATTCTCAACGAGGTTATGACCCAGCCAACGGCAGCTCCCAATCGCAGGCGGGCGAATGGCGCTGGTGCCGGAAATCAGCAGGCCCCCAAGATCATCCCCTATCCTGTGGGGCGCGTGCTGATCGTTCTGGCCGGTGACGATGATATGGCTGTTATCAAAAAGATTGTCGCCAGGCTTGACCAGGAGGTTGTAGGCCCCCGTTCCAATATCAACCTCTTCTACCTGGAGAACGCCGACGCGGTCACCCTGGCTGCGACCCTCAACGAGATTCTCACTGGCATCAAATCTGAAGCCCGGGCAGCCCAAAATGGCGAGACGGGCAAGCCTCTGTCCATCGGGCCAGTGACCATTACGGCAGATAAGCCAACCAACTCACTGATCATCAATGCCAATCCGGACGATTACAGAACGATCTCGGACGTTATCACCAAGCTTGATATCAAGCGCAAGCAGGTCTATGTCGAGGTACTAATTCTGGAACTCTCCATGGACGCGACCCAGCGGCTCGGCGTTTCTCTGCAGGGCGCTGTAGATGTCGGCAACGACAGTGCGATTATAGCTAGAACCAACCAGCAGACCAGTCTTTCTGATGCCATCTCCAATGGAGCCGGCCTGCTTGGCGCGGCAGTCGATGGCTTGCTGGCCGGCGGATTTTTTAACCCGATCACCATCACCGGACCTGATGGCAACGAGATCACCGTGCCATCGCTTTCGGTGCTGATCGATGTGTCGAAAACCGACAGCGATGTTAACCTGCTGTCGGCGCCGCGGCTGCTCACCTCCGACAACGAAGAGGCCGAAATCATCGTCGGCTCCAACGTGCCGATCATCACCGGGCGCCTGACCGATAGCGGCTCCGACGGACTGGCCCAGAGCGTCTCTGTGGAACGCCAGGATGTTGCCCTGATCCTGCGTTTTACGCCACAGATTACCGAAGGCGACCTGGTCCGCCTGAATGTCTACCAGGAAATCACCGATATCGCTCCGGCCACGCTGGCCCTGGTTGCCAGTGTCGGCAGCGCAAGCGAGGTCGGTCCGACTTTCACCAAGCGGGTGCTGCGCAATACGGTTCTGGTTGAAAACAAAAGGACCGTGGTGCTCGGCGGCCTGATCGATACCAATGTCACCGAATCGGTGACCAAGGTGCCGATCCTGGGAGACATTCCCGGCCTCGGCTGGCTGTTCAAACGCACTTCAACTCAGGAAGAAAAGACCAACCTGCTGATCTTCATTAATCCAACCATCATCAAGGACGCCGAGGATCTTGAACGGGTGACCGGACGCAACCGCACGGCAGCCAAAGGGTTCCTCACCGACAAAGTCATTAACGCTGTGCCGGAGAATTTCTTCGGTGAGCTGGGCGCGGGAGAGACAACCTTGCCAGAGAATCAAACGGCAGTGGAGCAGGCCGATGCACCCGATGCGAGTCAATCAGGCACCTCGGCTGCAAGGGAACCGTAAAGCGATATTCAATTGGCAGCTCAGCTACAGGAACGCCATTCGGGCAACGAATGACTCTCACTCATCCCGGGAAGCAACTCAGCATGCATAACTGGCGGCGTATCGGTGAAATACTGCAACAGGACTTCGAGGTTGCTCAGCAGCGGATCGACGCGGCCCTGACAGAGCAGGAACAGAGCGGCGACCGTCTCGGCCAGATTCTCATCAAAAAGAAGGCCTTGGACAGCGTGACGCTGGCCAAGGCCCTGGCGTCACAGTTCGAACTGTCCTGTCTGGAGACGATTCCCGAAGAATCCGCTGTCGAGGATCTGCTCGACCTGATTCCGATCGGCTTTGCCAAAGAATACCGCATTTACCCACTGTCACGGCAAAACGGCCGACTGCAGGTTGCAGTAGCCGACCCCATGGACTCCCGTCCGCTAAACGATCTGAGCACTCTGACCGGGGAAGATATTGAACCCTGCGTCGCGACGCCTGAAGAAATCCTGCGCGCCATCAATCGCGGCTATGAAAAACAGGCCGGAGACTCCAGCGAGGTGATCGAGGAAATCGAGGAGAAGACTGCCGGAGACCTGGTCCGTGACCTGGAACCGGCGGACCTGATCGATGCCTCGGACGAGGCGCCAATCATCCGTTTTGTCAACAGCCTGATCACCCAGGGTTACAAAGAGCGCGCCAGCGATATACACATTGAGCCGTTCGAGCGGGATCTTGTCGTTCGTTATCGTATCGACGGTATTCTTTACGAAGTGCTCCGTCCGCCGCTGAAAGCCCACTCAGGAATTGTTTCCCGCATCAAGATCATGTCTCAACTGAACATTGCCGAAAAACGTCTGCCACAGGATGGCCGGTTCCGGGTGCGGGTAGCCGGACGCGATATAGATATTCGCGTTTCAACCCTGCCAACAGCTTTTGGTGAACGGGTGGTATTACGCCTGCTCGATAAAACCTCGAATATTCTTTCCCTAGAGGAAATTGGTCTGGGCAGCACTCTGCTGAACCAGTTCGAGGGGATGATCAACAAAAATCACGGTATTTTCCTGGTAACCGGCCCCACCGGCTCCGGCAAAACCACCACTTTGTACGCGGCATTGACCCGCTTGAACAGTCGCGAAAAGAACATTATCACTGTCGAAGATCCGATCGAGTACCAGCTGCCGGGAGTTGGCCAGATCCAGGTCAACCCGAAGATCGACCTGACCTTCGCCAACGGTCTGCGCTCGATCCTGCGCCAGGATCCCGATATCATTATGGTCGGCGAGATTCGCGACCGCGATACCGCCGAGATTGCCGTGCAGTCTGCACTGACCGGCCACATGGTCTTTTCGACCCTGCACACCAATAATGCCGCCGGGGCCCTGACCCGCCTGGTGGAAATGGGTATCGAACCTTTCCTGGCCGCCTCCAGTATCGTCGGTATCCTCGCCCAGCGCCTGGTGCGCAGAATCTGTCCGCACTGCAAGGAAGCCGTTACGCCACCGGCCGAGCTGCTTGATCAGCTTGGTGATGAATGCACCCTGCCGGCCAATCCGCAATTCTACCAGGGGCGAGGTTGCTCCCGCTGCATGAATATCGGTTACTGG
This sequence comes from uncultured delta proteobacterium, assembly GCA_963707155.1. Taxonomy (GTDB): domain Bacteria; phylum Desulfobacterota; class Desulfuromonadia; order Desulfuromonadales; family BM103; genus M0040. Next base: position 11,655 of record CAVPPD010000015.1, on the reverse strand, counting down.
GGACGTGGTGGTATCTATGAACTGCTGCATGTCGACGAAACCGTACGTGAACTGCTCATGCAGGACAAGGACGCGGCCACGATCAAGCAGGCGGCCATGCGCAGGGGGATGCAGACCCTGCGTTCGGCCGGCGTGGCCCAGGCCCTGGAGGGAATGACCTCCCTTGAGGAAGTCCTGCGCGTGACCCAGGAGGAGGTCTAGAGTTGCCGCTGTTTGAGTACTCTGGTCTCGATAGCCAGGGCCGCAAAAAAACCGGCACCATCGACGGCCCCGGACGCATGGTGGTGACCCAGCAACTGAGAGACCAGGGCATCTACCTGACTGATTTGCGGGAAACCAGTATGCAACGGTCCCGCAAGCGGTCATTCCGTTTCGGCATGAACCGCAAACTGCCGACCGGTGAGCTTGCCGCGGCGACCCGTCAGATGGCGACCCTGCTGGGTGCAGGCCTGGCCCTGGATGACGCTCTGAAAACGGTCAGCGAGCAGACCGAACAGCCGCTGCTGACCAGAGCTTTTGCCAAGGTTCGTGAGCATGTCGTGCAGGGCGGGTCGCTCCACGAGGCCCTGGGCGCCCATCGCCAGATATTCCCCGACCTGTTCATCAATATGATCCAGGTCGGCGAGGACAGCGGTACGCTTGACCGGACCATGTACCGATTGGCAGATTTTCTCGAAAGTCAGGCCCGCATGCGCGCCCGGATTCAGGCCGCACTGGCCTACCCGGTGCTGATGACCCTGGTTGGCAGCGGCGTGCTGGTCTTTCTGTTCGTGTTCGTTATTCCCAAAATCACCAGCATGCTGAACGAACTTGACAGGGCATTGCCCTGGCCGACGCTCATGCTGATTACCCTGACGGATTTCCTGGTCAGGTGGTGGTGGCTGCTCGGGTTGTTGCTGGTTTTGGCGCTGGTTGTCCTGAAACGCTACCGCGACACGGCCCGCGGGCGAAAACATACTGATTCCCTGATATTAAAAGCCCCGCTGTTCGGTCGACTGCAGCTGCTGATTGTCACGGCCCGTTTCGCCCGCACCCTTGGCACTTTGCTGGAGAGTGGTGTGCCCTTGCTCAAGGCTCTCGACATCTCGCGTAACCTGCTGACTAACCGGGTTCTCAACGAAGCGATTGAAACCGTCACCCTGCGGGTTCAGGAGGGCGGCAGCCTGGCCACATCACTGAAAGAGACGACCGTATTTCCGCCGATGCTGGGCCAGTTGACGGCCGCCGGCGAAAAAAGCGGTAAACTCGAAGAGATGCTGTTCCGGGTCGCTGATACCTACGAGCATCAGACCGATTTGTCCATGACCGGCATGCTCTCGCTGCTTGAACCGTTGATGATTCTGGTGATGGGAGGTATTGTCGGCTTCGTGGTCCTAGCTATTCTGCTACCTATCTTCGAAGCCAGCCAAGGGTTCGGGTGAGAACCTTGTAAAAGGGGAGAAGCGTGAGGTGAGAGTTATTTGAATCTTTTTTCTCTTCCCCCCTGACGTGATGCACCTAACATCGAATTTACAGAAGGAGAAATAATACCCATGCATTCACTCAAGTTACGAGACAGTCGTGGCTTTACCCTGATTGAGATCATGGTCGTGGTGGTCATCCTAGGCATCCTGGCAGCGATCGTTGTACCACGCCTTCTGAGCCGTCCTGATGAAGCCAAGGTGACTAAGGCCAAAGTCGATATGAAAAGCATTGAAGAGGCCCTCGGCTTATTCAAGCTCGACAGTGGTTTTTACCCCACGACCGATCAGGGGCTTAAAGCGCTGGTCGAAAAACCGACAACTGGCAGGATACCGACCAAATATTCGGTTGACGGCTACCTGAAAAAAACCCCGGTCGACCCATGGGGAAGTAACTACGTTTACCTGTCTCCTGGGTTGCACAACTATAACTTCGACCTGATCAGCTATGGTGCCGATGGCCAACCCGGCGGAGAGGGCTTCGATGCTGACATCAACAGTTGGGAACTCGATTAGCGACGGACCGCCCGGTGCGGCCAGACAGGAGCTCCTTTGCACGAAGCGACCGTCATGATCTGTGAACCGCTTATACCAAAGACCTTCCGAAACAGAGGGGGGGCCGGCTTCACTCTTGTAGAAATCGTGGTGGTGATGGTGCTGGTCAGCCTGTTCATGGTTTTCAGCGTCCCCTTGTTCAGTAACATCGGTACCAGCAGCCTCGGCACTTCGGCAAGACGTCTGAGCGGCACGATAAAGTACCTGTTCAACGAATCCGCCCTGTCCGGGCTTGAATACCGTTTGATTTACGACCTGGACCGGGGAAGCTACCGTGCCCAGGTTCTGGAAGCGAACGGCGAATTGGTGGCTGCGCCTGACCAGGGAAGGGAAGCCTCCTTAAAGGGTGATGTCCTTTTCAAGGACCTGCAGCTGCCCGGGCGCGGCAAGTTTACCGCTGGACAGGTGACAACCCGCATTCACCCGAGTGGCTGGGTTGAAGAGGCGATCATCCACCTTGATGACGGGGCTGGCAAAATGCTGACCCTGCGGGTCATGCCATTAACGGGCACCACCGAGATCTTTGATGGCTACCGGGAGTTTTAAGCCCATGCCGATGTGGCCGAATGCGCGATGAAACAGGTACTCTGCACGACAAAATCACAACGCAGCGGTTTCACGCTGCTGGAAATCATGATCGCACTGGCCATCGTCAGTATCGCCATGATTTCCCTTCTGGCGCTGGCCAATCGCTCGATCGGGGTTCATGACCGTCTGCAGCGGATCACCTCGGCAACTTTGCTGGCACAACAGAAGATGGCCGAAACGGAATTGAACGCCCGCAAAGGGGCCACGGAGGGAGCTGATGTGCAGGGTGTGTTCAACGCCCCCTACTCAGCTTACCGTTGGCAGATCGCCTATGCAGATACGCCTCTGCCATCGGTGCGGATGGTGACTGTCACTGTTCTCTGGGGAGACGAAGAGCGCAATGAACTGGTCGACCTCACATCATTCATTTTCTAGCGCCGAAAGAGGCTTCACTCTCGTCGAGGTGCTGGTTGCGATCAGCCTCCTGGCCATTTTGCTGACCTCTGTTTACGGTATTTTCTCCTCGGTCAGTTTGGCCCGGGAGCGGCTTGATGCCGACAGCGCAGAATATCACCGGGCACGGGTCCTTTTCGACCGCCTGGGACGCGAACTGCGCGGGGCCTATTTCCGGGCCAGTGATCAGAACCTGGTTTTTACCAGCCGTACGGTTGACGACGGCCAGGTTGAATTGGAGCTGACCACATCAGCGGTGTCTCCTTTGAGCCAGACGGGGTCGGGCATCGCCAGGGTACACTACCTGCTCGTCGATGACCCGGAGGATGCGACCGAGGGACTGGTCCTGATGCGCAGTGAGAATCCTGTCCACGAATCGACTGATGAGGGTGCTGTCGGTATGATGCGCATGGTGCCGGGCATCAAAGCTATGACCCTGCGCTTTTATGCCAACGGCGAATGGCAGACAGCGTGGGACGGGCGAACTTCCGGTCTGCCGGAAATGGTTGAAATTGAGTTGCAGCTGAGCACGGGTGGAGAGGAGCCGATCTACTTCATCTCGGCTTTTGAAGTGCCCGAAGTGACGGTCCGATGAACAGTCGACGAGGAAACCGGGGGATGGCTCTCCTGCTGGTGCTGGTCATTGTCGCGCTGTTGACTTCATTGTTGACGGAGCTGTCCTTCTCCACCATGGTCGACATGCACCTGACCGAGACTTTCCGTGACAGCACAAGGGCTTACTACCTGGCCAAAGGGGGGGTCAACGCCGGTCGCATGATTCTCCAGGCGGACAACAATAATTACGACTCGCTGGATGAAACCTGGAGTAATGGTGTGATCAACTACCCGGTCGGAGAGGGGAGCGTCACCATCCTTATAGAGGACCTGGACGGCAAGCTGGATATCAACGGCATGGTTGTCGGAAATAACCCGCAGGCCATCGTGACTGACCGCTTTTACCGTTTGCTGGTTGCCATAGGCCTCGACAAACTGGCAGATCCGGCAGAGCTGACAGCTGCGTTGATCGATTGGATGGACACGGGCGATGATCCCTACACGGAGATTCACACCGATGATCAGAGTTTGCCTGTCTCGGGTGCAGAAGACATTTATTACCAGAGCCTGTCGCAACCCTACCGGTGTAAGAATGGTCCGCTCGAGACACTGCAAGAGCTCTCCCTGGTCAAGGGTTTTACACCTGAAATCGTCAAACGGGTCAGCCCGCACCTGGCTGTCAACGGCACATTGGCAGTCAATGTCAATACCGCCAGCGCCGAAGTGCTGATGTCACTTGACTTGCAGATCAGCCGCGATACTGCCGAAGCCATCATCGACTATCGCCAGACTGAACCGATTAAAAGTGTCGCCCAACTAGAGACAACCCTCGCGCCAGAGGACTACGTTGTTTTAAAGACCCTTAGCAATATCGGCCAGTTAGGTACGAAGAGCCATACTTACCGGGTTGAATCTTACGCGATGGTCAACGACGGCAGCCGCCGGCTGATGGCGGAGATTGACAAGAGAAACAATAAGCTGCTTTTTTTCAAGGTAAATTAATGTTATGAGCAAGCGATTAATCGGCATCGAAATTGGCAATAGTGTTCTGCGCGTTGCCATTCTCAACCAGGACAAGGGGCAGATCTCTGTCGGCTCCCTGCAGGAAAGAAACTACGCGGATGCTGTTGAGCTAACCGCCCACTTGCAGGAAATCCTGGCAGGTGAATTCAGGATCGGTGACCAGCTGGTGACCCGACTGCCGGCCCGGACAGCCTATGTCCGGCGGCTCGAATTCCCTTTCCAGGATGAGAAGAAAATCGCTGCGGCGATTCCCTTCTCACTCTCCACTCAGCTGCCGGTTGCGATCGATCAATGCGCTACGGCGATCCAGATGGGCCAGTCGACCGACCAGGGGACAGCAGTGCTGGCGGCTGCTGTTCCCACTGAAAAGCTCCTGTCTCTGCTGGGCACTTTCGAAGCTGCGGACGTGCCGCTGCACCTGGTCGACCTGTCGCCGTTTTGCTATGTGGCAGGGCTTGGCGAACAGATCAGTGATAGCCTCTTGGTCTGTGCGACAGATCAAGAGACTACCGTTGCCCTGGTGCAAAATGGCCGTCTGGAAGATTACCGCGTTCTGCCGGCCATTGCGGACCCCCCCCAGGCGGCTCAACTTCAGCAATTTCTCAGGGACATCAGAGTTGTTAAGCAGACGGCCGGCGCAGAGGAGCTTGGCATCAGCCTGATGGGTGAGAGGGGCACCTCCGGATTGGCAGAAGCTCTACAGGCCTCTGAACTTAAGGTGGAAATTCTCTCTCTTGATCTCGACGGACAGCTGATAGATAGCACTTTTTTACCGGCCGTGGCGCTAGCGCTCCGGGCAAAAGCCGCCAGGGCCGAGCGGTCTTTCAATTTTCGTCGCGGCCAGTATGCCTTGAAGGGAGAATGGGCCAACCTGAAGCGCAAGCTGGTCCTGTTGGCTGCGCTGCTCGGTGTGACGGTGCTTATCTTGATCGGTTCTATGGCTTTCAAGTACAGCGACCATGCTGGCCGTGCTGCTCAGTTGCAGGCGGAGATGGTTGACGTATACCGGTCGTTGTTTCCCGAAGCCACGACCATCGTTGATGTGCCATTGCAGCTCAGGAGTGCGATCCGTGATCTACAAGAGAAAGGCAGCCTGATCACCGGAGGGCAGGCTTCGGCGCTTGCCGTCCTCAAGGAAATTTCTCGCCTGCCCGATCTGGCCACAGTTGAACTCCAGGAATTTGCCATGAGCAACGAAGAGGTTAAGCTGACTGGACGAACGGCATCCTTCGAAGCGGTCAACCAGATGGCCGGGGCGCTTGGCAAATCACCCTTATTTAGCAAGGTCCAGGTCAGCGATGCCAAAATGAGTCTTGACGGCAGCCGGATTGACTTCCGTCTGTTGCTCTCGCTTGTCAGTCCGGGGGCCGAACAATGATCAGTCAACTGAACCAGAGGGAACGGATTTTTGTGATCGTCGGAGGCTTAATCCTCACCCTGACTCTGCTTTACTATGCAATAGTGGCACCTTACCGTAGTGCGCTGGAGCGATTCGACCGCCAAATTGCGACACGCAGCGGGCAGTTGCAGGAGGTTAAATCCCTGCAAAAAAGATACCTGGAGCTTCAGCAGCAGATGGCCCAGGTGGAAAGTCTCCTGGGAAACGGACAAAATTTCTCCGCGCTCACTTTTATTGAAAACCTGGTCGGACAAACCGCCGGACGTGAGAACCTTTTGTCCATGCGTCCCCAGTCCCCTGAACTCCGCAACGAATTCACCGTCGATTCTGTGGAGATCAAACTTGAGAAGCTGACGATCAAACAGGTCCTCGAATTGCTCTCGGGCATTGAAGCTGCGCCCACCCCCATGCAGGTCAAGAACCTTTACCTCAAGCAACGCTTCGATGATCGATCTCTGCTTGATGCTACCATGACCATTATGGCCCTGCGAAGGACGACATGAGATCTTCTGCCTGGTCACAAAAAACCAAAGGGCGCGCCGCCGCCTGGCAAAGACCGAGTCTCTTCGTGTTGGCCGGGGCTGGACTGCTTCTACTGGGCATGCTGACAGGATTCTATCTGTTCTTCCCGGCGGAAGCATTGAGACAACGGGTCATCCAGGAAGTCGAGACAAGGACCGGTGCCGAAATCCAGATCGGACAGATGGCGCTTTATCCGCTGCTGACTTTGGATGCCAGTCAAATCAGTTTTGGCGTAACCGGCTTGCCCCAACCTATGCAGATCAAGCAGTTAAGCCTTGCGCCACAATGGTCGACATTGTTGTCCAGTGATCCGGGAGTGCAGTTGCAGGCACAGTTCATGAGCGGGTTGGTTAACGCAGAGGTACTGAGAACTGGAATGATCAACGCCATGGCGACGGGCCTGCGCTTCGACCTGCCACTGCAGAAGCCAATGGCGATGAATATAACTGGAAATCTGGGCAAGACAACCGTCAATGCAGCCACCCATCTTGATCCTGAAACGAAAACGCAGCTCTCCCTGCAGCTGAGTGATGTCAGCATCAGTAACCTTGCTTTTTTTAAAGAGGACAGTCCGGGCATCGCACTCGGTGAAATAGTCCTGCAGGTCAATGGCCAGGGCCGGGCTATGAAAATTAATACGCTGACGGCAAAAGGTGGTGATTTTAACATTAGTGGTGAAGGGACTTTGTTCATTGGTCGCACGTCTGCAACCAGCCGCATCAACCTTTCTTTACACATCAAAGCAGCAGATTCGGCGCATCCAACTCTGGTCTCCCTGCTTGAACTCTCTGCCCCCCCTGACGCAAATGGCGATCACCACCTGCGTGTCACCGGAACGCTCACGACTCCGACTATCGATCCCGTTAAATGATTTTTTTTGACCCCGATTCATAAAACAAACGATGATTCCATTAATCATTACAACGTGTATCGTCATTTCCTTGGCATCAGCCAACCATCTCAATTTATATAAGGACTACAGTTACCAAGGAGACCTGTCGTGAGAAATGAGGGCTGTCCATCCCGGAGCAGTGGCCTAATCCTCCTACCCGGTGACCTTCATATCACATAAAAAAGCCCCACAGCCAGGAGGGGACTGTGGGGCACGGGTTTGGTTAGGAGGTAAAACATGAAGAGTATTACTCTGTTGGAATTAATCTTACCTTTTTAGTCAGGTATGTCAAGAAAAAAGTTAATACCGTTTTTTTTCAGGGATTTTTTTGTCCCGATTGACGCAGGAAAATGACCAAAGCACCCTCCCCGCCATATCGACGTGGTGCCACGCCCCACTCGACAACCTGATTTTTTTTCTCACTGAGCACCCTCTCCGTCGCACTGCGCAGAACCGGCCCCTCTTCAGAGTGCAACCCTTTGCCGGTAATCACCAGGACCGTACACAACCCCCTGGAGATTGCGTTCTGCAGAAAGAACAGAATCTTGGCCGTTGCCTCGTCAGCGGTCAGACCATGCAGATCAAGTTCGTCTTCCGGCAAAAGCTGACCACGCTCCACCTGTTTCATGCGGCGCGGCACGGCACGTTGTTCCGGAAGATCTTCACACCATTCGTCCTTGAATACTTGCTCCATGGAACCGACAGCCTCCAGGAAAGTGCCCAGGTCACTCTCACCCTGATCAGTTCCGGCGGCAGGCTTCGTGCCGGGTTTGACACCTTCAGGGGCGGCAACATCGCCTTGCTCGTCTTTGTTGAGCGGCTTAACTCCCAGAAAGGCCATTTCTTCGGTAAAGGAGGTCTGCGCTGCATCGCTCCCGGCTTGCTTGGAGTCAGGAAGTTTCTGGTTGGATTTGTGAGAAGCGACACTGCTCTTTGCTTCAAAAACGGCCAACCCCTTCATGCTCTCGAAGGGGTTGTTGGAGAAGTCTTTCGGTACGGATATGTTTTGTCTGGTTTTCTTTTTCGCCATGATTACCTTCTGACGATTTTGCGCCTTCCCTGGATGGCCTTGGTGTGCTTGCGGATCAGTGCACCCTGTTTCTCCAACTGGAATTGGTACCAGACGTCGCCGTAGTCCTGCATCTTCATTTTCTTGCCTTCTTTGAGGGCCTGCAGGTTGGCTGACATCACTTCGTTGCTACCGACCTTTTTCAGGCCTTTCTCCATGATGGCGAGGGCTTTATTGCGGTCACCGATCTTCTCCAGGCAGAAGGCGTAGAGGCTCCAGAGCAAAGGCTCCTTGCGGGTCACGGCAACGGCTTTGTCAAACGTGGCAATCATCTTCTTCGGCTGATTGCGTTTCATGTAGATAATTGCCAGCATCGCCATAGCCACCCAATGCCGCACGAAGCCGAGTTTGAGATAATCAAAAGCCTTGCTGAAGTCACGACGCAGGTAGTAAACCATGCCGATCTGGGCGTTCATCTGCTTCTTGATGTAGAACTGCCAGTGCTCGTACTTTTTCTGCACGGCTTCCAGCTTGTGGATCGCCGCATCCGGACGGTTGGCGGCGATGTCTTTCTGTACAGCTTCCATGGCATCGTTGATCCTTGCCATGATTTTTTTCAACATAATGACGTAACTAATCGAAAAAACCATGACACCGGCAATCGCGGGGATAACCGGGTGCAGGCTGGTGCGTAAAGTGCAGGGCGGCACCAAACAGGGCGCCGACGGCAAGGGCTATTAATGTGGACAACATGTGGCCAGGTCCTTTCAGATGCAAATGATTTGAAGCGGCGTATTCTATCAGCCTGATGCGGTGTTGTCAAAGCAAACAAACGGCTCGCAAGGTCTGGCCTAGAGGTCTATCGGGGCAGGACATGCGGTCGACGCCGAGGCCGACACGACTTGGCCCGGGCTGGCCGTGAGGACGTCTTTCTTGTGATGGAGTGAAAGGACCCACAAAGAAGAGGCAGGGCACGGTAGGGGCCATTGCAGGACGAAAATGGATGCGAGTTGTCGAGTCAGTATTGCCGAAAACAAGCACGTTCAGATTCAACCACGATTCTTGCTACTGACGTGCAATGTCAGGCTTTCGTCCGGTTGCAGAACATGATTCTCGGCCAGATTGCTCCATCTACGGATCTGACCGGTCGCAACCGAGAGTTCCCGACCGATTGCGCGGAGAGTGTCGCCGGGACGCACCTTGTATACCTTTTTCTGCAGAGGCCCGACCTTCTCTGACGACGGCCACTTTTTGGGCAGGTGCCGCTTTTGAAGAGACGATCAGGCGCTGGCCGGGCCGAATAACATTGCTCCAGCCAAGACGGTTCCAGACCCGCAACTGTTTTTCCGTAACATTGAACTTGCGGGAGATCTTCCAGAGTGAGTCGCCGGAACGGACCGTGTAGTAGGTCTTGCGGGAACGCTTGTAATCATCCTTGAGCTCGGCAAGCGCAGTTGAACCGTTGGCGTCCGGGTTGAGGGGGATGATCAGGTTGGTGCCGATCTGGATGGTCCGTGTATTTCGAATACGGTTGAGATTCTTGATATCCTGGACACGCACGCCGTAGCGTTTGGACAGGGCCAGAAGGGTATCACCCGACCGGACCTTGTGCCGCACGTAGTTGGCACGTTGGCGTTCCGGCAATTCGTCATAACTAGCCAGGAAGGCGTCCTGGCTGCCGGTCGGCAGCCTGACCTGGTAATCCTTTGCCCCGGGAGGCGTGCTCCAGCGCTTCAGCTCCGGATTGAGCTTCTTGATCACCTGGTATTCGACGCCGGTCAGACGTGCGATGACTTCAAGGTCCGTACTGCTCGGCAGGGGGGCGGTGTCATACAATAGCGGCTCACGATATTCCAGTTCGGTAAAACCGTATTTTTCCGGTTGCTTCGCAATCATGAGCGCGGCGAGCAGCTTCGGCAGGTAGTTCTTGGTCTCGGTTTTCAGGTACGTGCCACGGCACAACTCCCAGAAATCCCTGGTCTTGTAACGTTTGATCGCTTGCGGAGTTTGCCGGGGCCGGCGTTGTACGAGGCCACAGCCAAATACCAGTCACCGTCAAAATCGTCGTAAAGGTCTGACAGGAAACGGGCCGCCGCACGGGTGGCCTTTTCCGGGTCGCGACGTTCATCATACCACCAGTCATTTTTCAGGCCATAACGACGGCCGGTACTCTCTATGAACTGCCAGGGGCCGACGGCATGCGCCCAGCTGTAGGCCTTGTCATTGAACCCGGATTCGACCATCGCCAGGTAAGCGAGATCCCTGGGCAGACCGGCCTCGCGAAAATATCCTGCATCATCGGCAGGTAACGACCGGAACGTTGCAGCCAGAGGGTAAAGGTATTTTTTGCCCGCCCGCTAAAATAATCGATGAAATAGCGAACCTTATCGTTTTCCACCACCGGGAAATCGAAGACCGGCTCCTCGTGGGCGACGATTTCCCCGGGATCCTCCGGCGGCACCTGGTCATCACCCTGCAACACCCGGTTGTCGGCCAGAGTTTCCTCATCAAGAGGATCGGCACCGTCAACGAGGACGGGTTCGACGGACTCGACGGCACTGTCGAGCAAGGGGATCTGCAAGCAATCCCCCGGGATCGCTCTCTTCATCAGGCAATGCAGGAACATCGGCAGCTTCGAAATCGCCTTGCTCAAATACGACGGCAGCAAATGGCTCGGAAGATAATGAGGATGGTGGAGTGCCGGCAAAACAGCCCGCCAGGAGCATTCCCGACAGGAGACAGATCATGAGTTGGTAAAACCGCATCAACAAACCTCCAAAAAGGGGCTCAGACTACACGAAAACTGCCGCAGATGTCAAATCCGCAGCATTTTCTCACCCCAGCACCTTTCTTCCATTTCGCACAACAGGTCAGAGAAGGATTCACGATTGCGGGCACTGACGGCAATCGCGTCAAAACGGCGACAGTAGGGCTCAACTTCTTCACCGCGGAACCAGGTCGATCTTGTTGAAAACCAGCAGCCTGGGGATTTCATGCAGCTCCAGATCTCGCAGGATACGGTCGACAGAGCGGATCTGCTCTTCGAAACGCGGATTGGCGAGATCGACCACGTGCAGCAGCAGGTGAGCATCGGCCAGCTCTTCCAGGGTTGCCTTGAACGCCCCGAGCAGGCGTTTCGGCAAGGCCCGGATAAAACCGACCGTATCGGTGATGATCACCTCGCGCTCATGCGGGAAGCGCAGACGACGGGTCGAGGTGTCCAGGGTCGCAAACAGCAGGTCCTCGGTAAAAACCTCAC
>CAVPPD010000014.1:0-33570 GCA_963707155.1 uncultured delta proteobacterium | reverse complement strand
CAACAATTTATCTCCAAGCATCAACGATCAGAGTTTCAGCTATGCTGAAAATCAGATTACCGATGCAATTGTTGCTTCTGTGGTTGCTACCGATGATGATGCTGTTGCCACATTCACCTTCGACGCCACCGGAACCCAGACCTCCGCAGACGGTTTCTACCAGATCGATAACGCTGGCAACATTACGATCACCGCAGCGGGTGTCGCCACTGCTGTCAACGATTTTGAGACGGCACCCAATTCTGGAACGTATGATATTACGGTGACAGATGCAGTCGGATCTTCATCCACCGCGACCATCACCCTGCAGGAGACCAACGTCGATGAAGCCGCAAGCTTCGTCAACCAGACACATTCCTACGCTGAGAATCAGATTGCAGACACGGTTGTGGCAACGTTGACCGCAAGTGACGTCGACGGCGTCGCTGGTTTTACGTTCTCCATCACCGGCACAAACACAAGCGTCGACGGTTTCTACCAGATTGACAACGCTGGTAACATTACGATCACTGCAGCGGGTGTCGCCTCCACAGTAAATGACTACGAAACAGCCCCAAACTCCGGAAGCTACGATATCGACATGCTAGATAACTTCGGCACGACGACCACAGCGACCATAACCCTGCAAGAGACCAACATCGATGAGCCCTCGGTCCTGACCGCAGACAGCCAGACTATTGATGAAGATGCCATCGGCGGGGCCATCGGCAACGTCCTGACCAACGACAGCGATGTCGATAACACCCTGACCGTTGCAACGTTTGTCGTGAATAGCGACCCGGCAACCTACTCAGGCGGCGACACCGCCAACATTGCCGGCGTCGGCAACCTCGAGCTCCTTGCTGACGGCAGCTATACCTTTACCCCCGTCACCGACTGGAGCGGCGACATGCCCCAGGTTACTTACACCACCAACACAGGCAGCTCGACCACCTTAGATATCACCGTTACCAGCATCAATGACGCTCCAACTCTCGATCTGGATGGGAATAACAGCAGCGGTTCATCAGGAACCAGCTATCAGACGACCTTCACAGAAGGTAGCGGAGGTGTCGCGATTGCCGACATCGACGTGGTGATCACTGACGTAGATGATACCAACATCGAAAGTGCAACCATCACCATCACCTCTGTCGAAACGGATGATTTATTGATCGTCGGATCTTTACCTGCCGGCATTACCGCGGGGGGATATAACTCGGCAACCGGCAGCATCACCCTTTCTGGTTCTGCAACCCTGGCTGATTATCAACAGGCGATTCGTGCTATCCAGTTTGAAAATGTCGGCAACTCAATTGCAACATTCAGGGACATTGAAGTCACGGTCAATGACGGAGATGACAACAGTAATACAGCGACAAGTACCGTCACTATTATTCCGGTTCCAACTGTCAGTATCGACGACGTCTCAATTCAAGAACCTGCGGCTGGCACCGCCACCCTGACTTTCACTGTGTCTATCGACCAGGCCCTCGGAACCGATCTGACCTTCGACTACCAGACAGTCGATGTCAGTGCCCTCGCAGGCTCTGATTACGTCGGTATTGGCACGACAACGGGAACAATCACCACTGGTAATACATCTGCGACCTTCGACGTCACAATCAACAGTGACGCAGACGTTTTCGAGGGGGATGAGACCTTCACTCTCAATCTGACTAATTTCAACCAGACAGTCAACTTCCAGGCAGCTGCCCACCTGATCAGTGGTGGCATCAAGGGAATCGGTGAGATCGGAGTCAACAATGGTCCGCCAGATGCCGTTGATGATTCTTTCATTACCACCCCGGACACACCATTGGTTACAGGCAACGTCTTCTCCAATGACATCCTGGTCGATAATGCCGTCTACTCAACACATGACGCAACCTCAACCAATGGCGGCACTGTCGGCTACAATGGCGATGGCACTTTCACCTACACGCCATTTGCGGGTTTTTCAGGAACGGATACCTTTACCTACACCATCATTGATGATGACTTGCAGACCGACACAGCAACCGTATCCATTGACGTCACCAGTACAATTGTTAATCCGCCTGTCGTCGCCTCGGTCCCTGACATCAACTACACAGAGAATGCTGCCGCGACCAGCATCCTCTCAGGCGTCTCTCTGACAGATATTGACAGTACGACCTTCTCCTCAGTCGTCGTGAAGATTGATGGATATTTGGGATCACAGGATGTCCTCGACTACCTGACGGCAGGAACCAGCATCAATGCCAGCGTTGTCGTCAGCGGCACAACCTGGAAACTGACCCTGACCAACGGGACGGATATCAACGAATACCTGTCTGTTTTAAACACACTGACCTACGAGAACTCATCGGAAAATCCGAGTGCATCGACGCGAACAATTACCGTTGAAGCTTATGATGAGACATACAACAATCTCTTCGGCAGTGATACAGGCAGCCTGACGGTTGCCCCGCTCAACGATGCACCAGAGGTCTTTGACAACAACGTCTTTACAGTCGCCGATTCCTTGGATAATGGCCTGAACATCACCCTCCCAACGGACCCAGATAACGATGACAATTTACTCGTAATCACGATCGACAGTGTCCCCGACCCCGGATTTGGAACGGTTACTTATGCAGACGGCAGCCCGGTCACCGCTGGAGATACCTTGACGCTGGCCGAACTTGCCGCGCTTGAATTCGACGCGGGGAGTACAGATGGCACGGAAACGCTCACCTACTCCGTCTTTGATGGCTCATTGACAACGGTGGGGACAACGACGATCAATATCGGCTCAACAGACCCGGACGTCGGCACAGTTTACGAAAGTGCGTTGACCGATGGCAGCGGTTCTGACGCAGGTTCGACAATCGTCACTGGCAACCTGTTTGATAATGATGCGGCGGCGGGAAGTGCCATCGACAGCGTGGATTACGGGGCAACCAATTACACTCCGACTGCAGGCGTGATTACAATCCCCTCTGTCAGCGGTTCTCTCACAGGAACCCTGACTGTCTATGCCGACGACACAACACCCGGACACCTGGCCGGCGATTATGAGTATGTTCTGCTTACCGCAGATAGTACCGATACAGATGTAGTAAACGAAGTTTTTACCTACAACTTCACCAACGGTATTGCGCTTAGCGACACACTGACAATCACGATCGAAGATGACGAACCGATCGCCAATGACCTGGTCGAAAGCGTACCGGAGTCTGAAGAACAGATTTTCAATATCGTTCTGACACTCGATATTTCAACCAGCATGAACGCCGCGGTTGGCTCGACAACGCGGCTTGAACTGGCCAAAGATGCCCTGATTGCGCTCTCAAAGGAGTATTTCAATCAGTCATCCCAAGTGACCGTCACTGTGCTGTTATTCGCAAACGGCGCGCATGAGCTCGGTACATACACGGATTTCGTCGATGTCGAGACTGCCGTCACCGCGGTTACGGACAATCAGAATACTGCCTATCCCAATGACCTCGGCACTGGAAACCTCACTAATTCGACCAGCTATGTTGATGCCACCGCGCTGATACAAATTGTTATGGACGCCCAGATCACAGCCGGACAGCCCGCAGCCACTCAGAACATCTCTTACTTCCTCTCCGATGGTGCGGTTACCGCCGATGGCACACCAGTCGGCAACGGGTTTGACACCTTTGTCAACTCTAACTCAATCTATTCCTACTCCGTCGGTATCGGCACCGGTTTACCTGCCGACCTGACCGACCTGAACTATGTTCATAACATCGACTCATACGGCAAAGGTTATGGCACGGTCGATCCAGCCCTGATCGTCGAAGACGTTTCACAGCTCGAAGCCGAGCTGTTAAGTACTGTCCCAACAGCCTTCGGCGGCAATATTACCGTTGATCTCAACGGCAGCATCAATAACGTCGTTTTTGGTGCCGATGGTGGTTATGTTTCATCAATCAGCCTTGATCTTGATGATATCCCCGGCCCAGGCGTCACGAATTACGAATTTACCTTTGACGGTAGCTCCATTACTGTTCCGCCGCCCTGACCGCGACTGTTGAGGTGGATGGCACGACCATGACTCTTGATGCCGACGACGGTTTTAACTTCGGTACCTTTAACTTCAACTTCGCCGATGGCAGTTACACCTTCAGTGCGCCAAATGGCATCGCACCTTCGAGCTTCAACTTTGACTTCTCGATTGTCGATGGTGATGGTGATCCTGCGTCGGCAACAGCGACGATCAGCATCGTCGATGATTCACCCGACGCGCGTGATGATCTCCACTCCATTGATTCCAACCAGATCGCCGAAGGGAATGTCATTACTGCGATCGGCACTGACGGTGGTCCGTCCTTCGGTCTTGACTTCACACCTTTTGCTACACAGGGTGGCGGCGTTGACAAGATTGTTGATGATGCGGTTGTGACGGATTTGTCTACAAAGGCTCGGCCATAAGTCTCGACCTGACCCTCAGCACGACAACGGTTTGGCTTCCAAATCCTGATCCGACAAGTACCCGTGTTGCCGCTGATCCTGCAGTAGCTACTTCTAATGCGAACTTTACAGCTGGGGCAAGTTCTACCTTTGGAGAAATTACGTTAGTAGCGCCAGCGATGTAGGCTTTGATAATAATGGAGCAGGGATAGGGGATCAAAAGATCGATGACAATGATGCCAATCCGATGACGATAACATTTGCAAATACAACGTTACCCTACGGGGTAGATAATTTAATTTTAACATTTGGTGATTTCACCGCAGGCAATAACGATGCGATAAGTGTTACGCTATACGATGCGAGCGGCGCTATTCTGGGAACTGAAACCCATGACGCGACAGCAGGAACAACTTTCGATATCTCTGCTCTTGGCTATTCAGGCGTGGCATCGTTGGACCTTTGGTACTCCGGCCCTAACAATGGCAATGATGATGCTGAATTAGCCACTATTGATTACACCCCAACTCCTGCTTCAGGAACCTACCCTGTAGACACCGTTACTCTTGATCAGACAGGTGGTGACAACGGCAGCAACCTGACCTGGGTTTACAACTATGATTATGACCTCGAAGGTAATCCAGTCTTCGATGCCACAGTTACTGACTCGGCTGACGGATCAACCTTTATCTTACGTAGCAATGGCTACTACAATTACACTCCGAGCATTCCTCCGGCAACTTCAGTAGACCTGATCTCTCAGGCCAATGTTGATGCTTCAGATTTGAGTATTTCCATCAGAGCCGGTGGAACAGCGTACTCGAGTACAGTGCTGATGGCGTTGGTGTCCTAGGTGGGAATGGAACCCTGTTAAGCTCTGGCGAAGCGATTCTGATCACCTTCGACACCGGTGCACTGCCAGATGGCGTTCAGAACCTGTCACTGACCTTCAACGACTTCCAGTCTGCCAATGGTGATGAGGCGACGGTGATCGTTACCCATGACACCGATGGTAACGGTACGCTGCAGACCGATACGATCGTCTTTGCTGCAAGCGGAGGAGGAACCGAAATCCTCAACCTTGCGCAATTTAAGGGAGTGACTCAACTGGATATCGAATACACCGGTGGTGGTTTTGATTTGGGCGTCGGCAATGTCAGTTATTACCCGACGATACCAGGGAGTGGCAGTGCTGACCCCATTCTGGTTGACTACACCCTCACTGACACAGACAATCAGTCGGACACGGCTCAGCTGGCCATCTACACCATCGACAACACCATCACCGGCACAGTCGGTGCCGACAGCATTACCGGTGGCACGTTGAACGATGCCATCATCGGCGATGCAGGCAACGACATTCTCTCCGGCGGCGATGGCCATGACTCAATCTCCGGTGGTGCTGGCTCCGATACGATTTACGGCAATTCTGGCACCGACTATCTCAGCGGTGGAGACGATGCTGACATTCTCTACGGCGGAGCAGGCAATGACCATGTCGACGGCGATGCCGGTGACGACATCGTCGATGGTGGCACAGGCGATGACATCGTCCAGGGTGGCTCTGGAAATGATCTCGTCTATGGCGGAGCCGGCAATGACCTCGTCCAAGGTGAATCCGGTAACGACATCCTCTATGGCGGCGCCGGAAACGACACCCTCGAAGGCGGAGATGGCGTAGACACCCTCATCGGTGGTCAGGGCAATGACACCCTCACAACCGGCATTGGGTGCTGACACGATCAAGTTCGTGCTCGGTGATCAAGGGACTCCAGGATTCCCCGCCATCGACACGGTAACAGACTTCAAGGATGACGTTAACGGCGACATACTCGATCTGCGAGACCTGCTCCAGGGTGAGGACCAGGCCGGTGGCAACCTGCCAGATTTCATGCATTTTGAATTGTCAGGGACAGATACGATTGTTCATGTCAGCAGTCAGGGGGGCTTCTCTGGTGGTTACAACTCCAGCCAGGAAGACCAGACCATCGTGCTGGAGAATACCGACCTGATCGACGCCTTTACCGACGACCAGCAGATCATCGCGGACCTCCTTAGTAAAAATAAGTTGGTGACCGACTAAACAATATCAGAAAGCATGTATAAATCTCGAGCCCCTGGAGGCAAATCTGCATCCAGGGGTATTTTTGCAAAAACTTAAACGGCATCAACCCTAAGAGTTTTTTACGAGAATAAATAGATTTAATTACTGGATTCTTCTAATAGACACTTGATAACAAAAGACATTTTAAGTTAGAATTCGATAAATTTATTATAAATTGAGGTCTTAATACCAATCAGGGGAGAATCTTTTGGAATCGCAGCCGTCCGCCATTTTTGCATTAGCCCCCATGATTGGCAGGACCGTTGTCATTTTCTCCCTCTTTTGTCTTTTCTTTCCTGGCCCCGTCTTTTCGATCGAAACCCTGCAGGAGGCCGTTCGCCAAGCGGTTATTCAAAATCCCGAAGTTCAGGAGAAATGGAACGCTTTCGAGGCCGCCGGGTATGAGCAAGACGTTGCAAAAGGGGATTGGTTGCCACGAATAGACCTGAGCTCACGACTTGGCTATGAAAAGCAGGACAATGACTTTGATGACGAAACATTTCACCCTCGTACGGGAAGGCTGGATCTGAATCAACTCCTTTTTGATGGCGGTGCAACCAGCCTAAATATCGAAAAGTTTAATCACCTCAAACTTGCCCGCTACTACGAACTGCTCGATACCTCTGAGATGATTGCCCTCGAAGCGACACGCGCTTATCTCGATGTTCTCAGATTTCAACGTCAGCTCGACCTCGCAACCGATAACTATAACCAGCATTACACCATTTTCAAACAAGTTGAAGAGCGTGTTCTCGCAGGTGTCGGTCGCGGCGTTGACCTAGAGCAGGCAACAGGGCGTCTTGCCTTGGCTGAGTCCAACCGCATTACTGAAGCGACCAATCTCCACGACGTCAGTAGCCGCTATTTACGTATCGTTGGAGAGATGCCGTCTGAAAATCTTCAGAATCCTGACCATATCAGCCAGGACATTCCAGATAATATTCAGGACGCCCTTCGCAAAGCCTTCACCTCCAATCCCGGGTTCACTGCAACCATGGAGAACATGAAAGCAGCCCAGGCCGATAAAAAACGAACGGAAAGAGACTTCTCTCCAAAGTTTGAGATCAATGCCCACTACGAGACCGGTCATGACCGGGACAGAACTCCCGATAATAGTGATGAAAGCGTGGTAGAGCTGCGGATGAATTTCAACATCTTCCGCGGCGGTTCGGATCTGGCAACCGTGCGCCAGTTTTCCAGCCGGGTGAATGTTGCAGAAGACCAGAAGAACAAGATCTGTCGTAATATACGCCAGACTCTTGATATCGCTTACAACGATATTAAGCGACTGGAATTACAGATTCAACAGTTGGACCAACACCAGAAATCGATTTCAAACGCCCGCGTGGCCTATCAAAAGCAGTTTGACATTGGTCAGCGTAGCCTGCTCGACTTACTTGATTCCGAGAATGAATATTTCCAGGCCAAACGTGCCTATGTTTCTGCCTTATACGACTACCAGCTGGCATTCGCCCGTACCCAGGCTGGGATGGGAAATCTATTGCACAGCCTCGACATCAGACGAGATGAGTTCCCGGCACCGGAAGGTCTTTCCAGCTATACGCTTGAAGAACTTGACCCTGACGCAATTTGCCCTCCCATTGGTGTTGCTTTGCGCGGCCTTGGCCAAACCAAAGTCATTTCTGCGGTCCCCACTCAGCCAAAAGGAACCAATACTGAAGAGTCTTCCCTGCTAGATGTAGTCTCCAACTCTCAGGTAAGTCCTCAAATCATGCAACAAACGACCCCAGTCGAGAAACCCGCTGCGGTAAAAACTCTGGCCAAAGAACCAGCACCCATGGTGACCTACCTGACGAACAAACCCCAAGAGGTTGAGACTCTGGAAATCCATTTTCCGATTGGTAAAGCAACCATCTCCGAAGCAGACCTGATTGAAATAGACAATGTCGGCAAGATGATGCAGGAATTCCCCTCAATGATGATTACCCTCGGAGGACACACCGACAGCACCGGACCTGAGACCTTCAACTTCAGTCTCTCGCGTGCACGTGCCGAAGAAGTCCGTAACCGGTTGATATATATTCATAACATCGACCCTTCACGGGTTCTGATCACCTGGTTCAGTTCGAACAAGCCTATTGCCAACAACCAAACAGTCGAAGGTCGCAAACAAAACCGCCGGACTGACGCCCAGTTGACCATCATTTTAAGTAAAGCAACCGAATTAAAGAAGTAGAACTCGCAGAATAACATGCGAAAGCAATCAAGAATCGACTTGTCCCTACGAGATACAGGGTAGATCCACTGACACAATCAAGGGGCCTGAAATAATTTCAGGCCCCTTGAGTTTCTGTTGTTTTTCGCATTCCGCGTTACACGTTCAGCTGTTAAAGTTTATCCGCCTTATCCTTCAGGTAAGCAGCAACCCCGTCCTTATCAGCCTTCATACCGTCATCCCCCTTGTTCCAGCCGGCCGGACAGACTTCGCCATACTTCTCGGTGAACTGCAAGGCATCGATCATGCGCAGCATCTCGTCAACGTTACGGCCAAGCGGCAGATCGTTGACGACCTGGTGGCGGACCTTGCCGTCTTTGCCGATCAGGAAGGAGCCGCGGAAGGCGACGCCGGCAGCCTCAAACTCAACATCGTAAGCGCGGCAGATCTCATGCTTGACGTCAGCCACCAGTGGATACGTCACGGCTCCGATACCACCATCGTCGACGGGTGTATTCCGCCAGGCAACATGGGTAAACTGGGAGTCGATGGAGCAGCCAATGACCTGGACGTCACGTGCTTCAAATTCCTTGATGCGCTTACTGAACGCAATCAATTCCGTCGGGCAGACGAAGGTGAAATCGAGCGGGTAAAAGAACAGGACGACATACTTCCCCGCGAAATCGGACAGAGAGAAATCGGCCTTTATAGAACCATCAGCCAAAACAGCAGCAGCAGTAAAATCGGGGGCTTGTTTACCAACCAGTACACTCATTGAGTCATTCTCCTTTTTTTAATCATGATTAGTGACCACAAATTATGTGCACCAGTGTACTGACTCTGCCAAGCCTGTCAAGACAATTGTGACTTATTTTGTAATATTTACAAAGGAGCGGTTGAATCGTTGAATTGCGCTGCGCGCGTTGACCTGTTGAAACGCATCAACGCCCGACCATTCAACGATTCAAACCAGTCCCCAGCCCCTCAACGTTTTTTCCGACTCCGCGGGTGAGCCTTGTCGTACACGGACATCAATTGATCGACACTGACCTGGGTGTATTTTTGCGTTGTGGAGAGGGAGGCATGACCGAGCAGTTCCTGAATGGCACGCAGGTCGGCGCCGCCGTCGAGCAGATGGGTCGCGAAAGAGTGGCGTAGCGCGTGAGGGCTGATGTCTTTGATCAGCCCGGCCTTGATCAGACGGGTCTTGAGATTTCGCTGGACACTGCGAGGGGTCAACCGCCCCCCCCTGGCGTTGAGGAAAAGAGGCTCTTCCGCAGCAGCGCCCGGTCTCTCCTCGAGATACTCCTGCAAGGCCTCATGGGCTTTGCGACCGATCGGCACGATTCTCTCTTTACGCCCCTTGCCCAGGACGCGGACAAGGTTTTCACGCAGATCGAGCGCGCCGATATCAAGCCCTGTCAACTCGCTGACACGCAGTCCGCTGGAATAAAAAAGTTCGACGATGGCGCGGTCGCGCAGGTCCAGCAAGCTGTTGCCGTAACCACGCTCCATCAAGGCGGTGGCCTCATCGACCGAGAGTGTTTTGGGGAGGTAGCGATTTAATTTCGGCGTGGACAGGCCTTCCGCCGGATTGCCGGGCAGGTGTCCTTCACGGACCAGGTAGCGAAAAAAAGTCCTCAGCGTCGAAAGCTTTCTGGCAATCGACGTCCTCTGGTTGCGCTTATGCAGTTCAGCGAGGTAGCGCCGCAGGACAAGGCTGTCAAGCCTGGCCAGCTCGTTCTGCCCGGAGCCCCCGCGCGATTCAAGGAATGTTTGAAACTCTCCCAGGTCACGCAGATAGGCTGCCCTGGTATGCGGTGACAGGTTACGCTCGTCGGCAAGATATGTGGCAAAGCAATCGATCAATCTCTGCATGGCGGCCCTCACTGTTGCAGAACAGGATACAGTATGGAGGGAAAGAAAAAAAGCTGCAAGCGACAGGGCTGAAAGGAGTTATACTGTAGTGTGATTTCACTCTGTAATGTTACTGCGTTATCCCGGTTGACGCCCCTGATCATCGCGTGAGAGAATCTGCCTGCTATGACAATGCTGATATACCTGATCTCCATTTTCGTAAAAATCACGATCTGCCTGGTCGCCCTGATCGTACTGATGAGCTTTACCGTTGCCTGGTACGAGCGTGCCAACGCCCGCCCGGACTTGATCGACAGGCGTTTCACGGCCAGGGGGGTCGGGACGGCCATCTGGCTGCTGATTCAGGAGACCGGCAGCCTGCTGCTGACGATCCTGCTCCGTCCCTTGGGCTGGCTGCAGCCGAAACTGCCGAACACAGAAGGGGGCACACGTCCACCGGTCATACTCCTGCATGGGTTGTTCCAGAACCGGAGTTGCATGTTCTGGATGCAGCACAGATTGCGCTCTTCCGGTTATCCGCAAACTATCAGCATCAACACCCCCCCCTGGCGGGACGTGGAATCCCTGACCGAAACCCTGGCCAAAAAGGTCGATGAACTGCGTATCAACCTGAAGGTCGACAAGGTTTTTCTCGTCGGTCACTCCATGGGCGGAATCATCGCCCGTAACTTTGTTCAGAATCGTGGTGGGACGGCCTACGTATGTGGCATAGTCACCCTCGGAACACCTCATCACGGTTCCAAGCTGGCGCCCTTCGCCTTGTCACCCATGGGTAAAGCGATGCTCCCGGGCTCTTCTTTCCTTCGCCAGTTCAACAGCCTCGCTTGGCCGGAGGTGCCCCGTGCGGTCTCAATCTATACCCGCTACGACAATATCGTGCTGCCTGCCGATTCGGCGAAAATGGACGGAGCCCGGCAGGTGGAGCTTGACGGTATGGGGCATTCGGCCCTTCTCTTTCATCCTCGCTCACTGCAGGCTGTTCTGGACGCCCTCAACACAATGACAACATGAAAACCCTGCAGATTAAAAGCCACAGTCAGGTCGAGATGATCGACATCACCGCTGATGTCTGCAGTGCCATCGCCGAGCATGATGTCACAGACGGTCTGGCCATCATCTTCACTCCCCACACAACGGCTGCGATCACCATCAACGAGAACGCCGATCCGGATGTCTGCCGCGACATGATCATGGGCGTCAACAAGCTCGTTCCCCTGCAGGACGGTTACCGCCACCTCGAAGGCAACAGCGCAGCCCACATCAAGAGCAGCCTGTTTGGTGCCAGCGAGACAGTGATCATCCACAACGGCAAAATCGTGCTCGGCACCTGGCAGGGCATCTATTTCTGCGAATTCGACGGCCCGCGCCAGCGTCAGGTCCAGGTGCAGGTGCTCGGCAGATGAATCTTTCAGTGTCTCTGCAGTCCCTCGCAGATTACGATCCCGAGCGGGTCAAAGATGCATTGTTGCAGCTTCTCGAACCGCTGGGTGGCATGGGCCGTTACGTCAAACCCGGACAAAAGGTTCTGATCAAGCCCAACCTGCTCGCCGGGAAAAGCCCGGACAAGGCCGTCACCACCCATCCGGAGATCGTGCGACAGGTGATCCTTCTGGTCCAGAACGCCAACGGCATTGTCAGCGTTGGCGACTCACCCGGACTTGGCAAACCCGTCAGCGTGGCCCGCAAATGCGGGGTTCTCGATGTGATCGAGGACACGGGGGCTCGTTTCGCGCCTTTTGAGGAATCGGTCCCCATCACTCTGGAGACCGGCACCTACCACCATCTTGAAGTCGCCAGAGAGGCCCTGGAAGCAGACGTTATCATTAACCTGCCGAAACTGAAGACCCACCAGATGATGGGATATACCGGCGCAGTCAAGAACATGTTCGGCCTGGTGGTCGGTATGCGTAAAGTACGTCTGCATTTACAGGCCGGAACGGATAAGGCGTTCTTTGCCCTGCTGCTGCTGGAGCTGGCTGAATATTTCAAGCCGGCCTTATCCATTATGGACGCCGTGGTCGGCATGGAAGGGAATGGGCCCGGAAACGGCGACCCCGTACAGCTCGGGGCGCTGATTGCCTCGCCGCATCTTGTTGCCCTCGACACGGTCGCGACGGCCATGGTTGGTTTACCTGAACGTCGCGTCTGGACGCAGAGGGTCGCCAGGCAGACCGGCCGCAAGGGGGTCTCTCTGGATGAGCTGGAGCTGTACGGCACCCCGATTCAGGCCTTGTTGACAACAGGTTTTCGTCCCGCAGCAAACGCCGACATTAATTTCGGCCTGCCGACCCCGGTCAAGAATCTCCTCAAAAACGCAATCACCGCACAACCCGACATAACCCATAAGTGCCAACACTGTGGTCATTGCGTCACTCATTGTCCTTCCCAGGCCATGACACTCGCCGACCGAGGTGTCGAAATCGACTACGGCCGCTGTATCCGCTGCTTCTGTTGCCAGGAGCTCTGCCCCCATGATGCGGTCGCCACGCACCAGGGGATTATTCTCCGGTTGCTGGATTTCTTCCAGGGGGAACGGAAATAAGCGGGAAGAGCTCCCATACCCCTCCGTCCGGCCTGTCAGGTTAG
The DNA here is from genome assembly GCA_963707155.1 of uncultured delta proteobacterium. GTDB lineage: Bacteria > Desulfobacterota > Desulfuromonadia > Desulfuromonadales > BM103 > M0040. Next base: position 20,443 of record CAVPPD010000014.1, on the reverse strand, counting down.
CTTCTATCCGTGCAGCATTGACACCTCCCAAGGCTCCCACTGAACAAATTGTCCGTCCCCTGGCAAGACCCGGAAAAATTCCACGCTTAACACAAACAGTGTTTTACAATTTATCGTTTTGCGCTACAATCAGACAAAATAAATCCATAAGTTGCTATTTTAACGCATGGGGGAAAGTAATATGCTGTTTGTCTGGGATGATAACTGCAAGACGGGAATCGATGAAATCGATCTGGATCACAAGAGGCTGATCAACCTGATTAACGATCTTTATGAAGCGATGCAGGACGGCAGCGGCGGTGCTCTTCTGTTGCCGATATTTTCGGCTCTCAAACATTACACGCAGACCCATTTCACCAGGGAAGAGAGTTACATGATTGAGTGTGATGCACCAGGCCAGGAGGAGCACTTTTTGGAGCACAAGCAGATGATCACAAAGCTGGCCGATCTGGAAAGAAGGCATCGCAATGGCGAAGCAGCGATCTCCCTGCAGACTCTGACCTTTCTGCGGGACTGGTTGAAGAACCACATCTGTTTCGTTGACCAGGCGATGGTGCCCCACCTGCAAGGTGGGATTGGCAGCAATATCCAACAAAACTGACAGTTTCTGCTTTATGTCGTCGCGCAGCTTGGTTATCCTGACGTCATGCGCACAATACTGACCACCCTTCACAGCAAGTTCATCCACAACAGCCTTGCCCTGCCCTGTCTTGCCGCTTACTGCGGCACTGACTGCGGCGAGTTACGAATTCGGGAATTCACTGTTCACGAACCACGCGAATCAATTCTGGCCCTGCTCCTGTGCGAGGAACCGGATGTCATCGCCTTTTCGGTCTACATCTGGAACCGTCGCGCAACCCTGGACCTGGTTGATGCCCTGGCGGTTGCCAATCCACACCTGCGGATCATCCTGGGTGGCCCTGAAGTCTCCTTTGATGACGATGAAATTTTCGACCGCCACCCCGGCCTGACAGCGCTGATCAGGGGGGAGGGAGAAGAGCCGCTGCGCTCATTGTTAATGGCCTGGCAGCAGGGCCACGAACCAGGTGTCATCGCCCGTGCAACCCTGCGTCAGGGGAAAGGACTGCTCCGTGGCCCGGACAGCCAATCCCTGATCGACCTTGACAGTCTGCCATCACCTTTCCCGCTTGGCCTGAGTGACCTCACCCGGGGCTTTGTTTACTACGAGACCAGTCGTGGCTGCCCGTTTCGTTGCAGCTTCTGTCTCAGCGCTCGCGACAACCAGATGCGCTCCTACTCGATGGACCGCATCCACAGCGACCTGCTCTTTTTGATGCAGCACAAGGTTGCCAAGGTCAAGCTGGTTGATCGCACTTTCAATTACGATGCCGGTCGCTGCCGGGAAATTTTCCAGTTTATTCTCGACCACAACCAGTCGACACACTTCCACTTCGAGATTGCCGCCCACCTGCTCGACGAAGCGACCCTGGAGCTGCTGGACACTGTGCCGAAAGAGACCTTCCAGTTCGAAATCGGCGTTCAATCCACCCTCGAGAGCACCCTGGAGGGCATTGATCGCAAGGTCAACCTGGCCAGGCTTGAAGAGAATGTCCGTCGCCTGCGTCGCAGCGACCGGATCAACCTGCACCTTGACCTGGTTGCAGGACTGCCTGGAGACAGCTACGACAACATTCTCGCGTCCATCGACCGGGTCGCCGCCCTCACCCCGCAACACCTGCAGATCGAACCGGTCAAGCTGCTCCCGGGCTCCCCCCTGCGTGACCAGGCGGCAGAACGACAGATACGACACGATCCGAACCCGCCCTACACGATACTGGCCAGCGACGACCTTTCTTTCTCCGAGCTGCAAAGACTCCAGGAGATCGGTCGACTGATCGACCTGACATACAACAGCGGCTGTTTCGTAACCTTCCTGCAGGAGCTGAGCATTGCAAGACAAGGATTTTCCTCGGGTTTGGCCTGGCTGGCGGATGAATGGCGCAAGCGTGACCTGTTCCGTTTCCCACTGAGCCGGCAGGCAATCTTCGAGAAGATTTTCGACATCATCCGGGAAGAGATGGAAAGTGCGGCGCATGTCCGTCTGATGGAGGGTTTGGCCTATGATTACGCCCTTTGCGAGCGTGTCGTGACAAATCGCATCCCGGCCTTTTTTGACACCGGGCTCTCACCGGCCGAGCATGAGTGGGTCGAAGCAAAAGTCAGGAGCAAGACCGGGGAGATCAAGGGGCGTGGCATAAAACTGCAGTATTTTGCGACGATCTTCACATCCCTGCGCGACGCAACGAAACGCACGGTGTGCCTCTTTTGCTACCTGACTGCAACCGGGCAGAAGATGCGAGTCGAGGAATATCGGTTCAACACAGATGAGGCCATGAATGAGCAGTTCAGGCCCACGGGATGGAGTTCAACCCTGCCGTAACGGGCTTGAGCCATGACATCCTTTTTGACAGGCACCTTTAGCGACAGACAGGGAGAGGACATGGCGAATCAACCGACCGAAATTGAGCAGAAGCTGATCGAGTTTGCCACCAAAACCGCAGAGACCATCCAGATTCAGGCAGGCCAGACACAGGCGATCAGCCACGTCCTGCTGATCGCGCTGGTCTCAATGAGCGAACAGCATGCCGACTTCAAGAAAGATTTTATCCAGCGCATCGGGATGGTTCGTGATCAACTTTCAGAGCGTCCCACCGATCAGTTTACCAAAGACTATTTTACCGAGCTGGTGCGTTTTCTGGAGAACCCCTACCACTATTCGGCAGAGGACGAGACGGGTGATCGCCCTAAATGGTTCCAGGGGATCATTACCGGCGGCAAGCCTTTCGCAAAAGACGCTCCGGTGGATTCCCCTGAGGAGTAAAGGCAGGTTATGCCAGGCGGATGATCAACCCACCAACATAGCGTGGATCGATGTCCTCAAATCCAATTGAGCAGAATTCCTCTTCCCAGATATCCAGGCAATAGCGGGCAAAGTCACCACCGCCCGGCGTCAGTCCGTCAAGCCACTTCACGGTTTCCTCCCGCAGGCGGGGGTTCAGCACGCCTGATTGAGAGACCATGCCATGCAGACCGGCGAGTTCCTCCTCGGCAATGGGCAGCGGCTGGAAATCTCTCCCCAGCAGCCTGTTCGCCAGAGACGTCAGGAAAAACTCCACCAGCGTGATGTCATCAGCCTGCTCGGGCTGGCATCCGCTGAGATCAAGATCTGCAGGGAGCGGCAGAACAAATTGCATGGCATCTTCAAAGAGTTGACGTTGCAATTCGATCCTGCCAAGCCATTTCTCCACCGAGAGGATTTCAGAGATACTGGAAAAGAGCCGCGTTCCGCCCCGCGTGGCATCGGTCAACGCCCTCGAAAAAGAGCGGCGGGAACTGGTTGAGGGCGGCCAGGCAGGCCCTCGCATTGTGGTCAAGATAGGGAGCGACACTCGTCTTGCCGACGATGACGGCGCGACGCTGGAGTTTCAGCGTCAGGCTGTGACCAAGACGAAACAGCTCTTCGCAATAGCAATTGCTCCAGGCACTCCCTGGCAGCAGCAACATCCTGACCTGCCAGCCATTCAAGCGCCAGGTTCAGATAAGCGTCCACCTTGCTGATCACGGCACCGACCTGCTCGACGTCGCCCATCTCGATACGGTCGGCCATGATGACCTTATTGACCACGCTGGCCATCTCCCAGGCCATATTCTCGTCCATACCATCGGCCAGGACCTCTGCGAGCAATCCCTTGGGTCGAACCAGGGTCAGAATGAATCCGGGTGCGCTGCCCACGCAAGCCCCTGGAGCAAGCTTAAACCGGCGTCTCTGTCCGGTACTGTTCCGGGTCGAGCCAGGTATAAATTTTACGCGCGGAAAAGGGGTCTGAAATCCCTATATCCTGCAAGCGATCAGTCCGTTGCTGATAAACACATTCCTCGATCAGGCCCATGGTCTCGGCCCGGACCGCTTCCATCAGGTAAACGAAGAACTCCGCCTCATAACTTTGCAGGACATCAAGGAGTTTATCAAACAGCTTGGCGCTGTTCTCGTTGCGATCAGGAAATTTCGTAGCCACCATCGCGCTTAATAGCATCGATGCGGGCATCGCTGTTCTCATCCGCCTCCGGTCCGGACAGGATGTCCATTTCAGACTTGAAGATCAGGGTCAGCTGCTCGAAGTTCATCTGTCGCAGAACAGTAAAGACGTTCTCTTCTTCACCCTGGAGCAGCGAGATGAGCCAGCGGTGCGTCTTGTCAGAATCGAAGTGGTCGTCATCCCAGCAATCGAGATCAATGAACCCGCTCCACTGCTCTGGAGAAGCCAGGCTCAGCAGCTCGGGTAAATGCTCGGGGCCTCGTTCGACGGCGAGGAGATAGACTTCCTGCACCGACAGCTTGGGCCATGAGTTCGGCACCGTTCTCAGCATCGAGCAGCAGCTCGGGTCTTCTGCCGGGAATCCTGGCAGCGCAAAACATCAATTTGTTCGGCAGGCGACAAGCTGCGAGAAAACGTCAGAGGTAATTCCCGACATGGCTGGTTTTATAGACATTCTTCAGACTCCACAATCATTAAGAGGGAGCACACGTTAAGCGATGTGGGCACGCGGGTCAAGGCAACAAAGGCTCGTGCCACAGAAGTCGCCCCTCTCACCCGTGTCTTACAATTTACAACATAAAGATGTCCTGACAACTTGCCCGTTTGGACAAAAGAAGCATGGCGTGTACAAATGACAAGACGCCCTTCCCGATCAAACGGGCAGGACGCCATTGCCTTGCAAAGCTCAGTTCAGTCCCTGCTACTCTGCGGCCTTGAAGTCAGCGTAGATATCATCAATCCTGCTCTTCAGCCAGGCCGGATCGAACCATTCGGCAGGCTCGACGGGAACATCGGAGATATAGATCGCATAGTGAAGGTGATCGCCTCCGGCCATGCCGGTATTGCCAGACCGGCCGACGATTTGTCCCTTGTCAACATTCGTACCCGGGCTGACATCCATCTGCGACAAGTGGGCATACATGGTAAAGACATGGGCACCGTGATCGATGATAACGCAGTTGCCATAAATACCGAGATACTCGGCAAAGATGACAACACCATTGTTGGCGGCCTTGATCGGCATCTTGGCGAGACCGGCGATATCGATGCCGTAGTGGGTCTGCCGGTCGATCTCCACATTGTCAAGCAGGTAGGTGCGATGTTCGGCATATTGCGCCTTGGGTGCGCCAAGATTGCGGTAAAAAGCCCCATCCCAGAGAGGCTCGGAACTCTGTCTCGCCGAGAGCAACTGACTTGATCTTGGCCCGATTCGCAACCCGCATGGTTTCGTTCATCTCAAGGAACGCCTCTTTGCCGTCCCCCTCCTTGTTGAGCATCTCCAGCGATTTTTTTTCGATAAACGAATGGGGGATATTCAGGATGTCCGTTTTGAAGATGCGATCTTTGCTGACCGTTTCGATGAGCAGGCGACGGATATTGCCGGCGAGGTCTTCAATCTCGACCATCGGTTTGAAATCGGCGACTTCAACATCATGAGGGTGGGCAAAAACGGCAAAATGACGCGTCCCCTCGGCGTTGCTGACGAAACGGAACTGGTGCTCTCCGACAATCAGCCGGATATTCGTTTCACGCTCGGGCGTCGAGACAAACACCGCAGCGCCACCGCCGCGCTGCATGTAGCGCGTTGCAGATTCCAAAACAGCCTTGGGCGGAACCTTGTCGAGGATATAGCTCTGGCACTGAGTGGTGCGGTTGGCAAAATAGCTGTTCGCATCGGTGGCGACAACACAGACTTCATGTTCCCCGTCAGCGAGCGACTTACAGGTCTGCCATCAATTCATATGAGATGGAACCTTCTGCGTTGACACAGGACTGTTCGCCAATCTTGCCGTCAAGGTAGTAGCAGACTTCGCCGAGGCCGCGATTATCATTGATCTCGGCAAGCACATCTTTGCTGACGTAGGTTGTTTCGCCAGCCTGATTGTCGGTGCCTGCCAGTCCCTGGCGATCGTCAAAAAGGCAAGGCCTGCGACAGTGGTGAAAACAACGATCAACAACAATATTTTTTTCATATCAGAAGCTCCTGAATAGACGAAGAAAGTCTCTAAGGTGATGAACAAAGACTACAATGGACGCAAGACGATGCAAGCGTCCGGGGTCATCTACGACCGACGGCCCCGGCCACCGGATTTGGGTGGCAGACTTTTGGTTGCGCCTCTTCCCTTGCGCGAGGCTGTGTCGCCGGCCTGCTCCTTACCCCTGGCCGGCTTTGCTGAAGCCTTGGGTTTCGAAGGCTTGGCCGACTTTTTGCCAGGTCCTGGAAGAGGCTTTGGACTTTTGGCTTGTCTTGGTTTGGCCTTGGGTTTGGTCTTAGGTTTGGCCTTGACTCCACGTTTCACTGCAATCTGCGGGAATTCGGCAATCGTCTGCTGCGGGATGGTCACCTTCAGCAACTCCTCAATCGCCTGCAGCAGCGGCTGTTCGGCCGGACACACCAGCGAGATCGCGACTCCGTCTTCTCCGGCCCGCCCGGTCCGACCGATCCGGTGGACGTAATCCTCCGGGACCTGGGGCAGGTCGTAATTGATGACATGGGGCAGACGTTCAATATCAAGCCCCCGCGCTGCCACATCGGTCGCAACCAGTACGCGCAGCTCTCCGCGCTTGAACTCTGCCAGGGTGCGGGTTCGAATCGACTGGCTCTTGTTGCTGTGGATGGGTGCCGCCTTGATCCCATCGAAAAGCAGTTCCTCGGTCAATTTATCCGCACCGTAACGGGTGCGGACGAAGACCAGGACCTGGTTCCACTCCCCCTTGCGGATCAGGTGCGAAAGCATGTCCCGCTTGCGGTTACGCTCGACCGGGTAAACGACCTGGGACACTGCATCGGCGGCGATATTGCGGCGCGCCACCTCGACCCGCCGCGGTTGATCGAGAATTTCGTCTGCCAGCTGTTTGATACTGTCCGAATAAGTGGCCGAGAAGAGCAGGTTCTGACGTTGCGACGGCAGGTATTCGGCCACATGGAGGATATCGTCGATAAAACCCAGGTCGAGCATGCGATCGGCTTCGTCCAGCACCAGGAACTCGATTTCGGAGAGGTTGATCGTGTTCCTTTCCGCGTGGTCAAGCAATCGCCCCGGGGTCGCCACGACAATATCAACGCCGCGGTGCAGTCTCTCGATCTGCGCCTGGATATTCACCCCGCCATAGATCATCGTCGAGCGCAACGACAGGCGCCGACCGTAATACTGCATCTGCTCGCTGACCTGTGCCGCCAGCTCGCGTGTCGGCACCAGCACCAGGGCACGCGGGCTTTCTGCGTTTCCTCGGCAGCTCGACTTCACTCAGCATCTGGATGATCGGCAGAGCGAACGCAGCCGTCTTGCCGGTTCCGGTCTGGGCGCCTGCGAGCAGGTCGCAACCTTCGAAAATCACCGGGATCGCCTGGATCTGTACGGGAGTTGGCGTTGTATAGCCACGCGCGGAGATCGCACTCAGCAGTTCGTCACAGAGGCCAAGAGCTCAAAAGACATCGAGTCGAAATCCTTATACATAAGTGATCCGCTCGTAACGGACCGGGCTGAGGAATCAGCGTCCGGAGTAAAAGGAGTTTAACGGACAGGACTTGTTCGGGACATTAGCTGATTGCCCCTTGACTGTCAATTGCGCGGCAGTTAAGTTTATGATATCGCCAATTGTTCCCGACTATCTTTTTTAGCCCGTTAACAGGAAAGCACAAAACGACATTGCTGACAGGTCTCCGGTACGCATACGGGACGTCCAAGAGCACCTCAGCTGTTTCTTAAGAAGGCCGTTGCCGATACCTCGCTATTTTTGCGCAGCATAGCTGTCGGCGAGAGTTCCGACCGCAACGGCAAATGAGTTGGAGCGATTCCAGCGTCGCAATACTCGGAAATTACTGTACACCAGGTAGGCGGCACCGTGCCGACCATCGGGAATAATCAACGACGCCTTGAGATCACGTTGGGGCAACGGCCGGCCGTTGAGACGCCGCACCCCCAGCTCCTGCCAACGCGACAGTGAAAGCTCGGTATCCAATCCGGCCAGAGAAGAATCGAATGTCCCCGGCAGCCTGACACGGCGTCCCCAGGTCTGATCTTTTTTCCAGCCGGCTTTGGCAAGATAATTGGCCGCCGACGCCAGCGCATCGGGTACCGAGCTCCAGATATCGATACGAACCGTCGCCATCGGCATCGACCGCATAGTGACGATAAGAGGAAGGCATGAACTGGAAATGTCCCATGGCCCCGGCCCAGGAGCCTTTCAGCCGCGACAAGGGGATATGATCCGGCGTCAATGATCCGGAGCGCATCGAACAACTCTTTGCGAAAGTAGTCGCCCCGGCGGCCATCGTATGCCAGTGTGACCAGTGCCTGAATGACCGGGAGCTCACCGGTGTTTCGACCGTAGCTGCTTTCGATTCCCCAGAGTGCGACGATAAACCTCCGTTGTACTCCATACTGCTTTTCGATTCGTCCCAGCCAGGTAGAATAACGCTTCAACATCTGCCGGCCCGTGGCCACACGCTCCTCGCTGACCCTGTCGGAGACATAGTCGGCAAGGGACTGCGTTTTTTCGGGCTGTTTTTGATCGCTGGCAATGATCTTCTTTTGCGGCGCCTTGATACCATCGAGAGCCGCATCCAGGGTCTGTCGCGAAATGCCTGCAGACAGAGCATCCGTTCGCAGCTGCAGCAACCAGGCCGCAAACTTTTGCGAATCGTCCTGCGCCTGCGCACCGGTTGTCAGCAGTAAACAGAAGCAGGCAGCAATGAGAACCAGTCGGGACAAATACTTCATGGGCCAAATAATACCACTATGAGCGCCGAAGCGCTCACGGGTTATCAGGGGGAAGATGTCGAATGCTTGCAGAAGGAGGTTGTGCGGACGGGTGCCAAATTTATGACGCTTAAACGGCCTGCAGTCAGGGAGCCTAAATGCTTCGCTCCGCGAGCCAGATCGCGTGTAAATCACCTTGATTATCCTGCTCCGGCACCCGTGACTGCTTCACCTTGAAGCCGACTTTACGCAAACGCTCCATAAAGTTGCGGCTCGGCGCAGCCGACCAGACAGCCAGCATCCCCTCTGGTCGCAGCGCTTCATAAGCCGCGATCAAACCATCTGTCGAGTACAACCAGTCATTCTTCTTACGGGTCAAGCCTTTGGGGCCGTTATCGACATCAAGCAGGATCGCATCATACATCTGCCTTTTGGCCCGCAGAAGCTTGGCGACATCGCCCTCGCGAACAGTCGTCCGCTCATCCTGCAACGGGTGATGCGCATATTTGCCAAGGACACCGCGGTTCCATGCCACCACGCCCGGCACCAGCTCGGCGACCACCACTTCTGCATCTGCGCCGAGATGGTGCAGTGCTGCAGCCAGCGTAAACCCCATGCCGAGGCCACCGATCAGCACCCGTGGCCGAGCACGATCCGCGATTCTGCGGCAGGCCAGTTCGGCCAACGCATCCTCTGACTGGTGAGCCCAGGTGCTCATCAGGGTATGACTGCCATCGATGCTGATGGAGTATTCCTCATCACATTTAAACAGCTGAAGTTCGCCACCATCACCTGGAATCTGCGCCGTATCAACCAGCTCTGAGGTGTCGGTCATTTCTTCTGAACGAACAGGGGGCATAACACCTACCTCCAAGGCAGCTTTTCTCAAGCATGGCCTATAGACAGATCATCGGGGGAATCTTTAGCCGAAAGAATGGTAGTGTTTTACAGCATGGGATTTGTTTTGTCTCGAAAATATTGTCGAGACATAAAAGGTTGGGTCAACTCTCGCTGAGATAGAAAGCCGGACGTAAAGGCAGATCATTCAGATCTGGCAGAGGCCTCCACGGTCACGGCCCGGAATTCACCGGGCCGTTTGTAGAGTTGATCTCCGCCATCGTCTCGGACCGCCTGATTATCCAGTCTCTTGACTATGCAACACGCTTGAGCCGGTGATGTTGCAGTTTGATCGTGTTCAGATTCTGCAGGAAGCCCAACAGGTGCTTGTTGACCTCGTTCGGGGCTTCCAGGTTCACAAGATGCCCGGCATCATGAACGACCTTACGAATACCGTTGGCTGGTTCGGACTGTCTGGGCACCGGCATGACCCTGTCGCGTGCTCCGGTCAAGATCAGCGTGGGCACAGGATAGGGCTGATGCTCATCACGATAGCGCAGACGCATCGGCCGCGAGTCGAGAGAACCGGCCATGGCGGAGGAATCGGAGGCCTCCATCCAGAGACGCAGCTGCCCCTCCAGGGTCTTCCTGGAAGGCGACGGTTGCCCTGAGAGCAAACGCTCACAAAGGTTATCAATCGCCGTTGAACGATGTCCTTCCCGAACCAGCTCCGCCAGATCGAATCTGCGGATCTGATCAGAAGCATCACCTGGCCGCATTGCAGGAGAAATGAAACATGTTGCCGCGACTCGCTGGGGATAGCGCTCCAGCATATCGAGGAGGAGACCGCATGACGTGGAGATACCAACCATGACGGCTCTGCCAACGCCAAGGTAGCTCATCAGGCCAGAGAGATCATCGGTCAGTGCATGAAGATCAAAACGGCCTTCGCATGGTCCGCTTTCACCAAAACCTGTCAGATCAGGTGCGATGACCCTGAACCCCTGCGCCGAAAGGACCTCGAGCTGAGGCCACCACATTTGGCGGCATAGAGGGAAACTGTGAATCAAGACAACGGCTGGGCCATCGCCGATATCGTCGTAAGCAATACGTCTGCCGTTGATAGATGCTTTCATTTGAATCCTCCTGAGTAAGTTGGCAACAATGACATGCATCAGTCTTATGGCAAATTTCATACCTATGTTTTAAAACCAGAAAATCTTGAATTTAACCTTTTCAATACACTAATTTATCTTCATGTCAAACAATAGCCTAAGGGCAGATCAACCAGGTTTATTTGCATATTTGCAAACCAGGGTCTACGTCCTTTCGCATTAATGCAAAAAACGGCTGCTCAACTCTCACGACATTTTCATGCAGGTGGGTGAAATGAACGACCCCGCCGCAAGCAGCGGGGTATCAAAAGCCTGAACCATTGTAAATTATAAAAGGGGGTGTCTGACGGCTCTATCAATCCTGCAGATAGCCAAGCGTGGTGCTCCAGAAGGACAGGTCGTTACGTGTCTCCTCGTAAACGCGAGCGTTCATAATGGCAACTCCGGCGATCTCAGCGAGCGCTGCAAGGAAGGTGATCTCCTCCTGGCTGTACTCCCGTTTCTCCGCACTGTAGAGCCGCAGCACGCCGACAACACGGCGACGGGCAACAATGGGCATGGAGAGAATCGAGGCAATTCCCTCAGCAACCGTTTCGGCCGGGTATTCGAGGCGCGGATCGTTGGCCGTATCAGTGATCAGCACCGGCTTGCCGGCCAGGGTCTCACTGATACTCTGGTTGGTATGCGGTTGCCCCTTGGCCAAAAACTTCTCGCTCAGACCAGTGGTCGCGACCAGCTCTAACTCATGAGTCACCTCATTACGCAACCTCAGGGCGCTGGCCTTGACCTGCATGATATGAATGACCTTGTCGACAATCAGCTGGATCACCTGTTTGGAATCGAGCGTGGAGAGGATCGCTCGCGTGACTTCATGCAGGGTGCGAAAATATTCAATGCTTTTCAGAGAATCAAAGGACTGGACGGCAGAGGTTTCGAGCTGCAGTCCGCCGGACTCCTTGGAGATGGGCAGTTCAGCGCCGATGCCCTCGAAAAGCGAAGCGAGCTTATGGCCCTGATCCTGGTAAAGCCGGGCATTGACAATCGCCAGGCCACCCATTTCGGCCAATGCCGAAACGAATTCGATGTCTTCATCACTGTAGTCGTAGGGTTCGGCACTGTAGAGCCGCAACACTCCGATGACTTTTTCGCCAGCGATGACGGGGACCGAGAGAACGGCACCGATACCTTCAGCGCGCATGGCCTCGGGATATTGGATCCGTGGGTCGGTGCAGGCATCCTTGACATAGACGACAACCCCCTCCAGCACTTCGGGGATGCTCTGGTCGGCATTCAGCGCGCCCTTGTTCAGGTAAGTCTCGCTCAAACCAAAGGAGGCGACCTGCTTGAGGTTATTGCTCTCCTCATCGACCAGTCGCAACCCGCCAGCCTTGACCCCCAGAGCAACAACAGTGCGCTGCACCAGAGAATCAAGAGTCTCCTGCAGGCTGCGAGAAGACAAGATCGCCTGCGCCGTTTCAAAAAAGAGCCTGAAGTATTCGGTGGAATCAATCTTGAGCATAAAGCCATGTCTCCTTCCGGGGAAAAGCGAGATAAAATTCATAATAGCAAATGTTCCGGGCGATTGTATCATCATCCGAGCCCGCTGATAAAGCATTTCGGCACACGACAACTCTGTCACGGAACCTTGCATTTGAACTTTATCCGAAGACCCTGCCGGGCTTAAGCTTGAGCAGGGATGACAAGCGCGACGAAGATGCGTTATAAACGGTTTTCGACGAGCGACAAGGTGCAAGCCCTCTATTTTCAGACGAACAAAACGGGTTGACTGGCCGAGTCGTACTCATCAAGACACTGACCAGCGTCCACCCGCTAACGGCCCAGAATCCTATGGTGATTTCCAGATACACTTCACGTGTCAGCTTGCCCTGCATCGACCGGCCCTACCCCTCCATTCTCGACTTTTTGGCACAAAGATTCCCCAACGTCGAGCGGGCGGTCTGGGACGAAAGAATCAGGCAAGGCAGGGTCCTGGATGAATCGGGAGCACCGATCACCGGGGAGACACCTTTTGTTCCCCAGAAACGGCTCTTTTACTTCAGAGAGATCCAAGAAGAACCCCGGATCCCACTGGAGGAAAAAATCATTTTTCAAAATGACGAGATCCTCGTCGCCTGCAAGCCCCCATTTCTTCCTGTCATACCATCGGGGCCTTATATCAACGAATGCCTGCTCAATCGATTGAGGAAAACAACCGGCAACAACAACCTGGTCCCTGTGCACAGGATTGATCGTGAGACGTCAGGCCTGGTCCTGTTTTCCATGAACAGGGAGACCAGAGGGCTCTACGGGGGGCTGTTCCTGGATGGCGCTATTGAGAAGACCTATGAGGCACTCTCCGAACTGACACTCTGCCCGGAAGAACGGACATGGACCGTTGAAAACAGGCTGGTTGATGCGGAGGTCTGGTTTCGCAGCAAAGTTGTCCCGGGAGCGGTGAATGCCAGATCGCGAATCGAGCTGGTGTCATTCGGCAACAAGCGGGCGCAGTTCCGTCTTTACCCCTCAACCGGTAAAAAACACCAACTGAGGGTTCACATGAGCGGGCTGGGATTCACCATCATGAACGACAGGTATTACCCTGAATTACTCCCCAAGCAAGAGGATGACCTGGAGAATCCGCTGCAGCTGGTTGCACGGAGGGTAAGATTCACAGATCCGGTCTCCGGTCAAGTCATGGAATTTGAATCCGAGAGAGACATTACAAAGTCCCGAATGATGAATTGAGAAGACCCATCTTTTACCCGCGCTCGAAAAAAGCTGTTGATGAAAACGAAGAATGTGCGATTCTATCCCCACGATGAATGCAAAGACCCCGCAAGAGAACATGCAAGAGGATGCAATACGCACAGAAGCGCCTGCACAGCTCTACCTGCTCGATGGCTCCAGCTACATCTACCGTGCCTATTACGGCTACAGGGACCTGGCCACCGCTGACGGCATGCCGACCAACGCCGTGTTCGGTTTCACCAGGATGCTTCTGAATCTTATCCAGGAGCACCGCCCCGACCACCTGGCCGTCGTGTTCGACCGGCCCAGGGAGGAGACCTTTCGCAGGGAAATTTTTCCCGGATACAAGGCGAACCGTGACGAGATGCCCGCAGAGCTTGCGTCCCAGATTCCATCGATCAGGAGACCTTTTACAGGCCCTCAGGATTCCTGCCCTGGAAGCTCCCGGGTTCGAGGCCGACGACGTAATCGCCACGCTGGCGCGCCGCTATGCTGCAGAGGAAGTCCAGGTCACGGTTGTCACGGGCGACAAGGACCTGATGCAGATCGTCGAGGAGCGAATCACCCTGCTCGACACGATGAAGGACAAGCGTTCGGGCCATCAGGATGTGCTCAACCGCTTTGGCATCCCTCCGGAGCTGGTACCGGATGTATTGGGCCTGGCAGGTGACACGTCAGACAACATCCCGGGAGTGCCCGGGATCGGGGAAAAGACGGCTGCCGAGCTGGTACGACGGTTCGGCTCCCTTGAAAAGGTCCTCGAATGGACCCACCTGGTCAGCGGCAAAAAGCGCAAGGAGAACCTCCTGGCCCATGCAGAGCAGGCTCGTCTTTCAAAAATTCTCGCAACCGTCCGCGATGACGTTGACATCGAAGTCTCACTCTCCTCTCTGAAACGACAAACACCCGACCTCGCTGCCTTAACTCCCCTTTTGCGTGAACTGGAATTCGAGGGTCTGGAGATTGCCTTCACGCCACCGGCAACCGGCATTGTCGAGCTTTACAGCGACGGCTCGGGCAGAGACAATGGACCCGGTGGCTACGGTGTCGTCCTGCGCTATGGGGAACATGAAAAAGAATTGAGCGGCTTTGTGCAGGAGTCCACCTCACAGCGCATGGAGCTGCTCGCGGCGATCAGGGGGCTGGAAGCACTGCACAGTTCGAGCAGGGTGCAGGTCTTCAGCGACTCGCAGTACCTGGTACGGGGGATGAGCCAATGGGTTCACTCCTGGCTTCGCAACAACCGACTGGAGACAGAGGGAGCACTTGCGAACCAGGATCTCTGGAAACAGCTGGTGGAGCTGTCCCGTAAACACGAGATCGACTGGACATGGATTCGCGGCCACGCAGGGCACCCATTCAACGAGCGCTGCGACAAACTGGCCAAGCGGGCCGCGGAAGAGGGTCTGCAAACGGCAGAGCCGACCAGTCAGACGGCAGAGGCTCCCCCGGTTGTTCATGAGCCTGTTGAATTGGAACCGATTCTTCCCAGGGAAGACTCAGAATTCGACGCTGAAGAGGATGGTCAGTTGCGGCTGTGCTGACTCGCATTGAAGCATTCGAAAAGAAAGTCAAGACGAGGTCACAAAGACCATGAAGATCCGGAAGGTCACAGCAGAACACCAGGCCAAAGTCTACGCACTCCTGCGCAGCGCCTTTCCTGGCAGTGAGTATGAAGAGGCGCTGGTGAAGAGACTTCACGCGCACCACAAACCGGAACATGAATGGGTCTGCATCCACACCAACAAGGTCATCGCCTACATCGCCTTTTCCAACGCCTACCATGGCGAGAACCGTTGCGGCCTGCACCTGGCGCCCATGGCCGTTGCCCCCGACTTTCAAAAGCAGGGGGTCGGGTCCGAGCTGATCCGCTTTGCCCTGAGACAGGAACCGATCAAAAGCCAGCCGCTGTTCGTCCTGGGCGAGCCGGACTATTACAAGAGATTCGGCTTTGCGCCATGCTCCTCCCCCATCTGCCCTTTTGACAAAGACAATGCCCACTTCCTGAGCATGGGAGAGACCACGACCGCCAGTTTCACCGTTGGCTATGAACCTGAGTTTGCAGACGCAGCCAGGCCGGCCAGGTCTCAGGTGAAAAAACGTCGTTGAGCCCTCTTCATACAACCTGAAGAGATCATGACTCGGGGACATCCAGGATTCAAATTCTATAAACAGTGCAGGCGGATCAATCAAGACAAAGAATCTCCCGACTATTTGCTGTTACAGTCGAGACAATAATTACCAGACTGCTGCAATAATTAGAATTGGTTGACAACCCTAGCTATAGGGTTACCGTGAACAGACATAAGTAAGAGTTCCCCGACAAAGCCAACCCTCTCGTGAGAGAGGGGCGGAAAGCGGCGGATCTTTACTCCACAAAAACAAGACGAAGATGGCCGAGCTGCCGAAGGATATTTATCCACCGGTTAGCTCGGTTTTTTATTTGGCTCGCCGGGGAAGTTTAGTTTCGCGAGATCAACGTTGTTCCTGGTTCCAGGGAGATGTCATGAAAAATCTCAGAGCATTCATTGTTACTTTCACACTGTTGTTTCTGGCTGCCCAAGCTTGGGCTGTCCCAGCCGCGCCCGTTATGTCTTACGATGTTGGAGGGACAAACATCTCGATCTCATGGACTGAAGTCCCCAGTGCTTTAAGTTACACGCTCTACTACGCACCCTACCCTTATGCCGGCTTAGACACTATCGGCAGCTTACCGATGGAGACAGCGACTTCTTTTACCATAAACCTTTGGGAGTGAATCGGGGGACACAATACCTATTCTGCAAATCGGGGGACATAATACCTATTCTAATGTAAGTCGAGTTGCCATCAGGGGCAGTTTCTATAAACTGGCCCCTGTTCTGATTTTATGAATTGTTATAAATGGAGGGAATCTCATGCCACGTCTTTCACGTCTGGTTGTGCCAGGCTATCCACATCACATTACCCAGCGCGGCGTCCGTTCGATGGACATCTTTGCGGATGATCAGGATCGACTCAGTTATCTGCAGTTTATGGCAGAAGAGTCAGATCGTTTTGGCGTCACCTTTATGGGTTGGTGTCTTATGTCGAACCATGTCCATCTGATTGCAGTTCCCGAGCGTGAAGAGTCATTGGCACGAGCAATTGGTGAAGCTCATCGCCGCTATACAAGAATGAAGAATTTTGCATGCGGGTGTGCGTGGATACTTATTCCAGGGCCGATTCAATTCATGTGTCCTGGATCAACAGCATCTTCTCGCTGCCGGTCGTTATGTGGAACGAAACCCTGTTGCGGCAAACCTGGTTAAAAACCCGCACGAATACCCTTGGTCTAGTTGTCGATACCATTGCCGACTGACAGAACAAGACTCTTTGGTTCGGGAGTACAAACTACCTCAGATGGTCGATAGCTGGCCTGACTTTCTTGTTGTGTCGGACGAAAGAACGGAACGCAACCTTCGGAAAAAGACAAGAACGGGCCGACCTGCTGGAAATGATCAGTTTGTCCTGCAACTCGAAGTTTTGTCGGGAAAAGCGTTAAAAACAAGACCACCGGGTCGGAAGAGTAGATTGGAATAGGTATTATGTCCCCTGATTATCAAACGGAGACATGACCCCGCCTTTACGGAGATGATCAAGAGCGTCGCCGTTTCCGCCACAAGCTTAGCTATTGTCAATAATAGGTTGCATTTAAAGCTTAATGTCATTTATAGTGCGCAATATACGCACCAGAGATACATTGAGTTTTCAATTTGAACAATTTGACCAGGCCTTGCGCCTGTTAAGCGGCAGGCTTGCTCTGGCTGGAGCCCCCACCTACAACCTGGTGGTCTGTGGGGGAACCGCACTGGTCGCGACCGAGATGGTCATGCGGGCAACGCGGGATGTCGATATCGTGGCCATGGTCGATGCTGACGGCAACCTGGTCGACCCGGCTCCGTTGCCAGAACTGCTTGTCGAAGCGGCCAAGGTCGTCGCCGAAGATTTGGGTTTGCCGGACAACTGGCTCAACAACGGACCGAGCAGCGGCGAAGGCGGCCTGTTCAGGATGGGGCTGCCCGATGGTTTTTTGGACAGGGTGACCTGGAAGACGTTCGGTGACAATCTGACGGTTGGCTTCATCGGTCGGCATGACCAGATACATTTCAAACTGTATGCCGCTGTCGACCAGATGGGCAGCTATCATGCGACAGACCTCCAAGCCCTGGAGCCTACCGAAGAAGAACTTCTGATCGCAGCGGCCTGGACAGAACCCATGATCCGTCGGAAGGTTACTTTCAGAGTCTCAAGTGGTTTTTGAGTGAGTTCGGATATGAGCGACTCGCTGAGCGAATTTAAATCAACCGTACTGGAGCGTCTGCTGGGTCTGCTCTGGCGGCAGTGGTCGTCACTCGGCGTCTCCGGGTACAGTCATTCCGGAGAAAACAAAGTCGTCGACCCGGAAGCCTTACTCCTGTTGACACTGACCGTAGCGCGTCACGATCCGCGCTTGTTCGACGAAGTGTTGGACTGGCTCGACCTCAATGGCGCATTCCTAAATGTTCAACGACTGCAAAATCTCCTCAAACAGTATGACTTCCAGGCCAAAGCCGAACTGAGTGCAGCGGCTGAGTGGCTGGGCCGTAAATCCAACTACGCCATGAAGTGGAAGAAGCTGGCGTCAGCCTACTCACTCGACCAGGAGCAATCGCTCTTCTATATGAATGAGGGTAAAGCTTTCCCGAGACCCAACAATCCTGAAAAGACCTTTTTCAAGCATGGCCTGCTGCGCAACCCATTGAGACGATGGGGCTTTCCAAGCCTTTCCCCGCAGAAGGGATGCCATCTCTACTACTTCGCCTGAGAGCCCTTCTCGGTGTCAATATCCGTTGCGAAATATTTTGTCTGCTCGGCTCAGTTGACGAGATCCATCCATCAGAAGTTGCGAAGCTGGTTGGCCATGCCCCCCGAACGACACAAAATGCTTTGGCGGAAATGGCACGCTCCGGCGTCGTTCAGATGCGGGCCCATGGCCGGGAAAAGAGTTATGCGCTCAAGCCAGGAGTCCTGGATAACCTGATGCACCCCGACGGTGAATCGACACCCTGGGTCAACTCGGCACCGTTGTTCCGGGCACTGGAAATTATATGGCTCGGAGTGGCAGATACGAAACGGCAGAAGATGGATGACTTACTGCTTTCGTCTGAACTACGCCGAGTCGCGAAAGACATGAAACCTTTGCTGGGTGATGCCGGATGGGGGCAACCGCTCCGTGATGAGTCGGCCTACAAAGGAGAAAAATATGCAAAGGTCTTCTTCGAAGACGTTCTAGGATTTCTAGCACACCAACAAATGTCATTGTAAATAGCAAGGGATTCCAACCTAAATTTTTCAACATTGACCAGGATTTTGACACGAACCATAAATTCCGTTCATTTCAACAGTACCTTCCGAACAGTCAAATATTAGCTCCTCTTCCGGAATACCCCGATCCCATCATGGTATAATTAAATCGCAATGCCAACCTGGCACGCTATGCGGCCCAGCCTCACGCAAAGCTGTTATGGTCGGCAGCCCTCATGCCACAGAAGAGAATGCAATGGAAAGATCATCCCGAACATTTTCGACAGTGCTGTTTTTCCATCATGGTCGCCCTGACGCCTTTCTGGGGGAAGCTCGCCGCTCCTGCAGCAACCTACGAACCTCTGGCACCCAGGGGAGACCCGGCAGGATCAAGCCAGTTCCTTGTTCGAGGAGGAGGAGTTCGACCTCGAAGCCGAGTTCGAAGAGATCTCCACAGAGGCGCCTTTCGACCCGCTGAGTGGTTATAACCGGGTGATGACCCAGGTCAATGACAGGCTGTACTTCTGGCTCCTTAAACCGGTCGCGCGAGGATACCGCACGGTTTTCCCCGAGGACATCAGGATTGCGGTGGGCAATTTTTTCAACAACCTGTTGACGCCGGTGAACGTCGTCAACAACCTGCTGCAACTCAAGCCGAAGCGGGCAGGGATCGAACTGTCCCGCTTCGTTATCAATACCACGGCGGGGGTGCTGGGCTTTGGTGACCCGGCGGCAGACAGCCTCGACCTTAAGGCCTACCCGGAAGACTTCGGCCAGACACTCGGCCACTACGGCGTGGGAAGCGGGTTCCATGTCGTGCTGCCATTGCTGGGCCCCTCCAACCTGCGAGACACGGTAGGTCTCATTCCAGACTATTACCTTGACCCGATCAGCTACGTCGAAGGAACTGAAGAGATGGCGGCTGCGCGCTTATAAACTGGTGAACCATACTTCCCTGCACATCGGGGAGTACGAGGATCTGAAGACCGACGCTGTTGACCTCTACACCTTCCTCAGGGATATCTACGAACAGCGCAGGGTCAGGCAAATCAAGGAGTAACCATGCGACACCTGCTATCCGCCATCCTTTGTGTCTGCCTGTTTTCTGCACCGGCTCAAGCTGACGATCTTGGCGAAGTCAGCGAACTTCTTCAAAATGAAGGTCAACGCCGTGATGGCGCTGCTACAAAACAAGACAATGGACAAGGTCCAGCGGAATGATCAGATCATCGCTATTGTCACCCCGATCTTTGATTACCAGGCGATGGCCAAGCTCAGCCTGGGCAAGAAACACTGGCCAACCCTGAGCGAAGAGCAGCGCGCGAAGTTCGACCACCTGTTCACGCTGCGCTTGCAGGAGTCTTACCTCAGCAAGCTCGACATCTACAGTGACGAGGAGGTCATTTTCGGTGAACCGCAAACGGTGGGTCGCATGGTTCATATGCCATCGACCCTGATCAGCAAACAAAACCGGATCGAGATGCTCTACAAATTCTACAGTTCCAAGACTGGCTGGATGATCTACGACGTCGAAATAGGAGGGGTGAGTATTATCCAGACCTATCGCTCCCAATTTGACGAAGTGCTCAACCAGGGAAGCATCGATGACCTGCTTGAGAAGCTCAAGACCAAAGAGGATTTTGTAATCCCGGCACCCGATGTGGGGAAGGCTCGGGGT
>CAVPPD010000013.1:0-28122 GCA_963707155.1 uncultured delta proteobacterium | reverse complement strand
TTTTTTGAAATTCAACAGCTACTCCACCGTAACGCTTTTTGCCAGGTTACGCGGCTGGTCAACATCAGTCCCTTTGAGGACAGCGATGTGATAAGCCAGAAGTTGCAGCGGTATCGAGGTGAGCACCGGCTTCAGATCGTCGATGATTTGAGGGACCACCAGCACGGTCTCCGCCTTGTCAGCGAGTCCGGTCTCTCCCTGGTCAGTCACCGCCACCACGCGCCCGCCACGCGCCTGCACCTCTTCCATGTTGGCGGCCACCTTGTCAAAGGTTTCGTTGTGCGGGGCGATAACAACCACCGGCAGCTGCTCATCAATCAGGGCGATCGGACCATGCTTCATTTCACCGGCAGGATAGCCCTCGGCATGGATATAGGAAATTTCCTTGAGCTTGAGCGCCCCTTCCAGGGCAATTGGGTACTGGTTGCCGCGGCCGAGATAGAGGAAATCATGAACATGCATCAAACCCTGGGCCGCAGCCTCGATCGAACTGTCCAGTTTCAGGCATTCCTCAACCTTGCCCGGCAGGCTGACCAAAGCATCCAGCATGGCGCGACGGGATTGCTGGCCGAGGTGGCCGCGCCGATGACCGAGATGGATGGTCAGGAGATAGAGGGCCACCAATTGAGTGGTAAACGCCTTGGTTGAAGCGACTCCGATTTCCGGTCCGGCGTGGGTGTAGATGACGCCGTCACTTTCACGGGCGATGGAGGATTCAACCACGTTGCAGATCGCCAGGACCTTGCCGTCTTTGCCGTGGGCTTCACGCAGCGCCGCCAGTGTATCAGCCGTCTCGCCGCTCTGGCTGATCACCAGGGTCAGTGTCTTTGCTGTCACCAGCGGGTCGCGGTAACGGAATTCACTTGCAATGTCGACCTCGACCGGGATCCTGGCATGCTTTTCCAGCATGAATTTTCCGACCAGGGCAGCGTGCCAGGAGGTACCACAGGCGACAATGTAGATTCGTTCCAGGTTTTTGAAAAAACCCTCTTCCAAGCCAAGGTCAGCCAGAAAGACCTCGGCCTGATCTTCACGAATGCGCCCGGCGATGGTGTCGGCAATAGCCCTCGGCTGTTCATAGATTTCCTTGAGCATGAAGTGCCGGTAGCCGTCCTTCTCAGCCATGACCGGGCTCCAGGTAATCGTCTTGGGGTGTTTCTCGACCGGCATCCCCGCCAGCGTCGTAATGGCCATGGAAGCCGTGGTAAAAACCACCAGCTCGCCATCTTCAAGAAAAATCATCTCGCGGGTATGAGAGAGCATGGCCGGGATATCGGAGGCGACAAAATACTCTCCCTGGCCTTGTCCGACCACCAGGGGGGAACCCTGCTTGGCAGCGATCAGCTTGTCCGGTTCTTGTTCACAGATAATCGCGACGGCATAGGCACCGCGCACATCTTTCAGAGCCTTACGTACGGCAGATTCGAAATCTTCACACTCTTTATAATGTTCTTCAATCAGGTGGGCGATGATCTCGGTGTCTGTGTCAGAGCTGAATCGATGGCCTTTCTCACGCAGACAATCTTTAAGGTCAAGGTAGTTTTCAATGATACCGTTGTGGACCACGACAAAACCACCCGCGTTATGAGGGTGGGCATTGATTTCAGATGGGCGGCCATGGGTGGCCCAGCGCGTATGACCGATTCCGGTTTGTCCGCTCAAGGGCCGTTCGCTCAGCAGGTTCTCCAGGTTAAGCAGCTTGCCTTCTGCCCGACAAATGTTGACCCGCCCTTGATCTAGGGTCGCGATCCCTGCTGAATCATAACCACGGTATTCAAGTTTCCGCAAACCATCCAGGACGATGGCCGTTGCTTGCTGCGGACCGATATAACCGACGATGCCACACATAAAAAACCTCAATTATGTAAAACGTGAAATACTGCCTGACATTGATGAAAACAGCTTAGGGTTTGTCTTGCTGCTGCCGTTTCTTCCGGTTACGTTCCGCCCAGCCGGCGATATTCTTTTGCTCAGCCCGGGTAATCCCCAGGGCGTCAGCGGGAACATCCCTGGTAATCGTCGAACCGGCGCCGATCAGGCTGCCACGACCAATAGTGACCGGTGCAACAAACTGGGTATCGCTGCCGACGAAAACATCATCCTCGATGATCGTCTGGTATTTGTTAACGCCGTCGTAGTTACAGGTGATGGTGCCGCAACCGATGTTGACGTTCTTGCCAAGGGTCGCATCACCGATATAGGTCAGATGACTTGCTTGTGATTTTTCCCCGAATACGGCTTTCTTGGTCTCTACGAAATTCCCTATTTTGTTGTTGCCGGTCAGGACAGTTCCCGGTCGCAGATGCGCCATGGGACCCACAGCGCAGGCATCACCAACAACAGACTCACTCAGGACGGAGCCAGGTTTCAGATGGACCTGTGCACCAATCTGACAGTCGGTGACAACCACCCCCGGCTCGATCGTACAGCCACGACCGATGGTCGTTTTCCCCCTCAGATGAACACCCGGATGAATGAGGGTGTCAACATCTATAGCCACCTCCGGATCAATATACGTCGTCGCCGGATCAATCAGGGTCACGCCGGCACGCTGATGAGCCCGGTTGATCCTCTGGCGCATGATTTCACCGGCCCGGGCCAACTGGACCCGGTCATTGATCCCCATCGCTTCCTCTGCATCTTCGATCAGAAGAGCTTCAACCCGCTCGCCGGCTTTGCATGCAGCCGCGACGATGTCAGTCAGGTAATATTCACCCTGGGCATTGCTGTTATCAAGCTGTCTGAGGTAATCAAAAACTTCCGGCGTGCGAAAAATGTAGAGGCCGGTGTTGATCTCGCTGACCCGGCGCTCCTCAAGGGAGGCATCCTTCTCTTCGACAATCCGCTCTACGCCTTTTGTCCCCCGGATGATGCGGCCATAGCCTGCGGGATCAGCCATCTGCGCAGTTAAGATGGTCACCGCGGCAGAACTCTCACGGTGATGATTCAGAAGTGCCTGCAAAGTGGCGTCACGCAACAGAGGGACATCACCACAGAGCAGCATGAGATCACCGTCGAATCCTCCAAGGGAAGCCTCTGCACACTGCAAAGCATGACCGGTACCAAGCTGTTCCGCCTGGAGAGCAAAGACCAGGTCCTCGCCCTGCAACGCAGCCCGAACCAGGTCGGCGCCATGACCGATAACCGGCACGACCGGCACGGCTCCCAGAGCTTTGGCTAGCTGCACAACGTGACTCAGCATCGGTTTCCCCGAAACGGGATGAAGCACCTTGGGGAAATCGGATTTCATACGGGTTCCCTGGCCAGCAGCCAGAATCACCGCCGATAATTTTCTGGACATAACTCTCCCTCCTCACCTTAAGCAGGTTATTATTTCGAAATGGCCCGTAAAGGTCAAGCTGAGACGACACTCAGCCGACAGGAATTGCCGAGAAAAGTCAGTTTCATTGATCATTCAGCTTTCCCTTTGCCATTCTCCTGCTGCTCCAGTATATTGAGGCGGTATCTTCTCACTAGAACAGGCTGGGACATGGGTAGTCGAGAACAAACCACGGCATTACTGGAGCAGCTCGAAAAAGACCTCAAAGAACTCGAGATCGCTCATGAGCAGTATTTTCTCGGCACAGAGAAACGCCTGCCGGAGCAACAGCGCCAGAAGTTCACCTTGCGGATACGCAAGATGAATAATCTCTACATTCCTCAAACCGACCTGCGTTACCGGTTGCAGGGTATAGCCAGTCGCTTCAACAGCTACTCCGGTTACTGGGATCGCATACTGCGTCTGATCGACGAAGGCAAGTACGAACGCCACACCTCACGCATTCAACGCTTTTCACGGGATCAGGCTTCGCAACAGCCCCCGGTCGAGAACAGCATGCCTGATGATCCTGTTGAGAGTCTGTACAAGCAACTTGTCGAAGCGCACCAGAACTGCCATCTCCGCCCGCCCAACAAAGACCAGGTCGCCAGTTTCCTGGCCAAACAGGAAGCCGCGATCAAGGAACGCTTTGGGGACACGCGGGTCGACTTTGTCGTTGTCACCGAGGCCGGCAAGCCGAAGGTCAAAGTGCGCGCCAAACGTTGATAGAATCTCCGCTGTCACAATGTATTGAGAGGATATCGAGAATGACGAGCGCTCAACGCAGCAAGACAGCCATGGTTCTGGGGGGCGGTGGCATCATGGGGGCTGCGTATGAGATCGGCTGCCTTGCCGCGCTTGATCGCCTCTTCTCATCAGGCTTCTCCACCCGCCGTTTCGACACCTACATCGGCATCAGCGCAGGCTCTGTTATCGCCGCCCTGATCGCCAACCGCATCAACGCAAGTGAGCTTTTTAAAACTATCGCCCGCAATGAGCGAACAGTTTTCAACTGGCGGCGTCGCGATATCTATCGCTTCGACTGGTGGGCGGTGATATGCTCTCTGGGAGCCCTGCCACGCAACCTTCTGAAAGTTCATCAGCATTACCGAAAGCGCAACTGGGAATTCAGCCTGAGCGAGTTGCCACATCTTCTCCAGGAGCAGTTCCCGGCAGGGCTTTTCTCCCTGACTCCGCTGCAGTCCTATCTCTGCAACTCATTTCACAACGAAGGTCTCTGTGACGATTTCACGCAGCTTGGCTGCGATCTGTTTATCCCCGCCTACGACCTGGACTCAGGAGAAAGAGTCATCTTCGGTACGCCAGAGCACCAAAAGCTGCACATCTGCCAGGCAATTACCGCTTCCAGCGCCATCCCTTTCTTCTTTCAACCTTACCGGATCGACCAGAATGCTTACGTCGATGGCTCCACAGGGCGGGTCTCACATATCGACATCGCCATAGAAAACGGAGCCAAGCTGATCGTGCTTGTCAACCCCAGAGTCCCCTTTTGCAACGATCAGGAGATCACCTGCCTGCCTTCGCTCTCTTACGGCAAGTGCTCCAAGATTGACGAACTCGGCATCCTGTTCACCTGGGAGCAGACAAAACGAATCGAGTGCCGTGAGAAACTGAACCAGGCTCTCGATTACTACCGACAGGCGCACCCTGACATTGATATTCTGCTTTTTGAGCCTGGTGAAGATGAGGCACTGCTGTTCTTCCAGGGGTCCATGTCGATTGCCGCACGCACCCAGGTCATGAATTACGGTTACCAGACAACCCTTGCGGCGATAAAGGCCAACTATCATGAGTTGAGCGGGACTTTTGCCAGGCATGGCATTCAGACGACAGAGAAAAACCTTGAGAAGGCGCCACCGTTATAGTGGACGTTGATATTCGGAACCTGTTTCCGTCTGTCTTGACAGAGACCCCAAGGTCTGCCGCCTTCTTCGCCTTCAACGGACCGGTTCAGGACAGGTCTCATTTCGCCGGTCAGTTGACGAACCGGAAACGTGTCGATAGAGTTAAATCATCTGAAGTGTAACTATGAAAATTGCCTTCTGCACCCTCCATGTCCGCCGCTCCTCTCAGGCGATTTCACTTGCTGCCGGCTGCCTGGCTGCAGCCCTGCCGGTGGAGCTGTGTCATACCAGCACACTCATAGACGCCTTCCCGGATCAGGCCGACGAGGAAATTCTTTCCTCAATTTTGGGGTGCAATCCGGACATCGTCGCCTTCTCTGTTTACGTCTGGAACCGCCAGCGCATCATCCAGCTTGTCAAACAACTGCACCAGCGGCGGCCACAGCTCACCCTCATCGCCGGAGGCCCGGAAGCAACGGGAGATCCGTCCGGCCTGCTGGCAGCAGCCCCCTGGTCTGCTCTGGGGCACGGCGAAGGCGAAGCGGCCCTGGCCGGGCTGGTTGCCCAGTTGACAAAGGGGCCGCCCACGCAGCCACTGCCAGGAATCACCCTCATGCTGGACAGTGGCCCGGTATCAGGTGATGAGTATTGCCCGCACGATCTCGGCAACGCTCCCTCACCATGGCTCACCGGCGTACTCAGGCCTGAACCGGCAGGGGGCGTCCTTTGGGAGGTCGCCCGTGGCTGCGCTTTCTCCTGTGATTATTGTTTTGATGCTCGCGGCCACGCCGGCGTCCGCTGCATTGACACTCAGCGGCTGGAAGCTGAGCTTGAGATGTTCAGCAAGATGGACATCAGCCAGGTATGGGTGCTTGATTCAACCTTTAACTACCCCCCCAAACGTGGCATTGCACTGCTGGAGCTGCTCATTGAAAAGGCTCCCCATCTTCACTACCACCTGGAAGCCAAGGCTGATTTCATCGACCGCCACACTGCCTGCCTGTTGGGACAGCTGAACTGTTCTGTGCAATTAGGGTTACAGTCCATTCACGAGCAGGTCCTCAAGGCGATACATCGTCCTATAGATTTAAGCGTCCTCGCAGAAAAAATTCACCTGCTGGAAGCGGAAGGGATCGTTTACGGTTTTGATCTGATTTACGGTCTCCCCGAAGACAACTATGCCGGCTTCAGAGACAGCCTGGACACCGTCTTAAGCTTCTCTCCGAACCACATCCATATCTTCCCGCTATCGATACTTCCAGGCACAAGATTGGCCCAGCAGCGCGACCGTTATGGCATTGAAGCACAACCGGAGCCCCCTTATGAACTGATCTCTTCATCAAACTGGTCCATTGAAGAGATGGAGCTCTGTCGGCAGCTGGCCGCCACGGTTGACCTCTTTTACAACACTGGCCGCGCTGTCGCATTTTTTCCGGCAGTCCTCGAATCCTTACAGACCCAGCCGAGTGATCTTTTTGTAGATTTTTTCAAGTG
Organism: uncultured delta proteobacterium; assembly: GCA_963707155.1. Classification (GTDB taxonomy): domain Bacteria; phylum Desulfobacterota; class Desulfuromonadia; order Desulfuromonadales; family BM103; genus M0040. Next base: position 21,444 of record CAVPPD010000013.1, on the reverse strand, counting down.
GGCGAGAGAGCAGCCTGGGATTGACAAAGAAAAACTGATGAAAACTTCCGAGTGGGCAGCCGACGACGTCTATCGGCTGCTGCAGGGGTATCTTTGCCACCGGCTACGGGCGAGTGGTCAGGCTCACCTGTCCAGCGTCTTTCTCGACCTGCTCTGTTACCATTTCCACTATGCGGAGACACTTCTCGGCGAGGAGCTCCCCTTGCCTCCGGACGATCGGCTTCCGCCAGGAAACTTGTGGGAGACGCCCATGCAACGTGCAGAGCACTGTCGTCTGGTGCCTTTTGCCTATGAAATTCTGGATTTGCTCGAGATGGAGGACATGCAACTTGATGAGATTGCCCAGCTCTTTCGGCCGGTTGGTTCCGTTGCACTCTTCATGCGACGGGGCAATGAAGTCTTCTGCGAGTCGCTGGGCGAGGAAATGCTGCGTTTGCTGAAACAGAGCGATGGCAGCCGCAGCCCCAAGGAGATTTTCGCCGGCAGCCTGTCAATGGCCACGGGAGAGGAACTGGTGCAATTCGCGGTCAGCGAGGGCCTGCTGCAGCCAGTGCATCAGCCTCCTATTTGAGTAAAAGGTCCATGAAACCCTTGTAGGTTTCCCTCTTGCGTTCGGAAGCACCGTAGAGAGACGCAGAGAAAAGAGCCGTCGCCGCATGCTCCGCCATCATGGAAAAGAGCTGGTAATCAACCTGTTCGAATTTTTCCTTCTGCACGAAGAGGTGATAAATAGCCAAAACTCCCATGCAACGGTCATGGATCAGCAACGGGATCGCTGCAAGTGGCTTCTCTGGGTCATTGGCTTCCTCCATAACACTCCCGTCACGGTAAAAGCTGTCACCTCCCAGCACGACATCCTTCCAGAGTCCGTCAACTGAAAGATCGGGAAACTCCTCAGCAGCAAACCCTTCGCCCGCCTCATAGGTCAGCAAAGAGCGCGCGTCATCATACATCAGCAAAGAAAATTTTTCTGCGCCGACGAAGTTAATGACGACTTCCTTGATAATACTGACAATCCGGTCATGATTGAGCTCTGAGTGCAGTCTGGTCGAAGCAATATAAAGGTTGGTCAGGTTATTGTTGATCTGTTCAATCTCAATCAACTGTTGGACAAAATCCCTGTTTTCTTCTTCAAGTTCACCGATCCTGGCTAACAGGCGCTGATTCTCTTCAGCCAGACCGGGTTGTTCCCCGACCGTCTCCGAAGAGATCTTGTCTGCAGCCGAATCCGACTCAGCGATCGATCCCGGATCAGCCCCTGCGGCGATCAGGGCTTGCAAAGCGACAACCCCCTCACTTTCAGGATGCACAAAGTAAATGCCCATCCCTTCTTCCGCTCCCTGCTGAACCCGCTTGACCTTGCCGAGCACAACCGTTTCACGGCCATCCGGAAGAATCAGGGACAGCTCCACTGACGCGCCCGCGCTCGAGAGCACTTCGACTTTTGACGTAGATACCGTTTTTCGAAATGTCTCTGGCACAGGCCTCAAGACTGCGGCCACCAGACTGGATCTGGACGTTGAGCGAAACCGGCACTCGTGGAGCCATTCGGGATCGCACCTTGCCGAGTTGACGCTGGACTTTTTCCAGCAGGATATTCTTGTTGATGGGCTTGGTCACGTAATCGTCACAGCCGGACGTCAAGACAACGTTTGACCTGTTCATCTTTACCGGCGGCAGTCACCATGATGACCGGTAAATCGCGCCACTCGCGATTGGCTCGCAGTCGACGACAGACTTCGTCACCATCGATCCCCTTCATATACAGATCAAGCAGGATCAGCGAAGGAGGCTCTGCCGCAACGATTTCAAGGGCCTCTTCTCCGGAACGCGCCACCAGCAGCTCGTAGTGGAGATCAGCCAAAAAAGATTTTTCCAACTCGAGAAAAAGCTCAACATCATCAACAAGAAGAATTTTTTTCATAGCCACACTGTCGTCAGAATAATGGATAAAGAGGCCTTACATATACCCAAGCCCTCAAGAAATGTAAAGAGCGCACTCAATCGGGAGCGGCCTCTGATAACTGGACAAAAGAAAAGGGCCCCTTGCAGACAGGACCCTTTCCACTCCTTGTTTTCATCGTAATCGCGTAAAACCGAGCAACCGATAAAAACGTGTATGTTTTGTCCGCAGGCAGGCTCAGGCGACCTCCTTCATCCGATCAACATATCTGGGCCGTTCCACGATGAACGATTTGATTTCACGAATATCAGGAACCCGGCCGGAGATACGAACGACATCATCTATCAGCAGGGCAGGAGCAACATAGATACGGTGATCAACCATCTTACGACGATCACAGAAGAGGTGAACTTCAGCGCGAACATCCATCTCGCTCAAAGCTTGTCGAACATTGGCAAGGACCCGCTCTCCGCGCTGCCCACATTCCGGTTTGCAAATTATATCGATACGCATGACGCACTCCTTTCCGTTAATTATGACTATTTTTGTCAATTATATAATTCTAAATAAAAAAGGCAAGCATTTTCTGCTTGCCGGAAGGTTTCGGTCTGGTGACAGAGGCATCAACGGGGCGGCGGGCTGGTCCCGTAAATGATCCGCAGAGCGTGCTTGGTTCGTGCCACCAAGCGTACCGGGTTAATCGGCTTGGCAATAAAATCGAAATAACCCATCTCGAGCAGCTTGGCCTCTTCCTCTGCGGTCGATTTTGAAGAGAGGGCAATCACCGGAATATGCTTGATACTCAAATTCCCCTGAATCGCGCGAAACATTTCGTAACCATCCATCCGCGGCATGACGGTATCGGCGATGATCAGATGGGGTTTTTCCTGCAGGGCGACTTTAAGTCCATCGGCTCCATTCGAGGCTTCGAGAAGACCATATCCTTCCCTTTTCAATGCGGCCATCGCCGCGGCACGAACCAGGTCCTGGTCATCGACGACCAGCACGGTCCACCATTTGTCCGGCTCATGAGTCTGTTCAACAATTTTAAAATAGTGCCGGTTAACTGCCGACTGGATTTCCGTAGGTGTGGTGACACAGGGAACGACCCGCAGTCCCCTCTTGAAGGAAATATTGTCGATTGTATCTATATCGAGGGGGTTTACCATGGCCAAAAAGAGGGTCGACCCTTCCAGCTTCAATGGAAACAGCAGCTTGTTCATCGCTGTATCACCATCAAAGAGGGCAAGCAGCTCGCTGCTGAACGTTGCCTTGGTGATATTGGAAACTGTCTTGAAGCCAAACTGGCGAGCCAGGGCAGCAGCGATATCCCGCTCGGTGACCACCCCCATTTCTTCAAGGACCTGACCAAGACGACGACCGGTCCCCTTCTGTTTCTCTAAAGCACGCTCAAGCTGGTTCTCTTCTACAACCTTGGCCTCAACCAATATTTCACCGAAACGCTTGCGCTTAGCCATACAGCCTCATATTACAGAGTGAAGAGCCATCCCCTCCTGGTGTGAGAGGTCATTTTAGCAACTTTCCTGAGAAAATCCAACTATTTCGAAAGCACGCCGTCTCTTCATGAGCGCACCAGTCGCCGTGACACGACTCCTTATCCCTGTGGAGGTTGCGCTTCGAAACTGATGGCCAGCTTGCCATCGATCTCATCAACCTTGACAAGACTGCCGTCTATGACCTCTGAAGCGATCATGGCACGGCCGATGCCGGTCTCCAGATGATGCTGAAGATAACGTTTGAGAGGTCTCGCACCATAAACAGGATCGTAGGCTGATCGGGCCACAAAACGGCACGCAGCCGGTGTCAACGTCAATGTCACGCCAAGTGCAGCCAGACGCTTGTGCAGCTCTTTGACCTGCAGCTCGACAATCTGTTCGGTTTCCTTCAGCGTCAGGGGTTTGAACAGGACGATATCATCAACCCGGTTGAGGAACTCGGGCCGGAAGCCACTCCGCAGTTCACGCATGACGCTCTCGCGGGCCGCCTCCTTGATCAGTCCATTCTCAGTCACTCCCTCGAAAAGATATTGCGAGCCAACGTTTGAGGTCATGATCACGACCGTATTTTTGAAGTCAACCGTGCGACCGTGGCTATCGGTAATACGTCCGTCATCGAGGACTTGCAACAGCACATTAAAGACATCCGGGTGCGCCTTTTCAATTTCATCAAACAGCACCACGCTGTAGGGGTGCCGCCTTACAGCCTCGGAGAGTTGACCACCCTCCTCAAACCCGATATAGCCGGGCGGTGCACCGATCAGGCGGCTGACCGCGTGCTTCTCCATATACTCAGACATATCGATCCGGACCATGTTCTCTTCGCTGTCGAACAAGGCCTCGGCAAGGGCTCGCGCCAACTCTGTCTTGCCGACACCGGTCGGGCCAAGAAAAATAAAGGATCCGATGGGACGACGCGGGTCCTTGATCCCTGCGCGCGCGCGGATAACTGCATCTGCGACAAGCTGCACGGCCTCATCCTGACCAATCACGCGTTGATGCAGGATCTGGTCGAGCTTGAGTAATTTCTCCTTCTCTCCTTCAACCAGTCGGGTCACCGGAATACCTGTCCAGCGTGCGACGATATTGGCGATCTCGTCCTCGGTCACCTCTTCGCGCAGCAGACGGGAGCCCTCATCTGCATCGGCAAGAGCACCTTCAGAATCACGCAGTTTTTGTTCCAGTTCCGGCAACCTTCCGTGCTTGAGTTCAGCAGCGCGATTCAGGTCATATTCGCGTTCGGCAACACCTATCTGCTGGCGAACCTGTTCTATCTCCTCGCGCAGCACCTGGATTTTCTTGATGCCATCCTTCTCGGTCTCCCATTGAGCCGTCAGAGTATTGGCCTGGTGACGGAGATCAGCCAATTCCCTGCGCAGCTGTTCAAGCCGCACCTTGCTGGCCTTATCCTTCTCTTTTTTAAGAGCAGCTTCTTCGATTTCCAGCTGCATGACCCGCCGGGTCACTTCATCGAGAGCCGCTGGCGACGAATCAATTTCGGTGCGAATCATGGCGCAGGCTTCATCGACCAGGTCAATCGCCTTGTCAGGCAGGAAACGGTCGGAGATATAGCGTTGACTCAGGGTGGCCGCTGCGACCAGGGAATTGTCCTGAATGCGCACGCCGTGATGGACCTCAAAACGTTCTTTTAAACCACGCAGGATACTGATGGTGTCTTCCACCGATGGCGGCTCCACAAGAACCGGCTGGAATCGTCTTTCGAGGGCTGCGTCCTTTTCTATATACTGACGGTACTCGTCGATCGTCGTGGCACCAATACAGTGCAATTCTCCACGGGCCAGCATCGGCTTCAACATGTTGCCGGCATCAATCGCCCCTTCTGCTTTGCCCGTACCGACGATGGTATGCAACTCATCGATAAAGAGCAGGACCCGACCGTCACTCTCCCGAATTTCGTTGAGGACCGCCTTGAGTCTTTCTTCAAATTCGCCGCGATACTTGGCACCAGCCAGCAGAGCGCCCATATCGAGGGAGAAAACCGTTTTGTCCTTCAATCCTTCCGGGACATCGCCCCGCACGATGCGCTGTGCCAGACCTTCGACAATCGCCGTCTTGCCGACCCCGGGCTCGCCAATCAGAACCGGGTTATTCTTGGTCTTACGCGACAGAATACGGATGACCCGGCGAATTTCTCCGTCCCTGCCGATGACAGGGTCGAGCTTACCCTTCTGTGCTTCCTTGACCAGATCACGGCCGTACTTTTCCAGGGCCTCATAAGTCCCTTCAGGATCGCTGCTGGTGACTCTTTGATGACCGCGCACGGCAGTCATGACTTGCAGTAATCGATCACGCGTCAGCATAAATTGTTGCATCACCCTGCCCGCCGCGGTCTTGTTGCCCTCATCGGCAAAAACCAGCAGCAGATGTTCGACACTGACATAGTCATCTTTCAATCGTTTTGCTTCAGCCTCCGCCTTAACCAGCAATTGGCTGAAGCGCTGGGTTACGTAAATTTTGCCGGGCTCAGCACCAGGACCGGAGACAGAAGGCCGTCGCTGCACCTCTTTGCGAAGGGCCTCTATCACCAGCTTTGGATCGACATCGAGTCGCTTGACAAGACGTGCGACCAGGCCTTCCGCCTGTTCAAAAAGAGCCAACAGTAGATGCTCACCATCAACCTCAACATGGCCGTGACGAATTGCCAGGCTTTGCGCGGCCTGGACTGCTTCCTGTGTTTTCTGGGTCATACGATTGAGATCCATAGTGAGCCACCTCCCTGGACGGCATTGACGTTAGCAACAGTTTATCAAAATGTGCTTAAGATACATGGCTAAGAGTCATGTTTTGCTGAAAGCTCAGAAGAAAAGGCCGGGAATCATCCCGGCCTGATCAGTTCAAGAGCCAATGGAGCCTTCCTTAGTGAACACTGATTTGAATACGCTTCGGTTTGGCCTTTTCGGCTTTGGGTAAATGCAAAGTCAGCACGCCATGCTTCACCTCGGCATGAGCCTTAGCGGCATCAAGCGTTTCTGCCAACTGGAACTGGCGCCAATAACCGGCCATGGCAAATTCGCGGTGCTTGAAATCACCGACGCCTGTCGTCGCGTCGCCCTGGATGGTCAGGATGCCATCTTCGATACTGATATTCAGAGTCTTGTCACTCAACCCCGGCACATCGGCAATCAGTGTCAAGCCCTCATCAGACTCAAAGATATCCACTGCCGGGCTGATATAACGCTCTCCGGCGCGTGTTGCTTCCCGCGCCCCGATTGATGATGCTTCACTCTTGGCAAGGTTCTTATCGTTCATGGTTATGATCTCCTTTAAAGTGCATGTTTCTGGTTGATTATGCTCAGCGGGCTTTTACGCATATTTTTTGCGGCTTGGCCTCGGCGGCCTTGGGCAAGGTCACACGCAGCAGGCCATCGCGGTACTCGGCCTTGATCTTTTCAGCCACAATCGCCACAGGCAATTCAATGGACCGCAGGAACTTGCCGGTACCACGTTCGCGCCGGTGCCAGGTACGGCCGTTACTTGCCTCATCAACGCCATCATTTCTTTCACCACTCAGTGTCAAAGTGTCACCGAGAAGATTCATCTCAATTTTTTCCGGGTCAATCCCTGGCAATAAGGCTTCGACATAAACATTATCGTCATCGTCACGCAGGTTGATTTTCGGATAGTGCCTCAACCCCAACCCTGGCTCAAATGCCGGGCTGAACAGACGATTGCGCTGGAATCCGTTAAAAATCCCATCAATGTCCTGCTGAATCTGATTCATCTCTTTGAAAAAGTCCCAAGTTCTCATGACGCTTACCTCCATTGTTTGATGTTCCAGAATGTCTGGTTTAACGAACCTGGCTTTTCTAATTACAAGTGCTGTGCCAACCTTTAATTGTTTTTATTATTCCATTATTTCAGACACTTAAGAGTTTGACATGGAGATGGCTACGAACTTGCGACGTCGCAAGACATGTCGCATCATCGATCTTGCGACGTCGCAAGGCGAGGGGAAAAACAGAAAAATCAGTGGCTAAAATCTGGGCGGGAGATGTTCAGTTTCTTCAGATATCGGTAGAGTGTGGCCCGGTGCACACCGAGCAAACGGGCGGCGGCGGTGAGATTCCCTTGCGTGGCATTCAAGGCCTGGCGGATCGCATTCTCACTCAGGTCGGCAGGTTGGGTTGTGCGTCGTGCGCCAGGCGCAGTCGAAGCCTCCGGCCCGCTAATCGCCAGGCGCTCAGGTCGCGACAAAAGCACCCGGTCGCGGTTCGATTGATACGGCATCAACATGGTCGTTGCATTGCTCCCGAGCTGATCGGGGCCCCAGTCACCCGGAGAGAAGTCCTGTCGCTCAAGCACCCATTCACGAAAGGCCCTGGCACCGACGACATCTGACTGGCTCTCTATAAAGACCCGCTCAAGGACATTGCGCAGTTCGCGCACATTGCCTGGCCACAGGTAAGCCTGCAACAACGTCATCGCCTCATTTGTCAGGCGAACAACATGGCGATCATATTTGCGCCGGAACGAGGCGAGAAAGAAATTTACCAGCAACGGGATGTCCTCGGTGCGTTGGCGCAAAGGCGGCAGGTGGATACGCAGCACTGCCAGGCGGTGATAGAGGTCGGCCCGAAACCGTCCCTGATGCACGGCTTTTTCCAGCGGGACATTGGTGGCGGCGACAATCCTCACATCTACGCTCAGAGAACGTTCGCTCCCCACTCTCTCAAGCCTGCCCTCTTCAAGCACCCGCAACAGCTTCACCTGCGCAGCCTCGGGCATGTCGCCAACCTCGTCCAGAAAGATGGTGCCGCGATCAGCCCTCTCAAAACGTCCCTTGTGAGAACGCGACGCACCGGTGAAGGATCCTTTCTCATGGCCAAAAAGCTCCGATTCGAGCAGTTCGGCAGAGATGGCAGAACAATTCACCGCGACAAAGGCATGATCCCGGCGGGAGCTCTGCTCGTGAAGAGCCTTGGCAACAAGTTCCTTGCCGCTGCCGGTCTCTCCAGTTACAACCACCGAAGCTTCCGTTGCCGCGTAGAGAGTAATCTTACGAAAAACCTCCAGCATCCCAGGGCTGTTGCCAATCAGACCAAAGCGACTATCGGGTTCAGATTCTCGCGCCAGCCCTGTCGGAGGCATGCGGAAATGGAAATGAACCTGTCGGCGGCCCTCATCACTCAAACCGGCCGGGACAACATCCACGAGGAACCTGTGCCCCTCGCCACCCAGGAAACGAATTGCAATCGCGCTGAGTTGTTCAGAAGTGCGTGAGACTTCATCGGCGAGATAATCCAGCGCTGGTGACACATGCGCAAACAGCTCATGCAGGCCACGGCTGGAGGCATCCACGTCCCCAAGGCCCAGCCAACGGGACAACCTGGAAGACAGCAGGCTGACAGACCAGACTCCATCAGCACGGGTCGACAAGACAAGGTCGGGAGCCCGGGAGAGCGCATTCTCAATAATCAGTTCAGGTTCAATCATATGCCTCTGCCCATCAAACAAAGCTGAACCCCAGTGTAGTAACTCTTGAGCCTCTTTTCAAGAACGGCGCAACAAATAAAGCCTTTAAAACACTGCAAAGAGGGCATCAATATCTTCATAAAGGAAGACCACAAAACGTGCAGGGGGACTGTGATCTGCTATAAATATACCGTGCGACTCATCAATGACTGGAGGCGACAATCATGAAGATACGCAAGCAGATCCTCGATTACGAGTTTTCAGAGGTCCTCGATGTCAAAACCCGTGAACTGATTCGGGTTGCCTGTGCCGTCGCAGTGAACTGCCCGGACTGACTCAGCAAACACTTCGCGGTCGCGAAGCACGCCGGAGCAACGGAAGAAGAGCTGCGGGAAGCAATGGCCTACGGCATCATTGCCCCATCAGGACGTGCCAAAAACTTCGTCAAGCGTATGCAGGCAGAACTGGAGGATGAAGAGCTGTGACCTTCTTCACTCGCTCCCCGTTCGGTAACGGTTGAGGTCCGGGGATCACTCTCGATTTCACGGCGACATAACTTTGAAGCGCGTCATGTCCATCTCTATAGATATCATCTCCTGGTAGAAAAATAGGTCCAGAAAGACTTTCCTAAATCGGGTCAGTACCGTTATAGTGAGCGTCTTAATCATGGACAAATTTCTCTCACAACAATCTCAGGCAAAGCTGCGGCAAGAGATCCTCGAGTCTGGCGGCAACGAAATCTTCTGCATCGGCCAGACCGATGCGGAGCAGGTTGTGATCGACATCGAGATTCTCGCCCGCGGCAATCGCGAGGCGGTCCCCGCCATCCTCCAGACTTGCCGGCCTGGAGACGTGGTCATTCACAATCATCCGAGCGGCCACCTTGAACCTTCCGAACCAGACCTCGCGATCGCCGGGAATCTCGGTTCCATGGGGGTTGGCTTCTACATTGTCAACAACAAGGTCAATAAAATTTACCGGGTCGTCGAGGCGTTTAAACCCACACCGGATGCAACGCTCGACTATCAGCAGGTGACTGAACTCCTCGGTCCGGGCGGGCAGGTTTGTCAAAGTCTTCCCGGATTTGAAGATCGCCCCGAACAGTTGCGCATGGCCTTTGCCGTCACCGAAGCACTCAACAACCGCAGCATCGCACTGGTTGAAGCGGGCACCGGAACCGGCAAGAGCCTCGCCTACCTGGTTCCGGCCATCCTCTGGTCACTGGCCAATCGTGAGCGGCTGGTGGTTTCAACCAATACCATCAATTTGCAGGAGCAGCTGATCCGCAAGGACCTGCCTTTTCTGCAGAGAGCGACGGGCCTCGACTTCAGGGTGGAACTGGTCAAGGGACGATCCAACTACCTCTGTAAACGCAGGCTTGAAAGTGCTGTCGCAGAGCCTGGTTTGTTCGACACAGAACAGAGTGGTGAGCTGGCAGCTTTACGGGAATGGGCCGAGAAAACCAACGATGGCTCACGCGAAGATCTCTCTTTTTTGCCCAACGGCACACTCTGGGAGGAAGTCTGCTGCGAAGCGGACCAGTGCAGCCGCAGCCAGTGTGCTTTCTTTGGCAACTGTTTTTTCCACCAGGCCCGGCGACGTGCATCCCGCGCCGACATCCTGGTTGTTAATCATGCCCTTCTTTTGGCGGACCTTTCCCTGCGCCAGCAGACCGACAATTATTCTGCCCTTGCAGTCCTGCCGCCATTCTCCAGGCTGGTGATCGACGAAGCCCATCATCTCGAGGAAGTCGCGACCCGCTATTTCAGCACACAGGTAACGCGTTTTGCCTTTGCCCGCACACTCAACCGGCTACGCCACCCGCGCAAGGCCCAGCGAGGCCTGTTGCCACGGCTCGTCGTTCAGCTTGACCGTGCACTGGAAGCGAACCAGGACGCGCTTTATCGTGATCTTTGTGAACGCATAGAGGAACTGCTCAGGAAACGGCAGGGACTGCTCGATCAATCGACGGCAGAGCTGGAACAGGTCGGCCTGAGCATGGCCAAGGAGCTCAATTCAGACATTCGTTCGGGCGAAGAAATCCGTCAGCGGCTCATACCGTCTTTCGTTGTGTCACCGGCATGGCAGAACGCCGAAAGCGTTCTGCGTGAACTCGCCCGAAGCACCGGCGAATACAGCGTGGCGCTGCAAGAGCTTCTCAAGGCACTGCGCAAACTGCCTGACGAGGCCACAGAGGCCACCCGTTCAATCTGTACCGATCTGGCGGGGATCAGCCTGCGGCTGCAGGGCCTGGCAGACAACCTGCACGCCTTTGTCGCCAGAGACCCGAAATCTTGCGTATGGTTTGAAATCACCAGGGGTCGCATCGGCCGCGGCGAAGGGATCATCACCCGACTCTGCACGGCGCCCCTGGTCGTCGCGCCACTCTTGCGCGAAACCCTGATGGAGCGCATGCAGACCGTCGTTATGACCAGCGCAACCCTCACTGTTGCAGGACGCTTCGATTACCTGCGCCACAGGATTGGTGTCGACGGACTGGAGCCGGGCCGCCTTTCGGAGCTGCTGCTTGAATCTCCCTTCGATTTCGAAAAGCAGGCTTTGCTGGTCGTTCCGACCGACATTCCTGAACCAGGCCAGCCAGGTTATACGGAAGCTGTCCGCGACCTGACCGAGCAGGCGCTGCTGGCCGCGGACGGCCGCAGCTTCGTCCTGTTCACCGCATACAGCCTTTTACGCCGCATCCATAATGAGCTGTCGCCGACTCTCACCGCCCGCGGCTACCAGGTTCTGCGCCAGGGCGAAACCACCAGGCACAACCTGCTGCAGAAGTTCAGCCAGGACCCAACCAGCATCCTCTTCGCAACCGACTCCTTCTGGGAGGGTGTCGATGTCCCGGGCAGGTCTCTCGAGCAAGTGATTATCGCCAGACTGCCCTTCAAGGTTCCCACGGAACCAGTCCTGGAAGCGCGGGCCGAAGCCATCACCAATGCCGGCGGCGATCCATTCATGGAATACACGGTTCCCCAGGCGGTCATTCGCTTTCGCCAGGGGTTTGGTCGCCTGATCAGACAACGGACCGACCGTGGCGTTGTGCTGATCCTGGACAGCCGGGTTGTCAGGCGTGGCTATGGACGACTCTTCCTGCATTCTTTGCCGAATGTTCCGGTACTCACCAGACCCCAGGCAGAGTTGCCCACGGCCATCAAGGACTTTTTCAGCATCACCCGGATAGATGTTGAGGAGGAGTAAACAGCCGTCGTTCCTGCAACAAATCATTGACAAAAAAAATCAGCCATGATAACTGACGAGTCTATTATCAAAGCAACGGGGCAAACATGTACAAAGACAGCGACATCACCGCAGCAACCAAGACAGCGCGAGCACATAACGCGGCTGCAGCGGCGGCCGCTTGCTACAAACTTGTCCATAGCCTTGAAAACTGATTCAGACTTTTACTTGATCAAGGCCATGGGCAAACGCCCATGGCCTTTTTAATTTAACCCTGAAGCGTAACACCCGCTGCATCCTGAATTGACGGGAAGGAAGAGACCTCATGCGCAACAATATCGTTCATATCGGAGCCGGTGAGCTGACTTACGAAATCCGTGCTATCGTCGAAATTGCCGACAAGCTCAGATCGCTCGGCATCAATACCAACATGGAAAACATCGGCGACCCGATCGCCAAAGGCGAGACCATTCCCACGTGGATGAAGCAGATCGTTGCCGACCTGGCCATGAAGGATTGCACCTACGGTTATTGCGCGACCAAGGGGGTGCTCGAAACCCGTCAATTCCTGGCCGAGATGACCAACAGTCGCGGCAAGACACAGGTTACAGCGAATGACATCATCTTCTTCAACGGCCTCGGTGATGCGATCCAGAAGGTCTACGGCCTGCTGCGCCGCGAAGCCCGTGTCATCGGACCATCACCCACCTACTCAACGCATTCTTCCGGCGAGGCCGCCCACGCCGGTCAGAGACCGGTCTGCTATCGACTCGATCCGGCCAACAACTGGTTCCCTGACCTGGATGACCTGCGCCTGTCAATCAAGTATAACCCGACCATCTCCGGTATCCTGATCATCAATCCGGACAACCCCACCGGGGCGGTATGGCCTGAGCGTATCCTCCAGGAGATGGTGGCCATTGCCAAGGAGTACGATCTCTTCATCATCGCTGACGAAATCTACCAGAACCTGGTTTATAACGGCCAGTCAACCAAGCCGATCTCCGACCTGGTCGGTGATGTCCCGGCGATTTCAATGAAGGGTATCAGCAAAGAATTGCCATGGCCCGGTTCACGCTGTGGCTGGGTCGAAGTCTACAATGCTGACAAGGACCCCATATTTAAACGCTACATTCAGAGCATCGTCGATTCGAAAATGGTCGAAGTCTGCTCGACAACCTTGCCGCAGAAGGCCATTCCGCCGATCCTCAGTCACCCCGAGTACAACGCCTGGCTTGAGGAACGGATTGCCCGTTATGAGAAATATTCCAACATCGCTTATGACATTCTCAAGCAGGTCCCGGCAATCAAGGTCAACCGAACCAACGGCGCCTTCTACATGAGTGTTGCCTTTAAAGAGGGTCATCTCAACGATCAACAAACACTGCCGATTGAGCTCCCGGAAGTGCGTGAGCTGGTCGAAGACCTCGTCAACCAGCCGGGGGTGTCGCCCGACAAGCGATTTGTTTATTACCTGCTGGCTTCAACCGGCATTTGCGTGGTGCCCCTGTCATCGTTCTTCACTCCCGAGCAGGGCTTCCGCATCACCTTGCTGGAACGGGACGAAGAGACTTTCACCCGCATCTTCAAAAACATCTCTGCCAATATCATAAAATATCTCGAATCACACAGATCCAGATAATCCACATCAAAAGGCCGGCAATAAAATGCCGGCCTTTTGATATACTGCAGTGAATCGACATTTTTAATCTTACGGATTCTGCTCATGACATTCGCCTTCTACCCAGGCAACCGGAAGCTGCATGCTGATTCCAAATAAAATCAAACACGACGCGCTGATCTCTTCGCAAGACCAGTTAATCAGTTTTCTTGCTGCTGGGGCGCGCCCGGAAGAGGAATGGGGAATCGGCGCCGAGATGGAAAAGCTGGTTCTTGATATCCATACCGGTGAAGCCGCCGAATTTTCGAGGGTTGAGGCCTTGCTCGCAGCTCTGGCAAAAACCGGAGACTGGCAGGAGGTTCGAGAAGGAACGCGGCTTATCGGCCTCCAAGGAGCAGACTCGTCCGTGACCCTCGAGCCCGGCGGTCAGCTGGAGCTCTCCGGCCAGCTCTGTTCAGACCTTTTCTGTAACTGCAGAGATTTCTCCAGACACATTGTCAACGCTGTCGAGGCCTGCAGACAAGCTGGACCTGATCCTGGTTGGCTTCGGTACGCAGCCCTTCAGTCGACTGGATGAAATCGAATGGGCGCCAAAGTCGCGTTACGACATCATGGGGCCCTATATGCTGAAGACCGGTGACATGGGCCAGCGCATGATGAAGCAGAGCGCGGGACTGCAGGTCAATCTTGATTTCAGCGACGAAGCCGGACTGTATGAGAAAATTGCGCCTCGGCCAAGCCCTCTCACCGCTCCTTTACGGCCTTTTTGCCAACTCACCGGTCATCGATGGTGAGCCGAGTGGGTTTCTGACTACACGGGGAGAAATCTGGTCGCGGACCGACGCCGACCGGACCGGGCTGTTGCCTTTTCTCGACAAACCGGACGCGGGCTTTGCCGACTACGTCGATCATGCTCTCGACGTGCCGATGTACTTTATCCGGCGCGAGGGGAAGTTCGTCGACCTGACGCAGCATCGCTTCCGGTTCCGGGACTATCTCGCGTCTGGGCATAATGGCCACCAGGCGACTCTGGCCGACTGGGACCTGCATTTATCCACACTGTTCACAGAGGTCCGTCTGCGCCCCCAGGTCGAAGTTCGTTGCGCCGACAGCCTGCCGCCGCACCTGGTGTTGACCGTTGCCGCTCTGCTGAAAGGGTTGATGTATGATGATGCATCATTCCAGGCGGCATGGGAGCTTTGTTGCCTCGATTCCTGCTCAGAGATCGCCCAAGCGTCACGCCAGGCATGGCGACTCGGGCTGAAAACCCCCTGGAAAGACGGCACCTTGCAAGACCTGGCGAGGCGCTGCCTGGCTCTGGCTCGCGAGGGACTCGACCGCCAGCAGGCTCAGGCGATCTCAGCAGCGCAGCGAGAGTTGTTTCCTCGATGGTCTCGACGACCTGATCGAGGGTGGCGACACCCTCGCGGAACAACTTCTGCAGAAATGGCAGGGCACCGTCAGGACAAGCTCAAAGCGTTGATTCAACACTGCGGTTTTTTTGATATGGCTTCCAACCGACCGCAGGAGGACTGTGCAAACGCACAGTCAAACCTGCAGGTAGGTCTCATTTACTTACCGAAACAACCTGGATTTCTTGACGCAACAGGGTAGTCTCTGAACCATCAAAGGTTCGTTGTGGCAGACGAACCGGAGAAACAAAAACCAAGACCTTCTTCGCCTCCACGTATAAAGCCGATTCGGTTCGGCCTTGCATTGTGCCCTTTGCCGGCCCTGCTCAAGACTTTTTGCCGTATTTCCACTTGTCTTGCCAGCGGCTGGTCAGTATAGTGACCACTTCAACAAAACCGTATTTCCGAGGAGTTTTTCAATGGTACCAACACTTGACATGCAAAAGGCCCAGAAGGCCATCGACACAATCCGCCTGCTTTCCGCCGACATGGTTGAACAGGCCCAGTCAGGTCATCCCGGCACCCCCATGGAAGCCGCGCCGATCGCCTACCTGCTGTACAGCAAGTACATGCGCTACAACCCCAGGAATCCGAACTGGGCCGGGCGTGACAAATTTATCCTTTCATGTGGACATGCCTCGGCACTCCTCTACAGCATGCTTCACCTCTCGGGTTACGATCTCTCCCTGGACGACCTGAAGAACTTTCGTCAGATCGACAGTCCGACCGCGGGCCACCCCGAATTCGGTCATGCCCCGGGCATTGAAACCACCACTGGCCCCCTCGGCCAGGGGATTTCCGTCGGTGTCGGCATGGCAATGGGTGCGCGCTTTTTTGCAGCAACGTGTGAGCAGTGAGCTGTTTGCAAGCACGATCTACGGACTCTGCTCTGATGGCGACCTGATGGAAGGGGTTGCCTCAGAAACGGCTTCCCTGGCAGGCCATCTCGGCCTTGGCAACCTGGTCTATCTCTACCTCGACAACAAGATCACCATCGAAGGCGATACCGACCTGGCCTTCACTGAGGAAGTCGCAACCCGCTACCTCAGCTATGGCTGGCAGGTTCAGCATGTCGAAGGTGAGAACGTTCAGGATCTTGACCGCGCAATCGCCAAAGCCAAGAAGTCTCCTCGGCCATCACTGATTATCGCACGCTCGCATATCGGTTTCGGCGCACCGAACAAACAGGACACTCACGATGCCCACGGCGCTCCCCTGGGAGCCGAAGAGCTCAAGCTGACCAAGCAGTTTTTCGGTCGTGACCCGGAGACAACGTTCAGCGTTCCCGCAGACGTTGCTGCCCACATGGGCGAAGCTGTCAAGCGTGGCGCAGAGTTGGAAGCCGCTTGGCAGAAGGCTTTCGATACAGAGCTCAAAACCAATCAGGAGCTGGCAGCATGGCAGGACACCGCTGCCGGGAAACTCCCGGCAGGGTGGGATGATCTTCCCGGATTTGCAGCGGGTGAGAAACTGGCGACACGCCAGGCCAGCGGCAAGACCCTGAACGCGTTAGCCGGCAAACTGCCCTTCTTGCTGGGCGGTTCCGCCGACCTTGGCCCGTCCAACAACACCACCCTTAAGGATGAAGACTCGTATACACCGACAAGCGTCGGCCGCAACATCCACTTCGGCGTGCGTGAGCACGGCATGGGAGCAATCCTCAACGGCCTGGCCCATACCCCAGGTTTGATCCCCTTCGGCGGCACTTTCATGATCTTTGCCGATTACATGCGCCCACCGATGCGCCTGGCCGCCATGATGGGGTTGCAGACGATTTACATTCTGACCCACGACTCCATCGGCCTGGGCGAAGACGGCCCGACTCATCAACCGATCGAGCAGTTGCCCAACTTGCGCGCGGTTCCCAACATGACCGTCATCCGCCCCGGCGATGCCAACGAGACCCTGGAGGCCTGGAAGGCGGCAATCGCCAACCAGCAGGGCCCGACAGCCCTGATCCTGACCCGCCAGGGTTTGCCGACTCTCGACCGCACTCAATATGGTGCTGCCGAAGGTTTGCATCAGGGAGGCTATATTCTCTCCAAAGAACAGGGGGAACTGCAGTCGATTATCATCGCCAGCGGCTCGGAAGTGCCTCTCGCGCTCGACGCGCAGAAGCAACTGCAAGCAGAGGGCATCAGCACACGCGTCGTCTCAATGCCGTCATGGGAGCTTTTCGACAAGCAGACTCAAGACTACCGCGACCAGGTTCTGCCTCCAGGCTGTGAGAAACGCGTTGCGGTTGAAGCCGCCTCGACTTTTGGTTGGGAGCGTTACGTTGGCTTCAAAGGCAAGGTGATCGGCATGCGGGGATATGGTGCCAGCGGTCCGGCCGGTCAATTGATGGAGAAGTTTGGCTTTACCGTCGACAATGTCGTCGCCAAGGTTAAAGATCTTATCTAGCGGTTTAACAAGAAGGGGTCTGGAATTTAATTCCAGGCCTCTTCTTCGTTTGCTGAGAGGCTTCACATCTGGATTATCTTGGGTTTATTTTGTCTGTACTAGAGTAACAGATTGTTAATCTATTGTTCTATCTGTAGGCTTTAAACCCCAAAAACAAAAGAAAAATCGTCGGGGTTGCCCGACAGCAACTTCATTTTCTTTGTAGCGACAAAGAAAACGAAGCAAAAGAAAACTTGGCGCTGCGCTAGGCATGTCTGGCTTGCTATCGCGGCAACCGCAATTCAGAGAAGTGGATCCGACAACCACGCAACAGATCCCCTGTTCTTGACGAGGTCCTTGAGAACCTCTACGGCAGTGAGAGGACGAAGATGGGGCTTCGTTACACCAGCCCCAGCTAAAAAGCACAACTGTTAGGCCCACCTGAATAGGGCCGGAATGACACAACTTCTGTGAGTAGAAAGCTCAGGAGACTGGCAAAAGAATATGCCCTCCGCTAGGAGCCAGTCTTTTTGCTTACTTTTTTGACGTTGAAAAAAGTAAGGCGTTCGGCGGTACGCGAACCGCCGGTTCTGTTGTTGGTTTTCAACAAAAGTTAAAGCACAACAGATTCACAATCTGTCGTTCCTTTCTTCATTCTTTCCCTTCATCCTCCTGCGCCACCAACAGCTTAAGTTCTTTTATCAGTTCAGCGACAAGCCCATACCCCTGCGCCCAAAAATTCGGATCAGCAAGATCGATTCCCAGTGGCTTGACCAGTGCGTCAGGGCGCACTGAACCTCCGGCACGCAGCATCTTCAGATAGGCAGGGATGAATTCCGGCCCCTCGGTGCGGTACTTCTGATAAAGCGCCAACACCAGCAGCTCGCCGAAGACATAGGAATAGCAGTAAAACCGGGCATGGATGAAATGACTGATATAACTCCATCCCCACCGGTAAGCAGGGATCATTTCGACCCCACGACCGAGCAGCTTGGCGTTCTCCGCCAACCACAGTTCACAGAGTTCATCGGTCGAAATCAGCGTCTGGCCACGCCTGGTGTGTGCCGCCAACTCAAAACGGGTCAGTACCGTCTGACGAAAAGTAGTGGCAATGATCTCTTCAATTTTGCTACAGAGCAGGGAAATCCTGGTCTGGCGATCAGGTTCGCGATCGAGGAGTGTACGGGTCAGAAGCATCTCTCCAAAGACACTCGCTGTTTCCGCTAGAGGCAGGGGAGCGTGGTAATGAAAGAAATTCTGTTCGCCTGAAAGGACATAATGCACAGCGTGGCCAAGCTCATGAGCCAAGGTGGAGACATCTCGCAGCGTGCCGGTGAAATTCAGCAGCACATACGGGTCGGCACCCGGATAGAGACCCATGCAGAAAGCGCCACCAGACTTGCCGCGACGCGGAGTGACATCCAGGCGCCCATTGACCAGCAGTCGTTCTACGATCTCAGACATCTCAGGAGAAAAGCCACGAAAGGCCTCTGTCACAAGCTCAAGCGCTTCAGAGAAAGTGTAGCTGCGGGCTTTCTTGCCAACGGGAGCGTAGAGGTCGGTGTTCTTGAGAGTATCCAATCCCAGCAATTGCCGTTTCAGTTCGAAGTAATCCTGGGCAAGTGGGTAGTGAGCCTCAGTCACAGTCAACATCTGCTCGACCATTTCCGGGTCCGTTTCACTGCTCAGATGAGTCGGTGTCATCAGGTCGGGGTAGCGTCTCAGTTCCGCTTCCTTGCCATGATCAAGCAGAAGGTTATTGAAACAGCTGGTCAAGACCAGTGCGTTATCAGCGTGCTTATCAAGGAAGGTTGCAAACGCCGATTCTCGGACATCTCCATCGCTATGATAAATCAGTGCGAGCAGCTCCTCCCCTGTGGCCTCACGTGCCTCTTCCTCACCGGGGAAACGGTACAGGTATGAGAAACCGGCTGTCAGCTCATCGAAGAGCTGCACGAAGGCATCCTTTCCGGAAAGATCCTTGCGTTTGAGCGCCTGTTCCACCGGTTCACTCTGCGTATAGGGGGCATGAGCACGCAGTGTAGACAGGTAATGGGCGTATGGGGCAACACCCTCAGTCTGAACGAGTGCGCTATAGACATTTTCATCAAGCCTCAAGACTTCAAGCTCAAAGAAGAGGGTCTTCTCATGGATCTCCTGCCAGACTTGACGAACCTTCGCCACCAGTGCGGTATGCTCGGGGAGACGGCTTTCCCCGTAAAAAAGAAGCTGTGCGAACAGATAGGGCTTGAGGACTTTGAGTTGCAGCGCCGCAGACTCGCTCAATGCGCTGCTGAAGAGCTCGGGGGAGATGTGTGGGTGATCAATTTGGCCGTGGAACGCAATTCGGAACTGTTCTGCTTCAGAGCATGCCGCATCCAGATCAGCTTGTAACTTCTGATCATCAACAGCGGCATAGAGAGGTGACAGATCCCAGCGAATTTCATCTGGTGAGAGATCCATCAGCTGGGCTCCTTGAATTCAGTGTAAAGGCTGCGACTTTTTAACACAAAGTGACAAGGTGTAACCAATAAGATTCTCAACGCAAAAGAACTCATGCTCCAGCTGTTTGATTTGCGAAACAAACCCTTTGTGGCCAGAGACGACAGCATAGAAGATCAACCTGGTGAATCGTGCCCGGCTGTTTGGCACCTTTTGCAGGTTTCATGACCTGTTCGAGGAGCAACGCGGACAACTGCAGCAGATTAATTCAGTTCGTAAATGACAACAGATGACCTGGCCTTATCAGTCAGTCCCTCATGGTTGAATTTGACCGCCATGACTAGTTCAACATCACCATCATTATCGGCATCGCCCAAGGCAAAATCACCCAAGTAACCTGGTTGACTCGCGGTCCTCCAGCTCTCTACAAAAGCAAAACCGTTCCAGACCATCGATACAACCTGACTTTTTTCGAACTTGCGGTAGCGTTGCACCATTCGCTGGCCTTCATTCTGAACAGCAAGGATTTCATTGCCCGGTATCATTACGAACCGGGGTCTCATGCAGGTTGGAATCTGGATCTCATCCCTGAACCTGGCCTTCATGGTGAAGCAATCCTCGGAACCGCCGAAATAGACATCAGACCCCCAAAGCTTTCTGCCATCGGTGGAGACAACCTCAAGGTAATCACCGTCGGTCAGAGAGAGGTACAGGAGTTGACCGCTCTCATCGGTAAAGGATATAAAGTTGAACAAATTCAGCTCGCTGGGTAAATCTACAGGTTCTCCTTTAACCAACTCTCCTGCCTCGTACTGCACGCGAAAAACGTCACCGGAGAACACTTGGGCACTATTGTCTATCAGCTGGCCAACCAAAGTCAGGTTTTCTTCTCCAGGCAGCCTCACCGCGCGCATAAACCAGCGAACACCATCGTAGGTGATTCCGTAATTCGTGTTTTCATACTTCACGACAAAGGAACTCGGGCCGTTGGCTCCAAGTGCAGACACGTAGAGTTCCGATCGTCCATCGTTATCCATATCGAGAGCATCGATACTGAGCATTTGTAATGTTCCCCGGACATCCACCTCCTGAAGAACATTGAATTGCCCTTCAGTCACGCGCGCAATCAGTATTTATTTTTGAGGACAACAGCAATCTCTTGCCGTTCATCTCCATCGAGATCCGTCACAACCAGACCGGTCGGGTGACCGTCGAGGCTCGGTCCCATCCAGATCCCCTGACGATCTTTCTGCTTCTGCCGGATAATCGCTTCATCCATTTTGGCAAAACGCTCTTCATTCGTTTCGCTAACCGTGCCCATCAGGGTATTGGCCAACTGCTGCAAGATCTTCGGCTCCGGTCCGGTCTTTGTCATGCCATAGGGACGTGGTGCCGAAGCTGCCGAGCTGACCAGCTGCTGGTTCTCGTTGATCGCATACTTGTGCAACGAAGTGCCTTGTGCAGTTCTGACATCGAGATGATCTCCCTGCAGACTGAACGTCAGCAAAGCGTCTTCACTTTTACCGGTATCCAGCCATTGAAACT
>CAVPPD010000012.1:0-48000 GCA_963707155.1 uncultured delta proteobacterium | reverse complement strand
AGGCCGACACGCCCGCCGTTCAGGCCGTAGTCGAGCGTCGTGGGCTGGGGCGGATCGAGCAGGTTCCACGTTCCCGTGTAGGGGGTGTATCCCGAGGCGACCATCAGGCTCGGGGTGTCGAGCTCGCGCCATCCCAGGGCCATGTCGATGGAGGTCTTGATGAAGCTCCCTCCCGCATCGGTGAGGTTTGCGGCAACGGGCTCTTCGCCGCCGAAGCCTGGGTACGCGCCCTGCGCGCCCGCGGGAGCGGACATGGCGAGGACGGCCAGCACGCTCCAGAAAACGGTGGAAATGATTCTCTTGGTCATTTTCGACCCTCCCAAATTGATGAAAGATAGCGGTCTCTTCTCAGAATCTCAGGTTCCTGATCCCTTGGTGTCGTTTTCAAGGAGGAACCATTATAGCACAGAAGACAGGTAAAGAACCATTGATGAAGGCTGGAATTGTCGACCTGTTAGCGCAAAAAAAAGCATTGCATCCCCAAAGTCGTTCCTCGAACGGAACGCGGCCGGGGAAAGTGCCCCCGGCCGGACGGGTCTATTCGGTGTGGACGCGGTTATTTTCTCGACTACTATATGGATAGAATGGATGCCGGAGCGGCCCGATCCGGCCGTGCCCCGGCAATCGGGAGGTGCGTGGTCCGAATCCGGCGCTTCGCGGTGCCTTCCCGACAAACCCGCAAGGAGGCGATGCATCGTGTCTTCGAAAAGGCTTCCCCCCTCTCACCGGCAGCGATGTCGGCCGTGGCCAACGCGGACCTGTTCGAGGCCCTCTACGCCCAATGGAAGCAGGAGCCCGGCTCGGTGGGCGAGGACTGGCGCATGTTCTTCGCCGGATTCGAGCTGGCCATGTGATCAGGTCGGCAGGAGGGTCATACACGTCTGTGATTCGATCTGCTGCTGGTCGACCGGTGCCGAGATGATCACCGAGCATCTGAAAGAGAGTCTCGGCATCAACCTGGGCGAAACTTCTGCTGACGGTCAGTTCACCCTGCTGCCAACCTGCTGTCTCGGCGCTTGTGGCGACGCTCCGGCGATGATGATCGGTTTGACCACGCACGGTCATCTGACCCCGGCAAAGATTGATGAAATCCTGCGCGAGGAGCGTGCCGCAATCGCGGCCGATGATTAGGGATATGAACACTTATACACAAGTTCTGTTCAAGAATCGTCGGCCGAATGAAACGGTGCTGCTGCCCGAGTACGAAAAAAATGGCGGGTACCAGGGCTTGCGGGCCGCGCTGAAGATGGCGCCGGCCGAAGTCTGTGAACTGATCAAGCAATCCGGCCTGCGCGGCCGCGGCGGCGCAGGTTTCCCGACCGGCATCAAGTGGTCGTTTTTCCCGGCGGAGCAGCCTGGTGACAAATACCTGGTCTGCAACGGCGACGAAATGGAGCCGGGCACCTACAAGGATCGTCAGCTGCTGCTGGCCGACCCGCATCAGCTAATCGAAGGCATGGCGATCGCGTCCTACGCCCTGCAAACCCCCATTGGCTACATCTTTTTACGTTATGCGTATGAGGATTGCGTGCAGAGGGTGGAGCGGGCGATAGCCGAGGCGACGGCCGCGGGCTACCTGGGGAAAAACATCCTCGGCTCCGGGCTCAACGTTGAGCTGCATGTCCATGGCAGTGCCGGGCGCTATATCCTGGGAGAGGAAACGTCTCAACTCAATGGCCTGGAAGGTCGTCGACCCAACCCGCGTTCCAAGCCGCCTTTCCCTGCGCAACGCGGTTTGTTTGGCCGACCGACCAACGTCAACAACGTCGAGACCCTGGCCACGGTGCCACATATCCTGACCCATGGCACGGTCTGGTTCCAGGAGCTGGCACTGAACCCGGAGAGCGCCGGCACCAAGTTGTTTGGTTTGTCCGGACACCTGAATCGCACTGAATGTTTCGAGTTGCCTCTTGGCATTACCCTGCGCGAAGTGGTGGAAGATTTTGGTGGCGGCGTGCGCGGTGGCAAAAAGTTCAAGGCCTGCCTCCCGGGCGGGGCCTCAACCCCTTATCTGACCACGGAACACCTTGACCTGATGATGGATTTCAATCCTCTCGAAGAGGTGAAGAGCCGCCTCGGCACCGCTGGAGTCACGGTGTTTGACGAAGACACCTGTATGGTGGCCGTGACCCGTAATCTTAACCAGTTTTTCGCTCGCGAAAGCTGTGGCTGGTGTACGCCCTGCCGTGACGGTTTGGCGACCATCTCCTGGCTGCTCGATCGTATCGAGTTCGGTCAGGCCGGCGAAGACGACCTGAGCATGCTCAAAGACCAGGTTCGTAATATCAGGGGCCGCTCCTTCTGTGCCCTGGCCGAGGGGGCCATGGGCCCGGTGGAAGCCCTGATAAGACTTTTTGAAGATGAAATCAAGGCTCACATCCGCAAAGGGTGCTGTCCCTTTAAATGTAACCAGTAACCGGGTTTTATGCCAAAGCTGATTATCGACAACCTGGAAGTGACCGTGCCCGAAGGGACCAACGTCCTCGAAGCGGCGCGTGAGCTCGACATCGTCATCCCTCACTTCTGTTATCACGAAGCCCTGGGAGCGGTCGGCTCGTGTCGCCTCTGTGCCATGATGTTTGTTGACGGCCCGGTCAAGGGGCTGCAGATGGCCTGCATGGTCAAGGCTCAGGACGGCATGGTGGTCTCATCGACCGACCCTGTCGCGTTGGATTTGCGCAAGCACGTCGTCGAGTGGGCGATGACCAATCATCCCCACGACTGCCCGGTCTGCGATGAGGGTGGCGAATGCCAGCTGCAGGAGATGACCGTCGCCGGCGGCCACGGTGTGCGTCGCTACAGCGGCAAGAAATGTACTTTCACGAATCAGGATCTCGGCCCGTTTGTGCAGCAGGAGATGAATCGCTGCATCACCTGTTACCGTTGCGTGCGGACCTATCGTGACTATTGTGGTGGCACCGACTACGGTGTCTTCGGCTCGCGCAACCGGATTCAGTACGGTCGTTTCCAGGAAGGTGCTCTGGAAAGTCCTTTCTCCGGCAACATCATCGATGCCTGCCCCACAGGTGTTCTCACCAGCAAGCCCTTCCGTTTCAAGACCCGTCTCTGGGACCTTCAGGAGGCACCCTCGATCTGCCCGCATTGCAGTCTCGGCTGTGCGACCGTTCCCGGCGGCCGTTATCGTGAAGTGCAGCGGGTCAGAGCCGGGATCAACCGCGAGACCAACGGTTTCTTCATCTGTGATCGCGGCCGCTTCGGCTATGATCATGTGAATCATCCGGAAAGGCCGCGCCAGGCACGCGTCGACGGACAGCAGGTCGCTATGGACAAGGCCTTGCTTGCCGCTCGCGAGCGGGTTGCAAAGATCGCTGCTGAGTATGGCCCGGATAGCGTTGCCTTCCTCGGTTCGCCCCGCGCCAGCCTCGAGGCCGGCGTGCTGCTGCGTGACTGGGCCAGGGCCACCGGTTCGCGGCAACTTGTTTATGACGCTCACCGGGGGCGTGATCGTGCGGCGCGAACTCTGGCTGCGCAGCTTGGCGTGCATGCACGCAGCCAGGAAGAGCTCCGCCAGAGTGACCTGATTGTGCTCTTTGGGGTGGATCCGCTCGCGGAAGGGCCCATGCTGGCCCTGGCGATCCGCCAGGCCGTGCGCAACGGCGCAGAGGTCGTGGTCGTCGATCCCCGCCCGGTAACGCTGCCTTGTGCGGCAAGCTATTGTCCTCTTAGCCTGGAACGTCTGCCTGATGTTCTTGCCGCCCTTGGGCAAAAGGACCTGGACTCCTTCTCTGCTGATGAACGCGCGTTGCTGGGGACCTTGTCCGGGCAACTCGGTGCGGCTCTGCGCCCTGTTCTGATCGGTGGTGCAGATCTGCTTGGCGGCCAGGGTGTCGATGCCCTCTGCTCTGCCGCAGCGCGTCTGTCATCGCCAGAACGTTCTGTCGGTGTCATCACCCTGTTGGCTGGTCCGAACAGTTACGGCGGAGCGCTTTTGGCCGGTCACGGGCCTGACTTTGACTACCATCCTTGATGCTGTTCAGGAAGGCGCTGTGCGCGCCCTGGTCTGCCTGGAGAGTGACCCTTTCCGCGAAGCCGTGGACCCTGCTCGTGCTCAGGCTGCTCTTGGTCACCTGGAGTTGTTGGTGAGCTTTGATGCGACACCGAACCTCGCAGCGCAGCGCGCCGACATCTTCCTGCCGACGCGGGCCAACGCCGAAATGGCCGGCAGCTATGTGAACAACGAAGGGCGCCTGCAAGCGTTCCTGCCGGTGATTGACCCGGGGGTGCCGATTCGCGAAACCGGTTCCGGTAACCACCCGCCGAGAGAGTTTTTCCTATCTACCCCCGGGTCTTCTCCCCAGGCAGACTGGCGGCTCCTGGCCGGACTCCTTGGTCGAGCACAGGAACTTGCTACACTGCGCGAAGAGATCGAGCAAAGCAACCCGCAGTTCGCCGGGCTCTCGACGCTTGCCGCAGAAACCCCGGGAGTGCGTTTGTCTGCCCGGGGCGAGTTGCCCCCCGCGGCAGAAGTAGGAGCGGCCCCTTTCCACCAAGGCTGATGCCTTGACGCTTCTGCCGATAACCAGCTCGACAGGCTCGAGCTGGCTGGCCCATTTGTCAGCACCACTGGCCGCTACGGAGCCACAGCCCTATGTCATTCTGCATCCCGAGCTGGCGTCCAGTCTTGGCTTGTCCGGAGGAGACCGGGCGCGTTTGACGACGCATTTCGGCCATTGTCACGTCGTTGTCCGGACGGATGAGAAAATGATCAAGGGATTGGTGCTGGTGCCGCAACTCTGGGATACGGCTCTCGAAGGCATGCTGCCGGGCAGTCATGCTGGACTGCCGGCTTGAGAAGGAGGCCAAGGCATGAACGATCTGCTGATCAGCCTGATCCTCATCCTGGTCAAGCTCGGCCTGATCTTCGGCGTGGTGCTGACCATGGCCGCCTATCTGGTGCTGGCCGAACGCAAGATCCTCGGCCGCATGCAGATGCGCTACGGACCGAACCGGATTGGCCCAGGTGGCATGATTCAGCCGCTCTGTGACGTCATCAAGCTGATCACCAAGGAGGACTTTGTCCCCGCCCGGGGCGACAAGTGGCTGTTCCTGTTTGCTCCGGGAATCACGGCCCTGACGGCTTTACTCAGTTTTGCCGTGGTGCCTTTTTCGCCTCCGCTGACCCTGTTCGGCCGCGAAATCCCGATGGTGGTCTGCGATCTGAATATCGGCCTGCTCTATCTCTTCGGGCTCTCCTCGCTGGCTGTTTACGGTGTGGTCATCGGCGGCTGGGCCTCGAACTCGAAATATTCGCTGCTCGGCGCCATGCGCGGCCTGGCGCAGATGCTCTCCTACGAGCTGGCGCTCGGTCTGTCACTGGTGCCGATCGTGATGAGCGCCAGGTCCTTCTCTTTGACAGAGATCGTCATGGCCCAGTCCACCTGGCCGAACATGCTGCAGCACCCGCTGGCTTTTATCATCTTCATGATCAGCATCACCGCCGAATCGAAGCGAACCCCCTTCGACATGCCGGAAGCCGAGAACGAGATCGTCGCCGGCTTCCACACCGAGTATTCCGGGATGCGTTTTGGACTCTTTTTCGTCGGTGAATATATCAACCTGATCGTGATCGGAGCCATGACCACGGTCTTTTTCCTCGGTGGCTGGCATGGACCGTTTCTGCCGCCGGTGGTCTGGTTTGTCGGCAAGGTGTTGTTCGTCGCCTTCCTCTTTATCTGGGCGCGCGGCAGTATGCCGCGACCCCGTTACGACCAGCTGCTGCGGTTTGGCTGGAAGGTCCTGATTCCCCTGGCGCTCCTGAACGTGGTGGTGTCAGGAGCGATCAGGCTGGCGATGAACTCCTGACGGCGAAGCGACGGTGATCTTTTTGCAGGTCACTCGTCACTCGTTACTGGTTACTGATTAGTGGTCTTAACATGAATCTTTGGCGCGACATAAAAGGCACCCTGCAGCCGTTCTGGATCACCCTCGGTTATCTTTTCAAGAAACCGGTGACGATCCAGTACCCGGAGGAAAAGCGCGTACCGCCGCCGCGTTACCGGGCGCGCATCGTCTTGACCCGCAACCCTGATGGCAGCGAGCGCTGTGTTGCCTGCCAGCTGTGCAGCGCCGCCTGCCCGGTCGATTGTATCTCGATGCAGGCAGCCGAAGCAGAAGACGGTCGGCGCTACGCGGCCTGGTTCCGGATTAATTTTGCGCGCTGCATTTTCTGCGGTCTTTGCGCCGAGGCCTGTCCGACCATGGCGATCCAGACCACGCCGGACTATGAGATCTGCAACCGTGACGTGCTCAAGCTGGTGCATGAGAAAGAAGACCTGCTGATCGATGGTTGCGGCAAGGATGAGGAATACAATTATTACGAACACTCGGGGATCGGTGTGGTCAACGAACGTGGCGGCAACGAGGACGAATACGGTCCCGTTGATCCGAAATCTTTGCTGCCTTGATTTTCCAGCATGGGCATCAAGAGAGTTGAAGGGTTGAGACCTGTCAACAAAAGACGAACCACAGAGTCTCAGAGGACTCAGAGAAAAGGCTGAAACCCATTACGATGTTATAAAGCTTTCCCTGTGCTCTCTGTGCCTCTGTGGTTAAGCCTTTGATTTTGGTAATAGGCTCAATAATTATGGCAACACTTTTATTCTACATACTCGGTTTCACCATGCTAGCAGCTACCTTGCTCTGCATAACCAGACGCAATCCGGTGCATGCGGTGATCTACCTGGTGGTGAGCTTTTTTGCCCTGGCCTTGATGTTCTACCTGCTCGGCGCTCCTCTGGTGGCGGCTTTCGAGGTGATTGTCTATGCCGGAGCGATCATGGTGCTGTTCCTCTTTATCATCATGATGCTCGGTCTGGCTCCTCAAGAGACGCCGGAAGGCCCGGGTTGGCTGCGTTGCCTGCCGTTGACCCTGCTCTCGGCGAGTCTGATGGCCTGCACCCTGCTGCTGGTTTTACAGGACCCCCTGGCAAGCAAGGAGATTGGCGAGTTCTACCTGGCCCCGCAAGTTGTTGGTGAAGCTCTTTTCGGCCGTTATGCACTGGCCGTGGAGGTGGTCTCCTTCCAGCTGCTTTTTGCGACGATTGGCGCTTACGTACTCGGCCGGCCCTTGCCGAAAGGGGATGAGCAATGATGATTCCTTTCGGCCATGCCCTGGCTTTTGCCGCGGCGCTCTTTGTGCTCGGCCTGACCTGCATTTTACTGAGGCGTCAGGTCATCATGATCCTGGTTGGCGTGGAGATCATGCTCAATGCGGCTTCGCTGGTGTTCGTCTCGGCTTCGGCCTACTGGCAGCAGGTCGATGGCCAGGTTTTCGTGATAATGCTCATGGCGATGACCGCCGCAGAGGTCGCGGTCGCCCTGGCGATGGTGGTTTATCTATGGCGACGCAAGCGTTCCCTGATCGCCGACGATTTTAACGGGATGCGTGGATGAACGAGAGCCTGCTCTTCCTCATACCTCTGATGCCGCTCTTGTGCGCGGTGGTCAACATGGCCTTTGGCATGCGCCTGCCGCGCTTCTTTGCCGAGGTTCTGGCGGTGACCGGCGTGGCGGGTGCTTTTGTGCTGACTGTGCTCTTCTGGGGTTACGCCGAAGGCGAGGGAACCCGCGCGGTCCTCTTTACCTGGCTCAACAGTGGCACGGTTGATGTCTCCTTTGCCCTCAACTTTGACCGCCTGGCCGCACCGATGACTTTGATGGTCACCGGCGTTGCGACCCTGATTCACCTTTATGCTGTCGGCTACATGCACAAAGAGGACGATTACGCGCGCTTCTTCAGCCTGCTCAATCTCTTTGTGTTCGCTATGCTGGCAATCGTCCTGGCCGATAACCTGCTGGTGCTGTTCCTCGGCTGGGAAGGGGTCGGCTTATGCTCTTACGGCCTGATCGGTTTCTGGTATCGCCAGCTGGAGAATGCCAAGGCCGGCACCAAGGCCTTTCTGGTCACCCGGGTCGGCGATGTCTTCCTCGGTATCGCCCTGCTCTGGCTCTTTGCTGTCACAGGGACCCTGTCGATCACCGAGATCAACGCCCAGGCGACCTCGATTTCTCCGGGTGTCATCATCACGGTGAGCCTGTTGCTGCTGCTCGGCGCCTGCGGCAAATCGGCCCAGCTGCCATTGATGACCTGGCTGGCTGACGCCATGGCCGGACCGACTCCGGTCTCAGCATTGATTCATGCCGCGACCATGGTCACGGCCGGTGTTTACCTGCTCTGCAGACTCTTCCCCCTGGTCTCCCTTTCGCCGATCGCGATGACCGCGATTACGGCCATCGGGGCTTTGACGGCCATCTATGCTGCGACCTGTGCCATGGCCCAGCGTGAGATCAAGCGGGTGCTGGCCTACTCGACCATGAGCCAGGTCGGCTACATGTTCATGGCGGTTGGCGCCGGAACCGTCGCCGGTGCCATGTTCCACCTTTTGACCCACGCGTTCTTCAAGGCCGTACTCTTTATGGCGGCCGGATGCGTGATTCACCTGGCCGACGACGAAAACGACATCTTCAAGATGGGTGGTCTCGCCCGGCGTGGCCCGGTAGAGCTTTTCTGGGTCTTTCTGGCCGGGGCCGTTTGTCTCGCCGGACTGCCCCTGACCGGGGGCTTTTTCTCCAAAGACGGTATCCTGCTGGCGCTCTTTACCCATCCGGACCCAACCTACCGTGTTTTCTGGCTGATCGGGGTCGTGACCGCCCTGTTGACCGCCTTCTACACCTTCCGCCTGGTTTACCTGGTCTTTGCCGGCGAGTATCGCGGCACCGGTCATCCCCACGGCCTGCCTTTGTTGATGCGGTGGCCGCTCTGGCCCCTGGCTGCCCTTGGCCTGATCGGTGGTTTGCTCAACCTGCCTGCCTTTGTCGGCGGCGGTGAAGTTCTACATCATTGGTATGACGAGCTGGCCGGACGCGCTGTGACAGCCAGTCATGAGGTGGAGTGGATGTTGATCGGTCTCGCTGTGGCGATCGCGGTTCTGGGTTGGCTCGCTGCTCACTGGCGTTACCGGATATATCGAGCTCCACAGGACACGGCAATCAGCCGTCTTCTCTTGCATGGCTGGTATGCCGATGCCCTGGTGGATCGAATTTTTGTCCGTCCCTTTGCGGCCATGGCCCGCTTCTGTTCTTCCGGCTGCGACCGCACCCTTTTCGATGGCACCCTCACTGGCCTGGCGAAGATGGCCGCCGGGTGGGGCTCCCTGCTGGTGCAGATGACCACCGGACGGTTGACAACCTACTTCTCTGCCTTTGCCTGGGGTTTTTTGATTCTGCTTGGCTGGTTTCTGCTG
The DNA here is from genome assembly GCA_963707155.1 of uncultured delta proteobacterium. Taxonomy (GTDB): domain Bacteria; phylum Desulfobacterota; class Desulfuromonadia; order Desulfuromonadales; family BM103; genus M0040. Next base: position 38,737 of record CAVPPD010000012.1, on the reverse strand, counting down.
AAACTGGTGAACGGGGGAGGGCACTGATGGGTCAGTCTGACGAGTCTTCCGCAATTCCCCTGGTTGAGCCTGTTGGTGGCGTTACCGCTGTTCGGTGCGCTCCTCTGCATGATGCACAGCAAACGTCCCGCCGACTGCCGCGCCCTGTCGCTGGCAACCGCCCTGGCGGTGTTCGCTGTTGCCCTCTACCTCTTCATCTGTCACGGCCGGGACGAAGGTCGCTGGCTGCTTTACGAGGATGTCAGCTGGATTGAGCGTTACGGTGTCCGTTATGTCCTGGCCATGGATGGCATCGCCCTGCTGATGGTGCTGCTTACCTCCTTCATGCAGCTCTCCGCGGTGTTGCTCGCCTGGCGTGTCGAGCGTCATGTCTCAAGCTTCTTTGCTCTGTTGCACCTGCTGCAAGCGGGGCTGATGGGAATTTTTCTCGCTTACGATCTGGTGCTCTTCTACCTGTTCTGGGAAGTCGCCCTGATTCCGATGTTCTTCTTGATCAGTGTTTGGGGTGGCACCAATGGCCGCAGGGCCGCGCTCAAATTTTTCCTTTACACCCTGGTCGGCAGTTTCTTCATGCTGATCGCGATCATCGCGCTCTACCAGATTCATGGCGCCCAGAGCGGCGTCTATAGCTTTGTCATCGGTGAGCTGCTCCAGACACAGTTGACGGCGGCCCAGGAAGGCTGGCTGTTTGCCGGTTTCATGGCTGCCTTTATCGTCAAGTCGCCGCTGGTGCCCTTCCACACCTGGTTGACCGATGCTCTGACCGAATCTCCTGCGGCGGGCTCGCTTGATCTGACCGGCCTGTTGCTGAAGACCGGGATCTATGGTCTGATTCGGGTGGCCTTCCCGCTTTTCCCCAACGCCACGGCGAACTTTTTGCCGATCCTTGGCGTGCTGGCGCTGGTCGGACTTTTCCACGCCGCCTGGAGCGCCTATCACGAGGACGACATCAAGCGCCTGCTCGCTTATTCGTCGATTTCTCACCTCGGTCTGCTCGTGCTTGGTCTGGCTGCCTGGCAGTTGACCGCCTGGGAGGGCAGCATCCTGTTGATGCTGACCCACGGGATTACCGGCGGCGCGCTCTTCGTCCTGGTGGCCCTGATCCACGAACGCACCGGCACACGCAGCATGCGGGAGTTAGGCGGCCTCTGGGGACAGGCTCCCTGTCTTGCCTTCCTCTTCCTGCTCTTTTCCCTGGCGTCACTTGGTCTGCCGGGACTGGCTAACTTTGCCGGTGAAATCCTGGTGCTGCTCGGTACCTTCCAGCAGCATCCGCTCTGGGCTGTGGTTGCCCTGCTCGGTGTGGTCTTTGCGGCCGCTTACATGCTGCGCCTGGTTCAGGGTGTCCTCTGGGGGCAGCCAGCCAGAGAGCGCAGCATGCCGGACCTGACCCTGCGTGAATGGCTGATTCTCCTGCCAATGGCTGTTCTGGTGGTCTGGATTGGTCTTTACCCGGAACCGTTTCTGGCGCCGATGCATGGCGCTGTCGCGACCCTGCTGGCGGGAGGTCTGCCATGAGTCTGCTAGACCTGCTGGCCTTGCTGCCAATCCTGATCCTGGTCTTCGGTGGAACAGCGATCCTCATGGCTGGAGCCTGGTATCGTGAACCCCGGCCGTTGCTCGCAGGCGGTATTCTGACCGCTTTACTGGCAGCCATCGCCGCCGGTATGGTGGCGCCTCCCGTCGCTGAGATCGCCGGTCTGTTCAGCGCCACAGGTTACGCTCGCTTTTTTACGATTCTGTGGTCGTTGCTGGCCGCCGCCGGGTTGATGGTTGCCAGCCGCTTTGTGGTTGAGAAGCGACTTGGAGCGGGAGAGCATGTTTCTCTGATCCTTTACGCTGCCGCCGGCATGGCGCTGCTTTCTTCGGCCATCCACCTGCTCGGGCTGTTTCTCGCCCTGGAGACCTTTACCCTGGCGTTTTACGTCCTGATTGCCAGCAACCGGCGCTGCGAGCTTGCCGCTGAAGCGGGACTGAAGTACCTGCTGATGGGAGCCGTCGCCACCGGCTTTATGGCTTTTGGACTTGCCCTGATTTACGCATCCTCCGGAACCCTCGCACTGCCTGAAGCTGTGACCACGCTCACTACGGCAACCGGTGAGTTGCACGCCTGGGGCCTGCTTGGCTGGGGCATGGTGCTGATCGCGGTCGGCTTTAAAATTTCTCTGGCCCCCTTCCATCTCTGGACTCCCGATGTCTATCAGGGGGCCCCGGCTTCGGTCGGTGGGCTTCTGGCAACCGGTTCCAAGGGTGCGGTGGTTGCCGCCCTGGTCGGTCTGCTGGCGATGTCCGGGCCGGTATGGCATGATCTCGTTGACCTGATCTGGCTGCTGGCAGCCCTGACCATGCTGGTCGGAGCGCTCAGCGCCCTTAATCAGAAAAATCTCAAACGCTTGCTGGCCTACTCTTCTGTGACCCACATGGGCACCCTGCTGGTCGGCCTGCTCTGCCAGAGCAGCGAGGGTCTGAACGCGACAACCTTTTACGTGGTGGTCTATGTCGTTACCAGCTTTGCCGCCTTTGCCGTGATTGCTTCTCTCGCGGATGAACGCGGTGAACCCATGACGTTTGATCTCTGGCGAGGTCTCGGTTATCAACATCCAGTGCGCTGCGGGGTCTTGTGTCTGCTGCTCCTCTCCCTGGCCGGGCTACCCGCTACGGCCGGTTTTATGGCCAAGTTCGCCATTTTTCATGCCGCACTGCAATCCGGTTACCTCGGCCTGGTGCTGGTCGGTATCTTCACCTCGGTGGTCTCCTTCGCTTTCTACCTGCGTGTCACCATGTTGCTTTTCCAGTCAGACGCGTCTGCCTCCCCTTGGCACGCTGGCACTCCTCTCGAGCACGCTGTGCTCCTCGTTTGCTCTTCCACGGTCCTCTTGCTTGGTCTTTTCCCCGGCATTCTCTTTGATCTGGTCCGCCAGCTCTTACCCTGACAACCCTGGTTGGGTTAAGATGGGGGGAGGCCGGTTGTTAATTTTTAAGGAGATTTCCAATGACGATCTCAGAACGTATCGATACCTTCCTCAGTGCTGACGCTTTTGCCGTTGTCGGTGCCTCCGCCAGTCCCCACAAGTACGGCAACAAGGTCTTAAGGTGTTATCAGCAGAATCAGTGTACCGTGGTGCCGGTGAACCCCGTAGAGGTACGGATTGAGGGCCTTGACTGTGTCGCTTCAGTTCTTGAACTGCCGGACCATGTCGCCAGCATCTCGGTTATTACCCCGCCGCAAGTGACGGAAAAAGTGGTTGCCGAGGCGATTGCACGCGGAGTCAAGAATGTCTGGATGCAGCCAGGTGCCGAAAGTGAGCGGGCGGTGGCTGCCTGTCTCGGTGCCGGAATCAATGTGATTGCCGATGGCAGCTGTGTGCTGGTGGTCATGGGTTATCGTGAGCACTGAGCAGCGATGCGAGAGGGAAGAGACGTTTGCCCGACACCTGAAGGTCGGCCAGACCCCGGAAAAAGCCCGGGCAGCCTTTGCTGGCAGGAGATGGCCCCTGCATGAATGGGGTGTTGCTCCGGAGCGGTTTTGACCCGATATGCGAACTGGACTACATTGAACCGTTCATGGGATAATCCCGGACCCTGTTCGTGGGGTCCTTGACTCTCCTGGCTCGCCATTAAATTTTGCCGAGAAGCTTCATCAAGGCAAATGTTACGGGTATTTCGTTGATGAGTTCCAAAGAGCTGAAAATTGACTGGCTTGTATCGACTGAAGCAAAAAATGCTTCTTTCCATCCTCGGTGTGCTCACGGTGACCATTGTCGTGACCATGATTTTCATCGCACTTAAACTTCGCGACGCCATGGTTGAAGACAGCAAGAACAAAACCCACGAACTCGCGGTAACGATTGATTCTAACCTTCACCATCTGATGATTCTGCGTGCCCCGGCCGCGATTCAGGATACCTTGGAGAAGATCGTTGAGGAGAATGAGTCCGTTTCTCTCGTAGTCATACTCAACAACGAAGGAGACGTCACATATTCTTCAGATCCGTCTATCCTGGGAACGACTTTTGATCGTTACGAGGACGCGTCCTGCAATATCTGTCACAGTCGGACTGAGACCAAACCGGAAGGCGATGCGATTGTCCTGACGACTGGTCATGAAACGCAACGCAACATCTCGATCATCGAGAATCAATCGGACTGTTACGAATGTCATGATCCTGGCAAGGCGGTCAATGGCAAGCTGATCATTGACCGTTCACTAGAGACCACGAATGCGCTGATTCAGGAGATTGAACTGATCCTGATCGGCTCCGGTTTCATTTGCCTGGTTGTTCTGGTCCCGCTCTTTTCCCGGATGCTTGCAAAGGGGATCAACACGTATATCTTTGAAATCTTTGCCAGAAACGAGGAATTACGTCTGCTCTACGTCATGGTGGAACGACTGAGCAAGACACTGGACATGGCTCTGCTCAAAGAGATCGTCATCGAGATCTTTAAAGATATCCTTGATGCTGATGAAGTGACTTTGCTCCTTGCCCGGGGTGATGAGCATTTCAGCTGTTCAATCTGGACGCGAGCAAGCGGCACGGTAGAACGTAAAAAAATCACGGAAGATGACGCTCTCGTCGATAACCTGGAGAACTGGTTGGCCGGGGACATTGCGACAATGATCGTCTCAGAAGATACGAAGGAAATTTTTATGCCGATCGAGAAGGGCGGACAACGGCTTGCCCTGATTATCGCAAGGAAAAAGACGGATAATTTTGACGCTGCACGGCTCAAGCTCGGTTCTGTGATCAGCAGCCATATCGCGGTTGCTTTTGATAACGCGAGGCTCTACTACATCGCCATCACTGACGAACTGACCAAGACCTTTAACAAACGACATTTTCGCCAGTGTATTGATCAGGCCTTTGCCGATTTTCAGAAGTACGGCAACGGATTTGCCTTGCTGATGATGGATCTGGATCATTTTAAAAAGGTCAACGACACTCATGGTCATGTTGCAGGCGACGCCGTTTTGCAGCAACTCGGAGAAATTCTGCGCCAGTCCATTCGGGAAAACGATCTTGCCTTTCGCTATGGCGGGGAGGAGTTTGCCGTTATTCTTCCGGAAACCGGTGAGAAAGGGGCGCGCTACGTGGCCGAGCGTGTCAGGTCGGCAACGGCGGAGACGGTGTTCGGACCCGGTACAATTGACCTGAAACTTACGGTCAGCATCGGTTTCGAAACCTGCCCGCAAGCGTCTTCGGTTCATGACCTGATCGTCGCTGCCGACCAGGCGCTTTACAGGGCGAAAAGGCAGGGAAGAAATCAGGTCGTTTACGCTGCGGCTGAATCCGATTCCAGTTCACCAGGACAATCTTAGCGTGAGGTCGTCATGAAAAAGATCATAGTGTTCTGCGTTGGCCTTCTGGCCGCGCTCTACATCCTCAACCCGACCGCTGGCCTCTTTGAAATGATCCCGGATAACCTGCCTTTCATCGGCAACCTGGATGAGGCCGCTGCAGTGGCCTTGCTGCTGATGTGCCTTAAATATTTTGGCATCGACCTGCCGGATATCTTCAGGCGCGGTGAGGACGCTGACAGGACCATCGATATCGAGCCAAAGTGAAGAGTTTTCCAAGGGAGTGCGTATTTAAGCGCGTTGGCTTGGGCTGATTGAAAAAAGGTGGTGGCTTTGTAAAAGAACCACCTGAATTTTTGACTGTCATTGGATTATTTGACCGGTCCGATAAAGAGCCAGTCATTGCTTCTAACGGCGGCATGGCAGCCGATGCAGCCGCTGACCTTGCCTTCTTTCTCGACGGTGCCGTCCGGTGTAAATTTGAGCCAGAACCAATCTCCTCCCTCGGCGTTGTATCCTGCCTGTTTGTACATCACGGTAATGGCCGCCAGTTTTTTCTCCGCGGTGTAGTTTTCCTTAACGACAAACTCCCCGGAAGGGATGCTGCCGGTTTTATTCTCAATCGCCTGGTAGGCCCCTCTGCTGACATAGGTCGTCAAAAAAGAGCCATGCGGATGACGGCCCTCGTAAAGCTTGCTTTTGCCGGGCCAGAGCTGCCAGTTTTGATAATCCACCTGGTTAAGGTAAGCGATCACATCGTTGCCCACAGCAGCAGGCTTTTTTTCATCAGCAACGTGGTGTGCTGAAAATGCGTTGCCGGTGATGGCGAGCGTTAAAAAGAGGGCAAGAAGCACAGATCGGTTCATGGTGGCCTCCTCCAGGTCGTTTGCACATATCTCAATTCAAACAGGCCAGGGAGTCTTGTCAAGAGAGTTTGCAGGTAGGATTTGTTGTCAGAGTCAGCATCAATGTTTCCATTCTGCACTTTTCATATTATGATGAATTGGCTTCATAGCGATCACCATGTTTCCCGGAGGATTCTGCACATGAAAAAAATAAGGTTCCAGACCATTTGCGCGGCGTTGATGGTCGCTCTGCTTCTTGGCTCGATCAGTGTGGCGTTTGCGGAAGAGTCACCCAAAAAGGTTTACACCTGGCGTTTGGCGATGACCTGGCCAACCAATTTTCCGATCCTTGGCGAGGCGGTCAGCAAGATGGCCGATGATGTTGAAAGGATGTCAAACGGTGAAATGGTTATCCGGATTGATTCGGCCAATAAGCACAAAGCCCCGTTTGGTGTCCTCGACATGGTTAAGGCCGGTCAGTACGAAATGGGCAACTCGGCGTCCTATTATTGGAAGGGCAAAGATGTCAATACAATGTTTTTCACCAGCATGCCCTTCGGCATGATCGCACCGGAGCAGTACGCCTGGTTCTATTATGGGGGCGGTATGGAGCTGATGAAAAAAGTCTATGACCGTCACGGCGTTTATTCTTTTCCGGGTGGCAATACCGGCAACCAGATGGGCGGTTGGTTCCGCAAAGAGATCAAGTCTGTCAAGGATCTGGACGGCCTGAAGATGCGCATCCCGGGTTTCGCCGGTGAGGTGATTGCCAAGCTGGGAACCAGTGTCGTTAACATCCCCGCCGGGGAACTGTATACCGCACTCGATCGCGGCACGATTGACGCCCTCGAGTGGATTGGTCCTTCTCTTGACCTTAATATGGGTTTTCACAAGGTCGCACCTTATTACTATACCGGCTGGCATGAGCCTGCGTCCGAGATGCAGTTCCTGGTGAACCAGCAAAAGTTTGCGGAATTGCCGGAGCATCTTCAAGCGATTCTGATCAATGCCATGGAGCTGGCCGCCTACAACATGTACGCACAGATCACGCATATGAGTGCCAAGAACTGGGCAACGATTCAGAAGGATTATCCGGACGTCAAAATCCGGACCTTTCCTAAAGAGGTCATTGACCGCCTGAAAGAGGAAAACACCAAACTGCTGAACGCTCAGGCCGAGAAGGACCCTCTCTTTAAGGAGATTCTCGAATCACAACGCAGCTATATGAAGTCAATGCGCGAGTGGACAAAGATTTCTGATTATGCCTATCTGAAAGACAATATCGGGGAATAACAGAACTCCTTTATGAGATCCTGATCGTCTTAGGGGGGCAGACGGCTTCGTATCAAAGCCGTCCGCCCCCTTCTTTTTCTGCCAGGCAGCATGAGTCATGCTCTATTTGTCCATTTGACTAGATTAAAACAATGTGAGAGGATTTATGAGAGCTCATTAAGCTCGGCGTTTGCACTGCGATACGGAATGACTCTCTGGCCTTGAACCTGAAACAACCCGATAATGACAGTGTATTGGAGAGACCGTTTTGTTTATAAAAAAAATAATGGAAAATTATGATTTTACGAGCCGGGACGAAAAAAATCTTCGTAAAATTGCGCCATTGATGGAAGGAAGAGCTGACGAGTTTGCTGATTCATTTTATCGTAGCGCCCTCAAATTCAGCAACGCCTCTAAGTATCTGAAAAATGATGAAGTGATCGATAAACATAAGGGGGCAATCAAGGACTGGTTCCTCCGGTTGTTTAACGGTCCTTTCGATGAGAATTATTTGTATTATCTTGAGAACATTGGTTATAGCCATGTGAAAGTCAGCCTGCCCTCTCACTACGTCAATGTCTCCATCAGTCATGTCAGAGAATTTTGCACAACCATCATTGTCGAAGAGATGGCAGAGAGTGACGAGAGAAGGGATTTGTTGCAGACCCTCAGAAAAATTCTTGATATCAACCTGGATGTTCTGACCAGTTCATATATCCAGGAAGAAAAAAACATCTATTTTCTTTCCAAGAGAGCCGAAAGCAAACTGATTGAATTTGCAACACGGTTTTCCTATGGATTAAACCTCGTGCTCGTCATGGGGCTGGTTGCATTAGGCATCATGGTGCTTGGTCTGTTTGCTTATGACCTGACCCACATCCTCTCTGGAAATATCGAGAAAGGCCTGCTTGGTACGCTGGGCAGTTTGCTGATGCTCTGGGTCGTTATTGAACTTGTAGACACAGAAGTGGAACATCTCAAAGGAGCAAAATTCTCTATCAAGGTGTTCGTGGGTGTTGCCATGGTAGCTCTCATCAGGAAAATTCTTGTGGCTTCATTGAAAAGTGATGAGGCGGCCCTGCAGTCTCAGTATGCTTTGATTGCAGCTATGCTGGTTCTGGGGGTTCTTTTCTGGATTATTAGCAAGGCAGAGAAAGACCAATAAAGGCAAAAACCCTGCCCCGGTTTCCAGGCACGAGATGTTAGAGCTGATTGTATGAGCGCATTCGCCGGGGCAGTGTGAAATGTTTTGTCAGTTCAGGCGAAAGCTCGCAGGCGCATTCTTCAAGAACTTTTCCGGAAGGTATTGCATCGTGGTTTCGTAGCCCTGTCTGAATAATTCCACTTTCTGAGCTTTTGATAAGCCAAACTCAACCGGTGAGATCTCTCCCGAGTCAATCACAATCGTCGAATGCCAGTAGGCGTCATTAATGAATTCGCGGGAAATTGTCATCATGAAAGAGCGGATAACCATGGCGAGAAATGTCGGCAATAAAGGTGGCTTCTTCCGTCGGGACCGACCCTCTTGCTCCAGGCTTTGCGCGTTGCTCCGGATCCTGAAAAAGCAGACCGGGGAGCCATTTCCGGCCCAGTCTCTTCTTAAAACCTCTTCAGCGAGAATGCTGCCGTCGACCAGTACCTGACCCTGGTAGAGCTTAAAAGAAAAGAGCAACGGAATCCCCATGGAATAGCGTACCGCCTCGGCAACTTTAAGCCCGGGCGTCCGCTCCTGATCGAACACCACGGGGCGTCCCGTCTGCACATCCGTTGCCACGATGTGCAGGTTAAGCGGTAAATCACCAAAGACGGCACCGCTCAGCTGTTGATCCATCCATCGCTCGAAATGTATTCCGGACGACAGGCCACCATTAAAGAAAAGTTGATAAGGAGAAAAGCCTTTAAATCGTCTGAAATCAACGTCCAGCGCCAACGCCTTGATCTCTTCATTGCTCTTGCCAACCGCCATGAGAGCGGCGACAATACTGCCACCCGACACGCCAACGATATGCCGAAAAGGGATTGTTAACTCTTCCAGTGCGGTTGCGACCCCGACGTGGGCTGATAAACGTGTTCCGCCACCGGCAAATACCGGCACGATGAAAGGATGAACGGGATTGCTCTGTGTTGTCTCGCCAGTGCTGGACATAAACCCGATAGCAATTAAGTTCAGTGAGAACGGGGTGACGCCGAGTTTTAACTTGCTTTACATCCGATCCCTGCGAAGGCGGCATTCATCGATGGAGAAAAACCTTCATGGTATGCAATCCTATTCAATTTTATCGAGAGAGAGCCTTCAATGCCTGCACCAGGGTGGATCAATTGGTCGCATTCATCTTGAGAACCAGAGCGACCAGACCCACCAGCGTGATGGCTGCGAAAAGCATTGCCAGCTTGGGAATCCCCATAATGCTGGACAGGATTGTGGCAATCGCTCCAGCCACAAAAACCAAACCGCAATAGTAAAGTCGCCGGGTCCGTGTCTCGTTTTTCTTCAGACCTTCAACAAGTGGCTCGTTGCAGATAGGACAGTTGACCAGCCTGTCCAGGGTATTCTCCCCACATTTCGGACATATCACCTGTGACATCGTCGCCTCCTCCGGATAAAAAGCCTGAGCCTATAGATTCTCCTATAACACAAATAAGGACAAAAACAAGATGAAAGGCTATAATAATCAAGAGTTTGTGCGTTTAATACGTTAACGGTCAACATCGAATGGGTATCGAAAAAATGCAAATTGTCTCAGGTATACAGAGCAAAGAGCTTGCAGACGATTTCAAAAGCTTTTTTTGGCTTGTCCCGCGTGCTAGTCGAGTACCGTCACGGCTTTGATCACGACCGGTTCCTCCGGCACGTCGTCATAGCCGGCAACACTGGTGACTGCCTGCTGCTCGATGGTGTAAACCACGTCCATGCCGTCAACCACCTGGCCGAAGACTGCATAGCCGTACATCTCTGGTTTGAGGCCGCCATGGTCGAGGTCTTTGTTGTTTTCAGTGTTGATGTAGAACTGGGCTGTGGCACTGTTGATCTCTCCGGTGCGGCCCATGGCGACACTGCCGACTTTGTTTTTAAGCTTGTTGGTCGCCTCATTGATGATCGGCTCTCTGGTTGGCTTCTCCTGCATATCCGGGGTCAGGCCGCCGCCCTGAATCATGAAACCCTTGATGACGCGGTGGAAGATGGTGCCGTCGTAGTGTCCGTCATTGGCGTAGTTGATGAAGTTCTCGACGCTGATTGGTGCCTTGTCGCGGTCGAGTTCCAAAAAGATTTCGCCGAGAGATGTTTCTATCTGGATCAGTGGATTGCTCATGGTGATGACCTCGTCCTGGATTGGTGGCATAAGGGTGATTATAGGCAAGCAGAACCGGGGTGGCAAGTCTTGTGATAGCGCTCCACATCATCGATAATACCTCTACACGCAAAATCACGAATTGTCTGACCGCGTCTGTTCTCCGCACCCGTTAGTGTGTGACCCGATGCACTGCAATTCACAACAATGGAATGCGAAGATGAACTGGCAGGTCTACATGATTCTCTGTACGGATGACTCTCTTTACACCGGTATCACCACGGATATTAAGAGACGTTACGCCCAGCACGTTGTAGGGAAGGGGGCCAAGTACTTCCGAGGCCGAACGCCGCTCCGGATTGTTTATCTGGAGGAGGGACACAACCGCAGCAGCGCCAGTCGCCGGGAGGCGGAGATCAAGAGATTAAGCGCGACGGAAAAACGTCTCCTGGTTGCTTTGCAGAAGAACCCGTCCGACGACCCCGCTGCAAAGTGACTTGCTTTTACTCTGGCTTTTTAAGTTTGTCGCCAAGGGCAGCGAAGGGCGAGTGGGCGAGCGAGGAACGACGCTGATGGTCATCAGGACCGACCGCATCGCGCTGTTCCTGGATTCCGCGGGTATGCTCGTGGTCATGACAGTAGAGACAGAGCAGCTCCCAATTGCTGCCATCGGGCGGATTATTGTCGTGGTTGTGGTCCCTGTGGTGAACTGTCAGTTCACGCAGTTTTTTACCCTCGAACTCGCGCGTGCATCGGCCACAGACATGGGGAAAGAGTTTTAATGCGCGTTCCCGGTAGCCGCTCTGACGACGTTGTTCCTCCTCTCTCATTTTGCGACGATATGGTCACACTGTCCAGAACCGGTCATCAAGCCCCCTTTCTTCAGCGTGGATGCCCGTGTAAAAGTTCGCTGGCACGCAGCTACATCCTCAGCACTGCCCAGCAACATCAGGGTGTCGCCCTGCTCGATACAGAAAGACCCGGCGGGGTTGTAAATGGTGCGCTCCTGACGAATCACTCCGACCACGGTAACGCCAGTCAGGTTGCGCAGGTCAATTTTGGCGAGGCTGTCGCCGAGATGTGGCGAATCGTCCGGAACCGCCTGGTATTCAAGCTCGCCACCCTCGAGAATCGACAGGCCGTGGCTCGGAGTCTCTGTACGCAGCATCGAGGAGTAGTGCTTTTGGCGCAGCTCTGCGAGTACGCGGAGAATGTTGCCTTCGCCGCGGTTGAAACGGCGCATCAGGTTGGCACCGAGTTGCAGGCTGGCCTCGAACTCATCGGGGATGACCTCGTCGGCGCCGAGGTTGCAGAGGTGCTCAAGTTCGGCGACATAGCGAGTCCGTGCCAGGATGTAGAGGTTCGGATTGCTCTGTCGGGCAATTCTGATGGTGCGTGCCAGGGCAGCCGGATCATTGATCGCCAGCACCAGGGCTTTGGCGCGATCTACGCCAAGCTTGTGCAGTACCTCGTTCGATGCGATGTCGCCGTAAATGATGAACTCGCCTTCGCGACGGCCTCTCGTGACATTTTCGGCATTCAGTTCCACGTACAGATGAGGAATGTCAAAACGCCTCAGAATCTGCCCGACGTTCCGACCAGAGAGACCGTAGCCGGCGATCAGGACGTGGCCGGAAAGATTGGCGGTGCGCTCCTGCGTCTCCGGTTTTAGTCCTTCCAGGGACATGCCGAACAGGGAGGCAATTAGTGCAGACCAGCGCTCTGCCTGTGTGGCGATAATCGGCGTGGTGATCATGGTCAGGGCGATGACGGCCAGCGCCACCTGGTAGGCATTATCGGGGATCAGCTCCAGGTCGGTGGCGGCCTTGAGAAAGACAAAGGAGAACTCTCCGGCCTGAAAGAGCAGCATACCGCTCAGCAGGGCGATGCGAAGAGGGTAACGACATAACAGAGTGGCGAGCGTGGCCGCAAAGAATTTCACCAGACTGATGACAATGGTTGCGGTCAGAACCAGCGGCCATTCGGCGATCACCAGGTCGAGATTGACCAGTATGCCGATGGAGACAAAGAAGATTGCCAGAAAGGTGTCGCGAAAAGGCAGGATATCTGACAGGGCCTGGTGGGCATAAGGAGATTCGGCCAGCGCCAGGCCGGCCAGAAAGGCTCCAAGCTCCAGAGAAAGACCGACTTCACCGGTCAACCAGGCGGTTGCCAGGATCAGGGCCAGGATGGTAATGCGGAACAGCTCCTGGGAGCGTGTCTTGAGAATATTAAGCAACATGGGTTGCAGCAGGTAACGGGAGAAAAGCAGAATACCGCCGAGCAGCAACGCCACCTCGATGATTTTCGTGATCGAAAAGGTCAAATCCTGCCCGGCCAGCAGTGGCAGCAGGACGAGAAAAAAGACCACCGCCAGGTCCTGTGCCAGGAGTATGGCCAAAGACATCCTGCCGTGCGCGGTGTCAATCTCTCCTCGCTCGCTGAGCAGCTTGAGGACGATGGCCGTGGAGGAAAGCACCAATGCCATCGCAAGAGGAATCGCGGTCTTGATCTCGAGCCCAAGGAAAATACCAAGGACGGTAAAGGCAGCACCGCTGAGCAGCATCTGCGCCAGGCCCCCTCGCAATAGAAGTCGCTTGAGGCGCAACAGGCGGGATACCGAGAATTCCAGGCCGATGGTGAAAAGCAGCAGAATCACACCAAACTCGGCGATCACCTCGACCTCGTTGACATTCTTGATCAGATGCAGCCCATAGGGGCCAGCAATCATACCGGAGACCAGGTAACCGATGATCGGTGACAGTCGCAGCCGCGCAAAGAGCAGACCGCTCCCCAGGGCCAGGGTGAGCAGGATCAGCAGATCGATGAGAAATTGGTGGTCGGCCATTGAAGCGACTTTCAATAACAGGGTTTATGCTTCAGCGCAGCTTTGTTCCCAAGCCACAATCATACCTGCAGGATTCTTACATATATGTCACCTTTCGGCAATTCTCTTTATCCAATGTATAGAGTGTTTCTACGAATCGACTGAAAGGATGTTTAGGACTGATACCCTAAAAAAATGGTGCGAGTGATCGCCAGCGGGCATCCCTGTAGGTCGGCCAGTTTCCTGTTCCTCTTGACATGGCTCGAGAAGCCTACTAAGTTGCGAGAAATCGGCATGGGCCGAGTGATGTGATTGAGGTTATAAGCCATTAATTCTCAGGGACTTACCACATGATTGAACCTTTCAAGATGGGTTATACCGCTATCGGCGGTCTCGGCATCTTTATTCTCGGCATGAAGTACCTCTCCGACAGCCTGCAGTCCCTGTCGGGAGGCCTGATCCGCAAAGCGATCTCATCTGTGACCAGCAACCGCTTCCTGGCGGTCGTGGTCGGTCTGGTGGTCACCTGTTTTGTGCAGTCCTCGTCGATTACCACGGTCATGGTGGTCGGCCTGACCAATGCCGGTCTCATGCAACTGACTCAGGCGATCGGCGTTATTCTCGGTGCCAATATCGGTACCACCATCACCGGCTGGATTCTGGCGGTCAAGGTCGGCAAGTATGGTCTTCTGCTGATTGCCATGGGCGTCTTTCCGATGCTCTTCTCCAAGAATGATCGAATCTCGGCGACAGCCAAGGTTCTGGTTGCCCTGGGTATGATCTTTTTCGGCCTTGAGATCATGAGCGATGCCTTCAAACCGCTGCGCAGCGATGAGAGCTTCATGAACCTGATGTTGACTCTTGATGCCCAGACACTGCTGAGCATCCTGGGCTGTGTCGTCATCGGTTGCCTGATGACCATGATTATCCAGAGCAGTTCGGCGATGCTCGGTATCACGATAGCGCTCGCGACGACCGGTGCCATCCCTCTCTACACGGCCGTCGCCCTGGTCATGGGTGAAAATATCGGCACCACCATCACAGCGCAGTTCGCCTCGATCGGCGGATCTATTGCTGCCCGACGCGCGGCGATGGCCCACACGGTGTTCAATGTCCTGGGGGTGGTCATCATCATTTCCATCTTTTCACCTTACGTCAGCATGATCGAGAAGTTTGTTCCCGGTCTTTCAAGCTTTCTCGATGCCGACGGCAATCGTCCTTACATCGCCGCCCACATCGCCATGGCGCACACCTTCTTCAATGTGACTGCCACCCTGGTGATGCTGCCGTTTCTCAACCAGCTGGCGAAGCTGGTTACCAGAATGGTTCCGGAGAAAGCGGGTGAGGCTAAAGGGGCTTTCAAATATGTTGGTTCTCCGGGAACCATGCCCGTGGCGATGGGTATCTCGATGATCTTCGAAGAGCTCAAGCGTATGCAGGAGGCCGTTCATGACTGCCTGGTTAATGCCGACAGTTTTCTGCACCGGGACCAGAAAGGGCGCGATCGCATCTACCGTAAGGTGAAGGAACTCGAAGACCAAACGGATATCATGCAGCATGAGATCACGAGCTTCACGGTCACCCTGATGCGGGCCGGAGGCGCCAGCACGGCGCAGTCGGATCGAGCCTACAGCTATGTGCGTGCAGCTGATGAGCTGGAGTCGATCGCCGACTACGCCGCTTCACTCTGCTCATACATGAAACGGCTCGACAAGCACGAGCTCGATTACAGTGCCGATGGCTGGAAAGACCTGCACAACTTTCATCAGGAGGTGTTTGCCTTCTACAACCAGGTCTGCCACGCCTTCATTGACGAAGATGTAAGCAGCACTCGCAAGATCTACAATGAGGCCACCCGCCTTAATGACCTGGCTGATGAAGTTCGTAAAGCACACCTCGACCGGATGAAGGAAGGATCCTGCAACGCGCTCCCTGCGCTGACCTTCAGCGATATGGCCGTTGCCCTGAGACGGATCAAGAACCATACCGTCAATCTGCATGAGGCTCTTTTCCACGAGGTTGCATCAGAGGCCTGATCTCAACACGGAGCAGCGTTCGGTCGGGAAACGGCTGGTCGCGGACCATTGACAAACCCCGCGTTCTCTGATGCGGGGTTTGTTGTCTGTGCGCTCTGGTAACAAACCAATATTTTAGAAAATTTATGCTCCTCAATAAACAAAGTCCCCGCCACCTTGGCGAGGACTTTGTCGACAGTCCAACAGTCCGGAAGCCCGTCGATTGCTGGCGGGCTTTTTAAATTGTGAGGGCGCGATTTTTATTGTTCAAGAGCCTTTTGCAAGGCGTTGAAATGTTTCTGGTAGGTACGGCGATCAGCTTCGCTGAACTCGACAAACATGACACCGCTGGTGCAGAGCTCATCGGACTCCGGTTGAGAATTGACCACGCGGCCATCGATTTGGATGAGATCGTTATCGAGGCCGAGAGTGATGCGCAGCTGTTGACCCGGATCAAAGAACTGGGCGGTCTCAAGACGCAAGCCAGCCTCACTGACGTTGAGTGTCCGTGCCAGACCGCGACCGAGTATCTCGCCAGCTTCAGAGAGGACTTCATAGTCCAGAAAGTTCAGTGCGTATCGGCGCTCCGCGCGGCGCCTCTCGAACAGGTCGTCACTCATCACAGACTCTCCAATCGATAGAAACGATGAAAACAAACAGAGTATAGCTGCTTCTTGCAGGTTTGAAAACCGCTTTCCTTTTTTGTTGCGCTGAAACGCAAATGACAAATCAGGTTGAGGACATTTTCAAGCCTGGGCTATACTGTACCTTCGTGCCGTGTCCAAAGAGAGAGGGTGTCATGCAGAAACCGCTTATCATCACCATGGGAGATCCGACGGGGGTCGGCCCGGAAATCATTGTTCAGGCTTTTTGCTCCGGGGCCTTTGCCAACCTTGACCGGCCCGTGGTCATTGCAGGAGACCTTGGTGTGTTGCAGCGAGCGGCCGCGGTCTGTGGTGTCGACATGCATCTGCAACCAGGTTCTTTGCAGGCGCTGGCCACAGATGAAATGATCCGAGGGCATGACATCCTGCCGGTGCGTGCCATCACTGAGCTCGACCTCGCGCAGCAAGGATACGGGAATCCGGTGCCTTCTTCAGGGCGCGCCATGGCCGAATATATCTCCTGGGCCTGTGATGTCTGTATGAGCGGTGATGCGGCCGGCATGGTGACTGCTCCGATTAACAAGCAGGCGCTCCAGGCTGCCGGGGTTGATTTTCCCGGACACACGGAAATGTTGGCGGACCGCTGCGGTGTGGATGAAGTGGTCATGATGTTGGCTGGCGAGCGCCTGAGGGTCTGCATGGTGACAACTCACTGCGCTTTACGGGAGGTTGCCCCGCGGCTCAATGCCGAGCGTATCCTGGCGACCATTCGCATCGCATCGACTTCTCTGCAGAATCAATTCGGCCTGGACAAACCTCGCCTGGCGGTTCTGGCACTCAACCCTCACGCTGGTGAAGGCGGTTTGTTCGGTGATGAAGAGAAGTGCCACATTCTTCCGGCTATTGAAGCAGCTTGCGCCGAGGGGATTGTCGCCAGTGGCCCACACAGTGCGGACACCCTCTTCTGGTTTGCTACGCAAGGGCAATATGATGGGGTGATCTGCATGTACCATGACCAGGGTCTGATTCCCCTCAAACTACTGCATTTTGACGATGCGGTTAACGTGACCCTTGGATTGCCGATTGTGCGCACTTCGGTTGATCACGGCACTGCGTATGATCTGGCCGGCACCGGGCAGGCGAGTCCGAACAGCCTGATCGCTGCCGTTAAAATGGCCGCCACTATGGCTGATAAGTCTCATCCCTCGTTTTAAACTGGTTTGCTAATGGTTGATAAAATCATCATCAAGGGTGCTTGCGAGCACAATCTGAAAAACATTGATATTGAAATCCCACGTGACCAGTTGGTGGTTATCACGGGTGTGTCGGGCTCTGGCAAGAGTACCCTGGCTTTCGATACGATTTATGCAGAAGGTCAGAGGCGTTATGTGGAAAGTCTCTCGGCCTATGCGCGGCAGTTCCTCGAGCAGATGGACAAGCCCGATGTAGAGAGCATCGAAGGCTTGAGCCCGGCCATCTCCATAGAGCAGAAATCCACTTCGAAAAATCCTCGCTCAACGGTAGGTACGGTCACTGAAATTTACGATTACCTGCGTCTTCTCTTTGCCAGGATTGGTCGCGTGCATTGCCCGTCCTGTGGTAAGGAAATTGCCTCGCAAACAGCAGAGCAGATGGCGGAGAGGATTCTCGCCCTGCCGGAAAAAAGCAAGCTACTGCTGCTGGCGCCGCTGGTTCGGGGGCGTAAAGGGGAATACCGCAAAGAGCTGCGCCAATTGCAGGCGGACGGCTTCGTGCGGGTGCGCATTGATGGCGAGATGTATGAACTGGGCGATGAGATTGCTCTCGATAAAAACAAGAAGCATACCATCGAAGTCGTGGTGGATCGACTCGTGGTCAAAGAGGGAATCAACAGCCGCCTGGCGGATTCCCTGGAGACCGCTCTGCGCTTGGGCGAAGGTTTGGTGCGGGTTGAGGTTGTCGGGGGAGAAAGCCAGCTCTTTTCAGAATGGCACGCCTGCGTGGAGTGCGGCATCTCCCTGCCTGAGATGACGCCGCGCATGTTCTCTTTTAACAACCCCTATGGTGCCTGCCCCGATTGCTCCGGCTTGGGAACGCGAATGTATTTCGACCCTGATCAGGTTGTTCCTAATCGCCAGTTGTCCCTGCGCGAGGGAGCGATAGCGCCCTGGTCGACCCGAACCGGCTACTATTACCTGCAGGTGATGGAAGCGCTGGCAGACTTCTACGAATTTGACATCCGCACCCCTTTTGCCGAATTGCCGGAACGACTGCAGCAGGTTCTGTTGTATGGTTCCGGTGAAGAAGAGGTCAAGTTCTTCTACGATCAGGGCAATCACCGGCATTTCTACCATAAACCCTTTGAAGGCGTCCTGCCGAACCTGGAGCGCCGGTTGCGTGAAACCGATTCCGACGCAACCCGGGAGAAGCTCGAACAATTTATGAACATCATGTCCTGTCCGAGTTGTCAGGGCGCCCGTCTCAAACCGGAAATTCTCTGTGTGCGTATTGCCGGTCGCAATATTCAGGAGGTCTGCTCCCTGAGTGTGACCGATGCGGAAACTTTTTTTGCCCAGTTAGAGTTGCCGCCAAAAGAAGCGGAAATCGCTCGCCGAGTCCTTAAAGAGGTGCGTGAACGACTCTCTTTCCTGGTCAATGTCGGCCTCGATTACCTGGCTCTGGATCGAACCTCCGGAACCCTCTCCGGTGGCGAGAGCCAGCGCATCCGGCTGGCGACCCAGATTGGGTCCTCACTGGTCGGAGTTCTCTATATCCTTGACGAACCTTCCATTGGCTTGCACCAGCGCGACAATCGGCGCCTGCTGGAAACCTTGAAGCGTCTGCGCGATTTGGGCAATACGGTGCTGGTGGTCGAGCATGACGAAGAAACGATTCTCGAGGCGGATCATGTGATCGATATGGGACCACTCGCTGGGCGCCATGGTGGTCAGGTGGTGGCTCAAGGAACGCCCCAGGACATCCTCAACCATCCCGACTCCCTCACTGGCGATTATCTTTCCGGTCGTCGGACAATTCCATTGCCGGAGGTGCGGCGCAAACCCATCGGAACGCTCAGGATCAAGGGAGCTGCAGCGAATAACCTCAAGTCGGTTGACGTTGACATTCCGCTGGGAGTCATGACCTGTGTGACCGGCGTTTCCGGCTCCGGGAAATCGTCCCTGGTCCTTGATACCCTGCACAAGGCTTTGGCCCAGCGGCTTTATCGCTCCAGGGAACGTGCCGGATCGGTGCGAGCGATTGAGGGTCTTGATCAGCTCGACAAGGTCATCGATATCGATCAGTCACCTATCGGTCGCACACCACGCTCCAACCCGGCGACGTACTCTGGCCTGTTTACCGATATCCGTGATCTGTTTGCCCAACTGCCAGAAGCGAAAATCCGTGGTTACAAGCCGGGCCGTTTCTCCTTTAATGTCAAAGGCGGTCGCTGTGAAGCCTGTCAGGGCGACGGCATCCTGCGTATCGAGATGCACTTTTTGCCCGACGTCTATATTCAGTGCGAGGCGTGTCACGGGGCTCGCTACAACCGGGAAACCTTACAGGTCAAATACAAGGGCAAAACGATCGCTGATGTCCTCGACATGACCGCCAACCAGGCTGTCGAGTTTCTGTCGAATATTCCGCGTATCAAGCGCAAGCTGGAAACCTTGCGCGATGTCGGTCTCGGCTACATCAAGCTCGGCCAGAGCGCCACCACCCTTTCGGGCGGTGAGGCGCAGCGTGTCAAGCTGGCCAAGGAGTTGGGAAAGCGCGCCACCGGTCGAACCATCTATATTCTCGATGAGCCGACCACCGGTTTGCATTTCTACGATATCAGCCGTTTACTGACAGTGCTGCATCGCCTGGTTGAATCAGGCAACAGCGTGGTCATCATTGAACACAATCTGGATGTGATCAAGACCGCTGATTACATTATTGATCTTGGCCCGGAAGGGGGGAGCAGGGGGGAGAAATTGTGATCTGTGGGACACCGGAAGAGGTGGCCCGTTGTGGAAAATCCTACACAGGGCGATATTTGCGTGCTTATCTGGAGCTGTAAACAATCAAGGCCGCCAGAGAGGCTTCTGGCGGCCTTGATTGAGGGGACTGTTCTCGCCGTCAGTGCCGCGGATTGACGTCGCGGATTTGCGCCACATTGACCAAATAGTAAGCTTCCTGGTTCTGAAGCAGGAAAAATCCTTTCATGGCATTGAGAAAATCAAAAAGACGATTGCGTCCCTCCGGCATCTCGATGGTCAGGGTTCCAGAGAGCTGCTCCCCACCGACAAACTTTATATCGACCTCTTCGCGATCACCGAGAGATTCGTAAGCAGAGGCTTCCTCCGGTGGATCAAAGCGAATATGCGTGATAGTGGCCTTGTTGGCGACGCAGAAAGATCCTGTTTCGCTGCGAAAGGGGAAAAAATTCCCCGGTTCTTTCATCAGGTCAATCAGGGTTTGCTGGCCGGTGTGATTGTAGGCGCTGGCGCTCAGGAAAACGACGCCTTTCATGACAGAGCCGTCGGCCTGGAAAATCACAACGGCTAACTCTTTTTTCTCGACACGGTAGACGGACATCGGGTGGCTCCTGTTAAAGGACAGAAATGGCGCACTTGTGGTTGACATGGCTGACGTGATCGATAATATTGACCTACTTTTGTTTTTGTCAAACACTTTCATTAATGAGGAGAGAATTATGGGTGAATTAAAGGGAAGTAAAACAGAGAGCAATCTTCTGGAGGCGTTTGCCGGAGAGTCCCAGGCGAATCGCAAGTACCTGGCTTTCGCTGAGAAAGCAGACGCAGAGGGCCAAAAACAGGTGGCTAAACTGTTTCGGGCTGCTGCGGCTGCCGAGACGGTACATGCTCATGCTCACTTACGGGTTGCCGGGGGAGTTCGGAGTACAGCGGACAACCTCCAGGAAGCGATCGCCGGCGAAACGCATGAATTTATCAGCATGTACCCGGAGATGATTGAAGAGGCCAAACGTGAGGGTCAGGACGCTGCTCTGCGCAGTTTCATTTTTGCCAACGCGGTCGAGAAGGTTCATGCTGCGCTTTATCAGAAGGCATTCGACAGCCTTGGCAGCAATCAGGACATTGATTACTACGTCTGCAAAGTTTGCGGCAACACCATCGAGGGGGAACCCCATGGCCCTTGCCCTGTCTGCCAGGCAGGGCCCGTCGCTTTTTTTAAGGTCGATTGATCATCATCCCGCTGTCACTTTCAAAAGCCGGGCCCTGAAGGCCCGGCTTTTGAGTTTCAGCCTTTCGCAACGGGTGGCGTGGTGTTTTGCGCAGCTTTCACCGACAAGTGACTGGAAATTTTGCCGGGAAATGTTTATGTTGGTCGGGGAAGAGCGGCTTCAGGGTTAATACGTTCTCTGCCCGATTTGCTATTAGGGAGTTTATTGAGGTGTTTTGATGGAAAAGTGTCCGGTATGTAAAGAGATGACCCGCGGCAAGAACTGGTGTGACTCCTGTCACACAGTGTATGTCTGCCCTGCACCGCGTTGCGAGGCGACGAATCATCGTCGTGATGCCAAGGTTTGCGCGAAGTGCAGTCTGATTTTCGAAGATTACATTGTCCACCGCAAGATGTATCGCATGTGCCCCAAGTGTAAAAAGAAGCAGGGTCTGTCTGACCCTCAATGCAAGTACTGTCGTTATTGGTTCAACTGCCCGACGTGTGGCCATAAAGTCCCATCAACCAGCATGTTTACCTGTCCGCGTTGTGCCACGAGCTTGCGCTAGAGAAAATATAGACTGTTCATAAAAAACGCCTCGGCAAATTTGCCGAGGCGTTTTTTATGGATATCGTTAAAAATCAGACTTTTTCTTCGCTTTCTTCCTGGCTCTTTTCTGTCTCCCGCACGGGGAGCTCGCAGCTTCCCGAGAGTCAGGTCTGCACGCCGAAACGTGGCAGGATCCAGCGATTGAGAATATACCAGGCAACGAAAATGCCGACCAATGTCAGTAATGATTTCATACTCTCTCCTATATTATTCAGATATTAATATATAGAAAGCTCGCGCGCTTTTCAAGATATAAAACAATACGGACCTGGCTTCAGGCTCGCGGTAAAGCCTGCTTCGGGACTGCTCTCGTTTTTTAGCCTGCAGAAACACTGGCGAAGATCAATCCTGAATCGCTCGTGTTCTCAACACCGTGGGAGATGCCGGCAGGAGCGCAAAGAATCGTGCCGGAAGAGATGGCCTGGTCCTCTTGTCCCTCGCTCAAGAAAACACCTTCACCTTCCAGGACAACCCAGACATGATCACCTGCATGTATGTGAGGATGAATGTGTTGACCCGGCTTGAGGCACCAGAGTGTGGTACGGGAGTGGAGGCCTTCGGAGAGAACGATTTTATTGGCCTTTTCGTCACTGAAGCTGATTTTGTCACGATAATTACAAAATTGAGTGTCCATTTTTGACTCCGGGTTGTTTGAATAGAGATCTGTATTTTTGTGACCAGACCGCGCTTTTTCGTCAGATGCAACAATTTAACGCAAAGCGATAAGGATGCAAAGAGAAGATCATACTAAATTCAGCCGTTCCCTAATTTTCAGACAATTGCTAGAGTTGTTCTGACGATTCTGATCTTTCAAGGCTGCAAACAGAAGCAGCAGGAGCCTGTCTATGAACACCTACTTTTATCCTTTGTTTTTCCTGATTATTTTTGTCGCAACAGGCTGCTCCCCGCAAAGTGTCACTGTGAAAAAACCAGTGATGTTTGCTTCTCTTGAAGAGTTCAAGCAAGGTCCCGATGGTGGCGTCGACCTGGTCTGGTCGACAGCAAGAATCTCTGATGCTGAAAGTCTCAAGGGAACGTTACAAAAATATGACAGTCTGATGCTTGGCCAGACATGGATTGTGGCTGATAAGGAATCAGCACATCGACTCAATGACGAACAAATACTGGCAACGTCCAGGCGTATGATCCACGCAATACTGGCAAGACTCGGTCTGGAGTTTAAGATTGTCGAGATCCCGACAGACACGACACTTCTTCTTAGTATCGCGCTGACCAACGTTGAGATTTCCCTGCCGGTGCTCGCTGCAACCAGTCGTCTGTTACCCGAACGCAGCGGTTCTTCTGCTCTGTCGACGATCATCGTGGACGGACAAGTACCGGCCGGTCACATTGCCGTAGAGTTACTGGTCTGCGATGCTCAGACCAGAGAGCCGCTTGTCGCTGTCATCGACACACTTTTCGAAGATAATAATCTCGCGGCGCTGATTCATGAGCAGCAGAGAGGCGACGAAGCGATCTCACAATGGGCGGACCGACTCTGGACAACCCTGAGAGACTGGAACTGGA
Organism: uncultured delta proteobacterium; assembly: GCA_963707155.1. Taxonomy (GTDB): domain Bacteria; phylum Desulfobacterota; class Desulfuromonadia; order Desulfuromonadales; family BM103; genus M0040. Next base: position 15,287 of record CAVPPD010000012.1, on the reverse strand, counting down.
TAAAAAGCCGCCCAGATTCCTGATGTGATGGTGAGATGATAAGTCGAGGGTTGTTGCTGTAAGGGTGTTGTGGAAAGAACGGGCCTGCCAAATATAACGGACCTGCCGATCGCCGGCAGGTCCGTTGTCTGTTCGTGTGATTTTGCCAGCGTCCTCTTTTCGGGGAACGGGGCTTTTGCTTTAACCCTTGCTCGCCGTAACCTGAACGCAGTTTGTGCCGGCGGGGAAGATTTGTTGAATATTCACGTCTGCAAAGTTGTCAGATGCGGCCAGTAGGCCAGCCGGAACCATGGTGTTGATCATCACCTTGCCGCTTGCAGAACCTGCCGGGCCGGTCACCTTCAGTCGACCGCCATCGGCAACGCCCAGCTTGGTGGCGTCTTCGGGGTTGACAATAATCAGACCTGCCGGAGCCAGTTCATTGTTGGCTGCAGAGTAGGTGGTCGTGGTGCCGAAATGGAAGGGGCACTTGCTGACCAGAAGCTTCAGGTCGGCCGCTTCCGGTGTCGACAGCTCCGGTGCCGCCGCGAGCAGGCCCTTCGCTACAGGTACGTAGGTTTGCTTCCAGCAGAAGCTGCGCTGTTCAAGATTTTGACAGACATCCGCATAGCTGCCACTGAGTTTCATCATCTCCTGGCGAATCGCAGCCTCGCTCGGTTCTGGTTTGCCGCTCAGGCGTGCAAAGAGATCGCTCAAAATCGCGAAGTCAGGACGTGCGTCTCCAGGGGGGATACGGCAATTCTCAGCTTGTTGACGCGCAGATCAAGTGAAGTGACGCTGCCACGCTTCTCAGCGCTGGCTGCCCCGGGCAGGACGACTGAGGCGAGGGCTGTCAAATCGCTGGCCAGAATGTCCTGAACAACCAGGAAGTCAAGCTTTTCCAGTGCTTTGCGCCAGCGACCAGCCTCAGGATAGCTGATCAGGGGATTGCTTCCTGCCAGATAAAGTGCGCGGATGGTGCCCTGCTCGATACCAGCCAGAATTCCAGTTGCGTCAGCGCCGCCTTCCGGGAGAGGGCTCTGCCATGCCGCTGAAAACTTGTCCCTGCCAGTCACGTAATCGACCAGGCCTGGCAAAAACTCGGGAGCAACCCCGGCATCGATGAGACCCTGCGTGTTGCCCTTGGTGGCAACCGGAAACAATCCGCCGTGGTCACCATGCAGTGCACCACTGACCAAGGCCAGATTCGCCAGGGCAGCTACAGCCGCTTCCGCCTGGGCTGACCCCATGATGTCACGACCGAAAATAATGGCTACTGAAGCAGCCTGGCCGAGATGATCAGCCGCTTCTTCAATTCGTGCGCGTCTCGACGCCCGTTGCGGCACAGGCTGCATCAAGGTCAAGTCCCTTCAGGTAAGTGCCCAGTTCGTCACGATTGCCGACAAAGCGGTTGAGGAAATCATTGTCAGCCTGACCCTTTTCAAGCAGCAGCTTAGCCAGGGCGCCGGCGAGGTAAGCCTCGCTGCCAGCACGGTATTGCAGGAAGCTCTCTGCCTGTTTAACCAGCTTCAACTGACGTTGATTGGCAACAATCAGGCGAGTGTCATTTTTGCGTGCGGCGAGCTGTACCTGCCAGTTGAGTGCCGGTGACTTCAGAACGCAGGTCCGCGCCGAAAACCAGGACGGCTTCCGCCTGGCCGATACGGTCGATGTGGTTGCTGGCGCCACTCAATTTGAGCTGTTGATTCAGAACCCTGGCAGCACGCAGGCTCGGAAAAGCGTGCTTCGGAGTCGATGTTGTTGCTGCCGAGCGCAACGCGGAAAAGCTTCTGAAAGAGATAATTCTCTTCGTTGGTCAGGTGAGGTGACGCCAGGCCGGCAATCGCCTGACCGCCCTGCTCATCGCGTCAGCCGAGAGAATTCGTTGACGACCTTGTCGAGTGGCCGCATCCCAGGATGTCGCTTGCTGATCGACCAGTGGCGCCGTCAGACGCTGTTCACTGTTCAGGTAGTCGTGGCCGAAAAAGCCGCCGACGCAGAGGTTGCCGTCGTTAACCGTGGTGCCATCCTCCGATGTGACCCGCATGACCTTACCCTGCTTGCTGTGCATGTCCACCTGGCACTGGGCCGAGCAGAGGGTACAGACGGAGGCGGTTTTGCGGAGTTCCCATGGGCGGGCCTTGAACTTGAATGGTTTGGAGATCATGGTGCCGGTCGGGCAGACCTGGACGCAGTTGCCGCAGAACTCACACTTGTCGAGATCCTTGTCGATAAAGGCCTTGTCACCCTTTTCGTTGACGGACAGAGCACTGGAACCGATGGTCTCGTGGCAGGTCTTGACACACTTTTCGCACATGATGCAACGGTTTGGCACCTGCTGGATCAGCGGCCAATGATCAATCGTGGCTGCATTGACATCGTCCGCCGCGAAAGGTTGGCGTACGACATTCTGCGAATAGCAGATATCCTGCAGTTCGCATTCGCCACCGGCATCGCAGACGGGACAATCAAGGGGATGGTTGACCAGCAGCAGTTCAACGATCTGACGTCGGATCACTGCCAGTTTTTCCGATTGAGTCGTGACAACCATGCCGTCAACAGCGCGGGTGTTGCAGGCGGTCATGGTTTTGTCCGCACCCTCGACTTCTACAGCACAAATGCGGCAGGCGCCGGTCGGGGAGACCTTTTTCAGATAACAGAGGGTCGGAATTTTGATGTCCACAGTTTCTGCTGCATCAAGAATGGTTGCTCCCTGATGCAATCCGGACATCTTTGCCGTCGATCTTAAGGTTGATCATCGAATCTGCCCTTTAATCAATTTATCGGTAAATATTTACAGTCGTTAGTTGACTGCCAACATGGCAACACGGTAACAGCGCAGGCAACGCTCGGCTTCCCTGACCGCCTGACTTTCCGGCATGGCCAGTTCAATCTCTTCGTAGTTCTGCGCACGCTCGGCACCGTTGATCTTTGGTTGATGCTCACGGTGCAGGCCACCGACGATGCCGATGTTCTCGGTCTTTGTCGAACACGCCGAGGTTGTTGACGATGTCCTCCATGGCGTCCTCTTCGTCGAGGTAGGCTTTGCCTTCCATGAGGTAGCGGTGCATGGCGCGCGCGGCGCGATGACCATGACCAACCGCGAGGACAACGGTCATGGCGCCGTATTCACAGTCGCCACCGGCGAAGACGCCTTCGTTGTCGGTCATCATGGTGCCGCCCTTGGTGACAATACTGTTCCAGCGGGTCTGCTGGATGCCGTAATCGCCGTCTTCCAGATAGCTGAGGTCGGGGTCCTGGCCGATCGCCGGGATAACCAGGTCGCAGTCGACAATATATTCGCTGCCGGGAACCGGCTCGGGGCGGCGACGACCGGAGTCATCGGGCTCGCCCAGCTCCATCTTCTGCACTTCCACACCGACGATCTTGTTGTCGACAGTAATCAGCTTGGTCGGGCAGGGCCAGGAAAATGAACTTGACGTTTTCCTCTTCGGCATCATCGACCTCGTAAGACTCGGCCGGCATCTCTTTGCGGGTACGGCGGTAAAGCAGAATCGATTCCTGCGCCCCTTCGCGCAGCGCGACACGCACGCAGTCAATGGCGGTATTGCCGCCACCGACGACCACGACGCGCGGTGGTGTCACGATCGGCTTCGCCGAGGGCGACTTTGCGCAGGTAGTGAATGCCGCCTTCCGAGAAGCCGTCATAACCCTGGTCTTCGCCTTCGACGCCCATCGGCTTCGATTTGAAAGCACCGGTGCCGAGGAACACCGCGTCGTATTTTTCCTTGAGCTCACGCAGCGACACATCGCGGCCGAGCTTGACGCCGTACTCGATTTCGACACCGAGGTCGGCGATGATGTCCGCCTCGCGCTGCAGCAGCGGACGCGGCATGCGATAATCGGGGATACCGACGGCGACCGTACCGCCCGGCTCGTTGAGCATGTCAATGATCTTGACCTTGTGCCCTTCGAGCGCCAGGTAGTAGGCGCAGGTCAGACCGGCAGGGCCGGCACCGACGACGATGACGTTCTTGCCCGTTGGCTGCCTTGGCTTTATGGGGAGGCTCCTGGACATGCAGCAACTCGTGGTCCGACGCGACCCGCTTGAGCACCATGATGCTGACCGGTTCGTCGACCAGGGCGCGACGGCAGGCTGTTTCGCAGGGATGCGGACAGACTCGGCCGCAGACGGCCGGGATCGGCATGCGATTGCGGATCGTGCCGAGTGCCTCATCGTGGCGATAGTCCTTGATCTCCTCGATATAGGCCGGGATATCAATGTGCGCCGGACAGCGATCCATGCAGGGTGCGGTCAGCTTGTCGCGATAGCCCTTGGCCTGCTTGCTTTTGCGCTCGCCGCGCAAAAAGGCCAGGTAATCATCACGGAAATATTTGACCGTATCGAGAATCGGTCTGGCCGCTGTCATGCAGAGCGTGCATTTGCAGTTGTCGAGCAGATCGCTCAATCCGGTCAGGGTGTCCAGATCACTCTCATCGCCGTGTCCGGCGAGAATCCGCGCCAGGGTATCCATCATGACCCGCGTCCCGCGTTTTCCGGGGGTGCACTTGGCACAACAGTACTTCTCCTGGACGCGCTTCATATACTCAGCGGCCATGGTGACAATATCGACATCTTTGTCCAGGACGATAACGCCGTCCCAGCCCATGAAGGCGCCTACGTTGCCTTCATCAAGATAGTTGCCCGGCAGTTTGAAGGCGGCCGCTTCCGGCTCACCACCCTGCCGATTGTCGATCACCTTGCCGCCCCAGCTGGAAAAAACCACTTCAGCCAAGTTGAACCTCCCATTTCGGTCAGATCTTTCGACACAGAGAACGCAGCAAAAAAGCGCCTCAGCGCTTGTTTGTCGCGGTATGTGCCTTAATGTTTAATTCTGCCAACGTTGTATACAGTATGCAGGTAAATACCACAAAGATAGCGCCTGAATCAAGGGAAAATTGAGCTCTGACAGCTGCTTTCAGCTCCGTTTTGATGAAGCCGGCAGAGTGCTTTTCCGCTGGAGCCTGATTACGCTTGCAGGTACTCCTGATTCGTTACTTGTTCGCGGGGGTTCCCCGGGGAAGTCAGGAAAAGGGGTGGTTATGAGGAAACCCTTATTGTCCGAGCCCTCGCCGTCAAAATAGACCCAGGTTTGGTCGAAGGTAAAGGTTTTTATGGTCACCGATGGCAGCAGGTAGTAATCCATTTCAACGGTCATTTCGAAACGGCTGATTCTGTTCTGAGGGCTGCAGATAGACGATCCTGACATCAATGATGTGAATGTCTTTCAGTGGCATGAAGGTTTTCATGAACGTCTTGCGATGCTCTGGCAGCATCAGGCTGCCGGCAACGTCGAATTGCTTCCAGCGCATGGCGTTCATGAAATCGTCTCGACTCAATTCGGCGATTTTCGCCTTCTGCTGAAGCTCAATCTTCTCCTGGATGGCGCACCCTGCCAGCAGCAGAACCAGTGTGATGCAGAACAACCTCTTTGCAAAAGTAATCATCACAGAAATTATCCTCTCTGCCCTTGCATCTTGCCCTGTCTCGGGTAACCTTGATTCCTCACAAAGTTAAGCCCGACTGGACAATCCAGACATGAGCGTCAAAATTGAAATTTATACCAGGTTTTATTGTACCTTTTGTCAGCGGGCCAAAGAGCTGCTGCGCATCAAGGGTGTCGATTTTGTCGAGTATGATATCACTGATGACCAGTTAAAGGCAGCAGAAATGCGGCAACGCAGCCAACAGGAAAAAACGCCGGGCATCTTCATCAACGATACCCTGATTGGCGGCTGCTCGGAACTCTTCGATCTCGACGAACGGGGAGAACTGGATGCCATGCTCAGACTTGAGACTTCTCCCGGCGGATCATTTCAATAAGCACGACCACCCATTCCTCTTGATCAAACGCTGACATGATGTTGTCGCCACCAGGACCCGGGTCCTGGCCGGTCTCACTCCGGTTTGCCTGCTTGCGCAACAGATTGCCCAGGTTGGCGTGTCTCCGGCTTCAATGTTCAATCTACGGTCGCGGCTGGTGCCGGAAATCAGCCGATTCCTCTATGAACTGGCGCAGGATCGCTGCCGTCAGGCCCCAGATGACGTGTTGCTGCGTACTGGTAAAAATCGACCAGATGAGTGCGGCCGCGGTGTTGCCAGTTCTCGACGCGATGGGTCGACGGGTTGCGAAAGTGATCGAGCGGCGCCTCAAAGGTGCCGGCAATTTCAAAGGGGTCGTGTTGCAGGTTGTCGGGCCGGGGAATGGTGCCGACAAAAGGCACCACGTGATAGCCGTGCACCGAGTAGAAGTCGTCCAGGCGACCGAGGACTTCGATCTGTGTACGGGCGATGCCGAGCTCTTCCTCCGTTTCGCGCAGGGCGGTAACACTCAGATCAATATCACCGGCGTCGTAGCCGCCGCCGGGAAAGGAAATCTCCCCGGCGTGGTGCTCCAGGTGTGCCGTCCGCTCGGTAAAGAGCAGGTAGTCGCAGCCGTCGCGCTGGTAAAGCGGGATCAGCACGGCAGCCGGTCGGAGCGAATCGACCGGAATGGTCTGTTTCGGGAAAGCCTTAAGGTGGCTGGCAAGGCGGCTGCGATCGAGCATCAGGCAGATGTGCTGAGCGCGTTCTCCCGCAGGGCCGAAATGGTCGCGGCGTAGTCAGCCGTGTTGAAAACAGCGCTGCCGGCGACCAGCACATTCGCCCCGGCGGCAACCACCTGGCGAATATTGTCGATCTTGACGCCGCCATCGACTTCCAGCTCTGTTGCAAGGCCGCGTTGCGTAATACGCTGTCGCAACGCGCTGATCTTGCCGAGTGCGGAGGGGATGAAAGACTGGCCGCCGAAGCCGGGGTTGACCGACATGACCAGAACCAGGTCGAGCTCGTCGAGGATCACGTCGAGCGTCTCCACCGGCGTCGCCGGGTTGAGCGAGACGCCGGCCTTTTTGCCGAGGCTCTTGATCAGCTGCACGGTGCGATGCAGGTGCGGGACCGCTTCCTGGTGAACGGTGATGATGTCGGCGCCGGCCTTGGCAAAGTCCGGGATGTAGAGGTCCGGGTTTTCGATCATCAGGTGTACATCGAGAGGTTTAGCGGTGACCTTGCGCAGGGCGTCGACCACCAGCGGGCCGATGGTGATGTTGGGGACGAAATGGCCGTCCATGACATCGACGTGAATGTAATCGGCACCGGCGCGGTCGACGGCCTGGACATCTTCACCCAGGCGGGAAAAATCGGCGGAAAGAATCGAAGGGGCAATTTTGATCATCGGAAACTCCGGTCAAAAGTGAACCCGCCATGACCTCGAAGATCACGAAGGGCAAGATGATTGGGGATGAGAACCTTTATAACCTATTTGAAAATAGTTTGGCCAGCCTCAGCGTGAGACTGCATCTAGCTTTTCACAAAGCGCGCCGCAAAAAATGCGTCCATACCGTCATGATGGTGTGGCAAGGTGCGCACACAGCCTTTATCGGTTGTCAGTTCCTGCCATTCAGCCGGCAGCAGCGTGCGAAAATCTTCTTGTGCGAAGTTCGCATGGCTGGTGAGAAAATGATGTGCGATGGCATCTGTCTCGGCTGCGGTGAAGGTGCAGACCGAGTAGAGCAGATGACCGCCGGGACGCAGCAGGGGGGCCACCTGTCTGAGAATTGTACGTTGCAGTTCGACCAACGCCTTGATGTCGGCAGGGCGCTCGACTCCAGCGGCTCTCGGGGTTGCGTCGCAGCACGCCGAGGCCGCTGCACGGGGCATCGACCAGAATGCGGTCAAAGCTCTCCGGCTCGAGAAATTCGGGTGGCTCGGTGAGGTCCCAACATCGGGCTTCGATGCCCTGGCAGCCAATGCGAGCTGCACCCTGGTTGATCAATTCGACTCGCTGCGGGTATTTCTCCAGGGCCATGATGCGTGCCTGATTGTTCGTTAAGGCGGCAATGTGGGTGGTTTTGCCGCCGGGAGCGGCGCAGGCATCAAGGATCTTCTCGCCGGGTTGAGGGTCGAGCAGGTGGCCGATCAGCATACTCGCCTCATCCTGAACCTGGTACCAGCCGTCCTGATCTCCGGGCAGCGTTTGCGATGCGCGTTTTTCGACAATGATGCCTTCGGGCGTATAGCGACACGGCCTGGCCACATGTCCGGCCTCATGCCAGGGCGGAAAGCAGCTTGCTCGCGGTCGGTCTTCAGGGTGTTGGTGCGCAGGGTCAGCGGCGCTGCCTCGGTCAGGGCTTCTGCCAGAGCGCGTGATTCGGCTATTGGGGAACTGGCGCAGTAACTCTTTGGCCAGCCAGCTCGGCAGACTGCAGAGATGCTGCAGGTAGGCCCGCAGATTGTCCGGTGTCGGCCAGTTGATGGTGGCGTGCTCGCGCACGATCGTGCGCAGGGTGCCGTTCACCAGCCCGGCCACCCGGCCCATGCCGACCTGGTGAGCCAGTTCGACGGTGGCATGCACCGCCGCGTGTGGTGGGATGCGATCGAGTTCCAGCAACTGGTAGGCACCGAGACGCAACAGCAGCAAGGCGTTGGGTTCGAGGCGCTGAAGAGGCTGACGGGAGAATTGCTCAAGCGCAAAATCGACCCGCCCGCGCAGGCGCAAAAGGCCATAGACCAGTTCAGTCAGCAGTCCCCGCTCGCGCGGATCCATGCCCGGATGGCGTTCCAGATAACTGTCCAGCAGGCGGTCGGCATAGCCGCCCTGTTCGACGCGCTGCAGGATCTCATAGGCTCCGAAGCGGGCATCCATGGGATTTGGTTGTGCGTTGTTGCGGGTCATCTTGACGTCTTCGTGCGAGGTTGGGCTCAGTAAAAAAGGGGACGTAAAACGTCCCCTTCAGCGAGAGTCACCTTAGCGAGCCATCTCTCCAGGCGACGAATCCGCTCCGCCATCGGCGGATGGGTGGTGAAGAGGGCCTTAACGCCACCGCCGCCGCGCAGAGGGTTGACGATGAACATGTGCGCCGTCGCCTCGTTAACCCGGGGCATCGGCGCGCTCTGGTTGGCATTCTCCAGTTTGCGCAGGGCGTTGGCCAGAGAGAGCGGGTTGCCGCAGAGCTGGGCGCCGCCCTTGTCGGCTTCGTACTCACGGGAGCGGGAGATCGCCATCTGGATCAGCATGGCCGCCATCGGTGCGATGATCGCCAGGGCGATCAGGGCGAGCGGGTTGCTGTCCTCATCGTCGCGACCGAAACCGCCGAACATCGCCGACCACTGGGCCATGTGAGCCAGGTAGGCGATGGCCCCGGCGATGGTCGCGGCGATCGAGCCGATCAGGATGTCGCGGTGCATGACGTGGCTCATCTCGTGGGCCATGACCCCTTTCAGCTCGTCGCGGGAGAGGATGTTGCAGGATCCCTTCGGTCGCAGCGACCACGGCATGCTCGGGGTTGCGGCCGGTGGCAAAGGCGTTGGGGGTCGCTTGCGGCAGGGTGTAAACCTTGGGCATCGGCAGCTGGTTGGTCTGGCAGATCTCAGCGACCACATCGAAAAGCGGGCCGCTGGTCACCTGATTGCCGCGATACATCTTGATGACGATCTTGTCGGAAAACCAGTAAGAGCCCATGTTCATGACGCCGGCCAGAATCAGGGCGATGAGGGCGCCGCCTCGGCCGCCGATCATGCCGCCGATAAAAACCAGGCCGAGGGTTAAAACAGTCAGCAGGATAGCGGTACGGAGGTGTTCATTGCGCAAAAGCCTTTTCGTCAAAAGGTTGATGGATGTTTTTCGCTCAGACTGAGAGTAATAATGTAGCTACGAATCACCGGATTTCAAGTGTTACAGGCGATTGGTCCGCTCTTATTCCATCATCGTGCCGGCTTGCAACGGGCAGCCGCGCAGAAAGTCTGCCGCAGCCAGGCGTTTGCGCCCGGCCAGCTGCAGCTGCTGAATACGCAGCGAGCCGCTGCCGCAGGCGATGCATACGCCGTTCTTGTCGGCTGAGATAACGCTGCCGGGTTGGCCAGCTGCTGCCTCTTCCGGGCTGGTCTCGGCCAGCTTGAGCAGCTCGCCGTTGAGGGTGGTGTAGGCGCCCGGCCAGGGGTCGAGACCGCGCACATGGTTGTGAATCTCCTGAGCCGAGCGGCTCCAGTCGATGCGGCCGTCTTCCTTTTTCATCATCGACGCGTAAGTGCTCTGCCCATCGTCCTGCACTTCTCGCTGCAGGGTGCCGGCACAGAGTTGTCGCAGGGTCTCTTCCATCGTCTCACGGCCGAGGCTGGCCAGGCGGTCATGCAGCTCGCCGGCGGTTTCCTCCGGCCCGATCGACAGGCTCTTTTTGACCAGCATGTCGCCGGTGTCGAGACCGACATCCATGTACATGGTGGTGATGCCGGTTTCCGTCTCGCCGTCGATGATCGCCTTGTTGATCGGTGCCGCGCCGCGGTACTTGGGCAACAGTGAGGCATGGACGTTGATGCAGCCGTGGCCGGGATATCGAGCACGCTCTTCGGCAGGATCTGGCCGTAGGCGACCACCACGATCAGGTCGGGGGCGAGAGCTTCCAGTTCGGCGACGGCTTCCGGCTGACGCAGCTTGAGCGGCTGGTAAACGGGGATGTCGTACTTCTGCGCCAGCTCCTTGACCGGTGGCGCCGCCAGCTGCTTGCCGCGTCCTTTCGGACGGTCGGGCTGGGTGTAGACGCCGACCAGGTTGCAGCCTGCATCAATTAAGCCCTGCAGGGTCTGCAGGGCGAAATCGGGGGTTCCCATGAAAACGGTGCGTAGCTCCTGTGGCTGCATTACATCTGCTCCGTTAAATGTTCCTGGATTTTCTTCCACTTCTTGCGAAACATGCTGCGCTTGAGTGGCGAAAGATGGTCGACAAAGAGGATGCCGTCGAGATGGTCGATTTCATGCTGGCAGGCGACCGATGTCAGCCCCTGTGCCTCGATCACGTGGGTCTTTTCATCGAGATCCTGAAAGCGGACCTTGACCATGGCGCTGCGGCTGACCTTGGCATAGTATTCCGGTACCGAAAGGCAGCCCTCTTCTTCACAGCATTCACCTTCCCGGTCGATGATCTCCGGATTGACCATAATCAGCAGCTGCGCCTCTTCGTCCCGCGCGGAGCAGTCGATCACGGTCAGGCGTTTGCTGATACCGACCTGCGGTGCGGCCAGGCCGACGCCCGGAGCGGCATACATGGTCTCTGCCATGTCGTGGGCCAGCTGGCGCAGGGAATCGTCGAACTCGGTCACCGGCGCGGCAACCTTTTTCAGGACCGGATCGGGATAATGTCGAATCTTTAAGTAAAGCCATAACTGTTCCTTAAAGATGAAGAGCCTGACGACGCGGTGTCGTCAAGCTTTGATGTTCCTGATATTTCAATGATAGATGGGGATTTCGGTGCAAGTCAACCATGCTTTCGATGTGAGCGGAGTATCTGTTTCGATGTGCAAAATGAGGCTTGCATCATGAGAGTTTTCTGTGATATTCAGCAGTTCTTATTTTATGTGATTGATTATTGTTTTGCTGTGAAAATGGAGGGGGGACAATGTCCTGTATCAAGGACTGGCCCGTGGCCGACCGGCCGCGGGAAAAGCTTCTGTCTACAGGTTCGGCAACACTCAGCGATACCGAATTGCTGGCGTTGATTCTGCGTACCGGACATGCCGGCAACGGCACCAGTGCGCTTGATCTGTCCCGTCAGCTGTTGACCCGCTTCGGCTCCCTGCGCGCCATGGTCTCGGCGACGGCGACCGAACTCTGTCAGGTGCCCGGCATCGGTCCGGCCAAGGCCGCGGAAATTCTCGCCCTCGGTGAACTGGCCCGTCGCTTTGCCGCCACCCCCCTGACTCCCGGCACCCGTTTTACCAGCTCCCGGAAGTCTTTGCCCATTTTCACGAACGTCTGCGCGATCGTAAAAAAGGAAGTCTTCCTCACCCTGCTGCTCGACAGCAAGAACCGTGTGCTGCGTGAAATCCAGATCTCCGAAGGGAGTCTCAATGCCAGCATCGTGCATCCCCGCGAAGTCTTTCAGCCGGTGATCCGCGAGTCTGCTGCGGCCGTGCTTTTTGTACACAACCATCCCTCCGGCGATCCGGAACCGAGTCGTGAGGATCTGGAATTAACGACCCGTCTGCGTGATGCCGGTGCCTTGATGGGGGTGCGGGTGCTTGATCATATCATTATCGGCAGCGGTCGTTATATCAGCCTGGCGGATCAGGGGTCTGCTCGGCTGAGCAGCGGTTCGTTTTCACGTTTATATTGTCTGATCGTTTTTTGTCTGGAGGGGTCAATGTCGATCTGTCTTGGAGAGGCAGCAGGAAAGGTTTTACGCTGGTTGAAGTGATGGTGTCGTTGGTGATCTTCCTGATCGCCAGCATGGGGCTATTGCCTCTGTTGATGACCAACCTGCAGGTCAATCACGGCAACAGCCTGCAGACTCAGGCGCAGCGCCTGGCCAGCAGAGCTGATGGCGGAACTGCAGGTGGTCGATTATGCCGCCCTGGCGGTGCTTGCCGAGGAACCTTTTTTGATTGCGGGAGTTGAGCTTCAGCAGCAGGTCGAGCAAAATCTGCCTCAGCCTGACCAGAGCAGGATCACGGTCACAGCACGACTGGCAGCAGCGGGATCGAAGCCATCGCTACCAGCTGCAAACCATTCGCTCGGCACCATGAACAAAAAGGCCTGCGACGGTATGACTCTGGTTGAGTTGCTGGTTGCGATGACGATTGCTGCCATTGTCGGCGCCATGATTCTGCAGCTGGTGATCAATTTCCAGTCACGCATTCTGAGTGAAATCAGCCGCAACGACCTGCAGGACCGGGCCGAACGCCTGATCCGTTTCTTGGCGAACGATATCCGTGATGCTGCCTTTCTGCTCGGCCCGGTGCCGCAGGTGGCTGGCAGTGGGCCATTATCACTGGTTCATGACAGCCTGGCTGGCGATCCTCTGGAGCCGCTGTCCTTTTCGATTCTTGCTGAGGACAACCCCGATGGAGATGATCGTCTGACGATCGTCAAGGCGATTTCCTTTGAACCGACGCTGCATTTGGCGCAGCCGGGGCTGTCCGGTGAAAGCGACCTGCTGCTGAACCGTCGGCCCAATCGCAGCCCGGGTTCAAGCCGGGAAATCCTGCCGGCTCCTGAAGCGATCAATCACCTGGTTTTTGCCAATCACCCGGACTGCTATGCCGTCCAGCTTGCAGGCCAGTCCCTGTCTCTTCACCAGCCCCTGCGAACAGCTGTTCCTGCCGAAACCGAGCTACTCGGTGTGCGTGCCTACAACTACCAGCTTGACCCGTTTGCGGGGAGCAAGCGCCTGCGACGAGACGATTTTACCAGCCGCGATATCCTCGATGATGCCGTGGATGGAATGCAGTTCGAGTTCCTGCTCGCTGACGGATCCTTTGCGGATCAGCCCGCGAGAATCGAGGATGTCCGTGGCGTGCGCATCGGTCTGCTGGTTCGAGACCTGCGCCTCGACCGCACCTATATCAACCAAACGGTTTATCTGCTGGGAAACCGGAGCTACGGCCCTTTCCGCGACCATTATCGACGCACCCTGGTCACGCAGCTGGTCGAGGTGAAGAATCATGCTCTGTAACGAGCGGGGGATGGCGCTGGTCAGCGTGCTGCTGCTGTTGACGCTGTTGTTAACCCTGGCCCACATCCTGAGCGAGAAGGTCTGGCAATCAACCCGGCAGACGGCCGCTGCGGCCAACCGCGAGCAGCTCTTCTGGGCAGCGCAGTCCGGTATTGAATCGGCGCGCCAGCGGTTGGGCGCAAGCTATGTGGGTTCAGGCGGCTGGCAGAGCTTGCTGACGTCCAATGATCATCAGGCTTATCCGCAAGCACCGGCATGGACCACCGTGATGAACGGTTTGCCGGTCGAGATTTACCTGCGGGACAACCCCGATGGTGATGGAGATGTACGCAGGGACAACGATCTGAAGCTTTTCGTTCTGGCCCGTGCCCGGGGCAGTCACGGTGCAGAGGCCATGATTGAGAGCCTTTGTGGCTTCGATGGACCCTTGAGCGCAGAAGGCTTGCTGAGTACGGGTCAGTCGCAGAGCGGAACAGCGATTGACCTCACCAGCCAACCCGTCAACGCGTATGGCATTGCGGATTGACGTCTCAACAGAACGATGGGAGGAAGAAATGAACCTGTGTCGAAACCTGGCGTGTATATTGACCGGTCTCAGCCTCTGCCTGGCGGCTTGCGCAGAGGCACAGGCGGTTGATTTACCGCAGGAATATGTGAGTACCACCCCGGTCCTTGCCAACGGCATCCTCTATGTCGCCAGTTCAAACAATCCGCAGCATCGGGGTCATCTGCGGGCCATCGATATTCACGACACCTTTCCGGTCACGCTGTGGGACGCCGCAGAGCGGATGCCGCTTGCCGGGATTGGCACCGATCCGGGCGAGTGGCCCGACAGCGATCCTCCGGCTAAAATTCAAAGCGGCAACCTGTATCGGAGCCTTTTCACCAATCTTGCCGGCCGGCTGCTGCCGCTGACCCTGGAACTGGTGGATCGATTACAGCCCGTGACAGGAACAGCGTCCCGGGCGGAAACAGAGCTCCTGCTGCATGCAGTGCGTGGCCGACGCGGCGGGACCCTGGAGCAGGTCAGCGGATTGGGTGAAGACCCGCAACGACTCTGGGGGTTAAGCCGCTCTTCTCCGACGCTGGTTGGGCGAAGTGTGGTCAGCGCAGAGCAGGGGCAACGTGACCAGGTTCTTTATTGTGGTGCCGAGGACGGCATGCTGCACGCATTTTTTGTCAGCCGCTGGCGGGTGGAAACAGAAGATTACCTGATCGATGATCCCGATGGCGGCAAGGAGCTTTGGGCCTACCTGCCCGGCAGTTTTCTTCCCTATTTAGGGGCCCAGCCGCTGAGCGACCCTGTCGGTGAACTCGCCGTGCATCTCGACGGATCACCCCTGGTCGGGGAATTTTTTCTGGATCTTGATGGTGATGGTCTGCGCAGCTGGCATACCCTGCTGGTGGCCACTGGCACTATTCTTCAGCAGCGCAAGAGTTGTCTCTTTGTCATGGATGTCAGCGACCCCTATCATCCGCAACTGCTGTGGGAAAAAATCCTGCCGGGAAATACCGTTGGACGAACCCGGGGCGTCGTCGTCGACCGCTGCGGCTCCGCTTCGGATTCGTCACACTGTGTCTACCTCACGGCGGACTCTGCCGAGATCGGCCATCCCGGGATTCATGCTCTGGCCGTGACCTTATCAACAGGGCAGGGTCTCTGGCGGTTTTCAGCGCCCTACCAGGCGTCGGGGCCTGTGGTCGAAGCGACACCCGCCGTACCCGCCCTTATGGATGTTCGATGGAAATGGTCGAAGAGACACGCTGGTTTTTGGTGATCTGGTCGGCCAGCTCTGGGCGCTG
>CAVPPD010000011.1:0-29662 GCA_963707155.1 uncultured delta proteobacterium | reverse complement strand
TGTTCTTGCTGCATCAGGCACGAACCGCATCACTATCGCCACAGCAAAAAAGGCCGGCGCGAATCCCACGCCGGCCCTAGAATCAAAAGAGACCAGCTTACATCTCGGTCCAGTTGGAAAGCTGTTGTTGTATTAGCGAAGGTGCATTAGCAAGAGCACCTTCACCAACATTAGTTCTGTAAATTGCCGTCGGAATCCGCAGCAGAGCCGAAGGCCTGATTTCCAGAGATATGCTTGGTATTTACAGCATAGTTTATCGCATCGTAAGTATACACCTGCTTTCACACCTTTGGACAACTTACCAATCAGGATTCCCTCTGTACCACTGCCAGCAGCTGTAGCATCGGGACCACCTAAATTGAATCGCCTTCTGCAGTGATACCACCAGAGGCAAGTAGCACCAGCAAAGGAAGTACCGCAGCCACAAGAAGAAGTAAAGTTGTAATTGCAATAATCTTTTTCATAATAGTCTCCAAGTTATTTGATGTTGAGATTTAACGAGCATCAAGAGCAACCGGGTAAAGCTGATTTCAGCCTTATAAGCCTCGAAACCCGTCTTCAAGTTCTTCAGATCGCTGTTGGCAGCGCTGTTGTATGCCTTCTGGCGATAAGCCGAGAACTGAGGGATAGCGATAGCAGCGAGGATACCGATGATCGCAACAACGATCAGCAGCTCGATCAGGGTGAAACCCTTTTGGGACTTGCGGAACTTTCTTGAGCATAATTTTTCTCCTTTTTTGAATGCGGACATCAATGTCCTGTGTATATGGCCTATCAATTCTATTACTGACTTCAGTAATAAAGCAAGTGTCATGCCAATAAACAATAAAACCACAAAAACGCAATAAACAGCTGTTGTATCAGAACACTTTTGTCAGGCAGGAGCACTCAACACACCCTTTCTGCCGGACAAAGTGTGACAGCCAGAGTGACAATATTGGTCACGCGATGTCACTCTTCTGTGTCATCGTCGCCCAGGTCATACTTGGCCAGTCGATAACGAATTGAACGAAAGGTGATCCCCAGCAGACCTGCGGCGCCCTTGCGCACGCCATTGGTCTTTGCAAGGGCCTTGACCAGGATCTCTTTTTCGATTTCCCCGAGGTAGGCATCGAGATCCATCCCGGAGTCAGGAACATCTGTCAGGGGCGTCACCGAGGAGGACATTCCGGTCACCAGGTTGGGCGGCAGACAATCCAGGGTGACTTCGTTGCCATGCCCGAGGACCGTCGCCCTTTCAATGACATTCTCCAGCTCGCGGACGTTGCCCGGCCACTGGTAGTCGATCAGGCGACGCATGGCATCATCAGAGACCTTGACCTCTTTCTGACCGGTGAACCTCTCCCAGAAGAAATCGATCATCACCGGAATATCTTCGCGACGCTGACGCAGCGGCGGTAAATCGACACGTATGACATTGAACCGGTAATAAAGGTCTTCACGGAAGCTGCCTTCCGCAACAGCCTCTTCGAGATGACGGTTGGTCGCTGCCAGCACGCGCACGTCGGCCTTGATATCTTTGGTGCCGCCGACCCGGCGGAACTCATTTTCCTGCAGCACACGGAGCAGCTTGACCTGCATCATGGCTGGCAACTCGCCGATTTCGTCAAGAAAGATGGTCCCCTTGGCAGCGGTTTCGAAGAGGCCGGGCTTCTGACGAATCGCCCCGGTGAAGGCTCCTTTTTCGTGGCCGAAAAGTTCACTCTCCAGAAGGTTCTCCGGGATCGCCCCACAGTTGATTGGCACGAAAGGGCCATCACGACGGTCACTATTATAATGGATGGCCCTGGCCACCAACTCCTTACCGGTACCGGATTCACCGGTGACCAGAACTTTGACCGGGCTGGCCGCCACCTTGCGCACCATGGTGAACACATCCTGCATGGCCTTTGACTTGCCAATCAGCCCTTCGAAGGAGAAACGTTTGCCCAGTTCCTCCTTAAGGGCAAGATTCTCCTGCCTCAATTCACGCCGTTCCAGGGCATTCTTGACAATCAGCCGAATCTCTTCATTTCTGAACGGCTTGGTAATGTAATCGTAGGCGCCCTGCTTCATCGCATCAACGGCTTCATCCGTCGACGAGAAGGCTGTCACCATCAGGACGACAGTTTCAGGTGAGCGTTCCTTGATATGCGCCAGGAGTTCCAGGCCGTTCATGCGCGGCATCTTGATGTCCGAGATGACCAGATCGTAGGTATGCTCCCTCAGGTGGGTAACCGCCTGCATGCCATCAACAGCGGTATCAACCTGATAGCCTTCGCGATGCAGCATGATGCTCAAGAAATCACGCATGCTTTCTTCATCGTCGACGATCAGGATGCGATATTTTTTCTGCTCTGCACTCATTATACGAACAACTCCTTCGCAATAGGTGGGTGACTCTCCCCACGCAGACTTTGGTCATGTGTGATACCGGCCGAAAGAGACAGGGCAAACGCCATGTGTAGAGATTCGCTCAACCGCTCCGCGCGCAACAGACCTTCTGCAAGGGTCAGAAATCAGACGGCCCTGCATTCCCTGGGAAGTTCAATAATGAAGCGGGCCCCACCAAGGGCGCCAGGCTCGACATAGACTCTTCCCTTATGTGCTTCTATATTTGCATAAACGTTGGCCAACCCCAAACCTGTTCCTTTCTCCTTGGTGGTATAAAAGGGTTCAAACAGCTTGTTGCGATCGTCTTCGGCAATTCCAGGGCCGCTGTCCTCGACGATAATTTCACCCTGTATCTCGTTAATTTCCACCCGAATGTGACCTTCAGGGCTGACAGCCTCTCCTGCATTGATGAGAAGATCCCAAAGGATCTGGCGCATTTTCTGGGGGTCAACGTTCATCCGGACCGGCCCCTGGTAAGCTTTCTCAATGGACACAGCCTGGAATTGGCCACTGGCGCTTAAAAGGGCAATCAGCTCATCGAGTAAGCCGGAGATATCGACCCATTCCAATCTGCAACGGAGCTGGCCGGGCGAAGTTAAGAAAGTCACTGAGCAGGCGGCTTAAGCGATCGGCCTCCTTGATGACAATATTCATCAGACGCCGGTCTTCGGGACTGACGTTGTCGTCTTCAAGAAGAAGCTGTACCGACCCGCTGATCGAGGCCAGGGGATTACGAATTTCATGAGCCAACCCTGACGCCAGGCGACCAACAGCGGCCAGACGGTCGGCGCGCTTCAGCTGTTCCTCGAGGGCCTTGTAATCAGTCAGGTCCTGAAAGGCAATCAACAGTCCCAGACTATCATTATCTCTGTCGACAACATGACTGGCGGAATATCCGAGAGTGAGAGTCTCATCCATATCTCTTTTGAAATGCATTTCTCCCCGTTCAACGCCATCCAGAGCCAGGGGATCGAACGTGTCGAATTCCGGGAACAGGGCCTCGACCGGTCTGTTGTAAACCTCCTCCAGTCGCCGGCCAGTGATCTTGCTGGCCGCTTTATTGAAAGAGCGGATACGACCAGCAGAATTGACGACCATCAGACCGCTGTTAATATTGGCCAGAATCGCCTGGTTGAGCCGTTCAAGCTCACCATAGTCAATCTCCCGTCTTTCACGCGCCTCCTCGCTGCGCCGCAGTCTTTCTGCCAGGGCTCCGCTCAACAAAGCGGTCAGGAAGAAGGCTCCGACATGCAGAAAAACTGCGTAAAAAACATCATAATGATCCAGAACTTTGACTAAAGGCTGGCTGCCGGGAAAAGACAGGTAACCGTAGAACTGCAGATCAAGCAAGCTGCCGTAGAGAATGGATGAAGCTGAAGCGACCACCAGCAACTGGTGCCTGGGACAAAAGACGCTGGCGGCGATGATCACCAGGATAAACAAGAAAGAGTAGAGACTGTCGACACCTCCGGTCAGGTAGATGATCAGCGTAACAAAGATCAGATCCCAGCTGAGCTGGGCATTGATAAAATGCCGATAGCGCCTGATTCGGACAAGAATAAAGCCTGAGACGAGCGTATGCAGAATTGCAAACAGGGTCAGGTAAGTCAGGTAGCGGGCCGCCGGAGAGGCCACCCAGGAACCTTGTTGCAATTGGTAGAGGATGGTCCCGCCGAGGAACAGGCAGACCACAAACAGACGAATGGCAAGGTACCACGACAGCAGACGACGTGGAACATTAGATAAGTTTTTTTGAACAGGCGTTACCGCCATAGGAAAGTTGCCTAACCAACCGCACCGGCCATCTGAAAAGATCGGCAGATACATGGCGATAACCAGACCACCGACAGTGGTACCGAGGAAGAGCATCAGCAACGGCTCCATCATGGCCGTCAGGTTACCAACCGCATCATCGACTTCATCATCATAGAAATCAGCAACCTTGTTCAGCATGGTATCGATCGAACCCGACTGTTCACCGACCGCAATCATCTGGCAAACCATTGACGGGAAAACGCCGGACTCCTCCAAAGGCTCTGCAATTGTCTTACCCTCGCTGATACTTTGAGCCACTTTGTAGATGGCGTTCTCGACAATCTTGTTGCCAGCCGTTTTGGCGACAATATCCAGACCATCCAGAATCGGCACACCGCTGGAGATCATGGTCCCGAGGGTTCTGGTGAATTTGGCAACGGCAACTTTTCGGATCAAAACCCCCATAACAGGCAGCTTCAGAAAAAGCGCGTCCATGAAAAGCTGGCCCTTGGGAGTTTTATAAATCCGCTTAAGAATCCACACTGTTCCGTAACAGCCGCCGATAATAACCAGGATATAACTCTGGATAAAATGCACTCAACGCGATAACAATACGAGTCGGCAACGGCAACTGCTGGCCAAAAGATTCAAACATCTCCTGAAACTGGGGAATAACAAAGACCAGGATAACGGCGATAACAATGACAGCAATACCGATAATGGTTGCCGGATAGGTCATGGCGCTCTTAACCTGCTTTCTCAATTTAAGCGCTTTTTCGATGTAGGCGGCCAGCCGGTTGAGGATGGTGTCGAGGATACCGCCGATTTCACCGGCTGCGACCAGGTTAACGTAGAGAGTGTCAAACGCCTTGGGGTGTTTTTTCAAAGCATCGGCAAAGGTGGAACCAGACTCGACATCTTCCTTGACCTGAAGAAGTACTGTTTTAAAGGTTTTATTCTCCTGCTGTTTACTCAGGATATCGAGACACTGCACCAGGGGTAAACCGGCATCGATCATGGTGGCAAACTGGCGGGTAAAGATAACAATATCCTTGGTGGTGACCTTGGGCTCAAAACCGGGGATTTTGATCTCCATATCGAAGCCCTTGCCAGCCTCTTTGATCTTGCCCGGAGAAATCCCCTGGCGGCGGAGCTGATTCTGGACCGCTTCAGCATTAGGGGCTTCCATCTCCCCTTTCATGGCTTGACCGGACTTTGTGGTACCTTCCCAAGTAAACTTACCCATGATCAACCTCTCTGAGTAACGTGGCGCGTGGCGCGTGGCGCGTGGCGCAGATATTCACACATGGAGACGACAATTCCCTGATCATTTGGCTCCAGTTCCCGACTTGACACCGCGCCTGAGCGCGGCCGAGGGGTTAGCGATCATCTCTTTAAGCTCTTCAGCATCGGGCGTTCGCGACATGGCATCATCCAAGGATATTTTTTTCTCATGGTACAGGGCAAAAAGGCATTGGTTCATCGTCTGCATACCGAACTTGTCCTGTCCCATCTGCATCTGGGAGTAAAGCTGGTGAACCTTGTCATCACGAATCAGGGCACGAATTGCAGTATTCGGCACCATGATCTCAAGAGCCAGAGCCCGGCCTTTGCCGTCCAGACGTGGCAACAGCGTCTGCGACATGACACCTTCCAGAACGAACGCGAGCTGCGTACGCACCTGTTGCTGCTGATTCGTCGGGAAAACGTCGACGATTCGGTTGATCGTCTGCACGCAACCATTGGTGTGCAGCGTGGCAAAGCAGAGGTGACCGGTCTCGGCAATGGTCAATGCCGCTTCGATTGTTTCCAGATCACGCAGCTCGCCCAGCAGGACAACGTCCGGGTCCTGACGGAGGATGTATTTCAAGGCATTCTTAAACGAATGGGTGTCTGAGCCGACTTCCCTCTGGTTGACCACACATTTTTTGTGCGGGTGCAAGTATTCGATCGGATCCTCAATTGTGACGATATGTTCCTGGCGCTCAGCATTGATCGCGTCAATAATTGAAGCCAAGCGTGGTGGACTTACCGGAACCGGTCGGGCCGGTGACAAGGACCAGGCCATTCGATTTACGAGAGATCGCCTTGACGACCGGTGGTAAACCGAGCTCATCAAAGGAAAGGAATTTGTAGGGGATCAGTCGAAAAACACCGGCGAGAGCGCCACGTTGAACAAAAATATTACCACGAAAGCGGGCCAGCCCCTTGACACCGAAGGAGAAGTCGAGTTCGTTCATATCCTCGAACTTGCTCTTCTGGGTTTCCGTGAGGATGCTGTAGCAGATGTGTTTGGTATCCGCCGGCAGCAGGGTGCGCATCTTCATTGGCGTCATCTTGCCGTTAACACGAATCTGCGGAGGCGTTCCGGTGGTGATATGGAGGTCGGACGCTCCATTCTCGACCATTGTTTTGAGCATTTGCTGAATCGAAAATTCTGACATGCCGCCGTTGCTCCTTTGGGGCTCGGGAACTGTCCCGGTACGGGAACTCCCATACTGTCTCTCTTCAAAATCTACAGGGACAGTCCCCGCGCGGGGACAGTCCCTGGTTAGTCATCAGCGATCGTGCAACGTAATGTTTCTTCGAAAGAAGTAATTTTTTCGTCCATCTTGGTCAGAGCAGCCTGACGCATGGTTTTCACCCCGAGCCTCATTGATTCCCGCTTCAACTCGGCCGTATTCGCCCCGGCCAGGATCAGCTCGCGCAACTCTTCGAACATCGGCATAACCTGGTAGAAACCGACACGTCCCTTATACCCCGTGTCGTTGCACTTCGCACAACCCTCCCCCTTGTAACTGTTGAAGCTGTCGACTTCACTTTCCGGGACACCGGCCTGGATAAGTGTTTCTCTGGGGATCTCCTCCGGGACCTTGCACTCCTGGCAAAGACGGCGGCCGAGTCGCTGTCCGGTGATCAGGTTGACCGCAGAAGCGACCAGGAATGGCTCAATACCCATATTCAGGAGTCGGTTAACAGTACTCGGGCAATCGTTGGTATGCAGCGTAGAGAGGACCAGGTGACCGGTCAGAGCGGCCTTGACACCAATCTCGGCCGTTTCGAAGTCACGAATCTCACCAATCATAATGATATCAGGGTCCTGGCGCAGGAAAGCGCGCAAGGCAGAGGCGAAGTTGAGGCCAATCTCTTCATGCATCTGCACCTGGTTGATCCCGGCGAAGTTAAACTCAACGGGGTCTTCTGCGGTCGAGATATTTTCCGTAGGCTTGTTCAATTCGCCCAAAGCAGAGTAGAGGGAAACGGTTTTACCGGAACCGGTCGGGCCGGTGACCAGGACCATGCCGAAAGGTTTGTGAATCTGTTCCTTGAACCATTTCAGTGATTTTTCTTCATAACCGAGCTTGGTCATATCAAGCTGCAGGTTTGATTTGTCCAGCAGTCGCAGGCAGATCTTTTCACCAAACAGCGTCGGCAGGCAGTTGACCCGGTAGTCCATGTCTTTGCCGCCTGGCAGCTTGATCTTGATACGACCGTCCTGAGGCAAACGCCGTTCAGAGATATCCATCTCCGACATAATCTTGATACGGGAAGTGAGAGCGTTTTTCAACTTCAGCGGTGGCTTCATGACCTCGTGCAGGACACCGTCGATCCGATAGCGGACCCGGAATGATTTTTCGTAGGGCTCGACGTGAATATCGGAGGCGCTCTTTTTGATCGCGTCGGTCAGAATCAGGTTGACCAGCTTGACGACTGGAGCATCCTCTGTGGCTCTCGACAATTCATTGAGATCAATTTCATCGTCGTCATCGACGACCTCGAGATCGATGTCGTCGAGATCGCCCATCACGTCATCAAAAGAGGCGCTCTGATCGTAGTACTTGTCGATCGCAATCTTGATGCTCGCTTCAGCGGCGACGACAACTTCGACGTTGTAACCGGTCATGAACTTGATGTCGTCAATGGCAAAGATATTGGAGGGATCCGCCATGGCGACAATCAAGGTGGATCCGGCACGATTCACCGGCATCAGCTGGTACTTCTGCACCACCTCGGCGGGAATCAGCTTAATGACATTTTCATCAATTTCAAATTCGCTCAGGTTGATAGAAGGAACGCCGTATTGGCGGGACAGGAAAGCGGCGAGGTCTTCCTCTTTCAGATAACCGAGCTTGACCAGGCTGGCGCCCAGGCGGCCACCGCTGGCTTTCTGCTCTTCAAGAGCTTTGACGAGTTGCTTTTCGTCAATTAATTTATTGCGAACCAGAAGTTCGCCGAGCCGATTGGCAGCCATAAAAAATAATTTTCTCCCCCCTGAGTGAATTCAACCCCGGCATTCTAGCGAATGCGTCTGAGGCCTGTCAAGCGAGATACCATGTAAACCGTTGTAATCAGAAATCAAATTTCAGTCATTCACACCCAGAGCCCTGCGCATAACAGACACCCCGGGGGCAGTGCCAAACCAGAGGCGAAAGGCTTCCTCGCCCTGGCCCGCCAACATGCCCAGACCATCAGCGGCAGCCAGCCCACGCTCTCTTGCATCGAGGAGCAACCGGGTCGGTTCTGGTGCATAGACCATATCAAACACAGCCCCTCCGGCTTTGACACAATCCACCAGCCGGAAACCAAAGGCATCCCCCTTGAGACCAACGGCCGAGGTGTTGACCAGCAAATCGACCGGCTCGAAACCCTGCTTGTTCAGTGACGGGGCCAGTTCATACTCAGCAAAAGCCGTGCCCGGAAAATTCGGCGCCAGCTCTTCAATCAGGCCCAGCGACCTCTCGCGGGTACGATTTGCGATTCCGATCCATGCGACCTGTGCCTGGCAGAGTGCAACCAATGCTGCCCGACAGGCACCACCGGCACCGAGCAAGGAGAACGCGTCGGCCCTCGACGTCGAAGCCAAGCTCCTGTTGCAGCGCCTTCAGCAGGCCAACCCCATCGGTATTATAGCCCTTGAGGCGGCCGTGATCATTGACAATGGTATTGATCGCTCCGATCAGGGCGGCCTGTCCATCCAGCTCGTCAACCAGCAGAGCGGCCGCTTCTTTATGTGGGATCGTCAGGTTGACCCCACGCAGCGCCATGGCACGCAGACCTGAAACTGCGTCACATAACTGTGCCGAGGTGACATGAAATGGCACATAAACAGCGTCCAGGCCACTGGCTTCAATCGCCGCGTTCTGCATACGGGGAGACAGCGAATGTTCCACAGGATCACCAAAGATTCCGACGACTGTTGTTCGACCACTCAACGGCATGTCACTCTTCTCCAACCGGTACGGTACGATAACCGCAATCAAGATACTCTCGATATTCGACGAACGAGTTGCTCCTGAGCAGCTCTCTGGCATGAGCAATATCTGCGACGACGGCTTTCTGCAATTCTTCTACCGAAGAGAACCTTTGCTCTTCACGTAACCGTTCAACGAAATAAATTCGTAACCGTTCGGAGTAAAGGTCTCCCTGGAAATCCATCAAGTGAATTTCCAGTGTCGTTTGTCGGCCATCAAACGTCGGTCGGCTGCCGATATTAATGACTCCATCATAATACTGATCACGCCATTTAACTTTCACGGCGTAGACTCCGTCACACGGCAGGACTTCCTTTTGCGTGACGATATTGGCCGTCGGAAAGCCGAGTTTTCGACCACGCCCCTCTCCGTGAACAACTTCGCCATCGAGGGTAAAGTTGCGGCCGAGAATCTTGACAGCATCCGCAACGCGTCCCTCACTCAGGATTTTGCGGATCGCGGTCGAGCTGTGGGCCTGTTGCTCCGCACGGATCGGCTCCAGGACCTCAAGGGTAAAGTTATGAATCCTGGACTGCTCTTGCAGAAAAGCGGTGTCGCCCTGGCGGTTATGGCCAAAGGCATAATCGTAGCCAACAATCAGGTGCTTGACCCCTAGCTTTCGAACCAGCAGATCACGGACAAAAACCTCCGCCGGCATCTCAGCCAACTGCTGTGAAAAATTAAGCACGACGAGCAGATCAATACAGGAAGCTGCAAGCAGACGGACCTTTTCCTCGGGAGTGTTCAGCTGCAGGGGGGCTTTGTCAGGAGCCAGGACACGCAAGGGATGCGGATCAAAAGTCACAACCACCGCAGTGCCTTTCAATTCACGCGCTTTATTGACGACCCGGCGAAAAATTTCCCGGTGGCCAAGATGCACCCCGTCAAAGTTACCGATCGTCAAAACGGTCCGGCAGGGCGGTTCATGCAAACTGTCAAGGTCTCTTACAACCCGCATTCTCTACTCTCCAGAATCAACCCTGGGCTGTCCCCGCGAAGGGGCACACAACCGCCATCAGGGAGGCTGGTGACCACCACAAGGTCACCAGTGGCAGTTTTCACCGGTGACAGTTTCATGGGCAGCTCCATGAGAGACCGGGACAAAAGCCCGCTCATCGTGAGAAGCCCTTGCGCCGACTCTTTCCCCGTCTCCCCTCACGCGGCGACCCCGCCCGGGCTGTTTCTTCGACCAAGCGGAAATCGATCTCCC
Organism: uncultured delta proteobacterium; assembly: GCA_963707155.1. GTDB lineage: Bacteria > Desulfobacterota > Desulfuromonadia > Desulfuromonadales > BM103 > M0040. The sequence goes on along the minus strand of CAVPPD010000011.1, from coordinate 19,072 downwards.
GACGATCAAGATCGACTTTATGGACCCGCACCTCGACCCGTGTACCAATCATGAATTCCCGACGACGGTTCATACCGATCAGGCGATGTCTCTCTTCCTCGTACTGGTAGAAGTCATCATCCAGGCTGGAGACATGCACCAGTCCTTCCACATAGATCTCTCGCAGCTCGACAAAGAAACCAAAGGCCTGCACCGAGGTTACCATGCCAGCATAGGTTTCACCCACTTTATCGGCGACAAACTGACATTTTTTCAGGTTGACAATGTCACGTTCCGCCTCCATCGCTCGCCGCTCGCTCATCGAGGAGAGCTGGGCGACTTTTTCCAGAGAGAGGTCTTTGCCCAGCTTCAGCGCTTGCGCTCCCGGAAGTCGTTTTTTAAGAATACGATGCACCATCAGGTCGGGATAACGCCTGATCGGTGACGTGAAATGACAGTAATGATCAGAAGCGAGTCCGAAGTGGCCCAGATTGGTGACAGAGTAGTACGCCTGCGGCATGCTGCGCAACAAGACATGATTGATCACGTGCTCCTCCGGTTGTCCGGCGACACGGTCAAGCAATTCCTGTAAAAGTTTCGGCTTCACCCCTTCGGCCGGCAGAGAGATCCCCTGGTTGAAAAAAGCAATGAACTCTTGAAAAGCAGCCATCTTGCCCGCGGAGGGCGCTTCGTGCACCCGGAAGATCATGGGCTCACGTAGTTGTACAAGCCATGTGGCGACAGCCTCGTTGGCCGCCAGCATGAATTCTTCGATCAGACGATGCGCCAGGTTGCGCTCGGCGCGGACAATACTTTTCGGGCGTCCCTGCAGGTCAAGATTGATCTGTGCTTCGGGAAGATCAAAATCAAGGCTGCCGCGCCGTCGTCGGGACTCGGTTCGCAACTCTGCGAGCTCGTTCATTATCTCGAGATCTTTCATCAAAGGCTGCAGTTTTGAACAGGAGGCTGCGTCTCTCTCTGACAGGACAGCAGCAACTTCTGTATAGGTCAGGCGGGCCCGACTACGAATGACCGCCTGTTCAAAACGCATAGCAGTCCTTCGACCAGAGGCATCAAAATCGAGTTCAGCGGCCATCACAAGTCGATCAACCTGCGGATTGAGGGAACAGATGCCATTGCTCAGGGCCTCGGGCAACATCGGCAGGCAGGCGCCGGGGAAGTAAACGCTGGTGCCACGTTCCAGAGCCTCCTTGTCAATAGCACTGCCAACCTGCAACATAATGGGCCACATCGGCAATCGCCACCCAGAGCCGATAGCCCTGATCGAGACGGGAGATGGCGACTGCGTCGTCGAAATCTTTCGCTGTCTCACCGTCGATGGTCACAAAAGACAGCGAACGCAGATCGACACGACCGGCAAGGTCATCATGATCAACCACTGCAGGGATTTTGGCTGCTGCTTCCAGCACCTCGGGAGAAAATTCGAACGGAAGGCTGAACTGGATCGCCGCGATCCTGATTTCAACGTCTGGGTCTGTCGCGTCACCCAGAACCTCCGTGATTCGGCCAACAGCTCCGCGCGAGGGCTCCGGATAACTTTCAATCACGGCCAGCACCATCTGGCCAGACTTTGCATCTGCGGCCGCTCCTGGCGGGATCAGGAGATCGTCCTGGAGATGTGGGTTTGACGGCGAGACGTAACCGACGCCTTTATCCGTCAGATAACGTCCGACCAGGGTTTGATGTGCCCGCTGTTCAACCCGGATCACCCGCCCCTCGGGTCGACCGGTGCGCAGCGAACGTTCAAGCCGGACCACCACCATGTCTCCATGCATCGCTGGCCTGACATGCCGGGCGGGGATAAAAACATCCTGGGCATTATGGTCAGAGGGGGAGACAAAACCGTACCCGTCGCGGTGGACACTGAGCGTTCCGATGACAAGGTTGACCTTCCCCGGCAAGGCAAAGCGGCCCCCTTTCAGCTGCACCAGGGTGCCGTCCTTGACCATACTTTTCAAGACTCTGCCGACAGCCTTACGCTCACCAGCGTTCAGATCAAGCGTCTCCTGAATCTCCTTGAGACCCAGGGGACGATTGGCGCGCTGCTGCATAAGGTTGAGGATGTCGCTGAAATCTATTTTACCCATGTACTGAAGCCGTTGCCGTTCGTGAAAGTACCAAGCAAAACGCCCCCAGAAATGGGGGCGCATGAGGATTATTCCGTTGTTGGGGCCGCCGGAGCTTTGGGTGGGGTATTACCGCGGGCCCAAAGGTGCTGGCCAAATTTACGATATCCATGCACATTGTAAAGACGCATATCCTGCTCCGGATCGGTCTCCATAATTTCGCCTTTCAAGAGCGGCTTGAGATATTTGGATAACACGGCACCGCCACCGCCGGTGACCACCATGGCATCAATATCCCAATCGTCAACCCAGAGGCGATCCACCTCATTGGCAATTGATGTCGCCAGCTGGCTGAAAACCTGATCCGTCAGGCTCTTCAGGTCGTAGACCTTGCCACGGATCTTGATGCTGCCGCTGTCGATCGCTTCGTAGAGTCGGTAAAGCTCAACATTAACGCCACTGTTCTCGCGCAGCTTGGTCGCAATCACGTTAAAGGCTCTCGCTATCCCCGAATCGGTGGTGCGGCTGCCGCGCTCCGAGTAACGCATCTTGTCGGAGATCGTGTAGTCAGAGGTTCTGAAGCCGACATCGATAATACCGATCTTGTCCTGAACCAGGCGCTTGTCACCCATTTCACCGAGATCGTTGAGCATCAGGTTAAACAGGGAGCCGAAGGGTTGTGGCACAACGCGAACCTTGTTGATACTGATCGACTTCTCTTCACGCTTGCCGTTCGCATCGACCACCGAGATTTTATGCTCACCAACCAGCAGCTTGGCCAGCTCGTCCTTGTACTGCCGGTAATAGCCGATCGGCAGACCAGTCACCAGGTTGACAGGGACAAAGCCTTTCACCATCTTCGCCGTCGCAGCCAGGGCAAAGACCTTGGCAAACTTGCTGATGAATTGCGCCTGATCAAGGGTAAAAAAGCGGACATTACTCTGACGCTCTGCCAACTCGCCGACAAAATAAGCTTTACCGTCAACCTCGATTTGCAAATGATTATCAGCCTCATCAGCGACTGCAATCATCTCGTCACGAAACTGGATATCGGTCGCTTCGCCAAGGACCGATTTGAAGACCATATCCTGCTTGCCGTTCGTCGCTTTCGTAAATCCAAAACCAATATCGATTCCCAGAATTTCCACTCTATTCCTCCATTTTCATGGGAGCCCCCTCCCGTTAAGTCATTCACCACCACAGGATGGCAAAAGCTTATTAACTATAGGTAATCACAAAATTGGTTGCAAGTGATAAAGCGACTCTTCAAAGAGATCAGTCAGTCTTTTAAAAATCAAGTGACGGACGTAAGGAGACAGAATGACTGCCTGCTAGACTTTGCGAACAAAAATTTCCCGGGCGAGTTCACCGTCCACAGCAAATTCAGAATGACCGACCTTGAAAATGTAAGAAGGAAAAGTGCGGGTGACCAGCAGATCGCTCCCCGGCAGGACGCCCATGCTCATGAGCTTCTGCATTTTACTGGCATCGGTTGCAGCCAGGTAGGCTATCTCGCCCTTTTCCCCCGCCTTCAACTCTGTCAGAGCGACAACCCCGACGTCTCCTTCCTGGCGAGCCTGCTCACAGCAGCGTCCGGGGGGGATCGGTTTACCATGAGGACAGGTGGTGGGATGGTTCAGAAGTGTACAGATCTTGGTATCGACACCATGATGCAGCAGATGTTCAAACTCGCAGGCTCGCTCATCGCCCGTGATGCCCTTGATGTCCAGAATATCCATCATCAGGCGCTCAGCAAGACGGTGACGGCGCACCGTCATACGCGCCTCCTCACGCCCCTCTTTGCGTAACTTGACCCATTCGCCGGTCACCTCGACAAAAGCGAGCCGGACGAGTTCGGTCAGGCCCTCGTCTTCGTGAACGATATTGAGTCGCTCAAAGTTTGCTGCATCCTCCCCTTTTTCCTCAGTCGTAATCCAGAGGGATTCGAGGATCTCTTCCGCTTTGGCCGAGACGTTCATGTGAGGGTTCCTTTCTTTCCTGTCTGTTTATCAGTTTTAACAAATTTTTCGAGCAACTCCGGCACAATCGGATTTTCCTGGCCGCAGTAGGGACAATGAATTTTGCGGCATCCTCCGATGCAACCTCCGCAGCCCTTCTCGCGCAGCATCTCGGGAGTCAGCTCATGCTCACAAAAAGAGCATTTCATGCAAGCAATCCCGTCATCAGAAGAAACTTGTTAAGCGACCATCCCACGACAAAGGCCAATCCGGTCACCACGAAGAAAATCGTCATGGAGGTCCGCCAACCACGCTCTTTCTGCATCACCAGGAACTGCGCAACGCAGGGGACAAAGAGGGTCAAAGTCACTGCGGCAACGGTCAGCTGCACCGGATTGAGCAAACCTTCCGTTTGCAGATCATAGAGACCGGCGGCACCAAAATCGCGACGGAAGAACCCGAAGATAAAGGCAGCGGAAGCCTCATTCGGCAATCCGAGCAGACGCATGACCGGATTAAACATCCTGACCAGCCACTCCAGGGCGCCGGATAATTTTCCGGCCCAGAGCAGGACTGAAGCGATCATGAAGAGCGGGAAGATCTCCATGAAATACCACTGCATGCGGGTCAGGGTCTTGATCATGACATTCTGCAGTTGCGGCAGACGCATCGGCGGGATTTCCATGTAGAACATCGGCCGTTCTCCCGGCACAACCTGGGCAGCCAGCAACCCGACCAGGAGAAAAACACCGATCATGCTCGCGACCCAGACCATCAGTGCGCCCGGCACCCCGGAAAGAAGTCCAAGAATAACACCCATCTGGGCACTGCAGGGGATGGCCAGAGCAAGCAGCAGAGTGGCGATAATCCGTTCCCGGGCGGATTCCAGAGTCCGGGTTACGACGGTTGCCATCGTGTCGCATCCAAAACCGAGAACCATCGGTATGACAGCCCGACCATTCAACCCGATTTTTTTGAACACCCGGTCGACCAGCATCGCCAGTCGCGGGAAATAACCACTGTCCTCGATCACGGCAAAGGCAACAAAGAAGGTGCCGACAATCGGCAGGATAATGGCGACAGCATAGCGAACTCCCAGGGTGAACAGCCCGTATTCACCCACCAGGAGCTCATTGAGCCAGTACCAGGGGATATATTGTTCGCACAAGCCGATCACCCATGGGTTGAGACGCTCCTCAAAGATGGTTCCTTCAAGAAAATCAACGATGGTGCCAGCCCCAAAACCACCGACAAACTGGTAGAGTCCCAGGTAAAGGACAACCAGCAGCAAAGGGACACCGGTCCACGGGTTCATCGTCCAATTGGAAAAGCGGTCGGCAAAGTTTTGTCGGTCACCTTCTTTCTGGGTGATCACACTGTCCAGCAAGCCTTTACAGATTCTCTTGCGTTCCAGGCTGATTCGCAAATGGAGGTCAACACGACGGGCGAAGATCGTGTCATTCACAACCGTTTCTATCTGTTCGTACTGCTCTCCTTCGCGATCCTTGACCCGCTGAATAATTTCCGCGTCACGCTGCAGCAGCATCAGAGCCAAACTGCGCCGGTCGAGAAAATACTCCCCTTTCATCAAACTGCTGATGTTTTGAATATCCTTCTCCAGGTCCGTTGCGTAGACAAAGGTTGCCTTGCTGCCACTAAAATCACGGATGGCATCACGCAGTTCCCACAGGCCTCTTTTGGCTCGACCAAGCGCGCCTCCGACCACAGGGATCTGCAATTTCTCCTGCAAGAGAGGGATATCGATCTCCATGCCGAGACGCTCCGCCTCGTCCATGATGTTGATCAGCAAGACGACCGGCAGTCCTGCTTCAATAAGCTGCAGGGTCATCGGCAGCATCCGCTCGAGATTACGGGCATCTACGACGTGCAGAACCACATGAGGGGATTCCTCAAGCAGAATACGGCGAGCAACACTTTCTTCCTCGGTAATCGGCAACAGCGAATACATCCCGGGAGTGTCAAGCACCAGGTAATTTTCACCGGCAATCTGACAATGTCCGCGCGAAACCTCTACAGAGGTTCCAGGATAGTTCGAAACGGTCGTGTAGCTGCCAGTCATGGTGTTAAACACCACACTTTTACCGACATTCGGGTTGCCGACCAGAATGATTTTTTTCTCGGCTTGCTCTTGGTTCTGCATAGACGTACGACGAGCCTTCTCAGTTGTTATTGACAATCATTTTCACTGTAGCACGAAAAAAGAGGGGAGATCAGGTGGCGTTTGAACAATTCCTGCAAAGACCGTAGAGCTCAAGTCGATGCCGCTCAATGGTAAAACCATGGTCGCCCGCGACCTCGACTTGAAGAGCCTCAATGCGCGAATCTTCGAATTCCACGATTGTTCCGCATGAGACACAGATCAGATGATCATGATGCTCATCATGGTCGCTTGCTTCGTATCGCGCCTGTCCATCACCGAAGTGGCGCTGCTCTGCAATGCCGCACTCTGCAAAGAGCTTCAAGGTGCGATGAACGGTGGCGTAACCGATGCGAGGATTCTTCTTGCGCAAGCGCAGATAGAGTTCCTCAGTTGAGAGATGTGACCCGGCGCGAAGAAACTCCTCCAGGATAATCTCCCGCTGGTTGGTCGATTTCAGCCCCTGCGTCAGGAGAAAATCTTTAAATTTTTTTTTGCTGTTTGTATTCCCCATAGAACCCGCTCAATTGAAAACGGATTTCAATTTAATCGTGCAGGAAACATCTGTCAAGAAAATTAAAGTTCGGGAACAATTCGAATGAGGGGTGAACCAACCCTGGTCCGGGGAAAAAGAGGCGGTCAACCCGACCACGACAAAGATGAGAAACAGGTTCAACCAGTCACGGGAAGCCACTGGTAAAGCAACATGGTGAGCTTTCCCATCAGGTTGAACATCAGCATGACACCGACGGCCATCAACATGACTCCGGTGCCGATTTCAACCAGGCGGATATACTTTCTGAAGCGTTGAAAAGCGACCAGGAATTGGTGGAAAAGAAGACCTGAGAAGAGGAAAGGAACACCGAGGCCCAGCGAGTAGACGGCAAGCAGGCCGACACCCTGGCCGACCTGTCCCGAAGTTGCAGCGACCATCAGGATAGAGGCCAGGATCGGGCCGATACAGGGCGTCCAACCCGCCGCAAAGGCGACGCCAACAACAAAGGTGCCGGCGTAACCGCTGGGTTTTTTATGCAGATGGACCCTTTTTTCCCCCAACAGCACCCCGAAATGAAAAAGGCCTGTCATATGCACGCCGAACAGAAAGATCAGCAAACCGCCAATCTTTTCGATCCACTCCAGTCCCTCGCGCAGATAGAGTTGGAATTTGCTCGAAGCAATCCCGGCGATAGCCCCCAACAGGACAAAAACAACAGTAAAGCCCAGAATAAAGCAAAGGGAATGCAGAATAACCGTCAGACGTACCTTCGCATCAGGGTGAGCATCTTCAAGCTGGCTGAACGAGAGTCCCGTGATATACGTCAGATACGAAGGGATCAGCGGCAACACACAAGGGGAAGCAAAGGAAAGCACACCAGCGGTAAATGCAAGCCAGTAGGTTATGTCAGAAACGGGATGCAAGCCGTTTATCCTTTCGCCAACTCTTTGAAATACGCGATTGTTTCAGGGTGGGCCCAATCGATGGCGCCAATAATCTTGTCGTCGATGACTCCATCTTTGCGAACGACGAAAGACTCGGGGAATTTGTAGACCCCGTAAAGTCTCTGCACAACAGCTTTGTCGTCATACAGGACGGGGAAAGAATGAGGTGATTTTTTGAGGAAGGCGGGAACCACGGAGCGGCCATTTTCTTCAACATTGATGGCCAACATGACGAAGTCTTCGCCCGCCATCGCTGCATTGAGCTTGTCCATTGACGGCATTTCCGCCCGGCACGGAGGGCACCAGGTCGCCCAGAAATTCACCAGCACAACCTTGCCGCGCAGATCCGCCAGAGACACCCTGTTGCCAGCAGTATCGTCAAGCTGGAAGTCCGGGGCAAAATCCCCCAGATCAGCAGCTTTGACCGATTCATAAGAGGGTTGAGAGCTGTTCTCAGAGCCAAAATAGAAAAATCCTGCGACCACTGTGAGTACCACAGCAACCAATATCAAACGACGCATAAAATCAACCCTTAGCCTTGTATAGAGAAAACGACATATTCGTTTTCATGTAACCTCACGTGAGCAGAAATGTCAACCGGGGTCGGCAAATGGTTCAGCATCCATCTCCACCGGCCATGGAATGTCAGCTTATTTTCGCTGTCGGGCAACTTTGAACCGGGATGTCAGCCTGGCGAAAACTTTATCGTCTTCACCACGCAGCTCACAATCACCATAGAACGTGCGCCCCTCGGGCCCACGCACCCGGGCATGAGCCGTGACCAGACCGTCCCGTACCGGGGCCAAAAATTCCATGGACAGCTCCGTCGTGGCAAAAGTTGTTCCCGGCTTGAGCAGGCTTTTGATGGCCATGGCAACAGCGGTATCGGCCAAAGTCGTCATGGCGCCACCGTGCATGACGCCACCTCCGTTGGCCAATTTGACGGTAAACGGCATTGTCAGCAAAGCAACCCCGCCGGTGGCCTGTTCGACATGTATCCCCAGCAATTCTTCAAAAGGCGAACTGTCAATCCAGCCTTCAAGTTCAAACTGGTTGATTCCTGCCTGCCTTGGTTCATCCCGGTCGGCATAAAGTTTCATGATAAATTGACCTCGCAGCAGCGATGGCCGCGGAAGACAACCCGCTTCACGGCTTTACGGTTTCTTGATATCATACTTTTCCATCCGGTAAATCAACGTGTGTCTGGGAATCTGGAGGAAAGCCGATGCCCGCGTCTGATTCCAGTCATTACGTTCCAGTGCCTGAATCACCACTTCCTTTTCAATCGCTTCAAGAGAATATCCTTCAGCAGGAAGTTCGACAATATGCCCTCTTGACGAGACAGGCCTGGTGGTGATCTTTGCTGGTAAATGGTGCAAATCGAGATTTTCGCCATCGTTCAGCACAACCATTCTTTCAACTGCATTCTGCAGCTCCCGGACATTGCCGGGCCAGGCATAGGCGGCCATCGCCGCGAGAGCCGACTCGCTGATATCCACGCGATGGCTTCTGCTGTAACGTTTCAGGAAATGTTTGACCAACCAGGGGATATCCTCTCTCCTGTCCCGCAAAGGCGGCAATTCGATAGGAATGACATTCAACCGATAATACAGGTCTTCTCGAAAACGCCCTTCCTGCAGTGCGCTCTCGACATCCTGGTTGGTCGCGGCCACAATACGGACATTCACCGAGCGGGGCTTGCCACCGAGGGGCTCGACTTCCATCTCCTGGAGGGCACGCAGCAGCTTGGGCTGCAACTCCAAAGGCATCTCGCCTACCTCGTCGAGGAACAGGGTGCCGCCGTCAGCCTGTTCAAACTTGCCGGCGCGATCCCGCACCGCGCCGGTGAATGAACCACGCGTGTGACCAAACAGCTCACTCTCGAGAAGATTCGCCGGAATGGCTGCACAGTTGATCGCGACAAAGGGGTGTTGACTACGCGTCCCGCCCTGATGAATCGCCCGTGCAATCAACTCCTTTCCAGTGCCGCTTTCACCTGTAATGAGAACGCTTGCCTCGGTCGGGGCCACCCTCCTGACGACATCAAAAACGCTTTGCATGACATCGGACATGCCGACCATATGGTCGAAATCCACATGATGCTCCAGTTCGTCCCTGAGCCGTCGGTTCTCTTCCTGCAACCCGAGCAGGTTGAACGCCTTGTCAACCATGAGGAGCAATTCATCCCGGCTGAATGGCTTGGCCAGATAGTCGTAGGCTCCCTGCTTCATGGCCGCAACGGCTTTCTCCACCGAACTGAACGCCGTGATCACGATCACCAGGGTCTCCGGACGCTCGGCCTTGATCTGCTGAAGCACCTCGTAGCCAGACATGCCCGGCATCTGGATATCAGTGATCACAACGGGCGGATGCTCTGTCAGAAAAGCGGCCATCCCCTCTTTGCCATCGACAGCACTCAGGACATGGAAACCTGCGGAGTGCAGAGCATACTCTGTGACCCGTCGCAGAGACGCATCGTCATCAATCAGGAGAACCTTGCGAGCCCTCTTTTGAGTTTTGTCAACGCTCCCTTTGTCAACTCTCATGTTTCACAGGCTCCTTTTCTCTAATAGACAGCGGCAGACAGATGGAAAAACAGGCTCCCTGTTCGGGCGAATTGCTGAGTGAAATATGACCATCATGACCCTGCACAATACGCTGCGTGATCGCCAGGCCAAGCCCGGTACCGCTGTCGCGGGTCGTAACGAACGGGTTAAATATCCTCTCTCTGAGTTCTGCCGGTACGCCAGGTCCATTGTCACTTACGTTGATCCGGAGTTCCTGATCCTTCATTTCACAGGAGACCTTCAGAATGCCGCCATCCGGCATCGCCTGCAATGCATTCAGGACCAGGTTGAGCAAGGCCTGCTTGATCTGCTCCCCCCGACCGGGGATTTCGATCTCTTCATCAAGCTCGACCTGCACTTCAACACGATGACTTGCCGCCTGCTGCCGGGTCAGTTCAAGAACTTCGCGGACCACCTGGCCCGGTGAGAACCGGCCGTATTCGACCGGATCCGGCCTGGCAAAACGTAAAAAATCTTCCAGGACTTTATTAAGACGATCCACTTCCCGAATGAGGATCTCGGCAAACTCCAGCTTCGGATCATCGGCAGAGACACCATCACGCAGGATTTCAGCGGTGCCCTTGATAGAACCGAGCGGGTTACGAATCTCGTGCGCCATCCCCGCAGACAGCTCTCCCAGGGCAGAGAGACGATCGGCCCTGCGCAGCTGCTCTTCAATTTCGATGATCTGATCCGCCTGCTCGCGCAATTTCAGATAACTGCCTTCAAGGGTCTCAGCCGCCGCCTGGTAACGCAACTTCTGTTGACGCTCGCGCTGACTGAGAAAACCGGTCAGGCAGCCGATCACATTGTAGAGGACGACTTCCAGATACTGTTCAAGGGCAATGGTCGGATTGTGCTGCCAGTGGAACAGGACATGAGGCATATAAAGGAGAGAGGTGAGGATCGCCGTCACGATGCCGCCGCGCAAAGCGAACCAGACGCCTCCGAGCACGATGGGCACATAGTAGAGCCTGCGATAAACATCGTGAGCGTTGACCATCTGAGTTGTCGTCAGATAGTGCAAGGCGGTGACAGCCAGCAATAAAGCAGCGACGATACTCAGACGCAGGTAGAAGGTTTTTCTGGGAGTCAGCATAGTTACCCGGTGTTACAGTTTGGCACTGGAGCATCTCCAGGGTTGGCATCATCACATGTAGAATATTACACAACCGGACCAAAAAGATACCCTTAGAAAGATTTGCGCGTCATGACTCACCGAACAGCATCCGGAATCCTTCATCTCCCCCGCTTTTCATAAACAGTTCATGGTTTTGTACTGTATTCCAGCCGGTGAATTCTGTATTCTGGCGCTCTCTGAGCTGTCATGTTTCATTCAGGTTCAGAAAAAATTCAACTCCCGGAATCGACAGAATGGCCCTTTTCATAGACATTATCAATATCGTCCTGCCGGTCTTTTCAGTGATAGCCCTCGGTTGGCTGATGCGTCGTTGGAAACTGATCGATGCCGCCTTTCTGAAGCAGACCAACAGGCTGGTTTACTATGTTTGTCTGCCCTTGCTGCTGTTCTACAAAATCGGCACGGCTGATTTTTTCGCTAATTTCAACGGCCGTTTGATCGTCGCTTCAATAAGCGCCGTGGCAATCACCTTCGTGCTGTCCTATCTCTACACTGTCTACAGGAATTATCCGAACAAGGCCCGTGGTGTGTTCAGTCAAGCCTCTTTTCGCGGCAATATCGCTTACATGGGGCTGGCCATAACTCTCAACGCTTATGGTGAGACCGGCCTGACCAAAGCCGGCATCCTGATGGGCTTCCTCGTCCCCTTTCTCAATCTCTTTGCCATTCTGGCCCTGCTCTGGCCACACCGGGGCGATGGCGAGCAGCGTGGTGCGAGCTTCTGGCTGCGTCAGATTGCCCTGAATCCGCTGATCATCGCCTCTTTCCTCGGCATCATCTGGAGTTTTCTCGACCTGCCGATTCCCCTGGTCTTTGAGCGCAGCCTGAACATCGCAACCGGCATGACCCTGCCCCTGGCTCTACTGGCCATCGGTGGCGGATTCTCACTCGAGAAGTTGCGCGGCGACCTGGTTGTCGCTGCCCTGGCAAGCGCTGTCAAAACGATCTGGATGCCAGTTCTGGCCGCCACTTTACTGATCTTGCTGGGCGTTCGGGGAATGGATCTTGGTATAGGCGTTCTGATTGCGGGGACACCGGCCGCCACGGCCAACTACATCATGGCGGACCAGCTCAAGGGTGATGCAGAGCTGGCCGGGACGATCGTCATGCTCTCCACGCTCCTTTCGGCCGCGACCTATACCGCCGCGCTCCTGATTCTCCGCAGCCAGGGCATATAAAATCAATGGACTACCTGCCCTTCAATATCGGATCACAGTTTCGCATCACTCCGCCCGGGCAATCTCCCTCTGCTGACGGTCGTCACGATCTGCTGATGAAGCGCGGGGCTTTCGGCTCTGGCGAGCATGAAACAACAGAGAGTTGCCTCGAGATGATGGAGACTCTGGACTGTATCAAAGGGACGCGCGTCCTCGACCTTGGCAGTGGCACCGGGATCCTCGCGATTGCCGCATTGAAACTCGGCGCAGCTTACACCGTCTGCGTCGATATCGAGGCAAAAGCCGTCGAAACGGCGCAGCTGAACTTCCGGCTCAACCAGCTCGACGCTCGAGCGACCCACTTGACCGGCACTCTGGAGGTGGTTACGGATCAGAGCTTCGACCTGATTCTGGCAAATATTTACGGTGATATCCTGCTTGATCTGGCAGATTCCCTCTCCGCCAGACTAAAATCAGGAGGCACGCTACTGCTCTCGGGGATTCTGTGGGAATACAATTTCGATGTCCGGCAGGCGTATGAGAGAAGAGGATGCGAGGTTGTCCGCAATCGCATGCTTGATGAATTCAGCACTGTTCTCTTACGAAAAATGTGAGGCTCCGAATGGAGGACTGATGACTATCGACATTCAGTCCTTAAGTGTAGTCATCGGGGCTTGCTCTGACATCAGTGTCTTGTTTTGTCCTTGCTATCCGCATACTAAATATCCCTAGATGATCCGAGAAAGAGTTGCAACAATACTTGTAGAAAGCCCCTACCCTGAGAGCCAGAGAGGGGCAAATTTTTACTGGATATGGTGACAAATAAAATAGTCCGCCCCGGAAGGAAAGGCCAATTTCATAAGATTCTTGTTCAGATAATACAACACCGAAGATACATCAAGCTGAGTAGGACAAATTGTCAGAAGTGATAAACAACAGAGACGCCAGCTTCGGCCTCGTAGTCCTGACGAGCTATTGGGCTGTCTTGAATATCGCTACTATAATATTCAATCCCAGCTTTACATATGAGATGAATCTTTTTGGTCAAATAACGTCGATCTATAAGGGTGATGCCGACTGAACGATAGCCGCCGCTCAGGTCAGCCTCCTCCAGGCCCGAGGCGAGTGATTCACTTGCGGTAACTCCAAAGTCACGATTGAGAAAGTCACTGTCTCCAAAAGTTGTAAAAAGATAAATTTCTGTGCCTGTGCCATCAAGATGCGATCCAAAGCGGTGTCCAGCAGCAAGAACCCCCAAGAAACCGAAATCACTGTCACCACCCATGATCCGTCCTGCAACCCAGTTTCTCCATTCTGAATCAAATGACCACCTCCCCTCCAATACAGCCACGATTTCATTATCCTGATCTTCAAGTCCATCTAACCTGCCATCGTCAGAGTCGTCTTCTTCTCGACCCGATTCGTATCGCATCCCGAATTGAAGAAGTGATCGATCTGATAATTTAGCTCTCCATCCGAGTTCTATCCCCTCCCAGAAAAATAGATGATTCCCGGTTCGCCACTGAATAGCCCCTGCGGGTTCGACTTCTACTTCATATTCATCAGATCCGTCATAAGCACTTTCATATTCAAGACCAACACCAAGAGCAAAGCCCCATCCTTCTCCACGAGTAAAATCAAAAACTGAGGGTGATGGAACCAGGGGCAAGTCGGTTTCTTGCGCATTAAGAAACTCGGGGCTGTAAAATAAGCAAAGTAGAATGAGCAAAAAATATTTCGAGGCTGATTGTCGAAGTGAGAGCATTGGTTTTCTCCTTTTGAGATTCTCCGCAGTTAAACGAGTACAATTTGCGCTAGCTGTCTGTATCAAATAACATAGATACGAAATGCCTAAATGCGAGATGAATAAATGGGCGGAGAAAATGTATGAATGGGCAAGATGTAGAGATCCCCAGGGGGCAACACTTGTTCAATATCGGGAAAGTATCACCTGTTAAATACTATCTTTTTGTCGCTGGAGCCTTGGGGCTTTTAATTGCCTTGGTGACTCGTGAGCAGGCGACTCCTTACGGGCTGTTTTGGCATATTGTTCAGTGGCAGATTCAATCACAATTGGCGATATGGCTTCTTGTCTTAGCCCATATAAGCCTAACGAGATATATTCATATTTTGAAAATGAAGCCTTTTGTGCAACTTGTTGTTGCCGGCTTATTTGGCGGGCTGATGTTTTCATTACCAGCGTCTGCAATGGATATTATTTTTAAGGTCGATCCTGTACCCGGATCACTTTATGCGTATATTCTCTCTTGGTTTGATGAGCTTGGTGGATCCATTTTTCCGGTATGCTTGTCGTGGATTGTTATAAATACCCCGTGGATTTTAGGCCTGAGACTAACAAATGAGACAACTGCTGGCAGCGATGAGGTCAAACCACCGAACAGTCAATCCGGTGACTCCAGACCTCCATTTGCGGACCTTGTAAGCGATCATATCTGGGCAGACATTATCTATTTAAAAGCGGAACTGCAATACATCAAAGTTGTTACTTCTAAAGGCCAGGAGTTGATCCTCTACAGCCTGCGTGAGGCAATGAATGAATTGCCACAATCATCTGGCATACAAGTTCATCGTTCGTATTGGGTAGCCTCTCCGGCCATTCAATCATTTCGCAGCAAAGGGCGCCAAGGGGAACTGGTCTTGGTTGATGGTGCAATAGTCCCTGTAAGTAGAGCGAAGGCGAGCCGAGTGAAATCTTTGTGCAAGAGTTTAGGTGTAAATATTTTATGAATAGATTGGTTGGTGTTTAGCCAACTATAGGTCTTGTTTTACGAGGACAGTTCAAAAACTAATGACAGACTTGATCTTCCTAAAAATCCTAATATTACTTGGAGTAGCTAAAATAAGGGAGTCTGAAAGCAATTTCCGTAAATGCTGCAATATAGGAAAACATAGATAAATCAAACTGATTTCTGCTATATGAGTTGAAGAGATTTCATTCTGGCCGCCAATACCCGGGAGGCACGAATGGAAAAGCCCCTCGGTCGGCCGGGGGCTTCTTTTTGTGCACGATGCTTGCCTGTCGCAGGCCAAAATGTTCGCAGAAAAAGGGGCATTTTATGTGAAGGCCAAACAACACGAAAAATCCTTTAGTGGAGGGCGTATCAATTGACAATGGAACACACCGACTACCTTGGCTTAAAAAAGTCCCGCTAAGCAGGTGATTACCTAGCCGGACAATTGTCACTTTCTTTTCGGGCAGTTAATCATTTTACTGACCGCGAAACGGCTGGTGACACGTCCTAGGATCAGCGAAAAATGTACCATAAATAGAGCTGTTACGGGCGGGGTCGGGATTATCCCCCCGCACCTGGTATTCGACGATTCTCGTCCATCCCCTTTATCCGTTTGATGATCTGCAGCCCGGCTTGGGTCGGATGACGGGCAATAACGATATCACCGATAAGAGGGTTCTGGTGTCGATAAGCTTTAAGATTTACGAGGACTTCATCATCGGCAGAGAGCAAGGGTAGCATTGAGGATCCCATAACCCTGCAACGCCGTCGGCTCCTGGTCAACCAGAATAAAACCTCTTTACAAACGGTTTCCTCGCATACCGCACCTCTCCCTGCTCTTAAAGAACATTTTACCCAGGCCCAATCAGCCCGCCGTATAATAGGGAACCTCGCGTTTCTTAGTCGCCCAGAAGATGGTGTGAATTTTGTTGATGGTCTCCATCAATTCATCTGCCTTCTCAAGGCTTACCTCCACTTTGACCGCCGAGCACAGCTTGGCAGCCTGCCAGAAAATGTCGTGAAGATCGGGATATTGTTCCAGGTGTTGCGGTTTGAAATAGTCGGTCCACAAAACCAGGAGATCGGTTTTAGCCAGTTGGGCCTGCTCTTCCTTGATAGTGATATATCGCGAAAGGCTGTTAGCGGTGGCGAGGCTGCGGTCATCGGGATCGAGGGCGAGGATTTTTTTGGTCATGGAGAGAGCCGCTTCGGCGGCAATGCGAGCAGATGCGGGATCGTATATCCCGCAGGGACCATCGCAGTGGGCACTGACGGTCATTTTGGCTGGAAAGAATTTTTGAATAGTTCGGGTCAAAAGTTTCATGGGGCTCTCCTTCCTGATTTTTGAAAATCGCGAATTAGAGGGGGTATATGTCTTTTTCCCTCAAACCCCATCATTTCTCACTGATACTAAAAAGGTATTAGCAATCAGAGAACGTCTATAATCAAGATAGCTCGTGTCCCGGCCGATGTCCACCCTGAGAGGGTGTATTAAGCCCTTTCACTTCTTCCTACGGCTAAAGCTCTTCAAGATCCTGTCATCCGGTTTACTATTAATGCTCTCGCATTAATTCAGGGGTATTTCGTTTAGCCAAAATGCTAAATTCTCACTATGTCTGCAAAACAGGAATGGCCCCCCCAGAACGGAAGGGCCATTTTCACATCTCACGGATAGTGATAAAAAAAGAACCCCACAACTCTGGGAGGACAGAGCCATGGGGCAAAATTCTTTTCAGGAGGTTTTGAAGAAGATTGTCTCTGGTCCACCTGCCACAGCAGACCGTTGACGTATCTCCAGGTTGCCTGCCACAACAACCCTTTGATGGTTGTTAAGATATCGAGTTTTTCAACAAAAATATACGTGGTGTCTCGTAAAAAATTCCGGTCCTATAACCAATAAAAAGGTTGCGACATAAGCTGTCACAAACCTGGGCTATTTTCCAAGTATAAGAAAAGGAGAATAGTCATGAATGTCGAACAGTTACGTAGTATCTTTCCCGACGAAGCCAGTTGTCGGGTATTCTTTGAATCTGTGATCTGGCCTGACGGTCCGGTTTGCCCTCACTGCCAGGGCCGCAAGGTCTGGCGGTTAACCAGCGCCTCGGTCCGGGTAGGCTTGCTGGAGTGCGGTGACTGCCACCGGCAATTCACCGTGACCACCCGCACACCATTCCACAGTACAAAATTGAGCCTGTGGATCTGGATTCAGGTCATGTATTCACTGCTCTGTTCCAGCAAGGGTGCATCGTCTGTGGCCATTGCCACCTGGATCGGTGTCTCCCAAAAGACTGCCTGGAAAATGCTGCACGCCCTGCGGGCTCTGATGGCCGCTCACCAGAATCTGCTCCCCATGCTGGAGGGGATCGTCGAAGTCGACGAAAAGTATCTTGGCGGCAAGCCCCGCTTCCAGCAAGGGGTCAAGCATAAGCGCGGTCACGGCACCGCCAAGGCCTGTATCGCGACGGCCGTTGAACGGCAAGGGTCCGTCAAGACCCACAGGATCACCAATAATTCCGTGGCCGACCTGCGGCCGTTTGTCGTAAGCGCCGTGGCGTCGTCAGCCCAACTGATGAGCGATGAGCATTCCGCCTATGGCGTCATCGGTCGCGCGTTTGCGACCCACGATAGCGTCAAGCACGGACAGAAAGAGTTTGCGCGCGGCGACGTGCACAGCAACACGGCGGAGTCGTTTCACGCCACGCTGGAGCGAGCCAAGCAGGGCGTTTACCACTACATGAGTCCTGAGCATTTGCCCCTGTACGCGGCTGAAGCCGCCTTCCACTGGAACCAGCGCTCACCAGAGACGCGGGTTATCCAGAAAGGTAAGAAACAGGGGCAAATCAAGACATTCATGAAGCGGTTCCCGATCCTGGAGCAGTTTAAGAACCTATTGAACCTGGCGCCTCTTTGTCAGGTGCGTCGTACCAAAAACTGTGGCATCCGATTTGTTCCGATGCCGTTACCTTTGTTTCGGTTATAGGACCGAAAAATTCGGCCTTATTCTACGTAAACCTACTGTGCAAAGGCACAGCGTCAATTGTGATAAGCAAAATGACCACCCGTTTCCAGGTGGCCACTTATAGCTCAATGTTGCACGATTACTTCTATTTGGTCTTCCGCATTCTTTTCAGTTCAGGCATAGCCATTGTCACCACCATATGAGACAGAAGGATAGCGCTGGTTATTGAGCACAGAAATATAACGACAAACCCATTGATAAAATAGCTGAACACAAGCACAAAGCCAAAAAAATAGACCGCTGTCGCGGAGGGAATACTTCCAGAGAGAAGGAGTTTTTTATTTGAGGGTTCTTCTTTGAAGTTGCATTTCTTCCCGCAAACCCAAGCGATACGCGTTCCGTATAGTAGACTTACAAAAGCTGTCACAAAACAAAAAATACCACTCAAGGCTTCAAACATATTTACCCACCCGATAGAAACAGAAAAACTCCGCGCGAGAATTTATTGAGAATTTATATCATTTGATTGTTGTAAACTTCCCTGTGATTTCATTCAACTTATTTTTATAAAACTCTGACCATCTGGCTGTTGAGTTTTGATTCTTGGGAGAGGTTGGAAAAGGACTCAATGAAGATTGAGCGCAGGCGGAAACTACGCGAGAGGACTCTTAATTTATCACTCTGCCAGCTTGTGGCATTTGTTAACTTGAACAATTCTCCCTAACACTGTGGCTGAAACTCGTGGCCTCAAAAACATTTATGGATTACTGCTGCGATATTTTCCATCCTATAAAAACACACACAATTGCAATTACCATAAGAATATTGAGAGTTGCCATTTTCGTTTTAACCTCTCGAAATTAAGGTCAGTAT
>CAVPPD010000010.1:0-68370 GCA_963707155.1 uncultured delta proteobacterium | reverse complement strand
CGCCGGCGTCAGTGACATGGAAGTGAATCCGCACGGTCTCACCCTGCCGGTCGCGCCAGACGTTGGTAATTTCACAGACGGTGTGCTTGCGGCGGTTGAGATCGAACCAGACCGGCGTAATCCGGCAGCCCGGGCCGTGGATCACACCGACCCGAAGATTGCTAAGAGGCATGATGACTACTCCAGGACACGGCAGAGCCCGGTTACCTTGCCGAGAATGGTCACGTCCTGTGAATCGGCGGTCACGATGATCGGCTCCAGGTTGGCATTTTCCGGCTGCAGCCGAATGTGGTCACCTTCATGGAAAAAACGCTTCAGGGTGGCCTCACCA
Source organism: uncultured delta proteobacterium (assembly GCA_963707155.1). Classification (GTDB taxonomy): domain Bacteria; phylum Desulfobacterota; class Desulfuromonadia; order Desulfuromonadales; family BM103; genus M0040. Next base: position 68,039 of record CAVPPD010000010.1, on the reverse strand, counting down.
TCAATCAGGGCAACCACGATTTCACCATTTCCCGCCGTCGCCTGCGGCCGCACCACCGCCAGGTCGCCTTCCACAATATGGGCCTCGACCATCGAATCACCTTTGACACGCAGCAGAAAAGAATCTTTCGATTTGACCAGCGAGGCATCAACGGCAACATGCGCTTCAACCTCTTCCACCGCCAACTGAGGCAAACCGGCACGCACCGTGCCGACCAGGGGCAGGGTCACCGAGCGGCTCTCAATACGCCCGACCAGCGCGATCGAGCGTGAGCTGCCTGGATTGCGGGTAATCAGGCCTTCACGCTCCAGGGCCTTGAGATGACGCAGTACACCGAGGTTGCCGGAGACATGCAGGTGCCTGGCAATCTCCTGCAAGGTCGGCGGATAGCCGTTCTGTGCAAGATACGTCGTCAGGAAATCGTAAACTTGTTGTTGACGCTCAGTCAGTGGGGACATAAACAGATCTCTCATTGATTGGTTACCATAAAGTAACTATCATGCTTGTCAGCTTGAGTCAAGAGATCAAGGATGACGTGGAGCCGACAATTTGCGATGATAGACGGATCATGTCCCAGCCTCCCATTGACATCATTCTGCCGGACCAGGGCCTTGAAGACTGGCAACCGCTGCCATCACGACTGGATGAGTCCGAAGCGATCACCCTGACAAAACGACAGATGCGCAGGTGGTCGCTGGTCCTGGAGTCGCGCCATTTCCGCTGGCACGCCGAACGGCGCGGTTTCGGTTGGCAGCTGCTGGTTCCGGCAAACACGCTCCCGGCCGCCATCAGGGAGCTGCGTCAGTATGAGCAGGAGAACCATGGCTGGCCACCTCCGCCACCGGAGAGCACACCGCTGATCGACAATCGCACAACCACCATCTGGGTCTTGATTCTCATCGGTGTCTTCTACAATATCACCTTGCACGACATCAACCTGGCGGGACACCACCCGGTCCACTGGAAAGCTCTGGGTAACGCTCATGCGGGCAAGATCATGGACGGCCAGTGGTGGCGCCTGGTCACCGCGCTCACCCTGCACGCCGACTGGCAGCACCTGCTGGGCAACCTGGTGATCGGAGGCCTCTTTATCTCCCGGCTCTGCCGTGACCTGCGCTCCGGGCCAGCCTGGCTGCTGCTGCTCGCCGCCGGAGCACTCGGCAACCTGGTCAACGCCTGGCTACAGAATCCTGATCACCGTGCCGTCGGTGCCTCCACGGCCATTTTTGGAGCCGTTGGTCTGCTCGCAGCCATCAGCATGGTGCGTTACCGTTACAACCTGCGTTCACGTCGCCGCTGGACCTTGCCGGTCGCTGCCGCCCTTGGCCTGCTTGCCATGCTCGGTGCCGGCGGCGAAAATACTGACATTGGCGCACATTTGTTCGGTTTTCTCTTCGGCCTCCCACTCGGACTCGCCGCAGAGTTGGCAGTGGAACACCGGGGTCGCCCAGACAGAAGGACAAATGGTCTGATGGCCTTAGCAGCGATCGGAATCGTTGTGAGCGCCTGGGGGGCCGCCCTGTTATGGGGAGGTTGACGGACTGCCGATTAGCGTTATTGTTCTAGCAGAACCCGAATTTTGGAGACAAGGCAGATGAAAGAGTGGCCATTTCGAATTGGATTCATCGTGATCGGCGTGATTATCGCCATTGCCTATTGGCAGTTCTATCGACCGGAGCAGCAGGCTCCGGTGCCGGTTGTGCCACCACAGGCGACGAGCGAGCCACCTGCGGCACCGGCGATCCTGCATCCGGTCACCGCTGCCCCGGAAGAACTGAGCGCCGCGGCACCGATCCTCAACACCGAAGAGCCATTGCCTGAGCTGAAACAGAGCGACGCAGCGATGACAAAGATTCTCGCCAGGCTCTTCGCAGACCAGAAACTGGACAGGTTCTTTGTCCTCGAACACTTCATCGAAAGGGCTGTGGTCATGATTGACAACCTGCCGCGCCCGCAGTTACCCGCAACCCATCGGCCACTGAAAAAAATACCCGGCAAATTCCTGGTCAGCGGCAAACACGATCAGCTGACGATCAACCCGGCCAACTACAAACGCTACACCCCGCTGGTGAAAATGCTGGCCGCACTCGACACGCAGCAACTGCTCGGTGTCTATAAAAGCCTTTATCCTCTGTTCCAGAAAGCCTACCAGGAACTCGGTTACCCGAACGCCTACTTCAATGATCGCCTGATTGAAGTGATTGATCACCTGCTGACCACGCCACCCGTCTCCGGACCCGTCTACCTTGTCCAGCCCAAAGCTCTTTATCTCTATGCTGATCCTGCCCTGGAGGGTCTTTCGGCCGGCCGTAAAATCCTGCTCCGTTGTGGTCCGGAGAATACCGAACGGATCAAGGCGATGCTGCATGAATATCGCCGGGGGTTGACCAGCTCCACATGATCGACAACTCCCTGCTGATCATCGCCGCCTTCTTGTCTTCCTCGCTGACGGCCGTTCTCGGCCTCGGTGGCGGCATGCTGCTGATTGCAATCATGCCCCTCTTTCTGCCACCGGCGGCCGTCGTTCCGATCCACGGCGTGGTCCAATTCGCCAGCAACGCCAGCCGCGGGGCCTTCTCCACGCACACCATCAGGCGGGATCTCCTCTGGCCGTTTCTGCTCGGTTGTCTTCTCGGTTCTCTGGCCGGTTCTCAAATCGTCCTGAAAGTCCCCAGCCGATTCCTGCCGATTCCTCTTGGCCTGTTCATCCTTTGCATGACCTGGCTGCCACAGATCAAAAAGCGGCTATGGTTTCCTGGCAAGTTTCTCAGCCTCGGTTTTGTCCAGGCCTTTTTGACCCTTTTTGTCGGCGCGACCGGACCACTCAACCTGCCCTTCCTGATGCGTGCTGACCTCAAGAAAGACCAGTTGGTGGCCACCAGCGCCGCTTTCATGACGATCGTCCATCTGTTGAAAATCATCACTTTCGGCCTGCTCGGATTCGCTTTCGGCCCCTACCTCCTCCTCATGGTCATGATGATCCTGGCCGTCGTGTCCGGCTCCTTCGCCGGCACAAAATTCCGGCATAAAGTTCCCGAGGAATTGTTTCGTAAAGATTTCAAGGTTCTGCTCACGTTGCTGGCGCTTCGGATGATAGCGAAACCGCTATTCATGTTTTGACATTGAAGGGTTAAGCAAAAGGTCTCGCCCGTTCAAAAAGGGACATCGTCCAGAATAACCATTTTCAAAAGGGCATTTTTACCCACTGGTAAAGTCGCGTATAATGTGTGATAATTCAACTTCACGAGCACGAATAGCTTTCGAGCGCTCCATGTATGTCTTCATTCTTCTCTAGGAGGGTCTAATGACACTTGTCACACGTTTATTCCTGCTGTTGTCCCTGGTCGCTTTCACAAGCTCCATCTCTCCGTCAGCCCTCTCTGCCTTCGATGAACCGATGATGTCCATCGGCACCGGCAACATCACCGGCGTCTATTACGCGGCGGGCAGTGCCGTGGCGAAGATGCATAACCGCAAGCTCAAGGAGTATAACCTGCGCCTGCTCGCCGAGGCCTCTGAAGGTTCCGTCGCCAACATCCAGAATGTCGCTGACGGTGCAACGGCATTCGGCATCGCCCAGGCCAATGCCCTCTATTTTGCCAGGCGCGGCGAGGCCTTCTGGGAAGGTACGCCACTGAATCAATTGCGCGCTGTGCTCGGGCTCTACACGGAGGCTTTCACGATCATTGCGGCCGTCGACGCGAATATTAATTCCCCGGCAGACCTCGCAGGAAAAACCGTCAACATTGGTGAACTCGGCTCGACAGACAGTTTACAGGCCATCAGCATCCTCAATGGGGTTGGCCTGGATCCGGAGAAAGACCTGACCTTGATGAGGAGACCAGCCTACGAAGCCTCCGAACTCCTGCAACAGGGCAAGATCGACGCCTATTTTTACACGGTTGGCCACCCCAACCTCTCCATCAAGGAAGCCTCTCACGGCGAGCGTAAAATCATGATCGTTGCGCCGGACCAGGCCTTTGTCGATTCCCAGGCGAGTCAGAAAGAGTTCCTTGTCGAGACGATCATCCCGATCGATTATTACGCGGAAACCACAAACAAGGAGCCAGTCCGGACGCTGGGCGTCAAGGCGATTTTATTCTGCAATGCTGATATGGATGAAGAGGTTGTCTACCATATGGTCAAAGAAGTTTTCGAGAACTTCGATTTGTTTAAACGCCAACACCCGGCCTTTGCCGACCTGACTCCCGAGAACCTCTCCACGAAGCTCATCCTTCCATTGCACCCGGGAGCGGAGCGGTACTTCAAAGAAGCGGGGTTATGATATTGAGTCTCTACCAAATTCCTAACGAATTGAAATATCAGCCATGGAGGAAATTATGCGACGTTGGTTAACCGGTATTTCGCTCTCCCTGCTTCTGGGATTACCAGCCGCAGCGATAGCGGTAGACAAGCCGTACTTCTACCCTTATGTCAACCCACTGGAAGCAACCGTCATGGAGCTGCCTCCCTATTACCATGCGGACATTCCTGGGAAGGTGCCAACCGAAACCTTCAAAGTCTACCCGTTCCCTGAGCGGGACATCCCGAAGGTTTTCTGGTACGAAGACGGACTGGTCTGCTCGCTGACCTACCAGGAGAAAGAGGCTCCGCTGATTTTCATCATTGCCGGCACCGGGGCACGATATAACTCACCGAAGATGCTCAACATGCAGAGGGCCTTGTACCAGGCCGGCTACCATGTCATTTCCATTACCTCGCCAACTCACATGAATTTTATCGTCAACGCCTCGAGCACCATGACCCCGGGCAATTTGCGTGAGGACGCCAAAGATCTCTACAACGTGATGCAGCTGGCCATGGCAGAGGTCAAAGATGACATCAAGGTCTCGAGCTACAGCCTGACCGGCTACAGCCTCGGCGGCATCCAGTCGGCTTTTGTTTCGATGCTCGATGAGGAGCAGAAGGTTTTTGACTTCAAGCATGTCCTTTTGATTAACCCCCCGGTCAATCTTTATACCTCTGTCAACATTCTCGATGGGATGCTGGACAACATCCCTGGAGGCGTCAACAACTTCGACACCTGGTTCGATAATGTCATGAAAAAGCTGGCCGCCGCTGAAAAGGAGATGGGCTATTTCGAACTCAACGGTGACTACATCTACAAAGCCTACAAACGATTTCCGCCCCGTGAGGATCTCCTCGCCGCACTGGTGGGTATCTCCTTCAGAACAGACTCCGCCAGCATGATTTTCACCTCCGACGTCATGAAGGGCGGTGGTTTTATTACGCCAAAGAACGTCGAAATGTCCAACTCCACAGCGCTGACACCCTATTACATTGTCGCCAACAGAACCAGCTTCAAGGATTATTTCGAGGGAGACTTTGTACCATTCTTCAAGCAACGCGACCCGTCGTTAACCGAAGAGAAAATGATCAAGATGCTCTCACTGCGCAGCATCGAGCCCTACCTGAAAAGCGCAGGCAAAATTGGCCTGCTGCATAACGAGGATGACATTATCCTGGCGCCAGGGGAAATCGGTTACCTTGAGCAGCTTTTCGGAGACAGGGCGAAGATTTTTCCGACCGGTGGACATTGCGGCAACATGAACCACCAGGATGCGGTGGATTTTATGGTCAAATTTTTTGCCGGGCAGGAGGGTTGATCGATGATCTTATTTGACAAACTTAAAATGGTTATCCTCGTGTCCCTGTTGAGCATCATCATGCTGAGCGGCTGTACGACATTGCCCAAGACAGGTCCGGACACAGAACCGGCACAACGCCAGCAAGCCGAGTTGGTCCCTGAAGGGACAAGACTGGACGTCGAGGTGTATGACCCGATCGAAGGCTTTAATCGCGGAGTCTATCGCTTCAACCACTACTTCGACAAATACCTGTTCCTGCCGGTCGTCTCGGTCTACCAGTTCATCCTGCCGGACTATGTCGAGGATCGTGTCTCCAGTTTTGTTGACAACATCTACGAGTTTAACAATTTCACCAACAATCTGCTGCAATTGAAATTCAAAAAAACCGGAATCACCTTGAGCCGTTTTGTGATCAACTCTACGGTCGGCGTTGCCGGCCTCTGGGATCCGGCGAAACATTGGGGGCTCTATCGTCAGTCGGAGGACTTCGGCCAGACCCTGGGGCACTACGGCGTTGGTCATGGCCCTTACATCGTTCTGCCGGTTTTGGGCCCGTCCAACCTGCGTGACACCACAGGCCTGGTCACCGATGCCGTGGCCTTTTCGGCTGTCGGGCCTCCTGCCTGGGTCGATGATGAGGATGTCACTCCTGGCCTTTACCGCGGTCAGCTCGATTGACAAGCGTAAGCGCATTCCGTTCCGTTACTACGGCACGGGCTCCGCCTTCGAGTATGAGCAGATTCGGATGCTTTATACCAAGAAGCGTGAGTTTGACATCTCCGAATAAAGGAGTGTTCGGCTGAACAACACGGGAGTTACCAGAGACTGAGCCCCCGGCGGTGCAATACCCACAATCAACATCCGCAAAAGATTAAGAGCCCCTCGGTGATTCCGAGGGGCTCTCGTGTTTTTATGCAAACATTGAGGGGAGCGATATTCTGGTCAAGCCGCCTGTTTCTTCAACAGGTAACGACCAACCCAGTTCTTGGAGAACTGGAAAGCGGTCCGCCCGCAGCGCTTGCTTTTGTCGCGTGACCACTTGATGGCGTCCTGCTCCAGCTCCGGTGACCAGGGGATCTCGACCTCGCCGTTCACGTGCCTGGCGCTCGACACAGAGACGCACGGCATCAAGGTAGCGCTCCTGGCTGAACACATGGAACGGAATCCAGAGACCGAAGCGGTCGGAAAGGGAGACTTTCTCTTCCATCGCCTCGCTCTGCTGCAGCTCGCCCTTGACGTACTTGCCGCCGAGGTGATCGCTTTCGTATTCAGGCAGCAGATGACGGCGATTCGAGGTGACATAGATCAGCACGTTCTCCGGCGCCGAATAGACCGAACCGTCGAGAGCGCTTTTCAGCATCTTGTAGCTCAGCTCACCGACTTCGAAGGTCAGATCGTCGCAGAGCAGGATGAAACGATAAGGTTCATTCTCCACCGCGGTGAAGATCTCTGAAAGATAGATCAGGTCCTCTTTCTCCACCTGGATGACGCGCAGGCCATCGGCAGCGTACTCATTGAGCAGCGCCTTGACCAGGGATGACTTGCCGGTTCCGCGTGAGCCCCAGAGCAGCGAATTGTTGGCCGGCAAACCGGCAAGGAACTGCCGGGTATTGTTGATCATGATCTCCTTCTGATCTTCAACGCCGAGGAGCTCATCAAGGGTCGTGGTGTCGGTCACCTTGACCGGCTCGAGAAAACCGGAAAAGGAATGACGGCGCCAGTTGGCAGCGGAACAGGTCGACCAGTTCAACCGGCTTGCATGCCTTGGGCAGCAACTGTTCAACGGAGCTGAGCACACGCTCAAGCTGGGCCACAACTTCAGGTTTCAACATCATCTTGTCAATCTCTCTTTCTATGCGAGGTTCATCATCCACAGGTTCTTGCAGATTAAAAGCGCCCCTGTATACGTTACCATCCGGGTCGAAGTCAAACTTAACTCCTGAGAATTGAGCGAACGCCCCTTGTGCTCGTCCTCTGCTAGCGGCTATTCTCAGGAACGACATGTCTCGGCATGACCGCACTCTGACTTAAGGAGAACCGACGTGGATATTTTCGCGAAGCTGGCAAGCGTCGCACGGAGGGAGAATGCGGAAGGGGAGCTGCCCGATTTCATCGTGCCGTTGCTGCTGAAGGTCGCCGAAAACCCGCCAGATTTCAGCGGACGAGAAGCCCTGGTTGCAGAACTCGTGCATGCGGGTCGAACAGTATGAAACCTGGTCCGAGATGTGCTGCGAAAAGCAGGGCTTCAGCCTCGAAGATATTCACCGCACCCTGGACCGTCTCAAAGTCAGATACTGATCAAGCTCAGCTTCGTCAGCGATTATCGAGCCCCGCCGACTCTCATGCAGATCATCTGCAATGAAATCATCAAGCACCTGCCACTTTCCGGCGAAGCCCGTCGCCTTTTTCACGGACGAGGACACTGCTTTGCCGGCTACGAAGATCTGGTGATCGACTATTTCCCACCGGTCGTCATGGTCATCCTCTACCGGCAACGCTCGCAAGCCTGGCTGGATGAACTGACGCAGCTGCTCCTCACGATACTGCCGGAAGAACCTCGCGCCATTCTTTTGCAGGAGCGCTTTTTGACCAATGGTCCGAGCCGCCTGTTACAGGGAACGTTACCGGAGAATCTGGACGCTCGGGAAGCAGGGCTTGTCTTTCCGCTTGCGCCTCGGCGAGGCACAGAATATCGGCTTCTTTCCGGATATGGCAGAAGGACGCAAACTGGTTCGAGAGCGGGCGGCGGACAAGCGCGTTCTCAATCTCTTTGCCTACAGCTGCAGCTTTTCGGTCGCCGCGCTGGCCGGAGGTGCGACCCAGGTCGTCAATCTCGACATGAATCGCGGCGCCCTGGAGCTTGGCAAACTCAACCATCGCATCAACGACATCGATCTGCGCCAGGCCAGCTTTCTGCCGCTGGAGTTCTTCCGCAGCCTCAGCAAGTTGCGCAAGTTGGGCCCTTTCGACCTGGTCATCTGCGATCCACCGGCCTCTCAGGGGAAAAGTTTCACCGCCGAGCATCACTGGCCAAAGCTGGTCCGCACCCTGCCTGAACTGGTCAGCCCGGCGGTGAAATTCTGGCCTGCCTCAACGCACCCGACCTCGGCCCTGACTATCTCGACGAACTCTTTGCGATTCACTTCCCGGCGGCGGAGAAACTCGGGCATGTTTACTCCCGGGGACGATTTCCCGGAAGCCGACATGGCGTGTGGTGTCACCTTGCACCTCTATCGTCGGCCGCTTCTGATCTGACAGTGGTGTCTTTTCTCTGCCGCGAGCACTCCGCCGGCCTTAAACCCTGACAAGGCAACCGACCAAATCTGAAAGCAGCATGAAGCAGTTATTTATTTTTCCCGTTATTCGCTTATGCTAGCCTAGCTTTCCTGTAATCATCACAAAAGGACCATGCCCCTGTCATGTCGCCAGAGACTCCTCTGTTCAACAACCTTTGCAAAATCATCATCATCCTCCGTGTTGTGGTTCTTGCCGTCGGCTGCAGCACGCACCGGAGATGGCGGGCAAAACCTGTTCAACAACATCCCGACCTGACAACTCCGACCCCATTGCGGCGCTTCTCAAAGAAGTTCCCCCCACTCAACAGCAACTGGTCCCTTTGCAGCAGATGGGCTATTCAATTCAGGTTGGGGCCTTTACCAGCCTCGACAATGCTGTTCGTCTGGAGCAACGGCTCGAATCACGCGGCATCGATGCCTACTACTTCCGCCACGAATCAGGACTTTACAAGGTACGCTTTGCCAATCATGCCAGCTACCAGCCGGCACGCAGTGAAGCAGAGAGTCTGCAGGCGCAGGGGCTGATTGATACCTTCTTTATCGTTTTCCCGGAAGATTACGCCGCCGCCCGTATCAAGAGAAGTGGCCAGGGGAACCTGCGTGACGAACTGGTCAAAACCGCCAGGAGGTTCATCGGCATCCCCTATCGATGGGGAGGAACCACCGCTGAAGATGGCTTCGACTGCAGTGGTCTGACCATGGTCAGCTACCGCCTGAACGGCCTCAACCTGCCCCGGGTGTCGCGCAGCCAGTTCAACGCCGGCAAATGGGTCTCCAAAGCGGAGCTGCGCCCGGGTGACCTGGTTTTTTTTGCCACCAAGGGGGGAACACGGGTCACCCATGTCGGCATGTATGTCGGCGAAGGGAACTTCATTCACGCTCCTCGCACCGGTAAAAACGTGCGCATCGAAAAACTTTCGAACCAGCTTCTTCGCCAAAACCTACATGGGCGGCAGGACCTATCTGTGATGAAGAACCCGGATCAACATCAATGTCAGCCACTGCTCGTCAAACACCACACACGACGGGGGGCTCGATGACCGACCAGGTCTCCCGCTCCGCGACTTTGCTGGTGGTCTGCACCGCTCACTTCCTCATGCCCTTCATGATGTCGGCAGTCGGTGTGGCACTGCCTGCCATTGGCCATGATTTCAACGCCAGCGCCATGCAACTGGGCCTGGTGGAAACCACCTACGTCCTCTCGGCGTCGATCTTCCTGCTGGCCATGGGCCGAATGGCCGACATCCACGGTCGTCGCCGCATTTTCCAGTACGGCATCGTCCTTTTCACCCTCGCTGGCGGCCTCCTCTCCCAAGCATGGTCGATTGAATCGATGATCGGCATGCGCTTTCTGCAGGGCATGGGCGGCTCCATGGTGATGGCGACCACCTTTGCCATCGTCGTGTCGGTCTTTCCTCCGGCGGAGCGCGGCAAGGCCCTCGGCATCGCTGTGGCCAGCGTCTATGCCGGCATTTCCTGCGGGCCCTTCTTTCGGTGGCGTCCTGGTGACCACGTTCGGCTGGCGCTCCATCTTCTACCTCGCCGTTCCTCTCGGCAGCATTACCTTCGCCGTCTCCTGTGCAAAGCTTCGCGGAGAGTGGGCCGAAGCCAGGGGAGAACCCTTCGACTGGCGCGGCAGCCTGGTCTATGCTGCAGCGCTTCTGCTTTTGATCTGCGGAGCCTCCAACCTTGACCTTGGCCTGTGGGCCTGGTTGCTCACGGCAGTCGGCGCCAGCGGCCTGGTTCTCTTCCTGATCCTGGAATCGCGCACCGAGTTTCCCCTTCTGAATATCAACCTGCTGCGCAGCAACCGTGTGTTTGCCTTCTCCAACCTGGCGGCCATGCTGAATTACGCCGCGACCTTTGGCGTGACTTTTTTCCTGAGCCTTTACCTGCAATACGTCAAAGGCCTGAACCCGCGAGAAGCCGGGACAATCCTGATTATTCAGCCGATCGTACAAACCGCCTTCTCGCCACTCTGCGGGCGACTTGCCGACCGTTTCTCCGCAGCAACCGTGGCAACCATCGGCATGGGCCTCTGCGCCGCAGGCCTCGCCATCGCTGCCAGCATCACGACCACCACTTCGATGGCCCTGATCATGATCATGCTGGCAACCCTCGGACTCGGCTTCGCGCTGTTTTCCTCACCGAACATCAGCGTCATCATGGGCAGTGTCCCGCCACGTTTCCTCGGCATTGCCTCCGGCCTTAACAGCACCATGCGTACCCTGGGCATGATGATCAGCATGACGATTATCACCATCATTTTTTCCATCTTCATGGCCGGGCACGCGGTGACACCGCAAACTCAGGCCCAGTTTCTCACCAGTATGCATAGCGCACTGTTGACTTTCTCGGCACTCTGCATCGTCGGCATCTTCTTCTCCATAGGCCGTATTCGCAAGCAACCTGACCAGGAATAATTGCCTCCTTTCACAAAGTCCGCGGCATGACTTGCGACAAACCGGAAAAACTCTGTAAGATTAAAACAACTGGTTTCGCGATAATATGTCCACTGGAATTGCAATGACTGCCGAACGTCCGACCATATCTCCACTCTTCCTCAGCCAATTTGAAGTTGATGAATCCGTTCCTTTTCAGCGTCACCTGAACCGTCTTGAAGTCGAAATCGGTCAGGAGGATTACAGCAAACTGAAACGGGTTGAATTGCTCGACGAGATGCCGGGAGAAGCAACCTTTGCAACCATGACGGAGATCACTGAGCGCCTGCTGAAGAGCACCCAGAATAATTACAACCGGGTACTCTTGAAGCGTCTGCAAGCCCGCATCTACATCGACACCGCTCACTACTCCATCTATTACCGCCTGCCGGACCGCTGCCTGCGCTTTGTCGCCTCCTGGCGCAACGAAGTTCTGCAGCGCTTCTTTGCTGAAGCACCGCTCAGGGATAGCGGCTGGCAACCCTGCGGTCACGCCCTTCCCGACTTTGAAGGACGTTATCTACCGGATGCCGCAGGCGGTGTCCTTTTGTTGCGCAACCTGCAGCCTGAAAGCCGCCAGCAGCGTCCATTAATCACCGCAAGCCATGGCCCTTACGATCCACACACCCTTGAGGTAACGCTCTATTTTCTGCGCACCGGCAAAGGCGGTGCGGCAATCATCAACCTCGGCTTCGCCGGGCGCGAGCCCTTAACCGATGAAAACCTTACCCAGCTGGAGGCCTGGGGAGTCCCGCTCAACCCGAGCAATATTGATGTTATCTACCCGTATATCGACGAGCACGGTCACCCTTACTGTTATAAGCTCGAGGAAGGGCTTCCTGCTTACATGGTTGCCCTGGAATTGTCATTACCGGACCTGGTGATTGACATTCATGGTTGCGTTGGAACGTTCAGTGATGATCGGCGTGTCGTGGTCGGACTCGGTGGACTGCCGCCTTTTAGGGAACCGGACCAGATCGGTCAATTGCACCGGAAAAAAGACGTCTACTATCTTCAGCCCCATGCAGCCATGCGACATGGGTTGGCGCTGGTGCGCGATCTCTCTGCAGAGATGTACGTGCAGTTCTGCTCAGATGCCCATCACTGCTTTAATTTCGCACTGCTCGGTGGCATGCAACTGCTTGGCACTCAAATCGACCCGCGGGTCGATACTGACAGCCTGCTCGAAGGTGAAGAACGATCCTTTATACCCAACGAAGACCTGCGCTGGTTGCCGGGTGCAGGGGCCAACGCCCTGCAGCGCATCGCCGCGCGCAAACTCAACCCCGAGACCCAGTGTCTGCATGTCGAGATTCCCACCGCAGTCCGCCGCAAGATGGTACTCAAATTACGCTCACTGGAAATTGAGGCTTCACTCGATGCCAGCGGACTGTAAGATGACAGTTTCCCAGCTCTTTGACGAGAACAAACAGGCGCAGATTGACCAAGTCATCGCAGAAACGTGTTGATTGCTGAACCCCATAAAATGAAAAGCACTGATGTGATATGGTCCCAGATGCAAGTTATTGTTCTGCAAAATATTTACCAGCGATGTTGCCATGGATTACCTCGATACTGTTTCTTGTAATAATAGTCATCAAGGCCGTTCCAGTACTCCATCTTCCCACCCTTGAGAACACTATTGTGAGTTTTCATGATGATGGCATTTTGATAGCGGCTAAGTTCGCTACCATAGCCATCATAATTTGCCTGTTTCTCATGTTGTCTGCGCGTCTTCGCAAAAGCTTTCGTGGCCTTGGAAGAGGAACGGGAGCCTGTGTCAAGTCGCCTCTCTCTTTTCAGCGCCCTGTCCAGAGAGGCGACAGGTTCTTCGACCTGGCGATCCTCAACCCGTTCCAGATCCTTGATCCCTTTTCTTTTGGCATAAGTGTCCATCTTCGGTTGTCTCGCTGTTCCGTCCCCCAAAGATCGACCACTACGATCTCCTTCGAACGAGGAGATCACTGTTTCTGGGACATAAAGATCATCATGAGCATACTGGGCTTTATCAGAAAAGTTGTGATGGCCGTTTTCATCGACCCATTTGTAAATCTCGGCAGTCGCATATGTAGAGAGTGAGACTAAAAACAAGAGAACTGGAACGGTCTTCATCTTCTCCTCCTCTGTGTTTTTGCAGATATCGACACACATCAAGTTGAATCAATTATACCTGCTCGTCGCTTAAGAGCAAAGAGAGAGGTTCCTGTTGACCCTCACTTTTTCTGGCTGCCGGGCGCACAAAGCAAAAGGCCGCTCCTCAGAAGAGGACGGCCTTTTTGTTTGTTTATTCAGAGCAGTCTGAACTTAGACTGCGCTGCTTTTAGTTGAACATCTTGGCGCCGAGGTAGGCCAGGGCTGGCCAGGCGATCAGGACCGCCGAGACAAAGGCGAAGACGCCGAGGATGCTCATGATTGCGATGGTGTAGCTTGCTTTGACATTGTTGATGATATTGGCTGCGGTGGTCATGATGTTTCTCCTATGGTTTCTCCCAGTTCTGGGAGGGTTGGTTGTTAAGGGTTAGTTAAAAAGCTTCGCACCGATGTAAGCGAGTGCCGGCCAGGCGATGAGTACGGCGGAGATGAAGGCGAAGACACCGAGTGCTGCAATGACGAGTACCAGGTAGCTATTTTTTACATTATCCATAAAGCGGCTTTGAGTTTTCATGATGTCCTCCTGATCGATGTTTGTTCGAGTTGTTCCTCGTTGTTGATTAAAGTTTTAACATTAAAGAATATTCATGTCAACAATAAATATTAAATTATTTTCATTTTTAGCAAAATAATTATAAGTAACTGTTATTACATGTTAATTGTCGAGGATATTGTGAACTGAATGGCTGTTTATCGGCCTGTTGAAAAAATTAATTTCCGTTTTATGAGAGAATTTCGGGAAAATCGTTGAGTGGAGACAGCTCACCGCTGGCTTCGTTCGAGGGAAAAATCGGGGATGGTGGACGACAATTTCAAGCGGCTCCTTCTGATCTACTCCTCTGCTTTCTTCTGCAGAGAATCAAAAACCATATCCAGAACCACTTTTTGCCGGGCTTCATTTTTATTTAACACGGCCAGACATTGTCCCATAGGGAAGCATTTGTGCAGATACTCTGCATCTCGACCAGACAGAATGATGATGCGCTTTCTGTCAACGCCTTTTTCAATCGCATAAGCCAGCAGTTTACCGCCGTCAAGATTTGGCATCTCCAGATCAAGTAAAAGGAGGTCCAGATCAGCGTCGATCTGAGCCAGCCCCTGCAGCGAGTCATTGCATGCAAGGATTTCCAAATCAGGGTAATGTTCACCCACATAGCTGGTCAAAAATTCGAGAAAGAGCCGATCGTCATCAATAAGCAGAATCTTCTTCATCGCGTCTTCTCCTTCTGTTCAAACGCACAGCCATTATTTGAAAAGGCCGTCAAAAAGAGAGAGTGATTGTCACCTTTTTCTTTTTATGTCTTTAAGCTATCATAAATCCACGACTTTGCAGGCTTGACACCTGTCCTTGAACGGAGAGCTAGATGCATCTTGTAGCAATTCACAATTGGCAAACAGAGGAAGCAGACGTCGCAAGGACCATTGCCGAAGTGACCGGCACCCTGGTTTTTGAAGCCCGACAAAAGATTTCCGCTGGTGGGCCGGCGGTCCTCGCCAGTTTTGCTGATTCACATCAAGCGGAGACGCTGGCGAACAAGTTGTTAAATGGTGGGATTCCTACAGTGGTGATTGATACAACGGTCGTACGCGATCGGCTTCAACCCTTCCGTGTCCGTCGTTTTGTACCGGGGCCACAGCTGTTGCGAGTTGAATCATTTGACGGAACCTTTTGCGATATTGATTACACTGCGATTGACCTGCTACTGGTTGCGACTTGCAGTTTTGGTTCGGCGCAAACAGTCACGAAAGAAACTGAGCGTAAATTCAGTCTCGGCAAAACCCTGCTCGCAGGCGGCGTGCCGATGACCAAGAAGGTTACAAAAGAGAAGACTGTGAACAGCGAAGAGCGTGATGCAACGCTCAGGTTGTATACGTCCGGTGGATTGCAGATGGTTTTTAACCGGGCGGAGATGAGCTACGACGGCCTAGGCGACGCGATGCAGTTTACCCGCGACCTGAACTTTACCCATCTGAAGAATGAGTTACGTCGACTTGCCCCGCAAGCTGTTTACGATGACCGTCTTCTGAAAAGGGCCTCCCTGGTTCGTTTGCTGGGCTCAACGCTCAACCCGGAGACTGACCTGGACCTGGCTTTTGAACTTTTGGCTCGCAGTCTGCGTGAAAATGTTGACCCGGTTGTTCCTCTTGAGTAACCCCGGAGCGCCCAGCCGTTACCGCTACTTCTTGACCCTGAAGCCCGACTTTGCCAGTGCTTCTGCCATCGCGCCCGATGACGGAGCAGCTTTTTTTTCGGGTTGTGGTTTCCTGTCCCGCTCTCTTTGCTCTGGTGGTCTTTCCTGCTCCCCTCTGCGCATCGTCAGACCGATCCTTTTCCGTTGCAGGTCAATCGACAGAACCCTGACCTGAACCTGCTGACCAACTTTAACCACCTGGTTCGGGTCTTTAACAAACCGGTCTGCAAGTTGGCTGACGTGTACCAGGCCGTCCTGATGGACACCGATATCGACAAAAGCTCCGAAGGCCGCGACATTGGTCACGACACCGTTCAGAGTCATGCCTTCCCTGAGATCTTTGATGTCCATAACATCTTCGCGAAAGCTGGTTGTGACGAAGGTCGCGCGCGGGTCACGTCCCGGTTTCTTCAATTCGCTCACGATGTCACGCAATGTCGGCAAACCGATATCAGGGCCGACATACCGTTCCAGTCGCATCGTGTCAAGCAACGTCGGTTCAGCGATCAGCATGGGCACTGAGACACTGAGGTCGGAGGCCATCTGCGCGACCAACGGATAGCGCTCAGGGTGCACCGCAGTGTTATCCAGCGGCTGCTCTGCGTTTCTGATCCGCATGAAACCGGCGGACTGTTCATAAGCCTTCTTGCCAAAGCGCGGAACCTTGAGGAGCTGGTCGCGTCGTGTAAACGCACCTTCAACGTCACGATAGCTGATAATCGCCTTGGCCAGCGATTCGCTGATGCCCGAAACAAAACTGACCAGAGCCCAGCTGGCGGTGTTCAGGTCGACGCCAACGTAGTTGACACAAGACTCAACCACCTCATCCAGAGACTTTTTCAGGGCCGTCTGACTGACATCGTGCTGATACTGGCCGACACCAATGCTCTTCGGGTCAACCTTGACCAACTCGGCCAGAGGGTCCTGAAGACGGCGGGCGATTGAGATCGCTCCGCGCACGGTCAGATCAAGCTCCGGGAACTCCTCACGGGCAATCTCGGAGGCCGAATAGACGCTGGCCCCGGCTTCACTGACCATGACCACCTGCAGCTTCAGGCCGGCCTCTTTCAGACAGAGGCGGATAAACTGGTCCATCTCCCGCCCGGCGGTACCATTGCCAATGGCAATCATCTCGATGTTGTGATTCTGTATGAGACGCAGCAGCTCTTTTCTGGCGGATTCGAACTTGCCCGCGCCGCCGACATGCGGATAGATAGTGACATGCTCAAGAAAGCGCCCTGTCGCGTCAACAGCCGCCAGCTTCGAGCCGGTCCTCAGACCGGGATCGACTCCCAAAACTCGACGACTGCCGGCCGGCGCGGCGAGCAGCAGGTTGCGCAAATTCTCCGCGAAGACCCGGATCGCCTCATCATCGGCGGCTTTTTTCGCCTGCAGGCGCAAATCCAGGTCGATCGAGGTCGTCAGCAGGCGTTTGTAGGCATCGGCAACAATGTCACGTAAAAGCCCGGCGAAACGGCTTCCTTGAGGTACAAACAGCGCAGCGAGGCGCCCCAGAATCTCTTCCTCGGGAGCATCAATTCGCAAGCGAAGGACTTCCTCCTTCTCTCCCCTGCGCATCGCCAGCATGCGGTGCGATGGAATCTGGCGCAGCGGTTCGCTGAAGTCGTAGTACATCTCAAACTTGCTGATGGTCTCTTCCTTGCCGCGGGCCGGTTGGGAGCAGAACAACCCCTGCTGCCAGGTCAGCTCGCGAACCATCGACCTTGCCTCTGCGACATCGGCGAACTGTTCAGCGAGGATGTGACCGGCACCTTCAATGGCAGCCTCGGCCGTGGCAACCTCCAGCACTGCATCGATAAACGGTTCCGCCAGCTGCAGAGCCGTTTCTCCGTCGCCGCGCGCCGCCAGCAGCAGTTCTGCAAGTGGTTCCAGACCCCGCTCCCTGGCGATGATCGCTTTGGTTCGTCGTTTCGGTTTGAACGGTAAATAGAGATCTTCCAGTTCGGTCTTCTGCCGGGTGGCCTCAATTCTCTGCCGTAGCTCAGAGGTAAGCTTGCCCTGCTCCTGAATCGACTTAAGGATCGTCTCACGCCGTTCGTTCAGAGCGTTGTGATATTCGAGGCGTTCCTGGAGCAGGCGGATCTGCACCTCGTCGAGCTCACCTGTTGCTTCCTTGCGGTAGCGAGCAATGAAGGGCACGGTTGCGCCTTCTTCAAGCAGGAGGATGGTCTGCCTGACTTGTTCACTCTGCAAGTCAGTTTCTTCAACCAGGATCTGGATGGTCGTCTCTTTTGCTGTTTCTGGCATTGCCAAGTTGTCCTTAATTCGCAGTTTCGGGGTGTCCTGTTCAGGGAGGGGATATTAGCATAACAGGCACATCTGACGGGGAGGAATTTCTAAGGACGATGTCGCTGCGAGGAAATGAAGGAGCTGGTGAATCTCTCTCAAAGAAAAGAAGAGGCCTCCGTGTAGAGACCTCTTCTTTAAGGATTTGCGGGCACGCCGTTATTTCTGTCGAAGCGCGTCGCGGATCTCCGTTAACAGGAGCTCTTCTTTCGAAGGCGCGGGAGGTTCTGCCGGAGCTTCCTCCTCTTTTTTCTTCAAGGAGTTCATCGCTTTAACAACCATGAAGATGGCAAAGGCAATGATCAGGAAGTCAATCATGGACTGAATGAATTTACCGTAGTTGATTGTAACTGCAGCAGCATCACCCGCAGCCTCTTGAATGACGATTGCAAGATTGGTGAAATCAACGCCGCCAACAAGAACACCGATTGGGGGCATAATCACATCTGCGACAAACGAAGAGATAATTTTACCGAAGGCACCGCCAATGACGATACCAACGGCCATGTCGACAACATTGCCCCTCATCGCAAAACTTTTGAACTCCTGCATCATACTCATCGCTGCGCCTCCTGGGTCATCTAAGTGTTAGGTCCGTTGTGAAATCAAGATTACTTATCTTGTTGCTGTCCGGCACGATAGCCAAGCATCGTTTAGTCAAATGAGAAAAAGCCTGTTCCGGGAGAGCGCAGAAGGCCCCAGCAGGCCCGCAAAATCTTTCTTTGGTTAATGACTCGCGGATAATTATACCCGGTCACAGGCTGTGGTAAAGAACAGAGCCCATTTTTTATGACACACCTGTTTAAAGGCTCGAAGAGGCTGAACTCCAAGCCAGCGCAAGTCGGAGCAGATAAAAAAAGCCCCACAGTCAGGAGAGTGACTGTGGGGCAACGGGTTTTGGGTTTATCTTAGGAGGTAGACCATGAAGAATCATGCTCTGTGATTGATATCTTACCTTATTGGTCATATATGTCAAGAGAAAAGATGAAAAGAAAAATTCCACACTAAAAAGTTGGTCTTATTTCCAGTCAGAAAGTTTCAAATGTGATGACTAATGGGAGTTCACCTCTTGCTCGCTTGCGTTTCCCTGTGAGAAGCTTCCTGTATGAATAAAGAAAATCTCTTGCGAGACATCATTGCGACCCTGACCGCTGATCTGAACACCTTGACTGCAGCGGCCAAGACGGCACACGCTGCTGCAACGCACACTGAGTGTCTTCCCGACAACAAGTATGATACCACCGGTCTGGAGGCTTCCTACATTGCACAAGGGCAGGCGAACCGGGCCCAGGAGATTCGCCAATCGCTGGAGCGCTACCGGACGCTTGAGCTGCGCATCTTCAACGACGAAACGCCGATCCGGTTGACGGCCGCAGTCACTCTGGAAGCGCACGATGGTCGTCTCAGACAGGTTTTTCTGGGGCCGGATGCCGGGGGTTTGAAGCTGACTGACAGTGGTTCCGATTGGATCGTGATCACGCCGGAGTCGCCCTTGGGGCGCGCTCTACTCGGTAAAAGCTGCGGCGAAGAAATACAGACAGGCGTTGGTCAGGCCGCTCAAACGTTTACCGTTGTGCGTGTGGTCTGATGTTCACCGGGGGCTTTTTACGAGGTGTTGAGTGCCTGTGATGTCGTGGCGCTGAGATATCGGCTGTATTAACCGCGACGGGCATGACCTTTTTGAAGAGGCGCGGGAACGACAATATGTATTAGACACATATGCCCCGGCACAGTTCCTGGGCCGGGGCATTCATATGTACTCAGCAAGCAGCGGGGAAAGC
Source organism: uncultured delta proteobacterium (assembly GCA_963707155.1). GTDB lineage: Bacteria > Desulfobacterota > Desulfuromonadia > Desulfuromonadales > BM103 > M0040. The sequence goes on along the minus strand of CAVPPD010000010.1, from coordinate 48,262 downwards.
GCCCGCTCCATAAATAAAAATCCTTACTTCCCCCACTTCTCCTTGATCCTTTTGACGGCAGTGGTGACATTGTCACGATCACCAAATGCAGACAGTCGGAAGTAGCCCTCTCCTGAGGGACCGAAGCCGCTGCCCGGGGTGCCAACCACGTGACACTCGTTGAGTAACTTATCAAAGAAATCCCAGCTGGTCAGGCCGGCTGGCGTTTTCAGCCAGACGTAGGGAGAATCAACACCGCCAAAACAGGTGATGCCGGCAGCGGTGAGCCCTTCGCGAATGATCCTGGCATTGTCCATATAGTAGTCGATGATCTCCTTGGTCTCCAGCCAGCCCTGCTCCGAGTAGACCGCCGCGGCGGCCTTCTGTACCGGGTAGGAGGCGCCGTTGAACTTGGTGGTAGTGCGGCGGTTCCAGAGCTTGTTGAGGCTGTACCTCTCGCCCTTTTCGGTGGTTCCTGTCAGCTCTTCGGGTACGACCACCAGGCCGCAGCGCACACCGGTGAAGCCGGCAGTCTTGGAGAAGGAGCGGAACTCGATGGCGCAGGTGCGCGCTCCCTCGATCTCGTAGATCGAGTGGGGGATGCCCGGGGTGGTGATGAACGCCTCGTAGGCGGCGTCGAAGAAGATGATGGCGTCGTTGGCGTTGGCGTAATCGACCCAGCTCTTGAGCTGCTCCCTGGTGGCAACGGTTCCGGTCGGGTTGTTAGGCGAACAGAGATAAATGATATCGACCTTCTCTTGCGGAACCGCTGGCAGGAAACCGTTTTCCTCGGTACAGGGCATGTAGACGATGCCTTTGTAGTAGCCCTTGTCGTCGGCAGCGCCGGTGCGGCCGATCATGACGTTGGTGTCGTTGTAGACCGGGTAGACCGGGTCGCCGATGGCCACCGTGTTGTTGAGGGCGAAGATATCAAGGATGTTGGCACAGTCGCACTTGGAGCCGTCGGAGATGAACATTTCGGAGGTCTTGAGATCGACACCGAGTGGCTTGTAGCTCTTGTCGATGATGACCTGAGAGAGCCACTCGTAACCCTGCTCGGGGCCGTAGCCGGCGAAGTTTTCACTGGTGCCGAGATCATCGACGGCCGCGTGAAATGCCTTGAGTACGGTTGGCGCAAGTGGCCGGGTGACATCGCCGATGCCGAGACGAATAACTTTTGCACTCGGATTGGCAGCGGAGAATTCGCGAACCCGGCGTCCGATTTCCGGGAAAAGGTAGCCGGCCTGCAGTTTCAGATAATTGTCGTTGATACGTGCCATTGTTTAGAGCCTCCGGAAAAATGTAGGGGCGCAACATGTTGCGCCCGATTTTGATTTTGTCACACCAGGGCGCAGCATGCTGCGCCCCTACGCAATTTTCTATTTGAGCCCCAGAACATCCTGCATATCGTATAGCCCAGCATCTTTGCCTGCCAGCCAGCCGGCAGCGCGTACGGCGCCGCGGGCAAACATATCGCGGCTCATGGCGCGGTGGGTCAGCTCAATGCGTTCACCCATGCCGATAAAATAGACGGTGTGCTCACCAACAATATCGCCGCCACGGACAGTCTGCATGCCGATCTCTTCCTGGCTGCGTTCTCCGCACATGCCCTCGCGGTGATAGTTTGCGACCTTGTCGTAATCGCGACCGAGTGCATCGGCAACGATTTCGCCCATGCGCACTGCAGTTCCGGAGGGAGAGTCCTTCTTCTTGTTGTGATGTAATTCGACAATCTCGACATCGAAGCCATCACCCAGAGTTTGAGCCATATCCTTGAGCAGCTTGAAACAGACGTTGACGCCAACGCTCATATTCGGAGCAAAGACCACCGCTGAGGATTTGGCCGTCTGCATGAGGACTTCTCGTTGTTCCGGGTTGAGGCCTGTGGTTCCGACCACCATCGCCTTGCCGAGCCTGGCGCAGATTTCGAGCGTTCATCAGGGTGACTTCCGGCCAGGTGAAATCAATCAGGACATCGGCGTTGGCCAAGGCCTGTTCCAGGGAGTCGGTGATGACGACTCCGAGGTCGCCACAACCGGCAACGTAGCCGGCATCATCGCCGATCCTGGCATGTCCTGACATCTCTACGGCGCCTGCCACGGTCAAGCCGTCGGCTTCTGTGACAAGGGTAATAATACGGCCGCCCATCCTGCCGGCGGCTCCAGTAACAGCAACTCTGATCATAGGTAAACCTCATGGATATCGGCTGCCTGATGCCAGCGAACCCTTGCCAGCACCAGGCCCCGAAACCTGAAATCTCTTAACCTTCTAAATAACGCGATACTTTTTCAAAACGGCCTTTAACTTTTCAAGGGTCGCATCACCCATGTCGACCAGGGGCAGGCGAACGTTTGCCTGGAGCTTGCCCATCAGCTCAAGGGTTTTCTTGACCGGCACCGGGTTCGACTCGATAAACATGGCGGTGTGGAACTCGAGCAGCTCAAGGTGCAGCTTACGCCCCATCATGTAGTCGCCATTGAGCACCGCCTCGACCATATCCTTGACCTGCTTTGGAATCGCGTTCGCAGACACGGAGATAACCCCTTTGGCGCCACAGCACATCATCGGGAAGGTCAGAAAATCATCACCAGAGATGACGTCGATCTTGTCGCCGGCTTTCGCCAGGATCTGGCCAACCTGGGTGAGATCGCCAGAGGCTTCCTTAATCGCCACGATGTTGGCAAACTCAGCGAGCCTGGCAGTGGTGTCGGCAGCCATGTTGACGCCGGTACGGCCTGGCACGTTGTAGAGAACCTGGGGCAGGGCAACTTCTTCAGCCAGGCGTTTGTAGTGCTGGTAAATCCCTTCCTGGGAAGGTTTATTGTAATAGGGGCAGACCAGAAGCAAGCCGTCGGCGCCCATGGTTTTGGCATTTTTCGAGAGGTGAATTGCTTCCGCGGTGTTGTTGGCGCCGGTACCGGCGATCACCGGAATCCGCTTGTTAACCTGGTCGAGGCAGACTTTAATGACGTATTCGTGCTCGTCAAAGTCGAGAGTCGCCGACTCTCCGGTCGTGCCACAGGGGACGATCACGTCAGTGCCATTCTCGATCTGGAAATCAATCAGCTGACGATAGGTCTCCTCGGCAAAATTCCCCTGATTGTCAAAGGGTGTGACGATAGCCACCATGGATCCACTGAACATAATTAACTCCTTGAAAGGGTCACGAGGCAGAGGGGTTTTCGAACCGAAAGTTTCCCCGGATAGCTGCATAAACTTCTGATCGAATCATGACTCTAGGTAACATAGCAGTAGACTGATGTAAAGAGCGTATCAGCGTCTTTACTGCGGCGTGACCAGGGCTCCGGGGCTTGCCATGCTTTCCAGCAGCTGGTCGCCGGAACGAAACACCGCGCTGACACGGTATTCGTATGCACGGCCGTTATCAAGCCCGCGATCAAGTAACTCTGTCACTTGCAAGGGCTCGCTGTTCACTGGAACGATGGGGAACGGCCTTTTGGCCTGACGGCGATAAAGGTTGTAGCCGACAAGCTCCATCTCCGTGGGTAAAACGGGAGCTGTCCATTGTAACGCCACCCGGGAGTCGCCAGCCTCTGCGCTCAAGGCCGTTGGCGATGGCGGAGGTTGTTGCGCCTCCAGATGAACCATGGCGGCCGGTCCCTCATGGTTGCCAATGATGACGGGCGCTATGGAGTAGCGATAACCGCCAGGGATCTGAATGTCATGATCGCGCCAGTAAATCCGGTCACCGATACGTTGCGACTGAGCTGGGTACTTAAGCTCAATCAGACTGACTTCCTGCTGTGGCTCGCGGCAAGTCGGGCAGCCATCGGCGGGATCATAACCGAGGCGCCTGATGCGGAAACCGACAAGGTCTTCGACGTCACTGCCATCCTGGTTCGTCGTCGGAATTGTCCAGCCAAGCACGAAAAAATGACCTCGCTGTTGCAGCGTCACCTCTGCGGGGGCCTGGGGAAGGGAGTCAAGTTTTGGACGGACCGCTCCTTTTTTACCGCAGGCAGTGAGCGTCACAATCATCAGGACACCGATTGTGGCGAGGACTGCTGTATATGGGACGTAGGTCGTGGCAAATCTTGCAAACCCGCGAATCTTCATGGTCAAGGTTCCTGCAGCGCCTGGCGGGCGAGGACGAGTTCCTTCTCGACAGCGCAGCGGGCTGTGCCGCCGGTCGCCTTGCGGGCATTGACCGAGGCTTCGAGGGTCACGTACTCGAAAATATCGGCATCGATGTCAGTGGAGAACTGCTGGAACTCGTCCAGGGTCAGCTCCGGAATGTCCTTGTCGTTTTCAACGCAGTAGCGCACGGTTTTACCAACCACCTCGTGAGCGTTGCGGAAGGGCAGCCCCTTGCGCACCAGGTAGTCGGCGATATCGGTGGCGGTGGAGAAGCCGCGTCCGGCAGCAATTCTCATCCGCTCGCGGCATTGATGGTCATCTCGGCGATCATCTCGGCGAAGACCTTGAGCGAGCCGCGGACCGTGTCGATGGTGTCGAAGAGCGGCTCCTTGTCTTCCTGCATGTCCTTGTTGTAGGCCAGAGGCAGGGATTTCATCAGCGTCAGCAGGCTGAACTGGTTGCCATAGACCCGGCCGGTCTTGCCTCGCACCAGTTCTGGTACGTCGGGGTTCTTCTTCTGCGGCATGATCGAGCTGCCGGTGCAGAAGCCGTCGGAGAGATCGATGAAAGCAAAGTCGGCGCTCGACCAGAGGATCAGTTCCTCGGAGAGTCGCGAGAGGTGCATCATCATGATGGAAGCAAAGCTGCAGAACTCGATGGCGAAATCGCGGTCGGAGACGCGAATCGAGACTGTTGCGGGTGACGCCGTGCAAAGCCGAGCTGTTCAGCCACCCACTCGCGATCGATGGGGAAGGTTGTCCCCGCCAGGGCGCCGGCGCCGAGCGGCAGCAGATTCAGCCGGCTGCGCAGATCGCGGAGGCGGCCGGTGTCCCTGGCCAGCATCTCCACGTAAGCGAGCATGTGATGGGCGAAGAGGACCGGCTGAGCGGTCTGCAGGTGGGTGTAGCCCGGCATGATGACATCGAGATTGGCTTCGGCCTGATCGAGCAGGGCCTGACTGCAGTGTCTTGAGCGCTGCAGAGATGGCGTCGACCTCGTCGCGCAGATAGAAGCGGACGTCAAGAGCGACCTGGTCATTGCGCGAACGAGCGGTGTGCAGCTTGCCGCCGACCGAGCCGATCTTTTCGATCAGTCGCGCCTCGATGTTCATGTGAATGTCTTCGCGGGCCACCGAGAAGGAGAACTGGCCGGCCTCGATCTCGGCGAGGATTTCGTTCAGCCCGGTGACGATGGTCTCGGCTTCGTCGTCGGCGATAATCCCCTGCCGGGCGAGCATGCGGGCGTGGGTTATCGAACCGAGAATGTCGTAGCGGTAAAGGCGCTGATCGAAGTTGATCGATGCGGTGAATTCCTCGACGAAGGCGTCGGTCGGCTGGGTGAAGCGCCCGGCCCAGAGTTTTTCGCTCATGATCGGTCTGTCGTCCTCTCTGCTGAGTCGGCGGCGTCGAGTTTGCTCGCCGCAGCATAGTCATGGTTTTGGTCTGCGAGGGTGTTGTCAAGATCGCCGAAGCGCACCCAGCCGCCATCTGTCGGTTGATAGATGGCGTGAATCTTGAGCGGAAAGCGGGTGGTGCGCGGGTCGAGTTCGTGGAACAGCGGCAGGTTGAAGTAGTAGAGTCTACTCGCCGTGCCGAAGCGCATGCGGCAGACCGGCAGACCGTCGAAATCGTCGCTGAGGTATTCAGTGGTTTCGGCCGGGGCGATCTTGTGGCTCTGATGCATGATCACCATGGAGCGGCCGAAGTTGAAGTTCGCGTCCTTGCCGAAGCCGGTGGTCTCATCGGAGCTGTTGCAGAAGACCGTGATGGTGTCGCGCACCCCCGGGGTGTAGGCGAGGTACTCGCCGTAAAAGCCGTTGACCACGTCGCGGAACGCCTTGTGCTCGGGCTTGGGGTTGCACTCCAGCACGCAGAGCAGGTCGAGTCGTTGGCGGGTCTGGTAGAACAGCTCGTTGGCCTTGTCGATCAGGACGCTGATGTTCGACTGGTAGAGATCGCGGTAGATGTAGTCGAGGCAGATCATGGTCATGAAGTTGAAGCCGTTGGGCGTGCAGCGCAGCATCGGGAAGACTTTGCCGCGGTAGAGGTCGTGGAACAGGTCGATGGTCTCTTCGCCGAAGAACGGGTGGCTCTTGGCCTGGATGAAGACCCGCAGTCGGCCGTCGGCTTCCTTGACCGCGGTGACGCAGCAGTTGACCGGGACCCCGGCGATATCGGCGGCGGCGAAATCTTCCCGGACACTGGCCAGCGCTTCGGCGTTGTCGTCGGCGTAGCGCTCGAGCAGCTCCAGGTAGGTTGCCAGGTCGATATGCTCGAGACCGAAGATGGTGACGCTGTTGTTCTGCCGCTGGCGATCGATCAGGGCGAGCAGATCGTCGACCCGGGCGTAGGGCATGGCGGCTTCCGGAAGAACCAGGAAGTGCAGCCGGCTGAGGTTGCTGTCACCGCTGGCCACCAGGTCGAAGATCGAGCGGATCTGCTGCCACTGTTCGTCCGGGTCGCTGATCAGGCAGATGTAATCCTGCTTCTGCAGGTGGTTGGCAATCTGGCAGATCAGCGCGTGCAGATGATGTCCGCGCGGAAATTCGAGATTGACCGGTTTTTCTACGATGCGGAACATGGCTTTTTTCTCACGATGCCGGGGTGCTGCCGCCCACCTGCAGCCGGTTCAACAGTTCGTCTTCCGGTTCGCCGGGGTCGCTCACCCGGCCCGGCAGGACCTGGGCGAGGATGTGTCGGGTCCCCGGGGTCATATCATAGCGCTGCAACTCGTCGGTGGCCACCCAGGCCGCCTCGGTCACCTCTCCTGCGTTGAGCTCCAGGGTCGCGCTGAGCGGGTGGGCGCGGTAGTAGAGGATCACGTAGTGGTCGCCGGCTGCGCCGACCCCGACATGCTCATAGACATCGAGCAGGCCGTCCACGTGGATCTCCAGGCCGACTTCTTCACGGACTTCGCGATGCACCGCCTCGAGCAGACGCTCACCGTGATCGATCTTGCCGCCCGGCATGACCCACTGGCCGCAGAACGGCTCGATGCAGCGCCGGGTCAGCAGGACGCGCTCCTGGTCGTCGATGATGCAGGCGACGACCGAGGTTTTGATCGACTGTTTTTTGAATTCCATAGATGCGAAGTACCGCATGGTGCGAGAGCGCGTGACGGGAAAGGACCCGCCACGCGCTCTCGCCTGCGAACTACTTCTTTGCCTCTCTCTGCATCGCTGCAATTCGCAGACGCAGGGCATTGAGCTTGATGAAGCCTTCGGCATCAGCCTGGTTGTAGACCTGGTCGGCTTCGAAGGTGGCGAAGTCGACATTGAACAGGCTGTCGGTGTCGGAATCACGGCCGACCACGCGGCAATGCCCCTTGTAGAGCTTGATGCGCGCCTTGCCGTTGACTGTCTGCTGGGTCTGGTCGATCAGGGTCTGCAGGGCGATGCGCTCGGGAGCGAACCAGAAACCGTTGTAGATCATGCTGGCATATTGCGGCACCAGTGAGTCGCGCAGGTGCATGACCTCGCGGTCCATGGTGATCGATTCGACGGCGCGGTGCGCCTCCTCGAGGATGGTGCCGCCCGGGGTCTCGTAGACGCCGCGGCTCTTCATGCCGACAAAACGGTTTTCGAGCAGATCGACCCGGCCGATGCCGTGCTTGCCGCCCAGGGTGTTGAGTTTTGCGAGCAGGTTGGCCGGAGACAGGCGCTCGCCGTTGACAGCAACCGCATCACCTTTCTCGAACTCAATTTCAACATATTCCGGCTGATCGGGCGCATCTTCCGGGCGCACGGTCAGCACATACATCTCTTCCGGGGCTTCTGCCCAGGGGTTCTCCAGCACATCACCTTCGAAGGAAATGTGCAGCAGGTTGCGGTCGGAGCTCCAGGGGAACTTCTTGCTGGTCGGTACCGGGATGCCGTGTTTCTTGGCATACTCTTCCAGCGCCGTGCGGCTGTTCAGGTCCCATTCGCGCCATGGGGCGATGACCTTGACGGCCGGATCAAAATGGTAATAAGCGATCTCGAAGCGGACCTGGTCGTTGCCTTTCCCAGTGGCGCCATGGGAGACGGCATCAGCGCCTTCCTTGGCGGCGATCTCCATCTGCGCCTTGGCGATCAGCGGCCTGGCGATCGAGGTGCCGAGGAAATAACGACCTTCGTAGATGGTGTTGGCGCGGAACATCGGGAAGACGAAGTCGCGGGTGAACTCTTCACGCAGGTCGAGGATGTGACAGGCACTGGCCCCGGTGTTCCTGGCTTTTTCCGGAATGCCGTCAAGTTCTTGCCCCTGGCCAAGGTCGGCCGAAAATGCGACGACTTCACAACCATATTCCTCAATCAGCCATTTGAGGATGATCGAGGTGTCAAGACCTCCGGAGTAGGCGAGGACGGCTTTTTTGATTTGCGGTTTAGACATTGAAGAATGCTCCTTTTGATCATTAAGTGGCGCGTGGCGCAAGAGTTGGTCGCGCCTTTGGCTTCGCGCGGTTTGTCTTATAACTTTATCACATAGGTATCAGCGATTTTGTCATGTAAACCCTGTTTCTGACTGTCAAAGGCGACCATGAGGTAGCCGACACAAAGCAGGATGCTGGAAATGAATTTGCCGGGCACTTCACGCAGCGCGGCACGGCCGTAGGTGACCTGACTGCCGTCGGTGCGAATAACCTTGACGCGCAGAGCCATCTTGCCCGGAGTCTGTCCGCAGTAACCGGTAAAGAAGACCGCGTAGCCGACGCTGAGCGAAGCACCAAACAACCAGATGACCGTATTGATGGCAGGGTCTCCCTCTGCTGCAACTCCCAGCATGGCGACAATCATGCTGATCAGGAAACTCAGAACAAACTGCACTGTTCCGAGCAGAAAGGAGTCAAGCAGTGACGCGACCACGCGAATCCAGAAGCCGGCCTTGGGCTGATCCTGAGGGGTCTGGGACAGGGCTTTCTGGCGCAACTCAGCGAGGTTGCCGTTCAGTCTGTCAGCACTGTGCTCTTGCTGGGAGTTCTCTCGTCGCTGTGCCTGAAGTTTTGTGTAAATGACGCCACAACTGCTACATCTGTCATTTTTGTCCTGCACCAGTCCACAAACCGGGCAGCTGACCGTCTCCTTTGGCGAGGTCCCGTTCTTCTCTCCAGCCCGAACCTCAGACCGACCCGTTTTGTCAAAGGAGAACCCCCGGCTGCATTTCGGGCAATTCACCCTGACCGGACGGTCCGGAACCCTGGCGGGATCAACCTCTTTCGAAAACTCACAATATGGACAGATGATCTCCATGTCGTCCCGTATCCAGGGCGGCAACCTGCATTGCGCCTGGCGCCGCTCTGTTAGTCTGCTTGACCCATCAACGTCGCCATGATGGCCTTCTGTACATGCAGGCGATTCTCGGCTTCGTCGTAAATAATGGCGTGGCGACTCTCCATCACCTCGTCGGTAATCTCTTCATCGCGATGGGCCGGGAGGCAGTGCATGACGACGCAATCGGGATCGGCCAGGGCAACCAGGTCCATGTTGATCTGGTAACCGGCGAAGGCTTTTGCACGCACCTGCTGTTCCTCTTCCTGCCCCATGCTGGCCCAGACATCGGTGCTCAAGACCTGTGCTCCACGAGCGGCTTCGCGCGGGTCACTGGTGTAGGTTATCCTGGCGCCGGCATCGGCCGCTCTTTTGCGGACTGCGGCGTCCGGTTCGTAGCCCAGCGGTGTCGCCACACGCAGTTCGAAACCGAACACAGCGGCAGCGTTGATCCAGCTGTTGGCCATGTTGTTGCCGTCACCGATCCAGCAGTAGCAGAGCTCCCGGTAGTTCTCTTTGTGTTCGCTGACGGTGAACAGGTCGGCCATCAACTGACAGGGGTGGTAAAGATCAGTCAGACCGTTGATGACCGGCACGGAACTGTATCGGGCAAACTCTTCTACGGACTGCTGCGAATAGGTGCGGATCATAACGCCATCGACGTAACGGGCCATGCAACGGGCAGTATCCTTGATAGGCTCTCCGCGGCCCATCTGGGTGTTTCCTGAAGCGAGGAACAGTGCGTGCCCGCCCAGTTGAAACATGCCGGCTTCGAAGGAAACACGGGTCCGTGTTGAGCTTTTTTCGAAGAGCATGCCGAGGGTCTTCCCCGCCAAAAGTTGATGTGTTAACCCGGCCTTCTGCTTCGATTTCAACTCGCTGGTCAGCTTAAAAATATTTTCCAGAGCTTCGAGGCTCCAGTCGCTGAGACAGAGAAAATCTTTTTTCACGATAATGACTCCTTAAACGCTCATTTGTTCAGCTGACAGTTGCCAGCACTTCATCGAGGATCGTCACGGCTTCATCAATCTCAGACCGGCTGACGATCAGCGGTGGCACGAAACGCAGGACATTGCCAACGGTGCAGTTGATCAACAGGCCGCGCTGCATGGCTTCAACGACCAGGGCTCCACCCTCGATGCCGAGTTCAACGCCGATGATCAGGCCGCGGCCGCGGATTTCCTTGATAAACGAGTACTTGTTCTGCAAGCCTCTGAGTCTGTCTGTCAGGTACTCGCCCATGGCTCGGCAGTGATCAAGAATCCCATCTTCGCTGATCGTTTTCATCGCTGCCAGAGCAGCCGAGCAGACCAGCGGATTCCCCCCGAAGGTGGAACCGTGGGTGCCCGGGCCAAGATTTGACGCCAGCGTCCTTGTGGTCAGGAGCGCACCGATCGGCGGGCCGCCGGCCAAAGCTTTGGCCAGGGTCATGAGATCCGGTAAAACTCCTTCCTGTTCATAAGCCCAGAGGGAACCGGTTCTGCCGCAGCCGACCTGGACTTCATCGAAGATCAGCAGCAGGTCATGTTCATGACAGAGGTCACGCACGGCTTTGAGGTACCCGGGCGGGGGGACGTTGACACCCCCTTCGCCCTGGATCGGCTCAAGCATGATGGCGCAGGTTTGCGGGGTGACGGCCTGGTGCATGGCCTCCACCTCGCCGAAGGCGACGTGCTTGAAGCCGGCAAGCATGGGCGTAAAGCCCATCTTGACCTTTTCCTGACCGGTGGCGCTGATCGTGCCAATGGTACGGCCGTGAAATGAGCCCTTGGCGGTGATCACTTCAAAGCGATTTTCGCCATATTTCTCAAAGCTGTATTTGCGCGCCAGCTTCAGCGCCGCCTCATTGGCTTCGGCGCCGGAGTTACAAAAGAAGACCTGCTCGGCGAATGAGTGATTGCAGAGCCATTCAGCCAATTCGATCTGCTGGGGAATGTGGTAATAATTGGAGCAGTGCAGCAGTCGCCCGGCCTGTTCGCGCAGGGCCGCAACCACCTGGGGATGGCAGTGACCAAGGCTGTTGACCGCGACTCCGGCGAGAAAGTCGAGATAACCCTTGCCGTCAACATCCCACAACCTGCAGCCCTCGCCGCGTTCGACAACGATCGGGTAGCGACCGTAGGTTTTCATGACATGTTTGTCTGCTCTTTTGATCCACTTTTCTGTGTTACTCATCATGATTGTCCATGTAAATCTAGAGAGTTATCTCTTCTGCTGACGGTCTGTTCCTACCTGAATTTCGCAACCGCCGTGCCAACGCCCTGATCGGTAAAGATCTCAAGCAGACAGGCGTGCTCCATTCGACCATCGATGATGTGAGTCTTCTCGACCCCCTCAGCGATGGCGTCGAGACAGCAGGTCACCTTCGGTATCATGCCGCCAGAAATCGTGCCGTCCTTGATCAAGGCCTGAACGTCGCCGACATCGATCGTGTTCAATAGCTTTCCGCTCTTGTCCTTGACGCCTTCGACATCAGTCAGGAGAATCAGCTTTTCGGCTTTCAGCGCTCCAGCGATCTTGCCCGCAACCAGGTCGGCATTGATGTTATAGGTCAGGCCGTTGCCATCGACGCCAACCGGAGCGATCACCGGAATGAAGTTGGCCTCCTCCAGGGAGGTGATAATCGACGGGTTGACCTCAGCCACTTCTCCAACCATGCCGATGTCAATAATCTCGGGGGTCAGAGTGTCTGGATTGACGGCCTTCATCTCGAGCTTGCGGGCTGTGAGCAGGTTGCCGTCTTTGCCGGTCAGGCCGACCGCGCGACCGCCGTGTTTGTTGATATTATTGACAATTTCCTTATTGACCTTGCCACCAAGGACCATTTCGACAACGTCCATGGTCCGGGCGTCAGTGACGCGCATACCCTGTTCAAAGCGCGATTCGATCCCCATCGCGGCAAGAACTTTGCCGATCTGTGGCCCTCCTCCATGGATGACCACGGGATTCAGGCCAATGTATTTCATCAGGATGATGTCACGAGCAAAGCCTTCCTTGAGGTGTTCTTCAACCATGGCGTTACCGCCATACTTAATGACGATAGTCTTGCCGTAAAACTGGCGAATCCAGGGGAGGGCTTCGACCAGTACGTTCGCTTTATTGATCAGTTCTTGCATCATGTGCCAGGCTCCGGTTTATAGAATGTAGCGAGAGAGATCTTCGTCGTCAGCGATTGCCGAGAGACGCTCGCGAACAAAGGTATCGTCGATCGGGAAACGTTTTTCCGGCCGTTCCGGAGCGGAGAAAGACAAGTCCTCGAGCAGAGTCTCCATGATCGTGTGCAGACGTCGTGCGCCGATATTTTCTGTGCGCTGGTTGACAGTGGCTGCGGTTCTGGCGATTTCCTTGATCGCCTCCTCGCTGAATTCCAGGTTGATGCCCTCCGTTGCCATGAGCGCCTGGTACTGGCGAATCAGGGCGTTGTGGGGTTCCGTCAGAATCCTGACGAAATCAGCCTCTTCAAGGCTGTCAAGCTCGACCCTGATTGGAAAACGACCTTGCAGTTCCGGAATCAGGTCCGATGGTTTGGCGACATGAAAAGCGCCGGCGGCAATGAAGAGGATATGGTCGGTCCTGACCGGACCATACTTGGTGTTGACCGTGCTCCCCTCGACAATCGGCAATATGTCGCGCTGTACCCCCTCACGGGAGACTTCCGGCCCGTGACCGCCCTCACGACTGGCAATCTTGTCGATTTCATCGATAAAGATGATGCCGTTCTGCTCGGTGCGTTCTTTGGCCAGGGCCTGAACCTTTTCCATGTCCACCAGTTTTTCAGCCTCGATTTCAATCAGCAGTTCCCGGGCTTCAGAAACTTTCATGCGGCGGTTCTTGGTTTTTTTGGGGAAGATATTGCCAAACATCTCCTTGATGTTGAAGCCCATCTCTTCAGGGCCCTGTGGACCGAAAATCTGCATACTCGGCATTTGGGAGTCCTGTGTTTCGACCTCGACCATGCGCTCGTTGAGTTCGCCCATGCGCAGCAGTTGACGCAGCTTGTCGCGGGTCCTGCCGCCGCCTTCTCTGCTCTCCTCGAGGTTCTTCTCTCCAGGCAGGAGCATGTCGAGGAGGCGCTCCTCGGCCAAATCTTCCGCTTTGATCCGCTGGCTCTCCGCTTCCTCGGACTTGACCATCAGGATGGCCAGCTCGATCAGGTCTCTCACCATGCTTTCGACATCACGGCCGACGTAACCGACCTCGGTGAACTTGCTGGCCTCAACCTTGATAAATGGAGCCTGGGCCAATCGTGCCAGACGCCGGGCGATTTCGGTTTTACCAACCCCGGTCGGACCGATCATGATAATGTTCTTCGGTGCAATCTCCTCACGGAGATCCGGGGGCACCTGCTGGCGGCGCCAGCGGTTGCGCAAAGCGACGGCGACCGCGCGTTTGGCATTGTTCTGGCCGACAATATAATGATCGAGCTCGGAGACGATCTCCCGGGGTGTAAAGTTGTTCACGGCAGAGTCTCCACGATGATCTGGTCGTTGGTGTAAACACAGATATCCGCAGCAATTTTTAAAGACTTTTCGGCAATCTGGGCCATGGGCAGATCCGTGTTGCTCCTCAGGGCACGGGCTGCGGCCAGAGCGTACACGCCGCCTGAACCGATTGCGGCAATGCCGTGCTCCGGTTCAATGACGTCGCCGACCCCTGAAATGACCAGGGTCGCTTCTTGGTTAGCAACGATCAGAAGTGCCTCCAAATGGCGCAAGATCCTGTCTTTACGCCATTCCTTGGCCAATTCGACTGCCGCCCGCTGCAGATTGCCGCGGTACTCTTGTAATTTGGTCTCAAATTTTTCAAAAAGGGTGAATGCATCAGCCGTGCTGCCAGCAAAACCGGCGATGACCTGGTCATCATACATCCGCCTGAGCTTTCTGGCGGTATGTTTCATGATGGTGTTGCCGAGGCTGACCTGACCGTCACCGGCCATGGCGACTTGAGTACCACGTCTCACGCAAAGAATCGTTGTCCCTTTGAACATTTTGTACCCTTCTCTTACCTTATCTATCGCCTGACGAAAAATGTTACGAATATAACATAAGCGTGCAAACAGGCAAAGTAAAATGGCTGCGGATGGGACAGCGACGGGGCGGGGAATTTGCCGTGGTCACGGTTTAATTGTCGCACACGAACGATTCAACTGCAGGGAGAATTGTCGCGCCCTTTGTCATGCGGCCTGCAAGTGCGTGACGAGTCAGAGAGAACGGACTTTTAATCCGAGGTTTCGGCCGCCGGGCGAGGCAGGCTGATCGTGACCCTGGTTCCTGCCCCTGGCGTACTGTCGAGGGTGATGGTGCCGCCGTGGTCTCGCACAAACTGGCGGGCGTAAAAGAGGCCCAGGCCGAAGCCACGGATCTGACCGGTATTTTGCGGGTCGATCTGGTAAAATTTCTCGAAAATCTTGGCTCTTTCTTCGGCAGGGATTCCTGGTCCGTTGTCGGCTACGGTCAAAGAACATTCCGTCTCGCTGACTTCTCCGGAGAGAGTGATCTCGCCACCGGCCGGGGTAAACTTGATCGCATTCTCGAGCAGTGCGTTCAAAGCGAAAACGATGCGTTGACGGTCGATAATGACCTCAGGCCAATGGCCATTCAGCATGTTTTGCAAGTTCAGCCTTTTTTTCTCAGCTGACGCACGTTTCGTGGCCAGAGTGTTCACGGCGATTTCCTGGAGATTCTCACGGGTCATCGTTTCGGAGTTGTCACGCAGAATAACGTCGCTGTAATAAAGTAAATCCTTAATCAGATAAGCCAGGTATTCGGACTCTTCCCGGATTGCATCGACCGCAGTTGCGAATTCCGGGTCAGTCGGGTCAAAAGTGCCACTGGCAAGGTTCTGGATAAAGAGAGAAATGGATGTTGTGGGGGTGCGCAGCTTGTGTGAGATGAGGCCCAGGAAATCCGACTTGATACGATCAAGTCGTTTCAGCTGACCCAGTTCCTGGCGCAGGGCCTTTGTTTCCAGGGCCTTCATAATCGCCGTTTTGAGTTGCAGCAGGTTGATCGGCTTCTGGATAAAATCATCGGCGTGGGCTTTAAGGGCCCGTAAGATAATCTCCTTGTCGGCAAACCCGGTCATGATGATCACCAACTGCTCCGGGTTCTCATCCTTCACCCTCTGCAACAGGTCCAGCCCGTTCATGACCGGCATCATGATATCGACCAGGATCAGGTCGACTGTCTCCTGGTCGAGAATCCGTAACGCCTCCTGGCCATTCTCCGCCTGAAGAATGCGATAGTCCTTCAGAATCCGGGAACAGAGGTCACGAATAATGGCCTCATCATCAACAACCAGGATGCTTGGCGTCTTCGCCTGTTGCAACAGCTGAGCCTCTTCCCGCACTTCTAATCGCATTTTTACTCCGCTGTTGAAGCGCTGCGTCAGGGTCTGCTCTTTGGCTACGGCTTCAGTGCGTCACGAACCAGACCGGCGACCTTGCTCAAGGCTTCAGCCAGTTTTTCTGGTTGGCTGCCACCTGCCTGGGCGAGATCCGGACGGCCACCACCACGACCGCCGACATCAGCGGCGAGGCTCGCTACAAGTTTACCGGCGTGCAGGCGTCCGGTCAAATCGGCTGTTACAGCCGCCAGCAGGTTGACCTTGCCGTCGTGGGGGCAGCCTATGACAACGACGCCCGAGCCGATCTTGTCGCGCAGCTTGTCAGCCATCTCCCGCAGGCCCTTGGCATCCGTTGAATCCACCTCGGCGACCAGCAACCTGACATCCCCGATCTCCTGGACCTGGCTCATGATATCAGTCGCCTGACCGGCTTTCAGCCGACTTTCCAGGGTGGCCAGTTCGCGTTCAAGCTCTTTTTGCCGCTCCACCATTTTTCCCAGGCGGGTCTCGAGCTGTGGCCGATCGCTTTTCACCAGGCTGGCAATGCGGCTGATTGAATCTTCCTGCTGTTGCACCAGCTCCAGGGCACGGCTTCCGGTCGCGGCCTCTATCCGCCTGACACCGGCAGCAATCCCCGCTTCCTGGATGATTTTAAAGAGTCCGATGTTCCCGGCGGCATCTGTATGGGTGCCGCCACAGAGCTCCATGCTGAAATCGCCCATGTTGACAACCCGGACTCTCTCACCGTATTTTTCGCCAAAGAGGGCCGTTGCGCCTGCTGAAATCGCCTCATCAGCACCCATCTCCCGGGTTTCTACAGAGTCGTTGTCACGAATGCGGCGATTGACTTCCGTTTCAATACGACGCAGCTCTTCGGCCGTGATCGCCGTGAAATGGCTGAAGTCAAAGCGCAACCGATCCCGGGCAACAAGCGAACCGGCCTGTTTGACGTGATCACCAAGGACTTCGACCAGCACGGCGTGAAGGATGTGGGTCGCTGTGTGATTGAGGGCTGTTGCCCGGCGGGCGTCGGCATCGACGCAAAGCTGCACCTCCTGGCCGATCTGCAGAACCCCCTCTCTCACCTGGCCGACATGAACGATCAGCTCAGGTAACGGCTTCCTGGTCTCCGTAACATCAATCTGCAGGCCCGGGGCACTGATTGTGCCGAGATCACCGGCCTGGCCGCCCGACTCTCCGTAGAAAGGCGTTGAGACCGTCATGATTTCGACCTTATCTCCGGCCTTGGCCTGGCTGATCTGTTCTCCATCGTGCAAAATTGCGGCAACACGACTGGTTGTCTGCAGTTCGTTGTAGCCGATGAAATCAACCGTGACGCCTTGCTCGACCAGCTCGCGATAAACTGCGCTGATGGCCTCCTCTCCCGAGCCTTTCCAATGCTTGCGGGCCTTCTTGCGTTGCTCCTCCATGCACGTTTCAAAGCCGGCTTCGTCGATGGTGAAGCCTTCCGCCTCAACGATATCGGCTGTCAGGTCGGTGGGGAAGCCATAGGTGTCATAGAGCTTGAAGAGTAGCGTCGCCAGGGATGGTGCTTGATTGCTTTTGACGCAGCCTCTCAACCTCCTCGTTGAGAATGCGCAAGCCGTTGTCGAGGGTCTGGATGAAACGCTCTTCTTCCTTCTCGACGATTTTGGCAACGAAACCTTTGCGCTCGGCCTCATGAGGATAAGCTTCTCTCATAAACTCAAGGACGAAGACGGCTGTTTTGTAGAGGACCGGGTCGGCAAAGCCGAGCATTTTGGCATGACGCATGGCGCGCCGCATGATCCGCCGCAGAACGTAACCGCGCCCTTCATTGCTCGGCATGACGCCATCGGCAATCAGGTAAGCGGTGGCACGACTGTGGTCTGCCATGACCCGCATCGAGATGTCGTCTTCGAGGTTGGCGCCGTAGGTTTTGCCGGACAACTTCTCGATATGGCCGATGATGTCACGAAGCAGGTTGGTGTCGTAGTTCGACTGGACCCCCTGCATGACCGTGGTGATTCTTTCCAGGCCCATGCCGGTGTCGACGGCCGGTTTGGGCAGCGGCAGCAGTTCACCGTCTGGCTGACGGTTGAACTGCATGAAGACGTTGTTCCAGATCTCCATGTAACGGTCGCAGTCACAGCCGACGGCACAGTCTGGAGAGTCGCAACCCACTTCAGGGCCGTTGTCGTAAAAGATCTCCGAGCAGGGGCCGCAGGGCCCGGTGTCGCCCATAGACCAGAAATTGTCCTCTTCAAAACGGAAAATCCGCTCGCGGGGAACGCCTTCCTGCTCATGCCAGATGTCCGCTGCTTCATCATCATCGGTATAAACCGAAACGTAAAGGCGGCTCTTGTCTATGGCCATGTCGACCGTGAGAAATTCCCAGGCGTAGGCAATCGCCTCTTTCTTGAAATAATCACCGAAGGAAAAATTGCCGAGCATTTCGAAAAAAGTGTGGTGGCGGGCGGTGCGGCCGACATTCTCCAGATCGTTGTGCTTGCCGCCGGCCGGACACATTTCTGCGAGGTGGCGGCGCGGATGTAGGACCGTTTCTCCTGACCGAGAAAGCAATCCTTGAACTGGTTCATGCCGGCGTTGGTAAAGAGCAGGGTCGGATCGTTGTGTGGCACGAGAGAGGAGGATTCGACGATCGTGTGACCACGATCTGCGAAAAACTGCAGAAAAAGTTGACGTATTTCACTACCTGTTTTCATGGTCTGTTTCTAAAGCCTTTCCGTGTCAATTGATCCATGATGAGGCTGATGGTAAAGCCCCGTCTCTGGAGGAAATGTACGACCCGCCGCCTCTCCTTCGCCGAGGCCGAGTTGTAGCTGAAATTCGGGAACCGCCGCTGTACAAGCTCCGCCAGCAGCAGCTCTTCGTTGTAAAGTTCACGGGCCTTTTCCAGGGCCACGCAGGCCAACTCTTCGCTGATTCCCCGCTGTTTGAGGTCAACCAGAATCCGGGAGCCGACAGCACGGCCCTGGGTCATCAGACTGGTGGCCCGGTTCAGGGCGTAGCGGGCATCATCAAGGTAGCCAAGTTCAGTGCACCGTTGCAGGGTCTCGTCAACATCGGCCGGGGCAAATCCTTTATCAGCCAGCCTGCGCCGCAATTCGGTCTGGCTGTAGTCGCGTCCGGTTAATAATCGCAACGCTGTCGGCCAGGGGTCGGCGCGGTCGATTGCTGAACCAGCTTTCATCACCAACCTCAGTCGTCTTCCCCGCCGAAGGCATCCCAGGAGAGATCGGACGTTGACGAAACGCCGGACATTTTCAGTTTGAAATCGTCAGGATTGGAACACTGGCGCAGTGCTTCCTCGTAACTGATCATCTTGTTTTTGAGCAGTCCCATCAGCGACTGATCGAAGGTCTGCATTCCGTAAGACTCGAAACCTTGCTGGATGGCTTCGGGCAACATCTTGGTCTGCTCTTTGTCATCGATCATCTGACGGACCCTGGCTGAAGCAACCATGACTTCGACCGCCGGAACGCGCCCCTTGCCATCGAGCCTTGGTACCAGGCGCATGGAAATGACGCCGCGCAAAACGGCTGCCAGCTGGATACGCATCTGACGCTGCTGAAACGGCGGGAACACCGAAATAATCCGGTTGACTGTCTCTGTCGCATCGATGGTGTGCAGGGTCGAGAGCACCAGGTGACCGGTCTCTGCCGCTGTCAGGGCCGTTTCAATCGTCTCGTGGTCACGCATCTCACCCACCAGGATGACGTCCGGATCCTGACGAAGGGCAGATTTCAGGGCGGGCTGAAAGCCCTTGGTGTCCGTCCCGACCTCTCTCTGGTTGATGATGCTTTTTTTGTCGCGATGGAGGAATTCGATCGGGTCCTCGATCGTCACGATATGCGACTTACGGTTGGTGTTGATGTAGTCGATCACCGCTGCGAGACTGGTTGATTTACCGGAGCCGGTGGCACCGGTGACCAGGATCAGGCCGCGATGGGCCATGGCCATCTTCTTGATGACCGGAGGTAGCAGCAGATCGTCCAGGCTTTTGATATCAAAGGGAATGGCACGGAACACCATTGAAATCGAGCCGCGCTGGGTGAAAGCGTTAACGCGGAAGCGACCCAGGCCGGGGACTCCATAGGCCAGGTCGACCTCGTAGGCCGTCTCAAAACGCTCTCTCTGCATATCGTTCATGATTTCATCAACGATTTTCTCCGTTTGCTCCGGAGTGATGCGAGGCGCCTTCGGCAACGGCCGCAGCGTACCGTCAATACGGTAGATCGGCGGCAGCCCCGCCTTGAGATGAATATCGGAGGCTCCGGATTTCAGTCCAACGGACAGGATTTCATTGAGTTCCATGAATTATTCTCCTTTAGGCGCATCGCCTGCAGGTTTAAGGCCGTAATGCTCAAGCACCTTCGCTTCTATGTCGGCTGCGGTCTCGGGGTGATCGGTCAGGTATTGCTTTGCATTCTCTCGCCCCTGACCAATGCGCTCTTCCCCATAAGAGAACCAGGAACCGCTTTTTTCGATGATATTACACTCGACGCCGAGATCGACCAGGTCACCAACGCGTGAGATGCCAGTGCCATACATGATGTCGAATTCTGCTTCCTTGAAGGGGGGGGCCACTTTGTTTTTGACGACTTTGACCCGGGTGCGGTTGCCGATCACGTCCTGGCCCTGCTTGAGAGAAGCAATGCGGCGGATATCCATACGCACGGACGCATAGAATTTCAGGGCATTGCCACCGGTGGTGGTTTCGGGATTGCCGAACATGACACCGATCTTCATGCGAATCTGGTTGATAAAAATCACGCAGCAGTTGGACTTGCTGATGGTCCCTGTCAGCTTGCGCAAGGCCTGGGACATGAGCCTGGCCTGCAGACCCATGTGCGAGTCGCCCATTTCGCCTTCTATCTCTGCCCGGGGCACAAGAGCGGCCACCGAGTCAATAACCAGGACATCGATGGCACCGCTGCGGACAAGGACTTCGACAATCTCGAGAGCCTGCTCGCCGGTGTCCGGCTGGGAAATGAGTAATTCGTCGGTATTGACGCCCAGCTTTTTTGCGTAGTGAACATCGAGGGCGTGCTCTGCGTCTACAAATGCGGCAACCCCGCCCTTCTTCTGGGCTTCTGCGGCAATATGCAGTGCCAGGGTGGTCTTCCCCGAGGATTCAGGACCGTAGATCTCAACGATCCTGCCGCATGGGACGCCACCGATGCCAAGGGCGATGTTGAGGCTCAAAGCGCCGGTCGAGATGGATTTAATGTCCGGCAGGACCGCATCTTCACCGAGGCGCATGATGCTGCCTTTACCGAACTGCTTCTCTATCTGGCCCATAGCCAGCTCTATCGCTCTGTTACGATCCGTCTCTGCCATCAGTTGTCCCTCCTTTTTGGGGCAAATACACACAATATCAATGTTGGATTGTCGCTAGGCATCATCGTTCTCATCAAGGGCTACCGTTTGTAATGGTCTATGCTCTGCACCACCAGGGTGCAAGCGGCTTTCATACAGGACCAACCTGTCGACTGGCAAGTGACCAATCCGTGTTTGACCGACTGGGCTAAAAAGAGCGGTCAAGTCCGGCCGTATTTGCCGCAATCGACCAATGGTCAAGTGCGGGGAATATGGCCTTGATTCGACCGCAACTCCGGTATGGTGCAGAATTTCAGTACAGTCCAGCTGAAGTTGTCTGAGCTGTGCTTGGGGTTCCAGGCCGAGCCAGATGACGCGGGGCCGATGCAAATCCGGGAAGGCACCAAGCCCTTTGACCTCGACCATAAAAGACCGACCGCAATCTCTAACGGATAGCATAGAAACCTTGATCTTTTCAAGGGTTTCCTGATCAACCTCACCGAAGAAGTGCAAGGTCAGGTGCAGGTTGTCCGGGCGCACCCAGCGAACCGCCTTTATCTCTGTCCGGAGCTGTCTCTGGAGCTCACCGATGGAAACCTTCAGCTGCTGTGGCAAGGGGATCGCCCAAAAAGCTCTAACCGAGGACATATCGGCCCTCATGGCGGTCGGCCAGGGGAAGAAGCACGGAGAAACAACTGCCCCGTGAAGGACCGGCACTTTCGACCCAGGTCAGACCATCATGGGTCTCGACGATGCCCTTAACCAAGGCCAGGCCGAGGCCAACCCCTTTGCCACCAAATCGGGCCTGTGAGGTAGAATGGTCCGAGATGTCGCCAACTTCCTGGAATTTGTCGAAAATCCGCACCTGATCTTCCTTTTCGAGCCCGATGCCGCTGTCGCAAACCGAAATTTGCAGATAGTTTTCTGTCAGCGGCCTGTCAAAAAAACTCTCGGAAAAAGCTCTCAGGTTTTTTGTCAGGGAAAGGACTTCCGCTTGCTGCAGCGATCGTCCTGCAATCCGTACCGAACCACCTTCAGGGGTGAACTTCATGGCGTTTTCCAGCAATCTCCATAAAGCTCGTTTCAGGTGATGGACATCGCCGCGGAGCATCGTGTCATCGGGGAACTCCTGGAGTTCAAGGCGCAACTTGCGTTGCTCACAATTTGCCCTGGCGTCGGAGAGAAGTTCATTGACCATCGGCAGGGGGTTGAAGGCCTCTTGAGCCATGTAGAGGGCCTTGGCTTCGAGTCGGGCTGCTTCGAGAAGATCGTCAACGATGTGATTGAGGCGCAGGCTGCTGCGCATGATGACATCCAGAACCCGTTTCTCATTGTCCCCAAGCACCTCTTCTGCTTCGCTCTGCAGAAATTCGGCTCCCGAGAGGATGGTGGTCAAGGGAGTGCGCAGCTCATGTGAGGCAAGTCCCAGGAAAGAACTTTTCATCTGGTTCAGGGTTTGCAGGGTCCTGTGATGCTGCTCGAGCTGTTCCAGGTTGTCACGCAGGGTGGCCCGGGACCGTTCCAGTTCGCGCAGACTGGCAAAGTTGAGCCGGTACTGCCACTGCAGCTCATTATAGAGCTCAGCGTTTTTCAACAGTGGCCCGAGTTGCCTGCCGATCGCCTGGATCAGTCGCACATCCTCGCGGCTGAAGATCCGTTCACCACGATCAAAGATGAAAAGCACACCCAGAGTTTTTTCGCCGGCAATAAAAGGCACCGCCAGGAACGCTTTCCACTGGTCATCAAAGACTGCGGCGGAGATACGGCGATGGTCCTTTTGCAGGTTGGTGGAGAGACGCGGGCGTCCGGTCTCAACAACTTTCCCGGCCAGCCCTGTTCCCGGCTTTATCCTGCCCAGATCCGCAACGACATCGTCAGGGATGTTGCGATGCAGGGCCAGCTTCATCTCCGTGCCACTCTGGTCGAGAAGGAAAATCCCGCCACCTGATATCGAGAGGCTATTGATGACTTCATCGAGGATGATCTCAAGCGTATTCTGCAGGTCATGACCTTCGGCAACCCGTTGGGAGATTTCATTCAGAAGTGTGAGGTGCCGGTTATGGCGACGCAGTTCAAGTTGCAGGTTGGTCGTCTGGGTGACGTCACGAAAGGTGCCGTAGACAACCGGGCGGTTCCGCATTCTCCCGGTTCTGGCCTTTATCTCTCCGATAAACTGGGTGCCGTCGCTGCGTCGAAACTTAATGTCGCTGGCCTCCGCCTCGCCTTTACGAATGACGGTACTGATCATCCGCAAGACACGTTGCCGGTGCTCACGGGAGAAGAGAACCCTAAACGTCAGATGTGACACTGATCCCTGCGTGTAGCCCAGCAGATCCTCCGCCTTACGGTTGATCTCCAGAAGCGAACCGTCCTCCTGGTCAAAGATAAACAGGGCTTCCCCGGAGGCTTGAATCAGCTGCAGGTCACGGCTGCGGTAATTCTCGAGCTGGGCCAGCTGCTGCCGGTTGGAGTCTTCGCTCGCCAGCAGCTTGTCCTCGGCCGCCCTGGCCCGGACCTTTTGCCGTTGGCCCCAGAGGAGGGCCAAAGCGATGCCGATGACCGAAATAACGAGCGCAGCTGCTGCCATGATCAGAGCTCCTGCCCCTGGGCCGCCAGGCGGGACATGGCCAGGTGACGCAGCCAATCGAGAGCTGTGCATGCTGTGCGCAGGCGGACCTGGTCACGGTCGCCAGAGAAATGGAACCGCTCAAGGCGCATCCCCCAAGGGCTGGTCATGGCCAGGTAGACGGTGCCGACCGGCTTGTCGACGGTGCCACCGTCCGGGCCGGCAATGCCGGTAACCGCAAGACCGATATCGGTGCGAGCTGCGGCCTGTACACCTTTGGCCATAGCCTCGGCACATTCGGCGCTGACGGCACCATGTCGATCGAGTACTGCCTGGGCGACGTTTAAACAATCCCGTTTTGCCGAGTTGGCATAGGTGACGACACAGCGCTCCAGAAATGCCGAAGAGCCAGGCTGGTCAGTCAGCAGCTTGGCGATCAGGCCACCGGTACACGATTCGGCGAGGGCAATCGTAACACCCGCCGCTGACAGGAACCGAGCCGTGGTTTTTGCCAGAGTGTCATCGTCGATGCCGACAATATGATCGCCGAGTGCTTTGCGTACCGCCAGTTCGGCCCGGTCTGTGAGCTGCTGAGCCTTCTCTCCCCGGGTGCGGAGCTTGACCTGCACCATCGGGAAATCGACGTTGAATGCCAGCTCAACCCCCGTCGGTAAGCCGTTGCGTGTGATCCTTGTTTCAACATCAGGCTCGGACAGGCCAAAGACGGTGATGGTCCGTTGGCAGCGCGGGGGTGGGTGTGGGAAACGATTCAACAGCGAGGGGACGATGTAAGCCTCCAGCATGTCCAGCATCTCCCGGGGGACACCAGGCAGGAAGTACAGATCGGCCTGGTTGCTCTGCAGGTGGAAGCCGGGAGCCGTTCCATTCGGGTTGGCAATGACGGTGCTCCTGCCCGGCAGAAGAGCCTGCTTTTCATTGCTCGGGTGCATGTCCCTCTGGCGGCTGCGAAAGCGCTCCCTGATCTGCATGAGGGCCTTGTCGTTGAGGCTTAAAGACCGTTCAAAAGCATGGGCTGCCGCCCTGGCCGTTCGGTCATCCTCGGTTGGGCCAAGCCCGCCTGTGACAATGACCGCATCGTGGCATATGGCCAGGCGTCGCAGCGACTCAACGATGTCTGCTTCGTGGTCGCCGACGGTTGCCGCCTCGCGCAGGGGCAGGGCATGTTCCATCAGCACCCGGGCGATTGTCGCCGTGTTGGTGTCAGCAAGGTCACCGTTCAGAAGCTCATCACCTATGGTCAGAACTGCAATCTTCATCGGACTCGGCATCTTCTGAGTAAAGCTTCGGGAAAGATCACTGTCATCAAGCCAGGTTAAAAAGCCACAGGGTCAGGCGTAAAGCAATGGCCCCATAGAGACCCGCGGCGAAATCATCCAGGACGACGCCAACACCATGCTTCAGGTTTTTATCCAGCCACCCTGCTGGCGGCGGTTTGACAATGTCAAAAAGGCGGAACCAGAGAAAACCAAGCAGCGCGACCGGCCAGCTCCAGGGCAGAAAAGCAACGGTCACGAGATAGCCCACCAGTTCATCGATCACAATGCGGCCGTCGTCAGCGACACCGTAGATTTGCCCGGCGGCATCGGCGACCCAGAAGCTGAGACACAGCAGCGCTGTGAATGTTAGCAAAAAGAGCCACCAGGGCCAGTTGCTGACCAAATAAAAAATCGGTATCCCGGCCAGGGTGCCGACCGTTCCCGAAGCGAAGGGCGCGTAACCGAGACCGGCATTGCTGGAAAGAAAAAGAATCAGCTTACGCACCTAATCCTCCAGCTCAAATCGGTGGTTGGCTGCTGCCGTGACCACACGGTAAATCTCCGGCAGCGGACGACCGGTCTTTTCAGCAAGCCTTTCGCAACTGGCATGCTCCGGGGTCACCCGCAACAAGGTACGACCCTCGTAAATCAGCTTGACCGCTGCCTCACCGAAGGCCGTCTGTACCGTTGATGCTTCGCGGCGAAGCTTCATGCGGCGAGCCTCATGGATGCGCACACCGATGGCACTGCTCTCGCGCAGGACCACTTGTGCCAAACGTTCCGCATCGCCTGGCCGTGTGACAACGGTCAGCTGTGTGCCCGGCCGGTTTTTTTTCATCTGGAGAGGAGAGAAGGTCGCATCCAGAGCTCCATTGCTCATGAGCCGCTGCAGAAGTGAACCGAGCCATTCAGGCGACGAGTCATCGAGGTGGGTCTCGATCACGCTGACCGAGTCATACTCACAACCTTCCGGGACACTGTTTGAGCCGACGATACCGCGCAGCAGGTTGGGACGATCATCCAATTCCCAACCACCAACACCGTAGCCGACCCGTTCAATTGTCATCTCCGGAAGAGCTCCAAACTGGGCCACTTCAGCGGCGATCGCCGCCCCGGTGGGGGTGACCAGCTCGCGGTCGCTGCCGGCGTTACGCACAGGACAGTCCTTCAAAATCTGCAGGGTTGCCGGGGCAGGCAGAGGCATGGCGCCGTGTGAGCCGTGAATCATGCCGTTGGAGAGAGGCAGGGGAGCACAGTAGACCTCTTGAATCCCGAGCAGCTGGAGACCGATCGCGCTGCCGACGATGTCGACGATGGCGTCGACCGCGCCGACCTCGTGAAAATGAACGTCATCCAGGTTAACCTGGTGAACATGCGCCTCAGCTTCACCGAGGCGCCGGAAGATGCGTCGCGCCATGCTGCGCACAGAATCGTTGAGAAGGCTCTCCGCGAGCATGCCGTCAATGTCTGTCCAGCTTCGCGCCGGCTGAGCCTTATCACACGAAACCCTGACGCGCGTACCGCCGATGCCGTGGCGTTTCTCTTGTCTCTGCTCAAGGGAATAGCCGGAGACGGGCAACCGGGTCAGTTCGGCTCTGATTGTATCCAGGTCTATGCCCAGGTCGACCAGCAGGCCGAGCATCATGTCGCCGGAAATCCCGGAGAAGGTATCGAGATAGAGTGCGTTCATGACTCTTTTCGCCGGTTAATGCGGGTCGCGGCGAAGGCCGCCCCAAAGCCGTTGTCGATGTTAACGACCGTTATGCCGCCGGCGCAGGAGTTCAACATGCCCAGCAACGCTGCGATGCCGTTAAAGGATGCGCCGTAGCCAACCGACGTCGGCACGGCGATGACCGGCACATCGACCAGGCCGCCAACCACAGACGGCAGAGCCCCTTCCATACCGGCGACAACGATGATCACCGTTGCCTCACGCAAGGTATCGGTGTGAGCCAAAAGCCGATGAATACCGGCAACGCCAACATCGACGAGTTCTTCCACCCTGTTGTTGAACATCCTCGCGGTGACCGCCGCCTCGCGAGCTACCGGCAGGTCGGAGGTGCCGGCACAGATGACGAGGATTTTACCGCGGCCCAGATCTTCTTCTGGCTTTTGCCTCAAGGTAAAGGTTCGGGCGCTCGGGTTGTACTCGCCTTCAGAGTGCTGTTTGACCAGGTCCACCGCTTTTTCGCTGGATAAACGGGTCACCAGGATATCGTCACCGTGCTCCCGCATATGCGAAACGATCCTGCTGATCTGCTCTGCGGTTTTGGCTTCACCGAGGATGACCTCCGGAACGCCCTGACGCAGAGCCCGGTGGTGGTCGATCATCGCATCGCCGACATTTTCAAAGGGCAGATTGTGCAATTTTTGCAGGGCGCTGTCGATGTCGATTTCACCGCTCTGTATCTTCTGAAGCAGACTCTTTAGCCGATCTGGTTGCATGAGTTGTTGTAATCCGTGTAAGCTTGAATGATTCAGGTTGCTTACAGACTACCAGCATTTCCCTCTTTTGGGAAGAAAGCATCGACGGCAGGTCTTGCCGCCGGCCCCTGAAGCTGGCGCGAAAAATGCATTTACAAATTACTCGACGATTTTTCATTCAATAGGTTCCCTGGGACCAGAACAGGCGCCTGGAGGTCGTTATGCTTTTCAGACAACTCACTGCCACCCTCTTCTGGTGTGCCCTCATCGGCATGACCGCGATCCTTCCCGGTTGCTCGGACAGTGATTCCGGCCGCTCCGTGGCCGTGACTCCCGTACCCGAATCCTCGGGATCAAATCTGGGCATCGCGGTTGATCCCTACATCACAGGTGCGCTCTTCGAAGAGCTCTCCGCCGATGGCCAGACTCTGATCCAGGCGAGTTCAACCTTGTCCGATCAGCAGGGCCGCTTCACCTTTCCCGAGAACATCCACGTCGGTTCGATCATCAGTCTGAAAGCAACAGGCAGCCCGACTCATGGCGGGGTTCCTTTCCTGGGGATGCTCAAGCGAAAAATCCTTGCCGGGGATCAGCCTCCATTCGTTGTCTCGCCCGTGACAACCATGCTGGCGAACGGCATCCCGGCCAATCAATTGATCGCCTGGCTGGCAGACTCTGGTCTCGCCGGTTTTGCGGAAGGAGACCTGCAGCATGACCCCATGCAGGGCTTGAGTGACAGAGTCGGAACGATTACCGAAGGCGAGCTGCTGCTGTTGCAGGCCAACATGGCGATCTCTGTTTACATGGAAGCAACCGGGGATTTTGGCTATGCCGGCAGTCCCAACACCCCGGAAGCCACCCTGCTGTATTTCACTGATGTGGTCACACTGGTCCAGGGGGGCCTGAATGCTTCTCTTTACGGGGAACTGGTCGCTGCGATCGGTGCTGACTTTACCCTTGGCGACATGATCAGTGCCTCCACCAAGCTCAATCGAGAGAGTGTCGAATGGCTCAAGCAGGAGCTTACCAGGGGCGAGGTGCTGACGATGGGCGCGGTGGCACAAAAGACTCAGGAACTCCGCGCAAGTGCGACGGACACCGCCTGGGATGTCTATCTGCAAAGAACCCAGCAAGTACGTCCTCCAGTCGAGCCGGAGCCCGAGCCGGAGCCCGAGCCGGAGCCCGAGCCGGAGCCCGAACCGGAGCCCGAGCCGGAACCAGAACCGGAGCCCGAACCGATTAAAGTCCCGTTGGCAGTTAACGACGTCAGCTCCGCCCAAGAGGGAGGACCGGCGCAAACTGGCAATCTGCTGTCTAACGACACTTTAGGAGAAACCCCGGCAGAAATCACTGCTGCCGATCAAGATGGCTTCCCGATTAACGTCGGTGTCGATTTTCAGA
This sequence comes from uncultured delta proteobacterium, assembly GCA_963707155.1. Classification (GTDB taxonomy): domain Bacteria; phylum Desulfobacterota; class Desulfuromonadia; order Desulfuromonadales; family BM103; genus M0040. The sequence goes on along the minus strand of CAVPPD010000010.1, from coordinate 19,605 downwards.
CCGCAGCGCAAGGCATGATTATTATCAAAGCCGATGGCTCCTATCTGTACACTCCGCCGGGGTTCGGCCATGTTCAGGTGGAGGGCCTGACAGAGAATTTCAGCTACCTGATCACCGATGCTGCGGGCAGTACCAGCTCTGCCGTTTTATCGGTGAACGTGGCGAACACGAATCAGACTCCTGAAGCGGTTGAAGATGTTTTGACCGTCATGGAAGCTGACGCTGCAAGCACTGGTAATCTTCTGGCCAACGACTCACTGGGTGATGAACCAACGCTGCTTACAGTGGCCGACCAGGATGGCCGTGTGATTACCCTCGGTGCGGCATTTGCCACCTCTGGAGGCGGCACCCTGACTCTCAGGGCTGACGGCTCCTACAGCTACCTGCCAACTGAGTTCGGAGTCGCGGGAGAGGGCCTGACTGAGACTTTCAGCTACACCATCACAGATAATGATGGCGATACCAGCGAGGTGAACTTCACGGTCACGGTTCGGGACAACGGCCGACCCTTACCGAGAACCCTGAAGTACTCTGCACCAAGCAGGTTATCCGGCGCTGTGATTGGCAATGCCCCGTCGGTTGTCGTCTCCAGCTACGATTCAGGTCGAGTGTCTGTCCTCAACCTTGAGTCGATGCGGATAACCCAGTCTATTCGAGTTGCCGGCAGTCCAACAGGAGTTCTCTTCGCTTTCGACAGGTTCTATGTAGGCACGCGTGATGGCAAGGTCGAAGTTTTTGATCGCAACGGCAACCCTCTTTACTTCCTTGGTGGAGAGAATGCTTTTGATCAGGTCAATGATCTTGCCGTTGATGAGGACGCGGGTCTGCTCTACATCCTCGACAGCAAGAATGCCTGGGTCAGGGTGTTTAACCACAGTGGCAGCGACACAGGCCGTACGATCGGCGCCGGAACGCTGATCCAACCGGCCGCCCTGACTGTCGATCCGTCCACTGGTAACGTCATCGTCAGTGAGTACGGCGGTCCCGGCGGTCCTGCCCGCCTTGAGGGTTTTTAATAGTTCCGGGGCATTCAGACAGAAGTGGTTGGCGCTTCGGAAGGGTGGTTTAGCCCAGGACAACTCTTTTTCAACGCCGCAGGGCTCTTGCCGATGGGCTGGGTCAATCTCTACATGGTCGATGCCCGTTCCGGTGAGATCCAGGTGTTTCGAGATTGTCAACTGGCGACTCAACTCTACACCTGGGTTCAATTGGCACGGGACTCGAAGAACTCTTCTACCCGCTCGATGTTTATGTCGACCAGGAGACCCGGGATGTCTATGTCGCCGATCAGGGGAATAACCGCATCATGGTGTTCCGGGAAGGAGGGGCCATCCAATGAGACAACTTCTGAGACGTTCATTTTTCATGATGGCCCTGTCGATCTTGATGTTGGTGTGTGTACCAGCCTCTCATGCCTATCCTGCAGAAGCACCTGGACTACGACGGCTGTGATGGTTGTCACAGTTACCATGGCTCGGGCAGTGGCTTCCAATTGTTGGCCGGTGTTGACACGGAAGCAACCTGCAAAGCCTGCCACGGTCCTTCTTCTGGGGCCGTCATTGCGGGAATGGCTCCAGAAGCAGCGGTCCATGATCCTGCTGGAGTCGGTGTTGGCAACCAGGGTTATATCACTTGTCGCGAGTGCCACGATAATCACAGCAATGAGGGTGGTAACACCAAGCTGGTCGGCTACGACTGGGATCCAGTAGTCGATCCGAGTAAAAGTAATGTCTTTGCGGGACCGAAGATTCGTGTTGAACTCAAGACCAGTGATATCAGTTCACCGGTGTACAGGGATGTGACCTTCGTGGAGCGTCCCAGGGATTTTAAACGGCCAGCCCCTGACAGTGATGGTGTTTGCCAGGTTTGTCACAATGCCGGACCCACCTCCGGCCCCACAGTCCTTCAGGATCACGAGTGGGGCGACTGTACAATTTGCCATATGCATGAGGATGGTTTCAAAAAACGGCAATGTGTGGAGTGTCATGATGAGGATGCGCTGACAAGATTTCCTAAAGCGCCAGTCGATGCCCCCACTGTCCTCAATACAAATCTCGTCAATCCAGGATCGCATTTGAAACTTACAGGTGGAGGTGGAACGCCTACAGGCAAGCCCGGATATCCCGTGGACCCCTCTGATCTTGACGCTGCAGATACCATTGCCTGGAATGCCTGGCTTTTGACATGGACGGAACGTTGTATTCAGTGTCACGCCGGACATAGTGGTGATGTGATTGTTCCGAATAACAATGCGGTGGGAATCAATTATCAAAGGACCGGGGGGATTGGACTTGGGGGGAAGTACAAAGAAACGACCGGGGCTGCGGAGTACCTTTCAGAAGCAGAGGTGTGTTGGGATTGCCACGGCAACAACCAATCTGAATGGAATGGGCAAGCTTACAATGGCTACACGGTTTCTACCGAAAACTGGACAACCGCCAACTTCGACGCGCCGAACGGTGAAGGCAACTCGGTCGATGTTATCCCGACCCGCCATGCCTTGTCGATTCATACGGCAAATGATGTTGATACCCCAGATACAGATTTGGGTGAAGACGAAAAGGATGTTCGTTCATCGAGTGTCGCAGACAACGTCAATGCCGACGGGACACTCAAGGGGACGGGAACCAGAACTCTCGAAAATGTCTATTACATCCGCTGCTCCTACTGCCATGATGTCCATGATACGGTCGCCGGTTCACCGACCAAAGGCGATACGATCACGGCAGAGAACGGCCAGACCTTTACTTCTACTTATCTGCGGGGCACATGGATGCCGAACGCGTATACCGGTACAACACTGAGTGGCGTCAGCAATGCTCCGGAAGTGCCTCCCTGGACGGAAACAACCGGAACCTCAACACAAATTCGCCGGGCCAATGCTATCTATTACAGTTCTGATGGCAGCACTGATGGGACGAATGTTAACCAGAACAGCACCTCTTTGACGGTAGGTTCAACGACGCATAACAACTGGGGGCATGAAGGAGATGAGAACAACAGTGGTGGTAGCCGGGAAGTGTATGTTAGCCTTCCGCGGCTCTACACGACTTCTCCGGGATCTAAGCGCGAGGGAGGCTTCTTCATCGATCAGAATGCCGGTTGGCCGACCCGAACCGGTGGGGATGGCTCTGCTGGAAATCCTTACACGTTCCTGAGTGTTGCTCAAACTGCAGGACTTTGCATTATGTGCCACAATGAGGGCACCGACAACCTTGAATATGCTTATGAAGGAGCGACAGCTCGGCTCTGGCGGGGTGCCAATAATGGGCACAGTAATTCGGCCCTTGGCGGCTCTGGTGCCGGATCAGGTAATGATATTTTTAACGCCATGCGTGATCTGGATGATGGTGATGAATATGGCATGCATGGCCAGCCCGTTCCTGACAATCGGACCTCATCTGGTAATGATAATGACTGGGGTGATTCGAATAGCCCGACATTTAATAACGACAAACCTAACGATTTTCTACCCTTTGGAAACAAATTCAAATCATGGGAACCTGGTGCATGATAACTCGAGGTATACTGCACCCTTTAATACCGGTTGGTATGGTGGGACCCCTGGGATCAAGGAGCGCAATACCTCTGGGGATTATGTCAACTGGTATGCCTCAGGTCAGATTGGGACGTGGGTGAGCAGTAATGGAGCGACACGTGCTCACAACTTTACCTGTTCCAAGTGCCATACACCACATGCAGCTGGCTTGCCAGCGCTCCTGATTACCAATTGTCTGGATACTGATGTCGCGACCTGGTATGCCAATGGGATCAACGATCAAGACAGTCTTGTTGTCGTTGGCCCGACGAGTAGTAACTCGTGGGCACGAAGAGCTGCGGGCAATTGTCATCGCAAGGAATGGTGGAGCAATACGGCCAATGGCAATGACCCGACCAATAATACCGGTTGGATCAGGCTCGCGCCTGGCCAGTAACCTTTAAACGAACTCAAGGAGACTGCAATGAAACGTTACCAAAAACCGAAAGTAACAGGGAGCAGCAACGTCCATCCCTGCTAAAATCTGAAAAGCCGGGCAGTCGCCCGGCTTTTCTTTTGCGTGAATTACAGCTGTTCCAACGCCCACCACCCCACCAGAACCGCCTCCGCTGCATCATGCCGCAGTGAGGTCGGCTTCTCTCCTCCAGCCTGCGCGATAACCTCCCGCGCCAATTCATCGGCCACCTGCTTGGCCTGTTTGCCGGAACGCTGCTGGCGGGGCAGCAGCAGGTCATGGCGCCACTGCTCGGCGCTGATTTGCCTGACCTGCAAACCACGCCTTTCGCCTTCTTTGACCCAGACATCCGCAAGGGTGCCACCCCCTTCAATGACCAGGTGAGTCAATCCATCGATGTCTCTGAGGATGGTAAAGGCCGCCTTTTTCAGGCGTTGACGGTTGCCGAAGTTCTGCGAGCGATACCAGAGTAATTGGCCGGCGAGGGTGAAGAGGGCGAGACCGGTCTTCAGGCCGCAATCAACGGCCAGAAGTTTGGGACTGTCCCCGCACGGGGACTGTTCTCCGGACGTCGCATCTGGTGACAAAACAGTCGTTCGCATTAGCTCAATGAACAAGGCAATGTGTTGCCAGTTAAAAACCCCATTTCGTCAAGTGGCGCGCCGCGGAGGATTCGAACCCCCGATCCTCTGATCCGAAGGAGTCGTGGGTGCTTCTGTTGCGCTCAGTGTCTACTAAAGGGCTTATCAATTGTGAGTGTTGCCGATTCCTGTCTTCCCTGACCCAGGCTCTGACCACCATCATTTAGGGAATGAGCTGGTAATGATTTTAGGCCCTGCCTCAAGTCTGAGAAGGGTTTCAAGATTTTCTTTGCAGATCGCTCTAAAATCTTCAGAGAGGCCTTTCTCTCCTGCGTTTATACCCCAATAATTGAGACTTTCAGTAAACCACCGGCTCTGCCGGTGTGACTAAAAAAGGCTTTGCCGTTCCAGCAATTTATAAGACATTTCCTCCCTAGGAAGGCCCCTTAAGGGAAAACCCCAGGAGGAAATGCCACGCGAGATTGGCAAAGTTTAGCCCATGTAAAATGGGAGTGCAAATACCATGTGGTTATAGTTCCGAAGTATCGGAAGAAGGCCGTATTTGGCCGGTTTCGCAGGGAGGTTGGGAAGACCATCCGGCAGTTGTGCCGTCAGAAGGAAGTTCAGCTTATCGAAGGGCACGCGATGCCCGACCATGTTCACCTGGTGCTGAGTGTGCCACCGAAGCAGAGCATTGCAATGTTCGTTGGGTATCTGAAAGGCAAGTCAGCCATCCACATCCATCGGCAGTTGCAAGGTCGGATTTAGTTTTGAATAGAGAGTGATGACAGAAAAAAGCATAACCGAACAACCGTCATCCCAGCGAAGGCGGGGACCCATGCCTCGCAAAAAAACTGGATTCCCGCCTTTGCGGGAAAGACACAAATGAGTAGCGCCTGAAAGGCTTGGACTTCAAGTCCCCCGATTTCGAACCATCACTCCGATCGTCACAGATCTATCAATATCTGTATCGGTATTTACGATATGGGCTATTGAAATTATCGTAATTATCAATTTGACCCGAGCCGGCCAATCGATAACAATGCGGACGGAATTCCCTTACTTTAATCCAGGAGCAACAAAACATGAAGAGACTTCTACTAACCCTGACCGTCATCCTCCTGTTCGCCATGCCGGTTTTGGCCAAGAACCGCGCCGGTCAGGTGACCATGGCGTTCGACCTGAGCGGCCAGCCGGCTGGCGAATTGGTCCGCCTCTGGGTTCCATACCCGGTGTCTGACCAGGACCAGCTGATAAGTAACATCGCAATAGAGGGTGATGCCTCCGCAACGGGTATTTACACAGTCCCTGCCAACGGCACCCCGTTGCTTTACGCCGAATGGCCCAAAAACAGTAAAAGCCGAAAATTGACGCTCACTTTCGAGGTTGCTCGTGACGAACTTCTGCGTGGTGACTTGCCTACCCGTGAACCGGCCTGGAACCCTGATGATTACGCCGAGTTCCTGACACCCACCAGCATCGGACCCACCGATGGCGCAGTCAAGGAATTGTCCGACAAGATCGTGACCGGCAAGTCGACCGTTCTGGAACGCGCTAAGGCGATCTATGACTGGACCGTTGAGAATATGTATCGTGACCCGGAGACCCGCGGTTGCGGCAAGGGTGATGTCTGCTACCTGCTGGTGAAACCAGGGGGCAAATGCACCGACATTTCTTCCGTTTTTGTCGCCCTTTGCCGTGCGGCCGGTGTGCCGGCGCGCGAGGTGTTCGGCCTGCGTCTCGGCAAGAAGGAAGAGCAGGACATCACCACCTGGCAGCATTGCTGGTCAGAGTTTTTCCTCCCCGGTTACGGTTGGGTCCCGGCCGATCCTGCCGACGTTCTCAAAGCCATGCTGGTTGAAAAACTGGAGCTTTCCAGCCCGCGTGTCGCCGAGCTGCGCGACGACTTCTGGGGAGGCATCGACGCCTACCGCTTCAAGCTGGCCAGCGGTCGCGATCTCGTGCTCAACCCTCCCCAGGCTGGTGAACCGCTCAACACCTTCGGCTATCCCTACGCCGAGGTCGGAGGCAAGTCTCTGGATTTCTATGAGCCGAAGAGCTTTGTTTACAGATTCGACTTCAGGGAGCTCTGAACGGCTGTCACAGGGGACAATACCTGTTATGACGTTGAATAACTTTTGCCGCCCACAGACTTAATGCCATACGGCAGCCCTTATCGCCAAACCCATTGCTCATCACCACTCCAAAAGCAAAAAGAGGTTACGGACAAAAGTCGTAACCTCTTAATTTGAGCTGGCGCGCCGCGGAGGATTCGAACCCCCGGCCCCCCTGGCGCGATCTTCTTTTGATTCTCTTCTTGCTTCGTTCTTGAATCAATCGGTGTGGCGTCGGTCGGTAATCATAAGTAAGCATATGTGGTTGATGGCAATTGACGGAGCGACCTGAGCACAATAATTCATTTCGACGCGAAGGACGTACAACTTACAGTACGTACAGCTTGTTGACTCTTGAGAAGGGCAGCGACCGAGTTACAGGCCGGCAGTATAGATCGACCACCCATCATGGCTGTTGTGGATCAGCCTTCCAAAGAGACGGATGCGCTGCTGGGAGCGGAAGGATCCGCTCCATCCTCGTCGTCGACCACCACTGACCCGAATAATCAGCAATCCTCCTCCTGGTGGCGAACCCCCCTGCTTATTATCATTTTGGCGTGTGGTTTGGTGGTGGTGGTCACCATCTTGACAACGTTGGTCATGGATCGGTTTCGCACCAGCATGGCTGTATCTTCTTCTCCTGATACTACTACTGCGACAGAAGGATCATCATCTCCCAGCCGCGACCGCAAATACAAGGCCACGCAGTTTATCAGCTTTACCATCAACACGCTCGGCGGATCCGCCGACGACGGGGAATGCGAGGGTCGCACGGTCGACCCAACGACTGATCTATGCTATTTGGGCAACCCGCACAATCTGTCCCAAGACGTCCACCATCGCGCGGGTATAGTGCAAGAGGTCTTGCACAAGCTGAAAAACGACGTCTTTACGGAAAATCCCGAAATTGATCGCCAATCGACCGTGCTCAAAATAGTCATGCTGCCCGAGTTTTATTGGCGCGGCCCGAATGGGGTCTATTCGGTCAAAGACTTGTACGACGATACTGCGGATAATAGCAAAGATGGCATTTTGATCCAAGTTGGAGACCGATTGCGCGCCATTATGGCCGACGAGGCCTTTTGCGACTACTTGTTTGTGGCCGGCACGGTGCTGGCCGCGCAACCCCGGGATCACAACATGACGGTTGCACAAGCTGTACAGGATGCGCACAACATCCTGTACTACAACTTTGCCAGTGTGGTGAAAGGTGGTCCGGATGCTGCGGCGTATTTTGTGCAGAAACGGTACATTAGTGGCGCCGATTTCTTGTCGCGTACCACACTTCCCAATCCGTCCGACCAAGACCTGCACTTATATGGCGATGCGACGCTCGCCCTGAAAGATACACTCGAAACGCGCGGATACCAGATCGTGGAACACAACGTATTGGAAATTGATGGCATTCGCATTGGCATTGAAATTTGTCTCGACCACCGCATGGGACAACTGTACAACAACATTGAACTGCACGAACACGGACAGCTCGTCGACGTGCAGCTGATTACCAGTGCGGGCATGGCGATTGAACGCGGGCCCAACCCATTGAAAACGGGCGGCGTCGTGTCGTACCTTTGCGATCGGCGAAGCGTCGTCGGCCGCGTGTGTGCGCACCGACGACGGTGTGTTTGATCCCGATCGCGTGTGTCGGGGCAACCCGGACGGCATCAAGCACGTTCCCGTTGGTGGGCCCGGTTACAGTAACTTTATTCCACTCGCCGCCTGTTGGGATATGGAAGGGAGTGACTTGTTGGAGGGATACTACAGCTTGCACCAAGCCCAAGGATGTGCCTACACGCTCAAACTGTACGGACTGGATCTAATGGAAAACTATAAGTACTACCCGCCGTCCATTGAAATATACCCAACTGTCGATCTCCCACAATAGGAGAAACTGCTTATAATTTAGAAACAAGCCATTATGGGAACAATTCTGCTGATCTGCTTTATTTCGTATCTCTGGCGGCTGCCACCGTCTGATCTTTTGGAAAAAGTTCACCGCCTTGCGTAGTACAGTTTCCTCTTGGTTTCTTCTCCTTCGTGTTGAGGTCGTCGTTCATCGTCGTGATAGGAGGCCCCTGAGGACGGTTGAGCGGGCGGTTCCTCCGGATTGTCAGACATGGCTTTCGAACTGAGAAATGTGATGATAAATGTTGTACCACCACGAGTGTTTGCCATGTTGCTGATTTTTGAGTTGTCTTGGATGCTTTGCAAATCGCGCGAGATACGCTGCGTCGACAGCTTTGCTACAATGCAGCGACAATCAAATGAGTTGCAATATTAATATGCTTATATCTGATGTATTTATAACGAAAATCCGTAATGGCTTCCAACTCGCTAAGCAACGACCTTGTCCTTGGCATTCCGTAATTCCAATGCCAACGACCGAGCGAGCACGAGAAGCAAAATAATCTTTTCGTCGCGGTCGATGTCGATGGGTAACAATTCTTCTTCAAATCCTCCTTCTTCTCCCTTTTCGTCAAGAATTGCAAGGATATGTTCAATCTGTATGTGCACGTCATCAGAGTAAAGTTGCGCTTTCGTGCCGTCGTCTTCAAGGCACTGCACGGCAAAATTGAGCACTTGCTCCATTAAGCCATTGATAAGAGCACATGCCTCTAACGAAGGTTGCAAAGTTTTATCGACGCGAAGGAAGGGGATCATTTGCAAATGGCTTGAATCCTTGAGTTTGTACAGGGAGACCCTAATGACCATCGTCGCTTTTTCGAGAACAGTAGCGCGCCATTTTTCATCCAGCAATTTTTCGTTGGGCGACACGGTACCGTCGTCGGCTTTCACCGCCATGAAGGATTGTAAAATTTCGGAAAACGCTTTTCTCAATTCATCAAGCGCGTCTTGTAGCATGACGGGATCATTGCCTCGGATGTACGGAGGCACGGCCGACACCAATATGGCCATGGCAATACCGGCAACATTGGAACAGATTCGGTTCGAAATCAGGTCGTTGCGATCCGCCGCTCCAGCATTGACTTCCAACATAATCAGAGCCTGCACTACGACGACGTACATGTAAGTGATTCCGTAATCATAGTTGAGTCCGCCGAATGCCTCAAGACCAGTATCCGTTGCGAGCCAAGCACAGGCACTCGTGGTTATCGTGAGCCAAGCAACAAGAGCGTACACGTTCAAGTCCGGAAGAACATCGTCAAAGTTCCAGCTGCAAACAATAACGCCAAGCCATGCCAGAAACCCTCCAACGACCGTGCCAACCAATCGCGCAATACCTTTCTGGACCGTTCCTTCATATGTGGGTGTCCACGCAAAAGCATATGCGATAAGCTGCCATCCGTGGAAGACAGCCCCAATGGTTCCGTTTGGCTTTTCGATGGCAAAATGTGGAGTATTGGTCCCAGTACACAGACATTGTGAACAATGCCACGAATCCAGTCGCCAACTCGAAGGACCAGAGAGCAGCCCGAAGATTCGGATGTTGGCACTTGAACAAGGCTCCGAATTGAGCGTAGATCGTTACCAATGGACCGAGCAACCCGACCGAACACGACTTGACTGCATTTTTCAAGCCTTGCTTGCTGCAATCCACGCTCGTACACGGTGCCGTGTAAGCCATCACCCACGCGACGGTCGCCTGTTCCAGGTCCCGGGCCAGTACTCTGGAATACCGTTAGTTTGTCGTTGTCGTCGTCGCCCGCCGTGACCGCATCCTTCTCGGCGGCCTTGGCTGCTGCTGCAGCCCACTGGCATCGTTCGTTTCCAGGGCCGTGGCGCACCGATTCAGAGCATCCATGTAAAATTGACAAGACGTTTCGGCCTCACTCTCGCCCTCGACCTGTTCCATATTTCGTTGCTCCAGGATGCGCCGCAACAAACCGGATCCAACGCTGGCCCAGTGCGTCTTGAGGAGCACTTCTTGGAGCGGTGCCACCAGATCTTGCGTCACACAAATGCGCCAAGCGCGGCTCAAAGAGCGTGATCCCCGCCCCCTTGCCACGGTTGAAGGTTTGGAGCAAGTGAATGAGTTCGCTGATGTTCTTGTTGTTCTCGGATGCGGAGGTGCAGGCGCAGGCGCATCCGCATCCTCCTCTCCCTTCTTGGGAGGATGTGGGAGCCGCCGTCCCGATGAGAGCCGCCGAGTACCGCAGCGCCGCCGGTACCTGTTTCTCCGCAATCATTTGGCGGTTGGTCCGCACGGGCGGCACCAACATGACCGCGACCATAATGGCAAAGATCCAACCAAAGAGAATCAAAAAGTTTTGGTTAAAGGCGAGTCCGTTTTCGGTGCCCGACCAAGTCCAGAGTCCTGTGCACCATCCACAAACCGCCGGGCACCGCCACGACAATTTCGTTGGTGACGGGGTCGACCTCGACCGTGGCGGATCTGGCCCGCAAACATTTCGTTGTTAATGGGAAAGGAGTACGGCAACAGCGCTTTTAATTGATCCGTCAGCGACAGCGACGACGCGACGACGCGACAACTCGTTGCACTGCTCGCAGAATCCCGAGCGACTGGCAGGTATCCGCGTCGAGTTCCTGAAAGCGGGCCAGCTCGAAGCCGTTCTGCACCAGTTCCCGAAAGCTCAGGGCAAACATGCCCGACACACAAATGAGGATATTGGCCATCGCGTAGGTCGTTTCAAAGAGCTTGCCAAAGAACAAGCCCGTCAACAAATAACGCGTACACGGCGTAGACGCCGCACAGGGCGCCGTCCGAGAGGGTGGCGGCGCTGAGCAGGGCGCTGGCGCCCACCATGGCCAAGAGCATCAGGACGATCGACGGTGGGAAAGACGGACAGCACGGTGCTCTGGAACTTGGGCAGCGTCATGGTAAAACGAGATGGTCATGATTCCGAGCATGTACTGGAGGCCGGGAGGAATGACTTTGGAGAGGCCGCTGGCGACGGACAAAATCAAGGCAATGAGGACCATGGCCGCGATGCGCAGGATCAGCTCGATTTTCAACCGACGGTCCTCCGTCACGTGGAACATGGTGCCAGTGCCTGTTGGGTTGCTGGCTTTTCGTTTTCGTTTCTGGAGCCGAGCAATGCAATATGCAATATTTCATTACTTACAATATATATTAATCAATAATATCGGTACAAGTACCGTACTAGACTAGCTACTAGAGCTAGCTAGCTAGCTAAGCTTTCCTCGCGGTGCGCTCGACGATCGAGAAACTCTTTGATCTTGGCAATCGCACGGCGGACAGACCGCCGATGATGTGGCACCAAACGAATCAACTTGGTGCCACCATCTTCCACTCAGTTTTTGCTTTCAACAAGTAGGCAGGAACTTTCGAAGAGAACTTAGTGGGTTTCCTATCTTTTATCTCCTTATCATCATCATCATCATGTCGAACAGCGTTCATTTCGCTCCTGGTACCGTCGGTGGTGGCGGCCCGCCGCTTGGCGGCGGCGACACGGCTGAAGGTGGCACCAACCTCGCTGGAGGTCTGGATACGGCTGCCGCAGTCGACAACCCAGCGGTCACCCTTTGGGACGAGATGGTTGCGCTCGACTCTTTGCCGGACCTTAGCTTTGCCAAGGCCTTGGCGGTAAAGTATGCTGATACTCCGTGGGAGGATGTGGTGGCGCCCTTCGTGGCGCCGTATCCGGACGATCCCGCTGCTCTCAAAAATTCGATTTGCCATGCCCCCGCTGCGAAGTACATCTTAGCAGTGAATGCTGCCGGTTCGGTGCAGCTGGTGTATGGTCTTCGCTTCTGCCATGACATAGCGGGATCTGGTCAGCGCGTTCTTGGGCTGGCTGGTGAACGTTCGGTCATTGCAGGAGTCGAGCGTCCTCCGGATTTGGTTACCCTGGCTGGTAACCTCCCGGGGCAGAACGCCCACTTTGGTACGAACGATCCCATCCGGGCGGCGACGGTAGAGGATATCGTCGCTGCTCTGGACGCAGATCCGGCCAAACTTTTGATGGACCCGCTTGCTGCAGATCCCGACAACGACGAGGTTAACCCCGAAATTGTCGCCCGCCGCGCTCTGGTCATCCATCCTAAGATCGGTTTGCTCTTTTTGCAACCCTTGCCCCCTTCCGAGGCTCTGCGTCTGGTTCTTAAGATCCAGCAGGCAGTGCCCGCTGCACTCCAGGGCAGCTTGGCGCCTCTCCTCAACTTTGCCCGTGTTGCCGTTACGTCGACCGTGGCTGGAGGAGATGTCTCCGCTCTGCGTTCGGATTGGCAGCGCCAGGATCACGGCCTGACAACCAACCTCATTGTATGGTACTACGAGCTTGTTGGTCAGGTCGTCATTCGATATGTTCCCTCCAAGGCCCCTGTGTTGGCCGACAATTTGTCGCGGAGCACCATCGATACCTCCGACGACAAGCTCGGCCAAGCCCTCCAGCAACTGGCCAACAACACGAGTGTCATGGCGGAACGCAAGAGTACAGGCTACAAGCCCCATGAACTCGATCTCCTCTTCCGCCTGTGCCGCGTCCCGCTATTGCTCGATCGCGAGCGCGACATCACGGACCTACCCTTGTTTTGGATCGAGTTCCACAAATACCGCGGCAAGATCAATGATGCGCGCGGCTACATTGAACGTTTCTATCAGGAGCACTCAACCCTCGGCGGGCTCGACGAAGTCCTCTTCGGCCACCAGTTCGTCCAAGATATGATGAACCACGACCTGGCTGGACGCGATCGCATGACGGAATTCAAGCATCGTTTCCGTGGATTTTCACCCTTCTCCATCGGGCCCATAGACTTTAACTTCACTGCCGGAGAGACCCAGCGTCAAGAACTCCTCAGATACGAAAACGCCAAGCTGAAACTCGAGGAAACCCTCGCCTTCTCTAAGAAGAATGACCAGATTATGCAGCAGCTCATCTCGCTGCCGAAGAATCTCCTCGAATTTCATCATTTCATGGACCACATGCACCGAATCTGTGTTACCTTCTTCGGTGACCAGTTTTTACCTGCGCGACACTTCGAACGTATCGCCAACACGTGTCTCAAGCGCCAGTACTTCAGTCGGTACCAGAAAATCAACTGGTGGGCCCTTCTCTGGCGGACACACATGGCCCTTCGCCAGTATTTTGTCGACGGCGAAGATGACTTGTTTGATCAGATCTTCTCCGATCTCAAGCGCTACAACATACCAGGTGCAGAGCTTTTGCCCCCCGAGATGTTACCGAAGGCCCCTCCGGGCGCTGTCGTCACCGACAATATAAGCGCCGGTGCCAGCGTGATCTCTGACATTTCCGATTCCACCGGGGGCTCCTCCACCAACACCAAACCGAAATTCGATGGCAGCCAAGTTTTCGCCAACGAGATTGCTTATGCTTACCAGAAGATTCCCAACTTCCGGACGGGCAATGTGTTTCCCGGCGGCGAAATGGATAAGCTCCTTGGCAATGATTTTCGCTCGTGCGTCCAAGGCCGGCAACCATGCTTCAAATTCTTTATCATGAACGCGTGCGACAACCCATCATGCCGACGTTCACACAAACTCAAGCACGCCGTGCCGCAGGGCATTATCAACCAAATCAAAACGCGCTTCCGCGCTGGCATCGACCGTCACGTATCCACCGCAGCGGGCGCAGGTGGCGCGGGCGGTGGTGGCGGTGGCGGCGGCGGTGATGGCAGCGGCCGTGGTGGCGGCAATGGTGGTGGCGGCGGTGGTAACCGCCCGCCCGGTTGGAATCATTGGCAAGCCAAGAAACAGCGCACGGACGATGATAATCGATCCACGGCTGCCACGGCCACGTCCTCCACCAATACCACAAACTCCTCGTCTGGCGACGCCTCCGGCGTCGCAAGCCAGACATGAACACTTGCGTCCGGCACTCGGCTGGTCACCGAGTTGCCGGACCCTCCTGCACTGTACCCGCTGCCCGATCGTCGCAGCCAGAACAGTGCAATCTACGCGCCTTCGGCGCGCCCGACCAACGGTGCCCTCCGGGCACCACCGCCTGCCTCGCGCCAGCCCCCGGCACCCGTCTCCGACGGGCTCTTTCCTGGGTTCACAGCGGCTGACGCGTGGCAGGGTCCGCTACCGGACGATTTGGCGAAGGGTAAGTCCATTGCAACTGCGCGCTCATTGATGCAACCGCAAGAACTTGCCATTCGGCTCCTGCCCAAAGGAATTGCACTACAAATCCTACGGTTCGCGAGAAAAGGATGCCCTGTCAACTGTGGAGAGCCATGGTCGCCTGAGGTCATCCAACGAGCGAGGGAGCAAGGCCCGCACGTTACGGCCCTCATACCGGAGAATGTGGAACTACTCTGGGACGACGTCACGTACCAAAATGGCGCCGAGTTTGTACGAATCGAGCGCGCTTCTATACTGTTCCGTGCCCCATTGCCACCCGAGCTGAAGATCTCGCGTGTGGCAGTCGTCCCTCAGACAGGACGGCGAGGCAGAATCATTGTAAATTTGTCAGCTAAGGTCGATATGGCACCGACGGCTGAAAAGAAACGCCGGGCTCGGCCACACCATGGATCGGAGCCCCCGGCAAAAAGGCATCGCCCTTCCGTGAATGAGACCACGGAGCCAGCCGAAGACCAAGGGGCGGTGAAGGCCCTTGGCACCGCAATGTTGGCCATACTCATGTTTATGTTCGACGTCGACCCAGAATGGGTCATCGATTGGCAGAAGATTGATCTGTCCGATGGCTTCTGGCGCATGATTGTCGAGAAAGGAAAAGAATACAACTTCGTTTACCAGCTGCCGCGTCGCCCCGGTGACACTGAGGATCACTTCGTAATCCCGTCATCGCTGCAGATGGGCTGGAAGAACAGCCCAGCATACTTCTGCACTGCAACCGAAGCTGGTAGAGAGCTCATGCGCCGAATTCTGGCACTATCTGTAGAGACGGGGCTCGACCTCCCACATCGGTACGAGAAATATTGTGTTCCCGGTGGAATACCGGACCATATGCCGGCCTGGGTCGCACCTGAGTGGTTCTTAGTGCTGGCGCGGGTGTTCGTGGATGATTACATCAACGCGGTCGCAGGGCCGCCTGGCCGCAGCGAGCGGGTGGCACAAATTTTATGGCTCGCCCGCGCTGCCTTACACGCCATCCATAGTATCTTCCCTCCTCCTGAAGTGTTGCAACACAAAGGGGGTCGCGACAGCGTTTCCGAGGCGAAAGCACAGAAGGGCGACACCATGTTTGCCCCTCAGAAGATCCTCCTCGGTGTGGATTGCTGTGGCGAGCCTCGAGAAAACCGCGCGGTCAACATCCCCGACTCCAAGCTCATCAAGTACACGACGCAGGTGGAGGAAAGCCTCTGTAAGCCGTACATCTCGTACGACAGGTTTAACAAGCTGCACGGCCGAGTCCAGTATTGCAGCAGCATCATCCCCCACTTTCGGGGGTTCATGTCGCCAATGAACCGCCAGCTCAACACGAGCAAGGCACTCGACAAGCGGCACACGGTCAGCCTCGCACAAGATTCTGACGTACGGGAAGCGCTCTCCGCACTAGTCCCTCATATGCATATGGCCCGGCTGATACCAGTGCACATCACCGAAATTGTCGCGCCAGACCTGCCACACATCCATGGCGGAGTCGACGCGGCGGCAGTCGGAATGGGCGGCTACGCCTGCCCTTGCACGATGTTTTTCGTTCCCATCACCTGGCGAGTTGACTTTCCCGACGATATTCGGCGTCACGTCGAGTCCCAGGGGAATGTGATCACCAACAGTGATGTCGAGGCGATTGCGGGATTTGTCTACGAGTGCATGGTCGAAGACCTCGTTGGCCGGACCGAAGGCATTTCGTCCTTCCTGTGGTCCGACAATACCCCGACTGTCAGCTGGCTTCAGAAGTACGCCAGCAAAGCATCTTCGCGGATTCCCGAACTCATGTTACGCCTATTGGCCTTACGGCACCGATGGGACCGCCGAGGCCCCCACGACATCCAGCATTGGAAAGGCAAAAACAACCTTATGGCAGACTTCGCATCACGCTCCTTTGAGCAGGGCTACCCGGCATCCCCGGCGGGCGACCATGCGTATCTCACCGAATTCCAACGCCGTTTCCCTCTGCCACCACAGCTAGGCTCTTGGCGGCTTGTCCAGCCGAGAACAGAGATAATCTCCGCAGCCTTCTCGATTCTTCGGAACAAGATCGACTGGTCGATCCAACCCGGAACCGAAATTGGAAACTCTGGACTCGGTTTGCCAGTTACTGTGGCCAAGACCCGTACCTCATGCGCCTTCAAGGCCCCGGCTACGCAGTGGAACGCGGCGACCTGTTCATGGCCTTTGCTCGATCCCTCCGGAAAGGTCGACACGGCGGCGATGGTCCAGGCCTATCAGGGACGTCGATCGAGACAACGCTTCGTGAAGTCGCGCAGTACATGGTCCATCGAAAGCTTGCGGACCCTCGGCGACAACATGCGTCGCAGCCCCTCCTCAACCCCGACCTAAGCGGTTTCCTCAAGCAGTGCAAAAAGGAGGACCCCCCTCCACGGCCCCAAATTGCCCTGCCCACATCGTTTGTCCACTACATTGCCACTACCTTCGCCACCTCTCCGATTCGTCGGCTGCAAGTGGTCGCCCACCTCATCGTCATGGCCTTCTTCTTCCTGCTGCGCGTTGGCGAGTACACACCGTCTCCCGATTCGCGCCAGACCATTCCACTACGGAAGAAGGACATACGAATGTGGCGTGGCAATACTGTACTCGATAATGACAGTGACTTAATGACGCTCCTCACAGCCGACGCCGTCACTATTTGCCTCGAGAACCAGAAAAATGGCGACCGCATGTCTACAGTCCACCATGAAACTTCGGGCGACGCCACACTTGATCCCGTGCGGTCCGTTGCCCACCTACTTTTTGCCACCCGCGGAATGCCCGATACGACCGCGCTTGGCACCTATAAAACGTCTAATGGGCGGGTGTGCCAAGTGCGGGCGACGGCCATTCTCGCGATGGTGCGATTGGCAGCCAACCAATGTGGGTTGGCTGCCCGCGGGTACGATTTGACCCGCATCGGCACCCACAGCCTTCGGTCTGGGGGTGCCATGGCGCTCAAGCTAGCGGGCTACGATCACGATATGATCCGCAAGCTTGGGCGCTGGAACTCCGATACCTATCTGCACTACATCCAATCGCAGATCGGGGAGTTGACAGCTGGTGTGTCGCGCTCTATGGCTCGCCTCACCTGGTTCCGAAATGTCGGCTAAGTCCGATGCGCCGTACGTTACGTACGCGGGCATTGAGGAGCACACGTGTAATGCACACGGCTATGGCTACGGCTAGAGTACGTGAGGCATTGTGCTAAAGACTAATAACTTTATATCCTTTGAATGTGCCCATACCGGCTCATGCGTTCGTGTGTTATCTATTCGTCCTCGAGCTTGTACAAAGCGGCAATGACCGTGTGGTCCAGAGTGTCACCGACCTCGTTGCACGAACGGACGTACTGCTTGACCGCATCCTGCGCGAATGCAGTGGTCTTGCCCCCGTCGAGACTAACGGCCGCGGTCGAACCCGGGGCTCTGCGCTTGTTACGCTTGGCAGGAGGAGTCTTCAATACTCCTGCAGCGGAAGCTGCCGCGGCGACCGTCGACGGGACCGCCGTGGTCGCGGCAGCAGCATTGGCTGCAGCACGACTCACAAACAAAGGATCCTGCACCGCAGTGAGCACGCGAGGCTCAGGCGAGTACAACTTGCCATTGGCAGCGAACTCGGCCGTAAACGTGGCCGACAGCTGCGTGACGTAGGGCACGCCCGTGGCTTCCTCAACGGCCTCGGCATGGCGCGAGATGTCATGATTCGTGCGCACGATCTGCGTCAGGGAGTAGTAGTAGTTGCCCTTCAGCTTGGGCACGGCACCGTTGAAGTGCATATCCAAAAGAGCCTTCGGAGGGACCTTGTGCTGGACCTGGAAGGCGCGCACCACAACGAGCGCAGCATCAGGACGCGTATCATAGAAACGCGGGTCAGCCACAAGGAGAGCACGGTACATCTCCTCCAGTCCCTTGGCTTCCTTCGTGCCGAGTCCGCGGGCCCACTTCACCATCGAAGGCTGGAAGGGACCCGCGTCGGTAGGGGTAGGCGATTGCACCCAACTATCGATCTCGGCCAAACCGACTTCGTCATACACAGCCGGAACGGTCTCGAGAGTCTTGGTCTTGATAGGAGCCATGATGGAAACGTCAGGAGCAGGGAAGGGAAGAGTGAAGAATGATAACACTTTGCGCAAATCGCAGATTGTGAGCCAACAGGCTCTGCCAAAAGCGCATCTCCTTCGCTCAGCTGATGACAAGCCTGCCAACGACTCCATTTCAATCACCGGTGATTGACCACGATCCGTGCGTTCACGCTGTGTTACACAGCCATGAACAGCGAAACGGTCGGTAGGCACCTCCACGGTACCAAGACCACCGTACAGTCCGCGCCGCATGGAGTGCCCACGATTCTTCAGTTGGACACCTCACCATGCGAGACGGCGGCAAGAGAGAGGCCGCACCTCGGGCGGTCCTCTCTCGTACATTGCTCGGCGTCGCCTAGATCCACCGCGCAATGACAATGACATGAATGACCCCACGACGCACGACTTACGTTGAGTCGCGAGCCAAGGCTCCATGGGCCAATGAGGCAAGTCCCACGGGACTCCCACCTCATCCCAACTCAACGTAGTACTGCCGTTTGGCCATTCGTACTTACAGACTTTGTCTATTTGATCGGTACTTGTTGTATGTGAAGCTGAGTGGGATTGTCTGTGATAGACCGTACGCAGCGCAGCGTAGGCGGTCTATCATCTTGGCAATCGCACGGCGGACAGACCGCCGATGATGTGGCACCAAACGAATCAACTTGGTGCCACCATCTTCCACTCAGTTTTTGCTTTCAACAAGTAGGCAGGAACTTTCGAAGAGAACCCACCCGCCCTCAACCTTTATTTATTTATAGTATAGCTAACGCGGGCCAATGAGGCAAGTCCCACGGGACTCCCACCTCATCCCAACTCAACGTAGTACTGCCGTTTGGCCATTCGTACTTAC
>CAVPPD010000009.1:0-39032 GCA_963707155.1 uncultured delta proteobacterium | reverse complement strand
CTCTACAGGTTCTCCTTTAACCAACTCTCCTGCCTCGCACTGCACGCGAAAAACGTCACCGGAGAAACACCTGGGCACCATTGTCATCAGCTGGCCAACCAGAGTCAGGTCTTCTTCTCCAGGCAGCCTCACCGCGCGCATAAACCAGCGGACACCATCGTAGGTGATTCCGTAATTCGTGTTTTCAGACTTCACGACAAAGGAACTCGGGCCGTCGGCTCCAAGCGCAGACACGTAGAGTTCCGAGCGTCCATCGTTATCCATATCGAGAGCATCGATACTGAGCATTTGTAATGTCCCCCGGACATCCACCTCCTGAAGAACATTGAATTGCCCTTCAGTCACGCGCGCAATCAGAATCTTATTTTTGAGGACAACAGCAATCTCCTGCCGTTCATCTCCATCGAGATCCGTCACGACCAGACCGGTCGGGTGACCGTCGAGGCTCGGTCCCATCCAGATCCCCTGACGATCTTTCTGCTTCTGCCGGATAATCGCTTCATCCATTTTGGCAAAACGCTCTTCATTCGTTTCGGTAACCGTGCCCATCAGGGTATTGGCCAACTGCTGCAAGATCTTCGGCTCCGGTCCGGTCTTTGTCATGCCATAGGGACGTGGTGCCGAAGCTGCCGAGCTGACCAGCTGCTGGTTCTCGTTGATCGTATACTTGTGCAACGAAGTGCCTTGTGCAGTTCTGACATCGAGATGATCTCCCTGCAGACTGAACGTCAGCAAAGCATCTTCACTTTTACCGGTATCCAGCCATTGAAACTGCGGCAGGTTGACCTGAATTTGCAGAGCGATGTCTTCGCTCGCCTGGCTGCCAGTCTCCAAAACTGCCGGCACCTGCTCAAAACGTTTGAGAGGTGCACCATTTTCAGGCACCACACCCTCAGTCAGTAGCCGGGCATAGGAGTAACCGGAATTGGTGCGTGTCACCTGTAAAAAACCGGCAGGGATTTCGACCCTGCCAAGAACTTCTTTTGTTATGGGATGGAGAATGCTCTTGCCGGCCTTGACCAGTGTGAGGATATCGCCAACGTGCAGGTTGTCACGGGCATCCAGGTCGATGAGGTATTCATCGTTGATTTGCATAACGACAAAACCGGAGAGTACGGCGAAGTCGGCCTGGACGTCATCAGAGAGTTCAGCAACAGCGGTGACGGGCCAGAGCAGTACAACCAGCAGGAGCATTTTAACACAGAAATTCATGGAGTTACCTGTCTTGTAGATCTGAGTTTAAAGGGGTTATTTGAAGGCGCATTCTACCGTTAAACACGATAAATGGAAAGCTTTAACAACCTGGGGAAAAAAAGCCCGCTACACAGAATGCAGCGGGCTCTCGTCTTACCTTTAGCGTTCTAGGAACGAATCTTAGAACTTAACAAACATGCCAGTACCAGCTTGGAAAGCGTTGAAGTCGATATCATTCTCTTCGCCATCGCTGTACTGAAGTTGCAGTTGGAAAGAAGTGTTTGCCATCACGTTGTAAACCATACCAGCAGCCAGAGCGACAACGTCAGCATCAGTCACGTCATCATCTTCGGTCTCAAGGTACGCTACGGAAGCGGCGAGGCTGAGAGCGTCGCTGGCCTTGAAGTTACCATAAGCGCGGGCACCGACGACACCAGCACTGGTACCGGTCCAGTCAAATGGGTTGCCAACGTAGTTGATCTCTTCGTTGCTCAGGCTGGTACCGACATCATAGATTGGGTCCCAACCGTTGAAACCGTTACCAAGACGTACGTACTGGCGGTCCTCGTCGTCGCCCACGGCGTAGAGGAACTGGCCACCAACCGTAAGCGGCATCAGAAATAGCGAGAGAAGCATCGACAATCGCCTGGGTACCGAAAGCATCGACGCTATCAGTGGCATCACCGGTGAAGTAATCGATTTCACCGAAGAGACTGATGGCGTCGAGCTGCAGTTTGCCGCTGGCGATCACAGCATATACGTCTTCTTGTCAGTCGTAGCAGCTGTTTTGGTTAGCAACGTAAAGCTTGGCAGACCAGTTGTCGCCTTTGGGGGAGATGCCGAGACCGGAGAGGAAGCCGTCGATGATCTAGCACCATTGTTTCTGTCCTGGATGAAGAATGCTTCAACCTTCATGCCGGGGTTGAAATCGAAGACCAGACCGTTGTCCTGGGTGTCAATCGCCCAGGTACCACCGGTACCGAGGTACAGCTGACCGGCACGCAGGTGATAGCCGTTCTTGGTGATGTCCATGTGGGCGCGGTCCCACTGCTGCTGCGAACCGGAACGGGCGGAACCGAAACCATTGGTGCGCTCAGGGTTGCCCGGGCCAGCGCCGAAAGAGGAGTGATCACCCCAGTTGGTGCCTTCGGTGATGTCGGTACGGAAGGTAACGCTGACGCCTTCAGCGACAGCGATCTTACCAGCGATACGCAGACGCTGGTTAGCCCAGGTGTCAGTACCATCGCTTTTGTCATCAATTTCGATGTCATTGTGGAATGCGCGAACACGCATTTCACCCGACAGGCTCAGGCGATCCTCTGCGATGACCGGAACGGCCATGGCTACCATCACCAATGCTGCTACTGCAACTTTTACCAATTTCATCTTTTGCCTCCTGAATGTAAATTTAGTTTACATACCTGTACCCGCTACCACAGCGAGCCAAGCCGCTACAAACCTTCAATATTTACTCGGTTGGTGCATCAAATTCATACCCACACGCCGGGCACTTGACACGAACCTTCTGGTCACCCTTCGTACCGGCACACGCCACCAGAGAGAGGACCATCATGACTGTCAACACACCGGCAAAAACCTTCTTCATTCACTGACCTCCTTTCATAGTTTTTATTTGACTGCACCAGGCCCTACATAAAGTATGAGCATGTCGATGACTAAAAGACTTGAGTCTCTAAACTCCTACAACAATCTTCAACATTAGTGCCAACCTCACAACTCCGACATAAGATATCGAAAGAGCCTTTGTTTTCCAAGGTTTTTTTGTGTGCAAAGTAAAATAATGTTATTAAATCCTGTTCCTGACCACCCAGAAACTGTTGTCATTCTGACACACTGTCTCTTTTTACCCACGGTTATTGGCAGTCCAAACAAACAACCGTTCACTCAATAAAGCGAGTCAGGAAGGCCCCGACTTCGGAGTCGAACGGCTATACTCTTCAACCAGCGACATAATATCATCGGCCAGAACAATCTGTCCTGAGCTTTCAAAACGGACAACCTGCTCGGTGTCGATCAGCAACAATCTCGGGATCAGGTAGACGTTGTAGGCATCGTAGACTTGTCCGTCATCAAGCAGAGCATAAAAACGCATTGGAGGCTGTGCATCCCCGAGGTACTTCTTAATCATTTCCGGAGAGTCCTGCACGAAAACATCAAGGACCACAACATCCTTATCTTTAAGGAACTCTCCAACCTTGTCAATTTCTGCACTTAACTGTTTACAGGATGGGCACCAGGTGGTCGCCACCTTTAGAAGCACCAGGCGGCCCTTGAAATCAGCCAGACGAACATCTTCGCCCTGCAGAGACTTCAACTTGAAATCAGGCGCCTGCGTACCTGCTTCAACGGCTCCTGCAACAACAGGCACCAGGCAAGCGAAGAATAAGAGTGAAAGGATGAATGCGTGTTTGTGAAGCTTCAAATTATTTCCGTTACGCCGAAACACTCTGGTTACGAAGACCCAGACACCAGGACGGGGCGCGGGCATCAAGCCCACTTCTCCTGATTGAGACAGAACAATTGTTTGCAGTATAGAAACGCTGTTTTTATTTTGTCAAGAACAAAAGATCCGCGGACATTTTATTGCCGTTGGTTTATTAAGCATTGCTCAGCAAGACTGTCTACAAAACACCGTTATACGATATAGCCGATTCACCTCATTACCAGACAATTGTCTAATATCTGCGGGAGGTTGTCAGCACAAGCCTAGTGCGCTCCAGGCTGGCAAAGCTCGGTCAACACTCCCCCACTGGCCTTGGGATGCATAAACGCGATCTGGGTTTTATGAGCTCCCACACGCGGGACCTCATCGATCAGGCGTACACCTTCGGCCTTGAGCTGTACCAGTCGCTGCTCAAGATCGGCGACCTCATAGGCGACATGATGCACTCCGGGACCATTCTTTTCCAGAAACTTTGCCACAGGAGAATCAGGCTCCGTCGGCTGCAGAAGTTCAATACGACTTTCACCGACGACAAAGAAAGCGACTTTGACTTTCTGCTCGGCCACCACTTCAGTTCCTTCGAACTCCATGCCGAGCACATCTCGATAGAAAGGGACAGCGTCTTCAATACTGGTTACGGCAATGCCAATGTGACTTATTTTCTTGAGCATGACAATCAACCTCTTTCGTTAGAATCGGATTAGCAACAAGTTAAAACATGGATCCCCGATAAAAGCACTCGGGGATGACGGCGCTTGGACGACAGGGGAACCGTTACAAAATACTGTCATTCCCGAGGGTGTAATCGGGAATCCAGACCTTAAAACATGGATCCCCGACAGAATCATTCGGGGATGACAGCATTTTGTTCATGGAATTGACAACACGAAACAAATCAAGTCCTCTTAAAGGCGTCCAGCAACCGTCGCGAAGCAGCGCTCGGTGTGGTCGTTCCATTCGCGACAGCGGCCTGAACCTGTGGCATGAGACCTTCGACATTCCGATCACGCATAAACATTTGCTTCAGATCATCCATCAGCAACATCCACATCCAGTCACTGGCCTGCAGCCTGCGTTTCTGTTCGAGCTCTCCGCTTTCCTGCATGCGTGAACGAAACTCCTCCACCGTATTCCAGACCTCATCAATGCCTTCGCCGTGCAAAGCACTGCACAGCAGAGCAGGAACCTGCCAGTGAAGACTTTTCGGCTTGAGCATGTGTAGGGCGTTGGCATACTGCTGCCTTGCCAACTCGGCGCGGGGGCGGTTCTCTCCTTCGGCCTTGTTGATGACGATCGCATCAGCAATTTCCATGACGCCGCGCTTGATCCCCTGAAGTTCATCACCTGCGTTTGGCAGTTGCAGCAACAGGAAAAAATCGACCATGGAAGCGACGGTGATCTCAGACTGGCCAACCCCGACGGTTTCGACAATGATGACATCATAACCGGCAGCCTCACAGACCAACATCGTCTCGCGGGTCTTGCGTGCCACGCCGCCGAGAGTGTCACCAGCCGGTGAGGGGCGAATGAATGCATCGGCCTCACGCGCCAGCTCTTCCATGCGGGTCTTGTCACCGAGGATACTGCCGCCGGAAAGCTGCGACGACGGATCAACAGCCAGCACAGCCAACCGGTGTCCACGTTGCAGCAGGTTCATGCCAAAGCTTTCTATGAAGGTGCTTTTACCTGCTCCGGGGACTCCGGAGATGCCGATACGAATTGAATGGCCTGTCGCAGGGAGGAGTTCGTCAAGCAGCGTCGTTGCGGCCAGAGAGTGGTCGAGGTTACGACTTTCGATCAGTGTGATCGCCTTAGCCAGTGAGCGAACATTCCCGGCGCGCACACCGTCTGCAATATCGTGAATTTTGATCATAGATAAGATTGCCGCCAAGCACCAGGAAAAGGCTTTGCGACGCGACTTGAGCTTCAACATTCTTCGCGACTTGCTGCTCAAATCAGGCGACAGGGCAGACTCTCGCCTGCCCTCCCCAAATCGACGTTACGCGCCTCTACCGTTGCTTCTCTTCGATCGCGTCCAGCGTCTGGATGGCCGAAGTCACAATCGGCGTCCCCGGACCGAAGATCCTGGCCGCGCCGGCGGCCAGCAGTTCGTCATAATCCTGTCTCGGGATGACACCACCACAGACGATGGCAATATCCTCTGCCCCGAGCTTCTTCAATTCGGCAGCAAGCTGCGGAACCAGGGTTTTATGGCCGGCAGCCAGGCTTGAGACACCGACGACGTGAACATCGTTTTCCACAGCCATTTTGGCGGCCTCCTCCGGAGTCTGGAAGAGCGGGCCGACATCAACGTCAAAGCCGGCATCGGCGTAGGCCGTTGCAACCACCTTGGCACCACGATCATGACCATCCTGACCCATCTTGGCAATCAGGATGCGTGGCCGGCGACCGTCCCTGGCGCTGAAGTCGTCAATGCGTTTCTTCAATGCCGCGAAATTTTCATCGTTATCAACCACGGATCCGTAAGCTCCTGAGACCAGCCTGATTTCGGCCTTGTGGCGGCCGAAGACCTTCTCCATGGCATCGGAAATCTCACCGACACTGGCCCTTAAACGGGCCGCCTCAACGCAGAGGCCGAGCAGGTTCTCGGTTTTATCTTCGCACGCCGCAGTGATCGCGGCAAGGGCCTTCTGGCAAGCCGCTTCATCACGCTCGGCGCGCATTTTTTCAAGTCGCGTGATCTGTGATTTACGCACTGCGGTATTATCGACATCGAGGACATCGATCGGATCCTCTTCGGCGAGTTGGTACTTGTTGACGCCGACAATGACATCCCGACCACTGTCGATAGAGGCCTGCTTTTTGGCAGCGGATTCTTCAATCCGCAACTTGGGCATACCGGACTCGATCGCCTTGGTCATGCCACCCAAGCCCTTCGATTTCGTCAAGAATTTTTTGCGCTTCCTCAATCAGAGACGCGGTCAGACTTTCCACATAATAGGAGCCAGCCAGTGGGTCAACAACATTGGTGACCCCGGATTCTTCCTGGATGATCAACTGGGTGTTCCGGGCAATCCTCGCTGAATGATCGGTCGGCAGAGCAATCGCCTCGTCAAGTGCGTTGGTATGCAGAGACTGTGTCCCGCCGAGAACCGCAGCCAGGGCTTCGAGAGTCGTGCGCACGACATTGTTATAGGGATCCTGCTCGGTCAGGCTCCAGCCGGACGTCTGGCAGTGGGTACGCAGCATCAGCGACTTCGGGTTCTTCGGCTCGAAGCGCTTCATCAGGTGCGACCAGAGATAACGGGCGGCGCGCAGTTTGGCGGCCTCCATAAAGAAGTTCATGCCGATCGCGAAGAAGAAAGAGAGCCTTGGCGCAAACGCGTCGACATCAAGCCCCTTGTCGATGGCGGTCTTGACGTATTCAAGGCCATCGGCAAGAGTGAATGCCAATTCGAGAGCATTGTTGGCGCCGGCCTCCTGAATGTGATAGCCGGAGATCGAGATGGAATTGAAGCGCGGCATGTACTTGCTGGTGTACTCGATGATATCAGCGATAATCCGCATGGATGGCGCAGGGGGATAGATATAGGTGTTGCGGACCATGAATTCCTTGAGGATGTCATTCTGGATGGTACCGGCGAGCTGCTCAGGAGAAACGCCCTGTTCCTCGGCGGCAACGATGTAGTTGGCCATGATCGGCAGGACGGCGCCGTTCATGGTCATCGACACGGAGACCTTATCCAGGGGGATATCGCCGAAGAGAATCTTCATATCCTCAACCGAGTCGATCGCCACACCCGCCTTGCCGACATCGCCGACCACGCGGGGATGGTCTGAATCGTAGCCACGGTGGGTCGCCAGGTCGAAGGCGACCGACAAGCCCTGCTGACCGGCGGCAAGGTTGCGCTTGTAAAAAGCGTTCGATTCTTCTGCCGTGGAAAAACCGGCATATTGACGTACAGTCCAGGGGCGGCCTGTGTACATGGTCGCCATCGGTCCGCGGGTGAAGGGGGCCAGACCGGGTAGCGAATCAACCGTTTCAAGCTTCGCAACGTCTGCCGCCGTGTAGAGTGGCTTGACAGAAATTCCCTCGGGAGTCTCCCATGTAAAAGCGGAAAGATCGTCCGTCTTTTTCTCTTTTTTCGCCAGTGTTTCCCAGTCGGTCAGGGATTTCTTCTCGAAACAGCTCATCTTGAAATCCTTTCAGGATTTAGAGTCTGGGGAGTGGAGGCTGGGGCCTGGACACAAACAGCCAGACCCCAGCCCCAGTCTCCAGCCCCCGAAATTAACGTGTCACAATTGCCAAAACCTGGGTTTCCTCATCGCCGCAGGAGAGCAGACGATGTCTGAGTGTCGCATCAAAATAAACTGCGTCGCCCTCATCCAGGAAGATGCGCTCATCTTCCAGAAGGACCTCGGCCTTGCCCTTGAGAATCAGGATGAACTCTTCACCATCGTGATTGTACAAGGTCTCTTCATCAGGACGGCTCGCAACCGTGACAACAAATGGCTCCATCTTCTTGTTGCGTTTGCGAAATGAAAGAGCTTCATAAGTGTAGCCATGGCCGGTGCCGGCGACGGAGATCACGCGACTGACTTCTCGACGATCGACCTTTCTGACGACTTCGTATTTGCAGTCAATCTCGTCTTCCTCGAAAAACAAACCGATTTTGACATCGAAGAAGCGGGCAATCTTAGAGAGAGTGGCTATCGGCGGGGACACATTGTTGTTTTCAATCTGGGAGATCAACGCGGGAGAGAAACCGGTTTCACGAGCGACCGCCTGCAAAGTCAGCTTGCGGGCCTTACGGAGTTCCTTAATTTTTGAACCAATATTGTATTCCACGCCAGACCTTGCCAGATGACAATAAAATGGGGTTTTAGAGCCTTAAGGATATAACCGAATCAAGGCATAAATGTCAATGAATTTTATTGACGGTAAAAAGCCTTTACCTATATTAAACGCCATGTTGATTGAGGCGCAGCCACATCGCCATCGCCTTGCGGCAAAACACAGCGCCCCACCTGAAACAGGCGGGGCGCTGTAATCTATCTCACAATTGCATTTCCCATTGAGGAATGGACGATCTAGAGGATTGCGTCCAGGTACTCTGTCGTGGTGGCCCGCTTTTCGCGGGCAATCTCTTTTGGATCCACCTCAACGAATTTCTCATCAGGAGTGACCTTGAATATCGGCTGCCCCTTCTGCACGATGACACCGTCGCCACCCTCAATGAGGATCTTGTCGATCGTTCCCGAGAAAGGTGCCGGAATCTTGTTGAACATCTTCATGACTTCAAGGATGAAGAGCGGCTGTCCTTTTTCAAAATGAGCACCCTCGGTCACGAACTTGGGCATCCCGGGTGCTTCCTGGGCATAGTACATCCCGCCACCCGGAGTGACAATCTCGTCGGCCTTGGTCGCTGGTGGCGGCACCAGGATTTTCTTCATGGCCGCCTGCAAGTCAGGATCATTGAGATAATCAGGGATGGTCACCTCAAGGTCTTCTTCAACCTTGAAATCGTAGAAATTGGTTTTTTCAGCAATCAGGAAGAGCATACCGAGAAGCTCATTGCCGGCCTCAAAGCCGAGATGTGACTCCTGGATACTTGCCCAGGTTGCAGCGTCGAAGCCTCCCTGGGGCTTGTCCTTGCTAAGGATGTCGTTCAGCTTCACGAATTCATCTTTTTGCAGACCGAGCTTCTCACGCAACGTGGAGTAGAAGGCCAGGGCACTCTGCAGCAGATCACGGTCGTGCGTCCAGATGACCTCTGCGGCTGGGGCATCCTCGCGCCAGCTCATATTGAGATATTCATAAGTCTCTTCGAGGATCACCAGAGGATTACGCAACCAGACCAGCTTGCCGCCTTTATGATTGAAGTTTTTACGGTTCATACTCAACCAGCCTGAGAGCAGGTGGGGATCTTCCAGCATCTTCTCCATCGGCCTGGTCAGGAGAGTCCCTTTTCGGTCAAGGGTTTCTGAGATGGCCTTGGCGATCTCAGGGTCTGCACCATAAATATTCGCGTAGTGCTTCTTCATGCCCAGGAAGGCGACAACCACATCAAGCTTGCTGGCCTCTTCCTTGAGTTTGCCAACCAGGGTCAGGTAAGGCACGACGAAGCGGGTGGTCGGTTTTGCCATGACGTTCTGGCCAAGGAACCAGTTGACGAGACCGTAGTGAAACTCCAGGTTCGTCGCAAGGTCGGTACCGCGGAGCACGGTGCTCCTGAGCACCTTGGAGAGATGCTCGTAGCTGGAGAGTCGATCCTCGCCTTTCGTCAGAAGCAGGGCAATATTGGAATCGTAGGCACCGGCGACGGTATAACGCATGAACTGACCGGTGTCTGGATTGACCATACAGATCCCCTGATCATCGCGAATCTCACCCTCAATCGGCTTCGACCAGTAGCGGATTATGCCACCAGCACTCGGAGACAGGGAGCAGTCGGTTGCGTTGAGTCGTGCTTCGGCGCCGGCACCGAAGCGTTGTTGACGCTCCGGACGCGGCAGACGCTTCTTATGCATGGCCAACAGGGCCATGGCCTCAACCAGCGACTCGACGATAAAGAATTCCTTTTTGTTCTTCGGATTGGTGAATTTGAGGTTGTAGACCAACTCGGTCACCCGGTGTTCGACCTGGATACGGGTGTTGACCTCCATAAAGTAGTGACGGGCGCCATCGACAATGCATTCAAAAGTCGACGCTGAGTCAAGGCCAACGGCAATGCCGAAGCGCTCCGACTCCTCTTCCATGCGCTTGAGAACCTTGAGATCACTCTCCAGCGCCTTGACCTGGGCTTTTTGCCCGGCCTTCTTGGCTTTCTGAATCTCTTCGGCCAGAGCTTCCTGAGTGACCGAGATCTCGAGCAGCTTCTGCTCGTGCATCTGCAGGGAACAGTCGCGGCCGCCGAGGGCAATGGCCCACTCGCCGTTACCAAGCAGCTGAATCTCATTATGGCGGGTCTGCTCAATGTTCAGCTCGACCAAAACGTTCTTGTTGTCACCGACGCCATTGGCCTTGACTTCGAGAAGAACTTCACGAACCAGTTCCGGTGCAGAAGCCGCGGCTTTTTTAATCTCTGCATCAGTCGGGTTCTTTTTGACCAGCAGAGAGGCTCCGAGGATTCGCTGCCCCTTACCACCGCCACCGCCGATCGCCTTGAGACGAATGCGGGCACCGGGATAGTTCTTGAACATATCGAAGCATTCTTTCTCAACCTGGATACCGAGCTCGTCCATGGAGAAGAGATCAATGCCCTTTTCGTAAGAGGCCATCAGGATGTGATCGGCCAGAGTCTCGAGAGCCAGCTTCTTGTCGTCGAGGACCTTCTTGTCACAGTTGAGTTTTTCTGCTTTGACCAGTGCCAGCAGCGCATCGCGGCTCGGGTGCTTGGAAATCAGGGTGCGGGCTGTCACGTTGTCGATGCCGGGCGTGACCGAGACATTGACACTCAGCGCGGTACGCTTGGCTTCGTCTTTTTTACCTGCACCACGCTGGGTTGCCGCGCAGGGTCCGATGAAATTCAGTCCTGCATCTTCAATCGCAGCGACAAACTCATCATCCTCAGCCATAAATCCATAGCCGGCAAAGATCGCGTTGTAGCCATTATCCTTGGCAATCTGGATGATCTGGCCGATACGCTCAACACGCTCCTCTTTGGAGGCTCCGGTATAATCCGGAACCCGGTGTACGCGACTGTTGTCGGTCAGCATCCGCAGTTCCGGCGACAGGGCGTTGGGATAGACGATCGAGTCTTTCTCCGAGAGCAGGATCCCGTAATGATCCATACCCATCTCTTCGTAAACAGTCATCGCTTCAAGGCGGATCGGACCGCGACAGACGATCAACGGCTTGAGGTCTTCGCAAGAGAAGGACCGAACCCACTCTGAATCAGACTGGCTCAAGCGGCGATCACGATGAATCAGTGGATTATTCGTATAGTAATTATTCTGTGCCATTAGCTTTATCTCCAAGTTGAAAGCTTGATTCGCTTAATACCGAAAAAACCCCAGTGATTAATGGAACTCACGCTGGACATCGTGCCAGGACGACGGTTGATAGTGTCGCAGCAGGAAGTTCATATTCTCACCGAGAACCTTACGCAGGTCGGTCGGCATAACCAGTGAGGAGATGGAACCAAGGGCAAGGCCTTCCTTCGGATTCATCAGCTCTTTTTCGTAACGCAGGTTCAGCGCTGCCTCCTGGGCCTTGAGCCACTCGGCGGCTTCGGACTCAGCGTCCTTTTTCGCGTCCACACCATCCATGCCCGCCTTGATGCGCTCCTGGGTGCCCGTGGCAACCATCGACTTGATGGCACCGCGAATTTTGCGCAAGTCGTCTTTGTAGACGAATTCCTTGCCGGCTGGCCCCATAACAGCCAACCGTGTCGTCGGCAGAGCCAGGACCAGGTCAGCACCGGTCGGATAGTTATTGTAGGAAGCATAAGCGCCACCGTAGGCATTACGCAGAATCAACAGGATTCTCGGCGTACGCACATCGACAATGGAATCAAGCATGGAGCGGCCCGCCTGAACAATACCGCGTGCTTCCTGCTCACGACCAGGCAAGAAGCCCGTGGTATCTTCCATGAAAATCAGCGGGATATTGTAGATATTGCAGAAACGGACGAAACGGGCGATTTTGACCGCCGAATCGCAATCGATCTGACCGGAAGAGACCGCGCTGTTGTTCGCAACAAAACCGACCACGTTGCCGCCGAGACGACCAAAGGCTGTCACGGCTTCACGGGCACGGTCGGGCTGCAGCTCAAAGTAGTCGCCGTGGTCACAGATCTGCTGGATAATGATCGAGACATCGAACGGGGTATTGAACCCTGTCGGAGAGTTGAACGCTTTCTTCAGCAGGGTATTGATCTCCCAGGTTTTACGATCGAGCGGATCGCTGGTCTCCTGGAAAGGCGCCATGCTGTAATTGTTGTCAGGAACATAACTGATCAGGCGCATGGCGGTACGCAAGGCAGCGGTCTCATCAGCAACGGTCAGATCGGACACACCGGAAGCGCCATGAACCTTGGGTCCGCCGAGTTCTTCAGGAGTAATGTCCTCACCCAGCACCGACTTGACAACGCCGGGACCGGTCAGACCAAAGAAGGTGTCGTTGGGCTGGATCACGAAACTTCCCTGGCGTGGCAGGTAGGAACCGCCGCCGGCATTGAAACCGAACATACACATAACGGTCGGCACGACGCCGCTGATCTTACGCAGGGCGGTGAAGGCTTCAGCGTAGCCGTCAAGACCACCGACACCGGCCGGGACAAAAGCCCCCGCCGAGTCATTCATGCCGATCAGCGGCAGTCCCTTCTCGCCACACATCTTGAACATGCGTGCCAGTTTGTTGCCGTTGGTCGCATCGACAGAGCCGGCACGCACAGTGAAGTCGTGGCCATAGACACCGACATCGCGGCCATTGATATTGAGGATACCGGTGACCAGCGAGGCACCGTCGAGGTTCTTGCCCCAGTTCTGGAACAGGACGTTGGGCTCTTTCTGGGTCAGGACTTTGATCCGCTCCCAAACGGTCATGCGCTTTTTGAAATGCTGCTTCTCGATCTGTCCGACAGCGACGGATTTGATCGGTCGCTGGATCAGGTCGTAACCTTCCTGCATGACATCTTCGTAGCCACCGCGTACTCCGGCAACTTCGCCGGGGATTGTGAATTCTACCTGTTCAGGTGGAGCAAATGGATTTTTCAGTGACGGTTTAATCGCTTTTTTGGCCATCTTTGAATTCCTCTATTGGCTGGAGTTTCCAACAGGCAGAACGGCACATTGCCTGTTGATAATTAAAGAAAACAATGTCTTCAAACTCTTGACGTGTTCCGGAGTGAAGATTGCTCGTCAATACATAGAGTAGAATAGGGTTTTATACACCGCATGGATATAGCCCAAGTGCAGGCATGAAGTCAATGGGAAATTCATTTTAGGTAAAACATGTTTACTTATATTAAACACCTGTTTAGCAAGAAACCATCACGTTTCATAACTCCTTTCTGTATTGTATAGAAAGGCCTGAAGACAAGCGTCACCGTGATCCGGCATCAGCATAAATCGGTGAATCGTCTTACTGTTGACTTCAGTCAAGACGATTGCCGCATCATAGGCTGACAGTTCAAGACATGAGGTTGCCATTGCCCAGTATTCTCAAAAATTTTCCAGTCGGCCTGCAATTCTGGCCCCAGGCCCGGCGCCGATCAAAGTGTCTGCAAGAGGGTTACAACTTCTCTTTGCTGGAGCATTCCAGCGACACCTACCACTTCTCGGTTTTGGCAGGGGTTACGCAGATAGGCCTCGCGTTCAAGGAGTTCGCCAGAAGTATGGCTGAAGAGGCTTTTTTCATCCTTGAGTTCTACACCACGGAGCCGAACGCGAATGACCAGGAACCACCCACGCCAACGATTCACTATTCGCCCTACATGCCGGTTCCTGAGCTCCTCGCGGCAATGGCGCCCTACTGGGATCGCCTGGTTCACGATGGTTTCGTCGGCTTCGGACTGGCCAACAACCGATCCAGCCAGGAGATGTTCTATTCGGAAGAAAAGGTCCTGACCTTTTTCACCGACAATCACCTGCGCCTCACCAATCAGTTGAGCAAAAACGGCATCGCCCACCGTACCGATCTGCTTTTGCATACCGAGCTTGGCCATGATCATCTGTCATTACTTTGCCTGGAGCGTGAGAACCTGCCCAAATGCCTGCAGGATTTCAGCGATCGAGATCTTGACTATGCATACTTCTGTCGTGAATTGGTTGACACTCTCAACATGTACCCGGTCGAAGAGAGCCTTTCTTTTTTCTTCTCTCGAAAAGAGCAGAAGCTGATCGAGGACATTCTCAACCAAAAACCCGGCTACGAGGAGTTTGCAGAGGATGATTTTGGAGCCTTGCTCCTCGACTGGAATGATTTTGTACAGGAGTGCTGTACGCATTTCGAAGGCGACCTGTGGGAATATCGTATGGGCCTGCAATTGCGGGACATCCTTCAGCATGTGGTTTCATGCTGCGATGAGCCACTCAAAGGTCGAATCCTGGAGGTCCTCAAGGAACCTGACGAGAAATTCCGCCGGCTCTTGATTGACAACCGCAAACGACTGGACAATCCGGGCAACCCTTCCCCGGATGAGCATTTCTGGTATCACGGCGTCATCCACAATGCCGGCTACGAACTCCGCCGCGACCTGATCCGTCACGACTGGTATAAACCTTAATCCACGACGCGGGGCAGAAGGTGAGGAATGCGACAGTCCTCGTTTTGCTCCCGGCCTCCCACGACCCGACACCATGATTGCTCTACTCGCTGCTGTTCCGGAAGAGACCCATCTGATCAGGCAAGCCCTGCAGGATGTCCAGCAGCTGCCCGTTCTGGGCGTAACACTGACAACAGGCAAACTTGCCGGCCATGAAGTCCATCTGGCCCACAGCGGCATCGGCAAAGCGGCGGCGGCGGCCAGCGCAATCAGCCTGCTGAGCAGCTGTCAACCGCAGGTTCTCTGGCTGTTCGGCTGCGGTGGTGCTTATCCCGGCTCCGGGCTGGCTGTCGGCGACCTGGCACTGGCCAGTGAGGAAATTTTCGGGGATGAAGGCGTTGCGACAGACAAAGGTTTCCGTGATCTCGCCGAGATGAGACTCCCCATGCGTGAAACCACGACCCGGCACTACAACCGGTGGCCAGTCGACAAGAAATGGTACGACTGGGCGCAACCGCTTCTGGCAGAGCATGCCGAAAAAGAGCACATCAGCCTGTCCGGCGGCCCCTTCGTGACGGTCTCCACCTGTACAGGCCGTTTGGCCGAAGCCATAGAACTGGAAAAGCGTACCGGTGGCCTCTGTGAGAACATGGAGGGGGCTGCTGTGGCGCTGGCCTGTCAGCAGCTGTCGGTCCCCCTGCTCGAAGTGCGTGGCATCTCCAACCTGGTTGAAGACCGCGACACCCGTCGCTGGGACCTTCCCGCCGGCATGGCGGCAGCACAGAGGGCCGTGATGACTCTTCTTCATGCCTGGTCAGGACACAGCCCATCATGACACATCCCATAATGAAACCGCTGAGCCTGGGCTATTCACCCTGCCCCAACGATACCTATATTTTCTACGCGCTGACTCATAACAAGGTGACGGTTCCCGGTCACACGATCAGAGAGCGCCTGGAGGATGTGGAGACCCTCAACCAATGTGCCCTTTCGGGCCTGCTCGACCTGACGAAAGTTTCTTATCACGCTTTTGGCCACCTGCGCGACCGTTACACCCTGCTGCGCAGTGGCGGAGCGCTCGGCCGCGGCTGCGGACCGCTGGTTGTTTCGCTGGCCCCTGTTGACATGCATGGTTTGCGTGGCAAACGCATCGCCGTTCCTGGCAAACTGACCACAGCCAACCTGCTTCTGCAACTCCATGGGTCCGGATACGAAAAGTTGCTGGTTGTCCCCTTTGACCAGATTATGCCGGCACTCCGGCGCGGTGATGCTGATGCCGGGGTCATCATTCACGAATCACGCTTTACCTATCAGAAAGAGGGTTTTCACGAAATTCTCGATCTGGGGAAATGGTGGGAAGAGGAAACCGGTCTGCCAATTCCCCTTGGAGGCATTCTTGCCCGGCGCGACCTTGGCCCGACAACAGTGCAGCACATCGACCGCGCTATTCGCGCCAGTCTTGAGTACGCCCGGGCACACCCGCAGCAGCCACGCACTTATATTAAAAAACACGCTCAGGAGCTCGACGACACGGTCATTGATGCTCACATCAAGCTTTACGTCAACGACTTCTCACTCGATCTGGGAGAAGAGGGAATGACCGCCGTAGAAACGCTCCTGGAACGTGCAGAGCTGCGCGGCTTGATTCCCAAAAGCACAGAGCCAATTTTTCTCCGTTGAAAACAAACAGGAGGGGACCGGAATAATCCGGCCCCCTCCTGTTTGTCTGGCTTTTTGTGCAGACAGTCCGTCTTTGGCCCAATTCGGTCAAGACCCCGTTTTTCTACAACCGGCTTCCCGGAACACATCTATTCATCAGCGTTTTCGGTACCAAAGCACCCCGGGTTAACTTGTTGGACACATTGTACGCTTTCAACTGAGTGGCAATTTCATCAGCGAGCGTTTCATGGCCCTTCTCCGTCAGGTGGATGAGATCATTGCGAAAAAAGGGTTTCATCGTAGGAGAGAGGCTGTTGAAGTGTTTTTGAGCGTCCACAAAAACGGCATTGGATGATTGGGCAACCCGGGCGACAACATCAGCATAAGCCTTGTGAGTGACCGGTATATTGTTTATTTCATCAACCGTCATCCGGTAATACTCCTGGTAAAAAGGCAGCGCCCAGGAAGGCATCCCTTTTTTGCTGTAACCGGCAGGCGCGGCGATCAGGACTGGAACCACGCTGTTCTCTTCGAGCTTTTTGACCATTGCTGTCAAATTAGCCTGGTAATCTTCCAGCGGAACCCGATAGTCTCGCATCTCCGTGATCCGTGCCCACATGATCCTGGCCAGTTGCACGACCTTAAAACTATGGATCAGATCGTAATGAAATTGATCGTTGTACCCCGAAGGCAAAATCCAGTGGTCGTTCCATCCAAAATAGATGCAAGCATAATGAGGCTTGTACTGCATCAGACTTTCCAGCAGTTTTTTGCCCTGAAAGCTCGTATAGCCAGGCACAGATGCGTTGATAATTTCAAACTGAGTGCCAGGGTAGTCCTGAGCGAGTTGGTCATGCAAAAAATCCACATATAATTTTCTGCCCAGAAATGAGCACGAGTCGCCCAGGATCAAAATCCGAACCGCGTCATGACGATTCGCCACCTCAACATCCTGGCTCCCACGAAAACCCTGGCCATTGGTAAAATCGGTGTCGGGAATGGTTTTCCAAAAAAGCTCCTCGTCCTGCTGGAACAATTTGACTTTGACCGGCTGAGCGTCTTCCAGGACACCATCTTCATCCCAGATCGGGACTCCGGTACTATAACCAAACTGCAAATAGTCGCTGGTTGACTTTTGGGGAGACCAGCCGATCGCGACAAGAGCGATTTCGCATGCGACCAACGCGAGCACAACACTCACAATCAGAGTCAGAATGTTGAAATAAAGATTTTTATTCTTCATACAAGGCAGTGCTCATTTTTCATGGTCAACAGTTCCATAGCCTGCGATTCGCATCTGCTTAATCAAGTTCATAAACCTGTTGCCAATAGGCTTTGTCCTGTGTCTGTGGCTGTGACCCTTTTTCAAACAGAAGGTTGCCCATCACCAGGTAATCCATTTCTGTGCCCATAAAGCAACGGTATGCATCTTCAGGCGTACAGACGATTGGTTCTCCGCGAACATTAAAGCTTGTGTTGACAACCACTCCATAGCCGGTCAACTGCCTGAAGCTGTTGATCAAGGTCCAGTAGCGTGGGTTGGTTTCTCTGTTGACACTCTGAACGCGCGCTGAGTAGTCAATGTGGGTAATGGAAGGGACGTCCGAGCGCAGGTGATAGAGCCTGTCGTAAAGAGGCAGATTCTCGTAATTCTCGGGGAGAGGCTGGCATCGATCAGCCTGTACCGGAGCAACCAGAAGCATATAAGGCGAAGGGCGATCCAGGGCAAAAAATTCGCTGTTGGACTCTTCCAGAACCGAAGGGGCGAAAGGGCGGAACCCCTCACGATACTTGATCTTGAGGTTCAATTTTTTCTGCATGTCCGGTTGGCGTGGATCCCCCAGGATACTGCGATTTCCCAATGCCCTGGGCCCGTACTCCATGCGCCCCTGAAACCAGCCAACGACATGCCCCTGGGCCAGGAGCCGGGCGACATCATCACATAAGCTATCGACATCATCATATTTACGAAAAGGGGCCTGGTACCGGCGAGCGGTATTGCACACCTCTTTTTCAGTAAACTCGGGACCGAGGAAGGCACCCTTCATCTGGTCCGGAAAAGAGGGCGTCCGTTCTTTGCCCAGCCAGATGTGCCAGCCAGCCAGGGCAGCGCCAAGGGCTCCACCTGCATCACCGGAGGCCGGCTGGATCCAGATGTCATCAAAAAGACCACTACGCAACAGCTTGCCATTGGCAACACAATTCAAAGCGACTCCGCCGGCCAGCACCAGATGTTGGCAACCAGTCAGCTCTTTAGCAGTCCTGGCAAGCCTCAGAACGATCTCTTCAGTGACTTCCTGGATGGCAAGCGCCATGTCCATATAATTCTGATCGAGCTCAGTCTCTGATTTTCTTGGAGGAATGCCAAAGAGTTTCTCCCAGGCCTTGTTGTTACACATGGTCAGGCCGGTCGCATAATCAAAGTAGTCCATGTTCAACAAGAACGAGCCATCTTCGCGAACGTCAACCAGCTGGTCGTAGATTTTGGCTTTCCACTCCAAAACGTTCTTGCCGCCCGGCGCTCCGTAGGGGGCAAGGCCCATGAGCTTGTATTCACCGCTGTTGACCTTGAAGCCACAATAGTAGGTAAATGCAGAATAGAGCAGGCCCAGGGAATGGGGGAAATCGAGCTGTTTCAGGATCCTGATCTGGGTTCCCTCGCCAACCCCGATTGTGGTCGTAGCCCATTCACCAACACCGTCCAGGGTCAGAATGGCAGCGGTTTCAAATGGCGAGGGGAAAAAGGCGCTGCCTGCATGGGACAGGTGATGCTCCGGGAAGATGAGAGGGGGGCAGCTGCCGCCGAGCGCGCTAAACTCAGCCTTGAGGTTATGCCTCATGAGCAGTTTTTCCTTGACCCAAACAGGGATTCCAACGAGAAAGCTTTTTAACCCTCTCGGTGCGAAGCTGTGGTAGGTCTCAAGCAACCGCTCAAACTTGAGATAGGGCTTGTCATAGAAGGCAACGGCCGTGATGTCAGCAAGCTGCAGGCCCGCCTCAGCAAGGACATAATTGACCGCATTCACCGGAAAGTCAGAATCTTGTTTTCTGCGCGTAAAGCGCTCCTCATGCGCAGCCGCGACAATTTCACCGTCGACGATCAGCGCCGCGGCACTATCGTGATAATAGGCCGAAATTCCCAGTATGGCTTCAGTCATAATCAGTCTTTAAAAAAGTGTATAGATAAAAGGCGCGATCGCCGTGCCACTGGTCATGACGATCAAGACACCGAACAGCAGCAAGGTCAGAATAATTGGGAGCAGCCAGAACTTTTTCCTGGTCTTTAGAAACCCCCAGAGGTCTTTGAGAAGATCCATCTTTCTTTGGTTCCTTTAATATGGATTATTGAGATCTTGACGGCTGAACAGATGATCTCGATTAAGGAATACGGATGTCCGCCCTTGTTTCCAGGACTTGAGTTGCATAGCGTCTTTTCCCAAAGCGCGACGGAGCAATCCGACAGGTGTCACCAGAACAAAGAACAGGAGAGTCAGGAGAATTTTTGAGACAACTGTGCCCAGCGCGTGCGAGACCCCAAACCAGACCATCGCAAACGGCTTATAGATGTTTGGGGCCACCATGGTGACAACCAGGAAGACGATGCCAAGCGGCAAAAAATATTTCGGCGAGATAGCCACGGCCAGGATCAAACTGATGAGGACCAATGCCAATCCGGAATCTTTGCACTGAGACGGGGAAATATTTCTGGTCAAAAACAACATCACATTAAGCCCTTCCAGAGTGAGAGAAGCTATACATATAACAGAAGCATAGCCGTTTGAGAATATTTTATGGCTCACTGCCATGAAGTACACCTCGGGGTTATTCTCTGCCAGACTCAACAGATTTGTCCCTGTCTCTTTGCATGAGAAGGCCTCCGGGCAAGGCTCTTGTGGTTTTTTTAGCAGCGTGCTAGAAGTTTTCATCAACAAGAACCGAGTACCGGAAGTACAATTTCATGCAGAATACTTTCCTGGAATGACTCCGGATCATGTTGTCTCAGCCTTTTGAAATGTGTGATGGTTATGACAGAAAAAACCCCTCAGCTTAAAGCCTCGTCAAACTCAAGTATCTGGGCACACAGTGCATGGCCGTACCTGGCGATCTTCGCCTTTGCTCTGGCGATACGTCTTATATACCTCTTCGAAATCATTGATCACCCGGTTACTTCTATCCTCCTTGGAGACGCTGAGAGCTATGATGCATGGGCTCAGGAAATCGTCCAAAAGGGCTGGATCGGAGAGCGGACTTTCTACCAGGCCCCTTTCTACCCATATTTTCTGGCATTCATCTACACCATGGGGGCGCGGGACTTCATCATCGTGCGTCTCGTACAAATTGTCATAGGATCCGCTTCGTGTGTTCTTCTGGCGGCTGCAGGCGCACGGTTTTTCGACAAAAAAAGCGGCTGGGTTGCAGGCATCCTGCTGTCCCTGTACGCGCCCTCGCTCTTTTTTGATTTGTTGATCCAAAAAGCTGTCCTGGCCATGTTTTTCATGTGTGCCCTGCTCTTTCTCATGAGCAAAACAGTACATCTGCAAAACCATAGAATCGGACCCGCCGTATGGA
The DNA here is from genome assembly GCA_963707155.1 of uncultured delta proteobacterium. Lineage (GTDB taxonomy): Bacteria > Desulfobacterota > Desulfuromonadia > Desulfuromonadales > BM103 > M0040. The sequence goes on along the minus strand of CAVPPD010000009.1, from coordinate 17,975 downwards.
TTCTCATTGGAGCGACGCTGGCATGCTTTGCCCTGGTCCGGGAAAACGCCCTCATTCTGGTACCGGCCATTGGCACCTGGCTGATCATTCATTTCTGGGAGAGCGGTTGGCGACAGATTTTGCTCAAAGGGCTGTTGCTGGCCGTTGGCCTGACGATCGTCTTTTTTCCCGTGACCCTGCGGAATTACGTCGTTGGCGGAGAATTTGTATTAACCACTTCACAGCTGGGGCCCAACTTTTACATAGGCAACAGCAAAGACGCCACCGGCTTTTACCGCCCGTTGATTTGGAATCGCAGTGATTGGAAGTTTGAGCGTGTGGATGCCCAGAACCTGGCGGAGGAAGAGCTGGGGCGAAAGCTCTCCCCGAATGAAATCTCCGACTATTGGTTGTCCAAGACTTTCGCCGATATACGCGAAGATCCGGCAAACTGGCTGCGATTAATGGGCAGAAAATGGTTGATGGTGTGGAATTCCGTGGAGATCAGCGACTCGGAAAGCATCTATGCGCATTACCGTTTCTCAAACCTGCTCAATGCACTGGGCAAGGTCTTCCATTTTGGCGTACTCCTGCCACTGGCCGTCATTGGAATGTGTCTCGGCTGGAGAGATCGCACACATCTATGGGGGCTTGCCTGGCTGTGGCTTTGCTTTGCTGCAGGCGTGGCGCTCTTTTTTATTTTTGCCCGCTACAGATATCCGATGACAGCGCCAATGATACTCTTCGCCGCCGCCGGCCTTACAACCATGTATCGGCAGATGAAAGAGAAGCGCCACAAGGGCCTGGCCGGCAGCCTGCTGGTCGCCCTGTTGTTTGCCACGGTTGTCAACTGGCCGATGATGTCCAGGGCCCAAATGGAAGCCCCGACCCATTTCAATATTGGCTACGAGCTGGAAAAACGTGATGAGCTGGACGCTGCGCAAGACTCTTACCTGAGCTCGCTGGCGTTGGACAGTTCAAGCACGCTCACATACAATAATTTGGGCATGGTGGCAATGAAGCAGGAGCGACCAGAAGAAGCAATCACCTACTTCAGCAAAGCCGTGAGCTCAAAACCAAACAACTGGGACGCAAGGGTTAATCTGGGCATAGCCTTATGGGGGGTGGGTCGCAAAGCTGAAGCCGTTGAGCAATACAAGCAAGTTCTGAATAATGATCCGGGCTACAATCCCTCGCTGGATTACAACATCGCCTGCTATTATGCTTTGGCCGGGCAAACCGCGCAGGGCATGGAATGGCTCAGGAAAGCCATTGAACATGGGCACAACAACTGGGAGTTAATAAAAAAAGACCCCGACCTGAATAACCTGCGGGAGTTGCCAGAGTTCTTCGAATTACTGAAATACTCGCAGTGAGGGTTCAGACTCATCGACAGCTGCGAGCAGAGAATCAATCCTGTCTTTTTTGCGAAAAGACCAAGTGCCTGCGACCAAAGAAATTCAGGCTGAGCGCAACCGCCGAGGCAGCGAGCTTTGCAAACCAGGCAGGAGCGCTGCCGGCAAAGAGAAGTTTGGTTGTCTGCATATCAATCACTGCAATGACCGCGACAAGAGCGACATAAGCGGCAATCTCGCCCGCACTCGACCAGCGTGACCGTCGTCTGAAAAGCAGCCCGATACATAGAAGATAGTTAACACAGGCTGCGGCGAAAAAAGCGGACATCGTCGCCGTTGTCATGCCCAACCCTGAATTCAGCAACATCAAAAATAAAAGCAGGTTAACCAGCGCTGCGGTTCCGCCAATGAAGAGGTAAACCAGAAACTGCATCGGCAATGGCAGGGCTGGCGCGTTATAGCGAACAATGCAGTAAAGCGCCCTGAAACCATCCCTCCAGCCGATCTTTTTCCCTTCCTGGTATGTCCTGCCATTATACGAAATACCCATTTCATAGATTGACAGTTTTTTTTGCGCAAGCTTAGCGGTAATCTCCGGTTCGAATCCGAAGCGGTCTTCTTCGATGGTGACGCTTTGGATCACATCGCGCCGGAACACCTTGTAACATGTTTCCATGTCGGTCAGATTAAGGTCAGTGAACATGTTGGAAAGAAATGTCAGAAAAGTATTGCCCAGGAAATGCCAGAAATACAGCACGCGATGGGGACGGCCTCCCAGGAAACGGGAGCCATAAACAACATCAGCCCGACCATCGATCAGAGGGACTAACAGCTCCAGGATCTCCCTGGGATCGTATTCAAGATCAGCATCCTGAACGACGACAAAGTCGCCGGTCACATTTTTGAAGCCTGTTCGCAGGGCAGCACCTTTACCCTGGTTGGATTCATGATGAAGAACTTTGACCTCGGGGACCTCCGCCATCAGCTCCCGGGCAATGTCATGGCTGTTGTCCGTGGAGGCATCGTCTACGATCACGATCTCAACAGAGAGCCCTTCCCCACGAAGCTCGAGGACTTTTTCTATGCAGGTGCGAAGTGTTGCCGCCTCATTGTAGCATGGCACAACAACTGAAAGGGTTACGGGGCCTTTAGACATTTATCGCTCACTCCTGAGAAGTTGATTAGGCAAACAAGATAGCGTCTCTAAAAGCCCGTGAATCGTGATAAGGATCAACAAGGCTCGCCGATGCCGCAAGGCACCAGACTGTCCTACTCTCCATTGAGGTCTCCATAAAACTAAAACAAGATTTATGAGCCCCTCCCTCGTTTGATTCTGGCCGACGGCCCCCGGACAGGTGCCACGCTAAAGTTTCAGATGAACCGCTTTCACAAAACGAGCGCCAATCGCTTCAGACAACCGGACCAGTGTCGCCTCATCGACCGGAGAGTCGACCGACAACACCACCATGGCCTCCTCGCCCTTGCCCTTACGGCCCAGGCTCATCGCACCGATGTTGACTTCTGCTTCGCCGAGAATGGTACCGATTTTACCGATCAGGCCTGGCCGGTCTTCGTAGGTCATCACCAGCATATGCTCCTCGGGAGTGAAGTCGGTTGCAAAATCACGCATTTTGACAATCTTTGGTGTGCCTTCAAACAGGGTCCCGGCGATGGTGCGCGTACCCTGAGGCGTCTCCAGGCTCAGGGTGATCAGGTTGGAGAAAAACTCCGACGCTGTTGACCGGCTCTGCTCGACGATCAGACCGCGGCGTTCTGCCACCAGGCTGGCATTGACCATATTGATGTCCTGGTCGGTGCAGCGGTTGAGCAACGCGGCCAAGCCGGCCACCGTGATCGGCATGCAGTCATGAGCGGCAATCTTGCCGTTATAGTTGAACGAAACTTTGCCCGGGTTTTCCGGCGCCAGCTGCGAGATAAAATCGCCCAGGACCTCTGCCAGCTCCATGAAGGGGCGCATCTGGGTCATGAGATCAGGATCGAAACGAGCGATATTCACGGCATTCTCCACCGGTTTGCCATCCAGCAGGTTGAGAATCTCGCGGCTGACATCAATCGCCACGTTGGTTTGCGCCTCAAAAGTGTTGGCCCCGAGGTGAGGGGTCACAACCATGTGCGGATGCGCAATTAATTTCTTTAAGGTCTCACTGCTGGGCGGTTCTTCGCTCCAGACGTCGAAGGCCGCGTGAGCCACCTTACCACTTTCCAAAGCAGCCAACATATCGGCTTCGTTGATAATACCACCCCGGGCGCAGTTGACGATCAATACGCCGTCTTTCATTCTGGCAAAATGTTCTGCCGTGATCAGATCGGAGGTCTCATCATTGAGCGGGGTATGAACAGAAATCACATCAGCCCTGCTGACAAGTTCGTCAAGAGAGACCAAACGGGTACCAAAGTCTGCCGCCCGCTTTTCACTGATATAAGGGTCATAGACGATGACATCCATCTCGAATGCCCGTGAACGCAACGCAACGCGACCACCAACCTTGCCAAGGCCGATAATTCCCATGGTCTTGTGCTTGAGTTCATAACCCGTAAAGGGAGCCCGCTGCCACTGACCAGATTTCAGACTGGCATTGGCATCCGGAACGTTGCGACACATGGAGAGCAGAATCGCCATGGAATGCTCAGCCGCGGAGTTGGTGTTGCCAAAAGGTGCATTAACGACGATGATCCCCCGTCTCACTGGCTGCTGTCACGTCAACGTTGTCGATGCCGACCCCGGCCCGGGCGACCATTTTCAGTTTTTTCGCATGACTCAACAGTTGCGCATCGACCTGGGTTCCGGAACGGGTGATGATCGCATCGTAATCACCGATCAATGCATACAGCTCGGCGGTCTTCAGGCCAAGACGCACATCCAGCTGGACACGTTCGTCCTGTTTTAAAAGTTCCAGACCCTTCTCTGAGATTTCGTCTGTAACAATGACTTTCATATTCTTCTTTCCTTCAACATATGGCGGGCGCTAAAAAGCAAAGAGCTGATTTTAGATTGAAGATTTTGTCCTGTCAACGTCGGCAGACAGGACACATCAGACCTTGCCTGATGCTGCAAGCTGCTCTGCGGTCAGCTTGATACAGAGGCATTCTCCCGTAGCGTAAATTTTGCCGTCCAGCCTACAAATTTCTCCGTGAACCAGAACCTTGCGTCCCTGGACTGAAACCAGCCTGGTATTGACCTGCACCACCGTCTGGATCGGCAGCAATTGCCGAAAGTTGACGTTCAGGTTGCCGACCACGATCGGATGCCCAGCGGCCCAGGCGGCCAGGCCAAGGACCTCGTCAAGAACCGCAGCGATGCTGCCGCCATGGGCATGACCGGGAGGGCCTTCAGTCACCGGTCCGAACCAGACACGGGCGACCAGGTTCTGTTCCTGGTCACGAGAAGTATTTCATACGAAAACGATCGCCGGTCCGATCTCCCGAGACAAAACGCAACGTCTCACCAACCAGGGCAGGAGCATCGAATGGCTCCCAGTCAGCCTCACCAGCCAGCAGGGAGAGACGAATCTTCAGTGCATCATTTCAGCCTCAAAAGGTAAAGGGGACACCTCCGGCCAGGAAGGTGTCCCCAAGATATAGGAAGCGGAGTTTTTACGAAAGCAAGCTCCGCCCTTCAATCAACCGTTCTTACTCTCGAATTCCTTCATGAAACTGGCCAAAGCTTCAACACCGGCCAGTGGCATGGCGTTGTAGATCGAGGCGCGGATGCCACCGACGCTGCGATGGCCTTTGAGCGCATACAAACCCTGCGCACCAGCTTCTTTGAGGAACTTCGCTTCGAGCTCTTCACTGGCCAGGTTAAAGCTGACATTCATGGTGCCGCGGCATTCCGGCACGAATGACACCACGATAGTAATCGCCGGCGTCGATGATGTCGTAAAGGATCTTGGCCTTCTGCTCATTGATCTTCTCGATGGCGGCAACCCCGCCCTGCTCCTGCAGCCACTCCAGCACCAGACCGGTGACGTAAATGGCAAAGGTGTTGGCGGTATTGGTCAGGGAGTTGTCCTTGGCGCACTGCTCATAGTTGAGCAGCACAGGCGTCTCAGCGGAAGCGTGCCCGAGCAGCTCTTCGCGGATCACGACGATCGCGGTCCCGGAAGGCCCGAGGTTCTTCTGCAGCCCGGCGTAGATACAGCCGAACTTGCTGTAATCGACCACTCGGGAGAGGATCTCCGAGGTCTGGTCGGCGATCAGGGGCACCTTGCCGGCATCGGGGAACTGGTTGTAACGTGAGCCGTAGAGGGTGTTGTTGGTGGTGAGATGCAGGTAGGCCGCATCCTGGTCGATCATCTCAGGGGTGATCTGTGGGCAGATGGTCGTAATTGGTCCCGGCGCTGCTGGCGATCACCTTGATGTCACCGAAGGGCTTGGCATCCTTGTTGGCCAGTTTGGCAAAGTTGCCGCTCTCCACGTAGAGACATTTCTTGCTCGGCGAGAGCCCGGCCAGGTTCATCGGCAGGGCCGAAAACTGCATGCGTGCGCCGCCATGGACGAAGAGGATCTTGTAGTTCTCAGGCAGGTTGGTCAACTGACGGAAACGGTCCTGCGCTTCAACCAGAACTTTTTCAAATTGCTTGGCACGATGACTGACCTCGATTACAGAGACACCCATCCCCTGGAAATCGAGAAATTCCTCGCGAATGCGTTCCATCACAGGAACCGGCAACATCGCCGGACCGGCACCAAAATTATAAACTTTCTGAGACATGAGAGACTCCTGTTTTTGTTTTAGCTGCGTCGTTGGATATCTTTAGAGAATACGGACTTTGATAACGCCGTCGATAGCTTCAAGGGCCTGAATCAGTTCAGCCGAGGGCTCACTATCGACGTCGATAATATTGTAGGCCACTTCATCGCGGCTTTTGTTGATCATGTCGATGACGTTCATGTTCCGGTCAGCCAATACCGAGAGCACCTGGTTGAGCATTTTCGGCACATTGCGATTGGAGAATGCGATGCGGAAACCGCCATTACGCTCCAGGGTGATGTTCGGGAAATTGACCGAGTTCTTGATGTTGCCGTTTTCGAGGAAATCAATCAGCTGGTCAGCCACCATGATGGCACAATTCTCTTCGGCCTCTTCGGTGCTGGCTCCAAGATGAGGAATCGGCACAACCTTGTCGTTGCCCATCAACTCCTGAACCGGGAAATCTGTCAGGTACTTTCCTATCCGGCCATTCTCCAGACCTTTGATAATGGCCTCTGTATCAGCGACCTTCTCTCGCGACAGGTTGATCAAAGTAGCACCCGGCTTGAAGCTGTCGACCAGATCCTTGTTGATCAGGTTACGGGTCGCCTCCAGGACCGGCAGGTGCAGAGTCACGATATCCGACTTGGAGAGCAGCGACTGCATATTCTCCATCCGCTCAACGTCACGCGAGAGACGCCAGGCCGCAGCGACAGAGAGGGCCGGGTCGTAACCGAGCACTTTCATGCCGAGCATCAGACCGGTCTCCGCGACCAGGGATCCGATTGCTCCGAGGCCGACCACACCGAGGGTTTTACCCTTCAGCTCGGTGCCGCCATAGGTTTTCTTGCCACCCTCAACCAGCGTGTGCAGCTCCTCGGCGCTCTTGCCCTGACCCTCCCTGCGGACAAACTCGATCGCCCCGACGATATCGCGGACCGACAGCAGCATTGCGGCAACGGCCAGCTCTTTAACAGCGTTGGCGTTGGCGCCAGGTGCATTGAAGACGACAATGCCGCGTTCGGTGCAATTTTCAACCGGGACGTTATTGACACCCGCACCGGCCCGACCGATGGCCTTGACGGACGTTTCAATGTCCTCGGGCTGGAGTATGTGGCTGCGCAGCATAAACGCATCAGGTGTTCCTATTTCACTGGCTATTTCGTACTTGTCGAGGGAGAATTTTTCCAGACCTTTAACAGAGATTTTGTTGTAGGTACGAACTTTATTCATCTTTGACTCCTGACATAATATGCTCGATTGAAAAAACAAAAACGCCGCACCGTCCCTGCAAGGACATTCATGGTCGGCGAATTTTGTTTTCAGCAAGGGTAAAAATGCTGGCGGAAGGCCTTTTTTACTACTTTTCCAGGCAAGTTGTCAATGGCCTCAACGGGTAATCCTGCGCGCCTCCAGGTAAAAACGTTTTTCATCCGCTTCACCCATGGAAAAGGTCTTGCGCGGCAAGGCTCCGTCACGCACGATCGTGCGGAAAAGATCGTGTTTTGAGATAGACGGCAGGTAGAAACCGACGTTGCCCTGCTGACGACCAAAACGGGTGACCGCATCGTCTCCGTGAATGTAGTCGATGCGAGCGGCCGTCCTGTTCTGCAGGTATTCATCGAGAAAATTCTGCAAGGTCGCAACCTCAAGGGTCAGCTGCGGTTCTGCAATGATGAGCAGACCGAAACGTGCGCCAGCAGCAAAGGGAATCGCGTGTGATGTCCCCGAACTTGCAGCTGCGGCGTTGGCCTGCGCAAGAGTCTCATACCAGTCAATGCGGCATGGGGTGCCCACCCTGCCATAATATGCACCGGCCTGAGCCATCAGATCGTCGACATCAACATCGAAGATCACACGGTGGATGGCCTCGAACTCGAGACCGGGGTCATGCACATTCACCAGCTCAACCAGGGCATAGCGGGCCGGATGATCCATGACCTCGGCAGGGTCGGACGCTTCCGCCTTGAGCTTCTCCCAGATGGCCTTGGCCGTGGCGAAGCTGTGGTTGCCATCACCCATGGCGTAAAGCATGACCTCTTCATCGTCGACATCGTAGCGCTTCTGGAAGCGTTCTTTTTCTGCCAGACGCGCCAGGGCGTCGCCAACCTGGTCAAGCAATCCCTGCTGATTAACCTTCCAGCCGCGCAGATGGCCACTCCCCTGCATCAGCTCGAAATCATACGCCTGCTCCAGGTCAGCGGCGAAAAGCGGCTCGATAACCGTCTGCTCCGCGTCGTCGATCAGCACCATGATGTGCGGCAATTCAACCGCGGCATTTTCCCTGACCCGGATACGCGGCGGAAGTCGATCGACAATCGTGCCTTCGGTCGCCCGGATCATGGTTTTGGAACCCGGGCGATAATCATAAGCCTCCAGGTCGAGGGCAACAACCAGTCCTTTGCGCGAAGCCACATGGCTGGTCTTGCGATCGAGCAGGATAAAGCCCCGTTCCAGCTCTGTCAGGACTCCATCAGCCAGATACTGGTCCATGCTGTTATTGATCGCGGCAATGCGTGCATCACCGTTTTTATCTTCCAGGTACACTTCGGGAAAAACCAGGCGCAGCGTTGAAGGCTGGTCGCCAACCTTCTGATCAACAGCTTGCCAATATTCAGGCTCAGAGGTGTACTGGTCGCAGGCAATGACCGCCCAGAGGTTTAGATCTACATCGGCCCTGGGTAACAATATCGTCGGTACGTCCAACGCGAGTTTCGCTAAATCCATATTGACTCATCCCCTATACAAAAAAGTCTCTTACTTGATAATCCGCAGATGTGGTTTCGAACCACCCCTATCCGGGCCATCCGGCGGCTCTTCATCGATATCCTCTCCACTTGGAGTCATGTTGGGCAAGCTGTTGGTCGCAACCATCTGCCGGATACCATCGGCTATCGACAGGCACTGTTTGTTGCAGACCTTGCGTACCGGGCACATACGGCAATCAGCCTCGCCACCTGCGGCACGCAGCGCGTGGATCACGAGATCAACACTTTCAATCTGATTCAATGGTATTAAAAACATTCCAAACTCCGACAGGCGGTTTCTTCGCGTGTCTCCTGCTGACCAGGGGGTGCGAAGGGGCTAGAACTTTTTCCCGACCACTTTGGCGAACTCCGCAAGCTTGTCCATCATGGCTTTGAAATCGGCCGGACGCAACGATTGAGGGCCATCACTGGCAGCAACCTCCGGATGAGGATGAACCTCAACGATCAGGCCGTCACAACCGGCCGCCACCGAAGCGTAACACATACTCGGAACCAGTGAAGCATGACCGGTGGCGTGGGAGGGATCGATAATAATCGGCAGATGGGTCTGCTCCTGCAGGACAGGAATCGCAGAGATATCGAGGGTATTGCGGGTTGCTGTTTCAAAGGTGCGGATGCCGCGCTCGCAGAGCATCACCCGCTGATTCCCTTCTGAGAGGATGTACTCGGCGCTCATCAGGAATTCCTGGATGGTCGTCGCCATGCCGCGTTTCAGAAGGATCGGCTTGTCAATCTTGCCGAGCATTTTGAGCAGGGCGAAGTTCTGCACGTTGCGCGCGCCGACCTGCATCACGTCGGCATACCTGGCCACCAGGTCAACATCTCGAGGGTTGACGACCTCGGTTACGATCGGCAGTCCGGTCTCCTCACGGGCCAAAGCCAGCAACTTGAGTCCATCTTCTTCCATTCCCTGGAAGGAATAGGGGCTGGAGCGCGGCTTGAACGCGCCACCGCGGAGCACCGTTGCCCCTGCGGCCTTGACGGCCCGGGCGGTCTCCAGAATTTGCTCCTCGCTCTCAACGGAACAGGGGCCCGCCATAACGACCAGCTGGTCTCCTCCCACGGCCAAACCGGGAACGATTTCAACCGCAGTCCTTTCCAGTTTGACTTCTTTGCTTGCCAGTTTATAAGGCTTGAGGATTGGTACGACATTTTCCACGCCCGGCATCGACTCAAGCGACTGCAGCACTGCCTTGCCGCGTTCATCACCAACAGCACCAACCACATTGCGTGTGTCGCCGTGAATAACGTGAGGCTTGTAACCCAAATCCTTGATCCGTTTCTTGACCGCCGCCAGCTCCGTATTACTGGCTCCATTTTTCATAACGATAATCATTTTGAGTGTCCTTTTCTGGGGAAGTCACGGTTAAAGGTAAAGGCCGGCAGGTCTTTCCTGGCGGCCTTTATCGTCTACTTCCCTGAAACGAAAAAACCACAGGCGCCCCTATTGAGCCCGCCCGTGGTTTCATCTGTTCTATCAACAATCGATCATCAACAGACTTCACCCCGGCCAGGCAAACCAAAAAAGCTGCCGAACCAAAAGTAAAAACCTGTAAACAAACGACTTTCAGATTTCATTCCGATGCCACCTATAAAGTTTTGTGGGCTTTCTTGGTAACAAAAAGCACATCGGAAAGCAAGGAAAGAATCGACCACAGCTTTTTTCTTGACATAAACTTCGCATTTGGTTACAAATCCCTCTCCCGCCCAGATAGCTCAGTCGGTAGAGCAGAGGACTGAAAATCCTCGTGTCGGCAGTTCGATTCTGTCTCTGGGCACCACAAGATACAAGGCCTCGCAATCTACCGACTGCGAGGCCTTTTTCTTGTTTGTGTCATTCCTGTGTAATTGGGTCAAAAAACCTCACCTAAGCAGTATCACCAAAAACTGCTTTTCTCAATTTCATGTGTGAAAGCACAACCCCGGTGAATAGACAGATCACTTAATTCTGGATCTGTCTAAGGGCAGTTTTAGCTCGTTCAGTAATTGTTCTCACCAATTCATAATAAATAGGATTTTTACCATAATTCTCAATTAACTCTCCTGCAACGACCTCTGCGGCCTCAAGCACTTCCTTGCCCATTTTCTCTACTGCCTTGAGCGTTGGCCTTGGCGAGCTATCACCTATCTCTTGAGAAAATTTCACCCAAGACTGTTTATTTATATTCCGTGGATCAAACTCACCGCCAATGCTCATCGCGAGCTTCTGAGACAGGCTTGGATAAATAGCCGTGCAGACTAAATCATAAAACGGCGCAAGATCAGGACGTGCACTACTATTATAAAGCAGGGATGTGTTTTTAGCGTGGCAGTCAGCATTGCAGATCAGGTAGTTAAACACGACCTGATTAACCAGTTTGATACGATCTGCTAACGGCTTTCTACATTCCTTAATTACATCAAAACAGGCTTTGTGGCCTGGACCACCTTTCTCCTCGTACTTTAGTCGATAGGACGTACCTGTTGCCTGGCAAAAATCCTCTTGATGAATACGTATTATCGTGTCGCCCTCACCAATGGACCTATCGTAACGTTCGATCACATAACTGGTCTCATTAGCATGGGACAGCATGAACGTCTCGGGGACATCGAGCTTCATGGTTCTGGCCAGAGTCATACAGAACAATTCATTCTCAACTAACGAATTGAAACGATGGTTTTGTGGTTTTAGGATGTGTGTACTTGGAGCACCATGGAGTGGAAGCTTATATTCCTGGTTTTGAATCGTGATAGGAAGCTTATCCTGAACGCCAGCGAGTGAAAGCCGTGTATTTTCCCCTGCACCGAGGAACGTCGGATCCATGATATATGCTTCGTTGAAAAGGAGTTCCAGATCTTTGTCTGATAACGTGCGATACCTCTGCGGTTCGCTTGCGGCGAGTGGTATTTCTCCTTCTGGATATAACGCAATTGCTCCCGCACAGTCCCCAGCGAGGTGAGCGAGGAGTGCGAAATCGTCATCTGGGGAAATTCTGAATTTACTGGCATAGTGATCACGGAGTTGCCCCTCCGGCAAAAGGTTCGCAAAAAAAGCCTTTGTACTTTCGGGTGTAAAGAAGCCTTCCTGCAAAGGGAGAGTCAGTGACAAAGGCTGAGGAGCCTGGCTTTCCAACCAAGATGAAGCATAGTTAAACACGTAATTCTCTTCGCTAACTTTATCCAGATAACCGACAACAGCCGTATCTTTGTATGCAATGAGTTTTTGTATCATATCCGCAAATTCGATTTTCTTAATCTCTAGAGTCAACGATCAGGTCTATTCCCAAGGTCTCCAGCAAGTACAACACCTTCCCGATCTCAGCCGTAGCCTTGCCCCTTTCAACCTCTGAAACAAAGCGAGGGCTTATTCCACAATGCTCGGCAACCTGAGCTTGGGTGAGGCCTTGGTCTTTTCTTTTCTTGCGCAACAGCTCACCAAGCTCTTTCGTTGATTTGACTCGTTGTGCATTAGGATTAATCAAATACATGACACTCTCTTTGCCTAGCGACCTTGCATCCCCTGCAGGATAATACCGTTCGGGATAATTCTAGGAGAAGCAGTAATTAAATGCAAGAAATTTTATCGAACGGGAATAAAAATATAAAAAACTGAGCAACCCGGCAAGAATTATCCTGCTCGGGATGTTTTCTGCAAAAACATATCGCTATCCAGTGCCGGATAACGAATGTTACACATCAGAGCAAGTTCCTGGAAGATGTCCATTCAAGCACATAGCGAGGGAATCTACCGTGTCATTGTCACGCAGAGACGATTCGACTATCCCCTCCTGATCGTATCTAACGTGATGCAATGGAAACCACCACCGAATAATCTTCGATGTCTCAGCTGGACAGGAACAGGTGTAAATCCGTTTTGTTCAAGAAGCCGAATCAATGGAGTATAACTGCTACTGACCATAACCTTTTCAGGGTCTAAAGATAGAACATTCATATCGATATACTTACTTGCCAACAGTGTTTGCTGGGCTTCAGGTTCAGGCGCAACGATTCTATCCCACTTTTTCAAGAAACGAGGCAGATGTTCCTCTTTAAATTTTTTTGGATTGACCAGCAGGACACCTTCTCTCAAAGGCAGCATCGTTGAGTCGACGTGATTATCCACCATCCTGACCGTGTGTAAATGATAGCCTTTTAAATGCCTTTCGAGCCATTGCGCACCCAGAAAATGGTTCTCATTCGAACAATTGATAACGATATCATTATTGAACCTTAAACATTGAGCACCATCGAACAGGATTTCATAACCGATATCAAAATGGTTGGCCTGCTTTTTATATTCGACCCCTTTATTAAGCTGATAGGAGATATCAAAGGAATTATCCGTTAACATGGGCTTGGGCACTTGAGTCCATCTGGCGCCTTTTTTGAAATAGTCCATGAAGATCTCTTTCAGAAGATCATTCTCAAAAAACCTGCTCCTGACTTGTGGTGGAGTTTCTATGATTTCATCACCAACAATAATGGCCTGGTCCCTGATATTTAAGGCAGGGACACAACCGCTTTCCCAATATGGAGTTTTAAATCGATGTATCTTATCTAACCGTTTAGGCCTTTTAACTGTTACGGATTCTCCTTCAAGGATTCGAACCATTTCAGCAATGTCTTCTTCATGCTCATCAATATATTGCTTCTTTATTTCCCCTTTCCATTTCTTACCTTTCTGGCTGTAGACATCGTTTCCAAAGACATCACTCGTCAAATTGTCATGAAAAAACAGTTTGAATGAGAGCTCAAGCCCGGGCAGATTAGAGAGGAACGTGTTACCGACAATGACTTCTTTTAATGTATCCCATTCATTATGACTGCTGACCATACAACCTCCAGATGAAGTTCAGAGTTTCGTGATCCTTGAAACCTGTCGAAGCAAAAAAACGATCGTCATCATGGCTGTTCTGCGTGACCGTTAAGGACGACAAGAAACACCAGCATAGCCCAAATAACCTGGTTGACGCTATTACATTCCTGGCACAGGTGCCGCCAAAACGTGCAGTGCCGACTCGCCTTGGCCTCATGGGCTTAATGGAATAGGCACCCATAGTTATCATCAACTCATCGCGAAGAAATTTCTGCCGCTTGGCTCACAATGATTATGTTTCTGATATGATTAGGTCAGATGCTTAATGAGGATTTGACAGCCGTTTCAATTAGAGGGAAGCCAGCTGTCACCCCCAAACGATTAAATCCAGGGCTTTTCACGTTCACCGAGCCGACTGGGGAGAGGGCAATGTATCAAAGGCTCTTGAAATTGTCCGTAGTGATTCTGATGCTGGGTGTGGCCGGTTGCGACTCGGGCGTAAACCGTTCACCGGCTGATGTGCTGGGCATTGCGGCGAATCTCAGCAGTATGATAACGCTTGATCCCGCCGCCATATCGGAGAGCCTGACTGGCGGCGTCATACGAAACGTCTGCGAGCCCCTGCTGGTGCTGGACGAGGAAGATACCAGAGAGGTCATGCCCGGCATCGCAGAAAGGTGGTCGGTGAACGAAGACTTCTCCAACTATACCTTCCACATAAGGCCGAACCTTACGTTCCCCTCCGGCAACCCGGTCACCGCACATGACGTGGCCTGGTCAATGAGCCGCAGCCTCCAGTTGAACCTCACCAGTTCCAAGCTCCTCAAGGAGTGGGGCTTCAGCAAGGACAACATTGGAGAACTGGTTCACGTCATCGACGATCTGACCCTTGAGGTCAAACCCCCGAAGCCATACTCTCCTTCACTCTTTCTTTATGCCTTGGCCGACTACAGGTCCGCCCATGCACTGGACAGAGTGGAAGTGCTCTCCCACGAGATCAACGGCGACCTTGGCAACGGCTGGCTCACACGCAACTCCGCCTGCTACGGTCCTTTCAGAGTTAAAACATGGCGGGCTCAAGAGGTGCTCATCCTCGAGCGCAACGCGGAATGGAAACGAAAGCCAAACCCGATACGGCGCGTGGTGCTGAGACACATCCCCGAGCCGGGAACGCAACGCCTGATGCTGGAGAAAGGCGATATCGATCTTGCCGCAAACCTGGACCCTTCAGATCTCGACGCAATCAAAGAGAACCCGGACACCTACCTGAAGAGCACCCCCACTTTCAGCACCATCTACATGGCTTTTAACCGGGAGATCCCCGCCTTTTCAGACCCGCGCGTCATCAAAGCGATGCGTCATTTGATCGACTATGAAGCCGTGGCCAGTACGGTCATGAATAAGGCTGCCATCGTTCGCGAGTCACCGGTGCCGCTGGGGATGTTCGGGGCGCTTCCCGAAAGTTTCAAGCCCTATTCGCTGGACATTGACAAAGCCAGGGAGTTGCTGCGGGAGGCTGGAGTCGCAGAGGGCTACGCCTTTGAGATACTGGTTTCCAACTCCGCACCATACCCGGACATTGCCCAACATTTTCAGGATAATTTATCAAGGGTCGGGGTCAATGTGAAGATCATCACCCTCTCAAGCGGGCATCTCTTCTCACAGCTGAGGGCGAGGAAGTTTCAGGCCTACATCGGCGGGTACGCTTTCAACTATCCTGACGCCAACAATGTCATGTTGCGCTTCGGTTATAATCCCAAAGATTCCGAAGACAACTCTGTTTCCGTCGCATGGCGGACCGGCTGGTATCCAGGCGAATGGTTCAATGCCACTGTCATGAAAGCACAGACGGAGGCAGACCCACTGAAACGCGAGGAGCTCTACCATGAACTGCAACGCTATCATATGGAGAATTCCCCGATTGTTTTCCTCTTCCAGCGTCTGGGCGTCAGAGCGCTTTGCTGCAATGTGAAGAGTATCAAGGCGAATGCGATCACCCTTTCATTCGCGTCAGCGGAAAAAAGCCTATGACGAAACCTACTCAAGAGACAGAACTGAACAGCGCCGATACCAGGAAGAAGTCTGGGAGATCGCATCTTGCTATCGCGTTGAAAGAGGTTCGACGTGTCTCCCTGATGATCCTCTTGACCCTGCTGGTCCTTTTGGCCGCAACTTTCTTTATGGGCAGGGTGATGCCAGCGGATCCGGTTTTGGCGTTGATCGGTGAACAGGCGGATGAGTCCACCTACCAGACGGTTTACAAGCAGCTCGGTCTCGACAAGCCATTGTTAGTGCAATTCGGACTCTACGTTAAAGACATCGCGACCGGCAACTTCGGCATTGCGAGGACCACCGGCAACCCGGTGCTCGTCGATATAGGGCGAGTTTTACCCGCCACGATAGAGTTGGCAACGCTCTCACTCATACTGGGTGTGATCGCCGGGGTACCGCTCGGCATTTTTGCAGCGGTGAGACGCAACTCCGCCTGGGATCACAGCGTGCGCTTCTTTTCGCTCCTGGGCCACTCGGTCCCGAACTTCTGGCTGGGCATGATGGCGCTGGTGGTCTTTTACGCGAAGTTCGGCTGGATTGGCGGCTCGGGGAGGGTCTCGATTTTCTTTATTGACACGGTGGACCCGGTCACGGGCTCAATCCTGATCGACTCAATCATCGCTCGTGATTGGAATTTGTTCGGCAATGCGTTGAGACATATGATCATGCCTGCGCTCATCCTCGCCAGCGGTTCGATGGCATTTATCAGCCGCATGACCCGCAGCTTCATGCTGGAGCAACTCAGTCAGGAGTATGTCCTCACCGCAAGGGTGAAGGGACTCTCCAGGGGGCAGGTGGTACATCACGCCTTTCGAAACATAAAGGTACAGCTGGTGACGATCATCATCCTCTCCTACGGGGGGCTGCTTGATGGAGCCGTGCTGACCGAGACGGTGTTCGCCTGGCCCGGGTTCGGCCAGTACTTGACGAACGGGCTGATGAACAATGACATGAACGTCGTGCTGGCCTGCGTGCTGTTGGTGGGAGTCATCTTCGTCTCCATGAATCTTTTCGCCGACGCACTCTACCGATTGCTCGACCCACGGACGCGCTGATGGAAGACTCCAAGGAGAAAATGGGCCTCGTGGCCTGGCTGACCACACATTCCGTCAGCTCACCATTCCAGGCCTGGTCGCAGAGGGTCTACTTCGGCTCCAGGGAGTTCGCCAGGCAACCGCTGGCGATGTTCGGCCTTATCGTGATCGTGCTTTTGCTTGCGGTCGCTTTGGCCGCCCCGCTCCTGGCACCCTACGACCCACTCCAGCAGGATCTCGCCAAGAGACTGCTTCCCCCCGGCGGCGACCACCTCCTGGGGACCGATGAGCTGGGGCGCGATTTACTGTCCCGCTTAATCTACGGCTCACGCGTCTCACTTTACATCATCATGCTGGTCACCATGATTCTGGCCCCCGTCGGGCTGACGATCGGAGTGATCGCGGGCTACTTCGGCGGCAAGATCGACACCTTCCTGATGCGGACAACTGATATCTTCCTGGCCTTTCCAGGGCTGGTGCTCGCGCTGGCTTTTGTAGCGACCCTGGGGGCCAGCCTGGACAATGCGATCATCGCCATCGCACTGACCGGGTGGCCGGGGCTGGCGCGGCTGGCGCGCGCCGAGACGATGGTGTTCCGCTCGCATGATTACATCTCGGTCGTCCGTTTGCAGGGGGGATCGCATGCGAGGGTCATTTTCCTGAACCTGGTGCCGCTCTGCCTGCCCTCTGTCGTCGTGCGAATAACACTCAGCATGTCGTCGATATTGCTGACAGCTGCAGGGCTTGGTTTCCTCGGCCTGGGCGCCCAGCCACCGACACCGGAGTGGGGAGTTATGCTTTCTACGGGGCGACGCTTTATGCTGGATCATTGGTGGCTGGTGACGATGCCGGGCTGCACGATCCTGATTGTCAGCCTCGCCTTCAACCTTTTAGGTGATGGCCTACGAGACATCCTGGACCCGAGGAGCGAACAGAAATGAACACGATGTCACCTGTGAACACTCCGAACAAAGAGATCCTCAACGTTCGCGATCTGAGCGTCAGCTACCAATCACAGCGCGGTCGCGTCAAAGCGATCCGTAACGTCTCGTTCACATTGGGCTGTGAAAAAGTCGGCATCGTTGGTGAATCGGGGTCCGGCAAATCCACTTTGGGACGTGCGATAATGGGTGTCTTGCCCGAATCGGCCCACACCGAGGGGCAGATACTGTTCAACGATGAGAACCTGCTGACCCTGCCGGAGCGCAGGATGAGAGATATCCGCGGTGGTGGAATCTCGATGATTCTGCAAGATCCCAAGTTTTCACTCAACCCGGT
>CAVPPD010000008.1:0-52166 GCA_963707155.1 uncultured delta proteobacterium | reverse complement strand
CTGTCTTAAAAAAAACCAGACTCTTGAGGTCTCCGGACAGGTTGAACTTGGTCAATCCTATCAAATGGTTTATGACCAGCTGAGATATCTGAATCTCTACCTCTTCTTCACCGACGCTGATTCAAAAGTACTTGAGACCGTGTATCTGCCAAGCTTCCTGAGTTATTCAACCAGTGACCGGCAGAGTTTCTCTCACAGCTACAATGTGCCCGCCGGAACCGTGGGGCTCTCGTTCGGCTATGACGGTGCCGTCGGAGAGCATGACGGACATACCAGCTTTTACCGGCTGCCGCTGAACAAGCTCTGAATCAAAGGCTTTCGCCAGCAGGTTCAATCAGAAGCGGACATCTTTATCCCTTGCTGTCAAGTCTGACAAAACTGCCCTTTTGTACCTGATTGATGTAACTCGGGCGCTCGATGTCTCCGTAGGCGTCCAACTTGAAGCTGCTCTGGAGTCGATGCATGGACCCGGTTTTTTTCAGGGTTTCACCGAGGGTTGTTGGATCGGGATTGCGCCGCAGAGCGTTGAATAGGACCTGGACGGCTTCATAGGCAAGGACAGCCGGGAATTTGGGTGGAGCGTCGAATCGCTGCGTGAAAGCCGCTTTGAACTTTTGAAATTCCGGTGTTTCATTTGTCATGTCAAGATTGGTGGTAAATGTGAACCCCTCAACGCTCCTGCCGCCGTATTGAACCAGGTCACCGCTGAAAGCCCAATCGCTGCCATACAAGTCAATGCCATGACTTAATTTGCTGACCTGCTGACAGAAAAGAGCCGCGTCCATACTGCTGGTCAGAACCAGGATGCCGTCAGGCTTCTTTTCAAGGATTGCTGTGGCCAGCTCCAGGAAACTGGTGTCCTTGCTGAGTGAATTGAAGGAAACGGTCGCAACGATATCGCCGCCTGATTCCATAAAACGGCTCTTAAAACAGTGCTGCCACGGGGTTGTAAATGATGAATTGGCCAAGTCGGCAATGATGGCGATACGTTGGTTTTTCGAGACGTTGGCTGCATGATCTGCGAGAGCGCGGGCATTCTGTTCACACGTCGGATAGACACGAAAGAAGTGGTCATCCAGGCCGGATAACTCGGTCGTAGAAGTCGTCGGGCTGATAAGCGGAATCTTGCGGGTGATTGCCGTGGGGGTTGCAGCAACCGACATCTGGCTTGTGAGAGGTCCGATTATGGCAACAGCTCCGGAGTCGGCAAGAAAATGAACTCCCTCACGGGCTTTACTCTCATCGTTTTGATCGTCAAAGACGATCAGTTTGACCGGACGACCGTCAATACCGCCTTGTTTGTTGAGTGTTTCAACAGCCAGCTCAGCGCCGTCCCGTGCTGTGATGCAAAGGCCTGAGCCACTCCCTGTCATGCTGCCGAGAAAACCCAGCTTAAGCGGTGGGGGCTCACTGCAGGAGGTGATGATGAGGCTGAGCAGTATGGACAACGAAAAAAAACGCATTGAGATAATCCCTGGTCAGTTAGTTTTCCTCGGGAATCTTGAAAATCACGTGGACACCGTCATGGCTCTCCAGCTCGCTGCGGTTGACGGATTCGGT
Source organism: uncultured delta proteobacterium (assembly GCA_963707155.1). Classification (GTDB taxonomy): domain Bacteria; phylum Desulfobacterota; class Desulfuromonadia; order Desulfuromonadales; family BM103; genus M0040. Next base: position 50,606 of record CAVPPD010000008.1, on the reverse strand, counting down.
GTCGCCGATGACCCCGATGATGGTGCGGTTGGCGCCGGTCGACTGGTGAAAGTCGAAGTCATGGTCGACCAGGTACTGTTTCACCTGGCGCTTCTGCTCTTCGCTGGCCCCTTTTTTCATGACAATCAACATTTTTAGAGACCTTTCGTGCGAATGCGCTCGAGGCGGCGCGATTCGTCAATAACACGTTCAAAGAGGCGGATAATGGCGTCGTTCTCCAGCGGACCGGGATTGGCGCTGGTCATGGCCTCGAAGATCCGTTTCTCGCGTTCCGGGTCGTAAACCGGAAGGCCATGCTCTTTCTTGATCTCGCCGATCTTGCAGGGCCAGCGCCGCACGCTCGTTGAAGATGCGCAGCAGTTCGCGGTCGAGTCGGTTGATCTCCTTCCGGTAATCGTCAATTGTCACAATGTCTCTCCTGGGTTGTGCCTCTGCCCACGGATGCCTTGGGCTCCTAGAACGTCTTGCGGATGAGTGTCCTGCTTCCAGTGAATATCATCTTTTTCCGGGTAGTCGATATTGTAGTGCAGGCCGCGGCTCTCCTTGCGCTTGAGCGCACAGCGGATGATCAGTTCGGCGACCGTGGCGATGTTGCGCAATTCGATCAGGTCGGAGGTGATCAGGAAATCCCAGTAATAATCGGCGATCTCTTCCTGGATCATCTGCACGCGGCGCAGGGCCCTGACCAGGCGCTTGTCCGAGCGGACGATGCCGACATAGTTCCACATGCAGAGGCGGATTTCGTCCCAGTTGTGGGCAACCACCACCTCTTCGTCGCTGTCTTTTGCGCTGCCGGTGTCCCAGGGGGCGATGGTCGAGGCAGGGGGTGATGGTCTCGCGGGCAAGCGACCAGTGAACGTTCTGCGGCCCGCTTGGCGAAGACCACCCCCTCGAGCAGGCTGTTGCTGGCCAGGCGGTTGGCGCCGTGCAGGCCGGTGCAGGAGACTTCGCCGATGGCAAACAGGTTGTTGATGTCGGTTTCTCCCCAGGTGTCGACCTTGATGCCGCCGCACAGGTAGTGGGCGGCAGGGACCACCGGAATCGGCTCGTTGGTCATGTCGATGCCGTAGGAGAGGCAGGTCTCGTAGATATACGGGAAACGGTCCTTGATGAAGTCGGGCTCCATTGTGGGTGATGTCGAGGAAAACGCAGTCGTCGCCGTGCATTTTCATCTCGTTGTCGATGGCCCGGGCGACGATGTCGCGCGGCGCCAGGTCCTTCAGCGGGTGGTAGCTCTCCATGAAGGCCGTGCCGTCGCGGCGCCGCAGGATCGCGCCTTCGCCGCGCACCGCTTCGGAGATCAGGAAAGCTCTTGGCGTGCGGATGGTAGAGGGTGGTGGGGTGGAACTGCATGAATTCCATGTTGGCGATGGTCGCGCCGGCGCGGTAGGCCATGGCGATGCCGTCGCCGGTGGCGATGTCGGGATTGCAGGTGTAGAGGTAGACCTTGCCGGCACCGCCGGTCGCCAGCACGGTGATCGGCGCCCCAAAGGTGTCGACCTGGCCGGTCTCGCGGTTGAGCACATAGACGCCGAGGCAGCGGTCGGGCTTGATGCGGCGCCTGGCGACCTTGGCTTCGGTGATCAGATCGACGGCGACATGGTTTTCGTAGATGGTGATGTTCGGGTGGGCCTGGACGGCCTCCACCAGGGCCCGTTCGATCTCCTTGCCGGTCTCGTCCTTGGCGTGGTAGATGCGGCGCTGGCTGTGGCCGCCTTCCCGGGTCAGGTCGTAGGACTGGTCCTCTTTGCGGGAGAAGTTGACGCCCCAGTTGATCAGGTCTTCGATGGCCGCCGGGCCGTTTTCGACCACCATGCGGACGATCTCTTCGTCGGGAAGCCAGGCGCCGGCTTCCATGGTGTCCCGGATATGCTGATCGAAAGAGTCGTTCGCCGGTGGCGACTGCGGCGATGCCGCCCTGGGCGAGGCTGGTGGCGGTCGTGGCGATCTCGCGTTTGGTGACCAGGGAGACCCGGCCATGGTCGGCAACTGTCAGGGCGTAGCAGAGTCCGGCGATGCCGCTGCCGACCACCAGAAAATCAGAAGTAATTTTCATAGTGGAAAATGGCCTGTGGCTTGCAATGGATATTATTGTCAAGATTGACGCTGTCGATTCAAGGAAAGTTCATTATCTGAGTGCGATACCTCTCTGTCAAGACCTAAACTTGTTGAAATACAGAGGTTTTTCAGATATACAGTTGATATGAGAAGGATATGCCTTGATGATTCCGTTCCGTAAAATATCTGTTTGCTGTCGCTGCTGGTCATGCCGCTTCTTGTCGGTGATTTCACCTGCAGATGCTGACATTTATCGTTACGTGGATGCCAATGGCAGGGTGCATTTTACCGATACGCCGACTCATGGGCGCTGGAATATGTACTCGAAAGGAAAGTCCTCCTGTCAGAGCTCCGGACATCATTCCTATCTTGATATTATTCGTCGTCATGCCAACTCCTATCGCCTTGAAGAGGCCCTGGTCAAGGCGGTGATCAAGGTCGAAAGCGATTACCAACCGCAGATCGTTTCCAGCAAGGGCGCTCAGGGCCTGATGCAGTTGATCCCCGAAACGGCAAGGTCGCTCAAGGTGTCTAATCCTTTCGACCCGTCAGAAAATATCCGTGGCGGCAGTGAATACCTGCGCCTGATGCTCGATCTGTTTAATAACGACCTCGAACTGGCCCTGGCCGCCTATAACTCCGGGCCCGAACACCGTGAAGCGCTACGGCGGCATCCCTCCCTACGATGAAACCCGCAACTACGTCAAGAAGGTCAAACGCTACCTCGACTATTATCGCCAGGCAGGGGACACCCTCCTATGAATCTGCGCTCCGGACTACTTAACCTGCCTAACCTGCTGACGCTGGCCCGCGTTGCCGCCGTGCCGGTTGTGGTGGTCCTGTTGCTCTCCGATTCGCCGTGTCTCCGGCATCTGGGCCGCGGCAATCTTCGGTATGGCTGCCGTGACCGATTTTATCGATGGCTGGCTGGCCCGCAAGTGGGGGGTCGTTACCGTCCTCGGCAAATTCCTCGACCCCCTGGCCGACAAACTGATCGTCATGGCCGCGCTGATCATGCTGATCCCCCTCGACCGGGTGCCGGCCTGGGCGGTTTTTCTGATTCTGGCCCGCGAGATGATCGTGACCGGCCTGCGCTCGATCGCCTCTTCGGAAGGGATCGTCATCGATGCCAGCGATCTCGGCAAGTACAAGACGATCTACCAGATGGTCGCCATCCCCGGCCTGATGCTGCACTACGACTACTACTGGTTGTTTGGCCTGGAGTGGGGCGTCTTTCAGGTAAATATGCATAATTTCGGCATTTTCTTCTTTTATATTGCTTTTGCTCTGACCCTCTGGTCGGGGTTCGATTACCTGCAGAAGTTCTTCCGGGTGTTTGCTCGCTAATCTTTTTGCCAATGGTTTAAAATTTTCGGTTGACTTGTTCGGAAGGCTTTTGCTATAAAGTGCATCCGTTGGCACTGACGACAACAAAATTTGCGGGACTAACTCAGTGGTAGAGTGCAACCTTGCCAAGGTTGAAGTCGCGAGTTCGAATCTCGTGTCCCGCTCCAGAAAATAACGCCCCATGGCTTCATGTCATGGGGCGTTTTCGTTCTGCATGTGCAGACAGGCTTTAGCCAATCCTGGACTGTCTACGTTTTCTCCCTTCTGCAGCGACCGTAAGCGTCACCTGATATATGCAGCTTTTAATATCATTGGACGCTTCCCATTTTGTTATTGACACTCGACAGTCCTGTAACGTTACAAAAACAGTTCATTTACTTGATCTTATTTATGTTCACTGTCTGTTCAATCATATATCGGGTTTTTCTGTCGAGGAGGAAGAAGATGTTGAAGAATCAATGAAGCGTTGTTGGTTGCAACTTTTGCGCTGGCATTTGTTGCCTGTCTGGGTTCTGTTGCCCTGGCTGAGCAAGCGGTCCTGTCGGTTGCTGACTGTGTCAAATGTCACAGTGAGCAACCTGCTCAAATCGCTGCAAATGGCGCCTCGCACAAAACTGAAATCGATTGCCAGGCCTGTCACGAAGGCCATCGTCCGAGCGTCGCAAACAATATCCCCAAGTGCAGTGACTGTCATGAAGGCAGCGCCCATTACGAAGTTGACAACTGCCTTGGCTGTCACAACCCGCACCAGCCGCTGAATGTCAATCTCACGGGTGAGCACAAGACCGTCTGTGTCTCCTGTCACTGCCGGCCCCGACAAGCAGATGGTTGCAAGCCCGAGCAAGCACGCAACCTTTGCCTGTAACTTCTGCCATGCAGACACCCACGGCAACATCCCGAACTGTGTTGATTGTCATGAGCCGCACTCCGCGTCGATGACCCAGGCCAACTGTGCCACATGTCACCAGGCTCACCAGCCTCTTGAGCTGACTTATCCGGCCACCACGGCTTCGCAGCTCTGTGCCGCTTGTCATGATACGGTGTTTGCAACTCTTGCCGCCAGCCAGGCCAAGCACAGCCAGATTGCCTGTGCAACCTGTCACGCCAACAAGCACAAGACCGTACCTCAGTGTACTGACTGCCATGGTCTGCCGCACGCAGAGAGCATGCACAAGCGTTTCCCGAAATGTGGCGAGTGCCATAATGTTGCTCATGATCTGAACAACTGGCCGGTCAAAAAGAAGAAATAACCTCATGTCTCCTTATCGTACTTGCATGACCGCTCTCACTTTGGTTGTTGTTGCTTCCCTGGCTGGGTTTTCCCAGCCAGGGTTTGTTTCTGCTGCCGAGCGTAAGCTGCCTCAGGTTGATGCAGAAGCTTTATGCGGTGACTCCGCCTGCACTGCAACCTGCAGAATGTGGTCAGTGCCATGTCGGTCAGTTTGCAAACCTGAAAGATTCTGGCGGCAAGCATCGCTTTGCCTGCCAGGAATGTCATGAGGTTTTTCATGCCTACAATCCGCGAAAAAATAATTACGACGAGCTGATGCCTCTCTGTACCTCCTGCCACGGTCAGCAACATGGGCCAAAGCAGACCGACTGCATTAACTGTCACCAGAACCCGCATGCGCCTCTGAGGGTTCCGGCGATGGAGCGCCTCGGCAAGTGCGTGTGCCGATTGCCACGCCGGTCCGGCAAAGGAGCTGCAACAAGTTCCCGAGCGCGCACACCGAGCAGGACTGCCAGAGCTGTCACCACGAGAAGCACGGCTATATCCCGAACTGTGCGGAATGCCACGATGGCCATTATGCGGACTCAGCCTGTCGCAGAGACTGCATGTCCTGCCACGAACGTGTTCATGCCCCGTTGCGAATCGGTTTCCCGGGTGATGTCTAGGTGCCAAAACCTGCAACGGCTGTCACGACGAAGTTTATGGCAAGTGGCAGAATACGCGCGAGCAAGCACGGCAAGGTCTCCTGCGTCACCTGTCATCAGGAGCATGGCATAATCCCGAACTGCCTCTGAGTGTCATAATGAACCGCATAACAAAAAACAGCTGGAGATGTTCCCCAACTGCCTGTCCTGTCATATCGATGTGCATGACCTGCCGGTCAAGACCAAGTAAACCATCGCGAGATAAATGACTTCTCGAGGGGTTGGCCGACTGGCCAACCCCTTTTTGTTTCATGTCAAACGATCTGCGGCATCTGCTTGTTTCTGTGCGATCTCATTCTTTGCCTTATGCGCTCCTGACGCTTCTCTGATATCTTTAAAGTGTTATCTTACGTAGAGTTGTGATCATTCTTTTGTTCACGAAGGCTCCAATAAGGGCAGGAGTTATGTTGCCGAAACTCCATTGTTTAAACAGAAATTTCATTGCGTTGATTATCTCATGCTGGTCCTGCTTGTTTGTGGTCCTGGCTCGCACGCTTCGGCAGAAATGCGCATTTTTGAGCTTCAGCACCAATCCGGCGGAGAGCTTGCCGAAATGGTCCGCACTCTCGTCGGACGAGAAGCCAAGGTCGCTGCTCACAGGAATACCCTGGTGGTCAATGCGAGCCCGGCTGAACTGGACGATGTCGCCAGGTTGGTCGCCTCCTTATGATCGTGCCCAGACGCATGCTGCGAGTCACTGTCGAGCAGGGCAAGGCTTGACACGTGAAGCAAGCACGTGAAGTAAGCACCTCCGGCGCGTTATGAGGATGGTTCGGTCGCTGTTGGTCTTGGCGCCGAGTCCGCAGGAGACGGCGCTCAGTAAGCATCGACTCAGCGCCGCAATCAGGTCAAGGTCCGTGCACGGGACAGCTACCCGTGAAAAGCGCAAGGTCAGCCAGTTTATGACCGTTATGGAAGGCTGCCCGGCACGGATCAGCGTTGGGCGCGCAGTGCCGTTTACCAGCCAGATGCGATCCTATTGTCGTCGTCATCCCGGCTTCATGTAGAAACCATTGATTATCAGAACGTCGATACCGGTTTCGAAGTCCTGCCCTGCATGCTCAATGGCAACATGGTCGAGTTGGAAATCAGGCCTTTTATGGCTTTTCTCGACCCGAACGCAACCCGCACCAGATTGTTTTTCAGGAGCTGGCGACCCAGGTGCGCATTCCCCTCGGTGCATGGTATGATCTGGGTGGACTACGTGCAAAGCGCAGGACGGCCTGAGCCGTGAAATCCTGGGTGGAGGGAGTCGTCGTGGACAGCCACGGTTCCATCCGATTCGTGTCGATCGTGAATAACTGAGACCCGGTCTCGCTGAATGATCCGCCCCGTTCTGATGCCTTTTATTCAAGGCTATCACCATGGATGATAAGGAGATTTATAATGGCTGTTGTTGAAATCAGTGTTGCCCCTCTTGGGCACGGCGACTCCCGGTGTTTCCGCCTATGTTGCGGCCTGCGTTGAGGTCGTTGCGGCCTCTGGCCTGGTCTACCAGCTGACCCCGATGGGAACGGTCATTGAAGGTGATATTGACGAGATCTTTCGCGGTCTTGAGAAAGATGCATGAAGTCCCTTTTGATCGATGGCGCCGAGCGGGTCTCGACGCTGATCAAAATTGATGACCGCCGTGACCAGGGGAGCCATGGCCTGCAAGGCAAGATTGATTCTGTTCTGAATAAACTAAAAAGCGATTCGTGATACTTCTGAAATAAGGAATTTGCGCTTGACACATTATCGTGCCCTTTGGTATTCAAAGACACTCTTTTTTGATGGCCCCGTCGCCAAGTGGTAAGGCAGAGGTCTGCAAAATCTCCATCACCAGTTCGAATCTGGTCGGGGCCTCCAAAATCAACAGGTCAGCCATGTTACGGCTGGCCTGTTTTGCTTTCGGGTAATTCATGGGTACTTTCGGCATTGCGACTCTTCTTCCTCTTTGTTGCTCTAGGCAGCCTGGCCGGTTTCCTGGCCGGCCTGCTTGGTATTGGCGGCGGTATCATCCTTGTCCCTCTCTTCCTGTGGGCCTTTGATGCCGCCGGTTTCGCTCCCGAGATCATGGTCCATACTGCCTTTGGAACCAGCCTCGCCGTCATCATTCCGACCGCGCTCAGCAGTACCTTTGGTCATCGAAAACGCGGCAACGTCGAATGGCATCAGGTCGCCTACCTTTGCCTCGGTGGCTTCTTCGGCGCGCTCAGTGGGGCCTGGCTGGCATCGCTTCTCAGTGGCGACTGGCTCAAAGGCTTGTTTGGTGTCATGCAGATTCTGGTCGCCCTGCAGATGCTGATTTTTCACCCCCGACTACCCCCCGAATGCGATCGTGCAGTGTCACCCTGGCCACTCGTGGCTGTCGGCTTTGCCGGTGGAGTCTTCAGCGCCTTCTTCGGTGTCGGTGGCGGCGTGATCGCTGTCCCGCTGATGGTGATTGTCCTCTGTTTTCCGATTCACCTGGCGGTTGGCAACTCGAGCGCGCTGATTGTTATTTCCTCTTTGTCCGGTGCCTTGTCGTACATGTTCCACGGCTGGGGCTCAAGCCTGTTGCCGCCGTTCTCTGTCGGTTATGTCAACCTCCTGGTTTTTGCACTTGTTGCCCCTTTTTCCATTGGTATGGCTCGTTTGGGTGTTCGGGTTGCCAGTCGCACCACCCATGATAAACTGATTAAGGTATTCGCCGGTCTGCTTGGTTCTGGTTGGCTTGCGCATGATCTACCGGGCCTGGTTCTGATAATCACCTCTTGCTGGAGTCAGCTTATGTTGCGATCAGCAGCGGTTGCCGGTCAGTTTTATCCCGGTCGAAAAGAAAGTCTTCTCGCAGCCTTGAACTCCCTGGTCACATCGACAACTGCTGAACGTCGTCCCATAGCCCTGATGTCGCCCCACGCAGGATACGTCTACTCCGGAGGAGTTGCCGGCCGTACTTTTGCGGATGTGAAAATTCCCGACGAAGTGATCATCCTCGGCCCGAACCATCATGGTCGTGGTCATGTCGCGGCCGTCTATGCCGGTGGAGCCTGGGAGACACCCCTGGGCCAGACGAAAATATCAACGGAGCTGGCCAGGCTGATCCTGGCTGAGTGTCCAATGACCGCAGATGATCCTGTCGCTCACCTTTCTGAACATTCACTCGAAGTGCAACTGCCTTTTCTTCAATTCCTTGCCCCGCAGACGAGTATCGTTCCTCTCTGTGTCGGCCACATGCCGCTGGAGACCCTGTTGCAGCTCGGTGACGGGATCGCACGTGCAGCCTCAGCACGCATTCATCCGCCTCTGATTGTCGCCAGCACCGACATGACACATTATGAATCCGGGAAGATCGCCCATGACAAGGATTTCCTGGCACTGGAAAAAGTCCTCTCACTTGATCCGGAAGGGCTTTATGCCGTGGTGCGTGAAAAGAGGATTTCCATGTGCGGCGTCCTGCCGACCGTTGTCATGCTCCGGGCGGCCCTCGCGCTTGGAGCTGAAAAAGCGGAATTAGTCGCCTACAGCAATTCCGGTGATGTCACCGGGGACCAGTCCGAGGTGGTCGGCTACGCTGGAGTCCGCATTTCCTGAGCCTTGCCACGCTCACCAAATTCCGGTATAAAACGAGGCACTGAACGGGGGTCACTGTGATGTGCCCCTTTTTTTGACCTTGTCGGCACGGTGCTGGCTGTCCAACAGAGGTAACGTCAGCCGCTTCCAGCCAGGAGTGGCTGGTGCCTCGATCTCTTAACTGCGACAACACCTTATCCTGGAGTCTCTCAGATGTCTGATTTACGTGTCCGTTTTGCCCCCAGTCCTACCGGTTACCTGCATATCGGCGGTGCCCGGACGGCTCTGTTTAACTATCTTCTTGCCCAAAAAGAGCAGGGAACCTTTGTGCTGAGAATCGAAGATACCGACGTTGAACGTTCCACCCAGGAATCTGTCGATGCGATTTTGCAGGCAATGGACTGGTTGGGACTCAGCTATGACGAGGGTCCTTTCTACCAATCGGAGCGCTACGAACTGTATAAGAGCAAGGTCGATGAGCTGCTTGCCAATGGCTCGGCCTATCGCTGCTATTGCACCGCGGAAGAGCTGACGGCCAAACGCGAAGCCGCTATGAAAAGCGGTGGCAGCCCGCGCTACGATGGCACCTGCCGCGAGCGGGCAGACCAGCCCGAACTGCCTTTCGTCATACGCTTCAAGACGCCCCGGGAGGGCAGCACCGCCTTTGTCGATCGCATCAAAGGCAGGATCACGGTTGAAAATGAAGAGCTGGACGACCTGATTATCCAGCGCACCGATGGTCATCCGACTTACAACTTCGTGGTGGTCATAGACGACGCCGAGATGGGGATCAACCTGGTGATTCGCGGTGATGATCACGTCAACAACACCGTGCGCCAAATTCCGATGTACGAGGCCCTTGGCTACGCAGTACCGGAATTTGCCCATGTGCCGATGATCCTGGGTGCCGACAAGAAAAGATTGTCCAAGCGTCATGGCGCCACATCGGTGATGGTCTACAGGGACATGGGGTATCTTCCGGAAGCCATGGTCAATTACCTGGTTCGTCTCGGCTGGTCCTTTGGCGATGAGGAGATCTTCTCCATGGCTGACCTGATCGAGAAGTTCAGTCTCGATAACGTCGGCCGTTCAGCCGGGGTTTTCAACCCGGAGAAATTGCTGTGGCTGAATGAACACTATATCAAGACCGGTGAGCCGGAGCGTCTTGCTGGCCTGGTTGCCGAGATCCTTGCAGGGCAGGGCGTTAAAACGGCTGGCGGCCCCGATATGACCGCTGTGGTTCAAACACTGCAGGACCGGGCCAAAACCCTGGTCGAGATGGCAGAAGGGGCCCGGTTTTACTTCGCATCGCCTGATTCTTACGAAGAGGAGGCCGCTGCAAAGTTTCTCAGCGCGGATAACCGCGAGGTCCTGGAGCTGCTGATCAAACACCTGGGGTCACTGAGCCATTTTGCGTTTGCAGATGTTGAAGGCGCGTTCAAGGCCGTTATGGCAGAGAGCGGTCTCAAACTCGGCAAGATCGGTCCCACGGTGCGTGTCGCGCTGACAGGAGGCACCGTGAGTCCGAGCATCTACGACGTGGTTGCGGTATTGGGCCAGGATGCTGTCATTGCCCGCCTGCAAAAAGCTTTGGCGTCGATCCAATGATTGAAAGGCCAGGCGGTGCGAGACAAGACGTGTAAGCATTTGCTTGACCCCGGTTGACCTGCTTCTCAGGATTCTCATGCTGTCACGTAAGACCGTCGCATATTGGTTGTTGGGATTTGCCGCGGCAATAACGGCCCTGTTGCTGCTCTTGCCGCTGCTCATCGATTCCGATCTGCTGAAGGCGAGGCTGCAGTCAGTTGTCGCGGCGCAGACAAACGGGCAGCTCCAGTACCAGAACGTGGAGCTTGCGTTTTTCCCCCGGCCGTTAATCACCCTTCGTCAGATCAAAATCAACCTCCCTGAACAGTTGAAAGGGGCGGTTGGTTCTCTTCAGGTCTATCCGGAACTTTTCCCTTTATTGACCGGACAGGTGCGCCCTGCCAAGCTGATTCTGGAATCTCCCGTGATCTCCCTGGACCTCGTCGGTTTGCAAGCCGGTCAGGAAGAGCCACCATCGGCATTCACCTTCCAAACCCTGCAGAATAGTTTGAACGCAGCGATAAAACCACTGTTTGCCGTCGCCCCCGCTCTGTCTCTGGCCGTTCACAACGGCACACTGACTCTCAATCGAGGCGCACAGATTCTTGGTGTGTTCAATTCCGTGGAGTTGAATCTGAACCTCGAAGCGATGACATCCGCTGCACAACAGGTCAAGCTGGAGTGCTCCGTTGCAGATCTGACGCTTCACAGGGGAGATCGCCATGAAACTTTGCAAAAGCTATTGTTCAACGGGTCATTACGGATTAACGAAGAAGACATTGCTCTAGCCATTGATCGTCTGCAGTTGGCCCAGCCGGCACTCCAGTTGAAGGGGCATCTTGTCAGTGCTCCTGCCTCGCCCGTCTTCAAAATTGAACTGGATGGAACCGACCTTGACGTTGACGCAATCCGCAAGACGGCCTTGACTCTGGCAGGTGACATTTCACCCGTCAGGGAGATTTTCGACTCTCTGCGTGGCGGCAAGATTCCGAAGCTCAGTGTCCACTCCCATGGTGAGTCTGCAGCTGAACTGGGTGACCTGAAAAACATGACGATTGATGGTCGGCTGCAGGCAGGAGCTGTCTCTGTCCCGCAAGTCGATCTGGATTTGACAGAAGTCGTCGGCAATGTGGTGATAGCACATGGAATTTTGCATGGCACCGGAATGTCTACTCGCCTGGAAGGTTCCAGGGGGCATGATGGCAGCCTTAACGTTGCCCTTGTCAAAGGCAATGATTTGTTTCAGTTGGAGCTGATCCTGAGTGCAGACCTTGCTCAGGCCCATCGTATTCTCGAGCGTATTGTCGATAACCAGGATTTTGTTCAACAAGTGAATAAAATCACTCACCTTCAAGGTGACGCCACCGGCAAGCTGACTCTTGGTGACAGCTTGAGCGACCTAAACGCCAAAGTCGATCTGACCGATATGAATCTGTCATTCGACTATCAGGGCTTGCCATTTCCGGTCACTGTCAGCAAGGGCAAGCTCTCTTTCACAGACAACCGGGTCGATCTCAAAGATCTGGACGGAAGCTTTGGTCGCTCGGTCTTTTCAGGGGTCACAGGTCATGTCAAGTTGAATGATACCCCCCGGCTTGACTTCCGATCAGGGTCCTTTGGCCTGGTCCTGGATGAGCTCTATCCCTTTGTGGCCTCTATTGATAGTGTTGGAGGGGATTTAACAGAGATCAAACATCTCGACGGTCGACTGAATTTGACCGCGCTGAGTTTTAAGGGAACCCCTGGCGTGCCGGAAGATTGGCAGTTTGCTGCAACCGGCGCTGTTTTGGACATCGGCCTTGAAACGCCACGCATTCCGGGGAAAGTCAGGCTGCATCGGGGCGATTTCACCCTTGCTGCCGAGACACTCTCTTTTCAGGACTTCAAGGTTGACAGCCTGGATGCCGATCTTGTTCTGAGTGGAGTACTCAAAGGTGTCCCGCAGCGCCTCGAACAGGTCGAGCTTCTCCTGGATGGCACGATGGGGCCGGATTCTGTCGCATGGCTTCAAAGGGTCATTGGAACAGCACAGAGCAAAGACGGGACAGGACAAGAAAAAAAGGGTTACACCCTGCGTGCTCCCCTGACATTTTCAGAATCAAAAATCCTCTGGCAGCCAGATGCGACAACCTCATTCAAGGGCAAGGTCTCAGTCGCTGATGGGCCGAGCCTGGTCGTCGATGTCGATCACCACTCAGAGCGGTTACAGGTCAAACAACTGGCCATAAAGGATCAGCACTCTGATGCCGAGCTTGGCTTTGGTTACGGGCCGGAAGAGCTCGACCTGAACTTTACTGGAACTCTGCACCACAAGACGTTGGACTCCCTGTTCGTCGAACAGAATTTTGTGACTGGTCGACTGGAGGGTGATTTCGCTGCCAAAGCTTCAAGGACGAAGCGAACGGTGACAGCGGTCACAGGTCACCTGGCAGGGGATTCCCTGGCTCTGCCCATGTCTTCGGGCAAAAAGATTGAAATCGAAAGGATCTCTTTTATCGCGGACGGCACCCAGGTTCGAGCTGATGCGTCGTCAGTCTCATGGAACGGTTTCACCTGGAAGCCATTCAAGGTCGCGATCAGCTACGATCAGGACAAGGTCAATGCCAGGGTTACTGAAGCAGAAATGTGTGGAATCACATCGACAGGGTTGCTGACGGCCCTCGGTAAAAACCTGACTCTCGACTTCATTCTTGAAGGTCAAGGGCTTGATGTCTCCAGCAGTTATTCGTGTCTCACCGAAGGCAGGGTCAGGATGTCCGGAACCCTGGACCTTACAGCCAAGGTCAGCGCGCAAGGGGAGGCCGGGGAGCTGCTAAACAACCTGCGTGGTCCCCTTGAGATGACTTTTACAAATGGGACGATCAAGCAGAGTAAAGTATTGGCTCGAACCCTGGAGGTGCTCAATGTCACCGAGATCGTCAAGGGGAAACTGCCAGACCTTGGCACTACGGGGTTCAAGTACTCGACGATCACAGTGCAGGGGAGCTTGCAGGGGGAAAAGCTTCTTATCGAAAAGGCCATCATGTATGGAGAGACCCTGGATGCCGTTGGCTATGGTGAACTCAATTTTGCAACAGGGACCGCTGACGTTGAACTGCTTGCGGCTCCTTTCAAGACCGTCGACACAGTCGTCAGGAATCTTCCCGGAGTCAATTACCTGCTTGCCGGCAGCCTTGTGGCCATCCCGGTCAGCGTCAAAGGCGATTTGAAAGACCCCAGGGTTCGTGTCATGTCTGCGTCGTCAGTTGGCTCAGGACTGTTGAATCTCGGGAGCAGGGTGATCAAGTCGCCGATCAAGCTGATTGAAACAATTCTCCCGTCCAAAGCAGGCACGACAAAATGATTTTTCCGACTCTGTTCCCGGAACGAAGAAAAAAACGTGACTGCCAGAGGTCGAAGCAAAGGTTCGCACGCTCGGGAAAGTCATTATTTAGATGGAGTGGCAAAAGATACTTGCATCACTGAACTGATATCTATATGATGCGTTTCCGACAGCGAAAAAAGCTTGACTCGCCTTGGCAACTTTGTTAAAAAACGCATCCTGTAATTGGGGTGTCGCCAAGCGGTAAGGCAGCGGATTCTGATTCCGCCATTCGGGGGTTCAAATCCTCCCACCCCAGCCATTCGTTTCAACAGGGGAACATTTTCCCCGTGAGAGCATAGTTGCTATGCGCTCTTCGTCTAGCCTGGTCTAGGACACCGCCCTTTCACGGCGGCGACAGGGGTTCGAATCCCCTAGGGCGTACCATTCAGGAACCCCGTGACTCGATTGAGTTGCGGGGTTTTTGTTGTTTAAGTGTTTATGCTCATCGCTGCGTGTTTCTCTGCACACTTCCTTTAGACTTTTTCAAATCCTTCATTAAGCCATGTTGATTGCTATTTTCCTGATTATTTGAGAATGTAAAACATTATTATATTTCTGGAGAAATATGACGAGAACTCTTTCCATAGACCCTGTCACTCGCGTTGAGGGTCACCTGTCGATCGAGACCAATATCGATGCCGGCAAGGTGACTGATGCAAGGGTCGCAGGGCGTATGTACCGCGGCTTTGAAAAGCTTTTGGTGGGCCGCCATCCCGTTGATGCTGCGCGCATAACACAGCGCATCTGTGGTATTTGCCACGAAGTGCATGGCATTGCCGCGAGCATCGCCCTGGAAGACCTGTATGGCTTGAAGCCAACATCCAATGGTCTTGTCTTGAGAGATCTTATCCTGGGTCTCCATCTTGTCACCGATCACTTATTTCACTTTTACCAGCTGACGCTCCCTGACTACCTGGATTTCTCACTTTTAGACCGCTACAAGGGCCGGGATGTCCGCGTTAACAAGCTTCGACAGCTTTTCAGGAATTCCCCCGGAACCTTTGCTGATACAAGCAAGTTTGATCGCCTCGAAAGCCTGGACCTGACGGTCGATATGGCGCTGGGTTACGCCGAGGCGATCAATGTACGAAAGCTTGCCGGCAGCGGCCTCGCCAGTTTAGGCGGAAAAGTCCCTTTTTGTCACAGTATTCTCCCGGGCGGTGTGACGACAGATATCACCAGCGCCGTTCTGATGAATTATGCAAATGCTCTCGGTAAAACAGCCGAATTCGTCCAGGGGCACTACCTGCCACATGCGCTGTCACTGGCACAGCGCTTTAAACCCTACTTTCAACTGGGACAGTCGCACGGAAATTTTTACAGCAACAGCGGCTTTGAACTGATGCAAAAACCACTTTATCGGGCCGGGGTTCTTTCCAGTACGGGCAAGGAAGAAGTGGCCTCTTTCGCAAAAATCAGGGAGACCTGTTGATGCCACATTTTTGGATGAGGCCGGCAATATCGATCATGAGAAACCCGGCGCCTATTCCTGGGTCACGGCCATCGCCTACGACAACGCCCCCATGGAGGTCGGCCCCCTGGCCAGGCTGCTGGTCAATCGTGATGAGGGTTTCGCCCGTCTGATGCAACCTTTCAAGCCTGGTGGCATCGGCTCGTCGGTCATGTCGCGTATTCTGGCAAGGGCCTACGAGGCGAACCGGCTGTGCTCTTATCTGCTGGAGATTCTTGAACTGTACGATTTGCAGGGGCCGACCATCAATCCGCCGGACATGCTCGCCAGACCGACCGGGATCGGGCAGGGGATGTCCATGGCCGCACGTGGCGCGCTGAATCATCAGGTTACCACAGACGAAGGCAAGGTGACCGGCTTATCGGCTTCAGGTCCCTTCAGCGTGGAATTTCGGCCCAACTGTCAATGGCCAGCGTGGTACGGTAGAGCAGGCCCTTGTCGGTACCCCGGTTGATTCTTTAAATGACAGGGCATCGCGTGCAGACGCGTCTATCGAAATAGGCCGAATCGTGCGCAGCTTTGACCCTTGCCTGGCCTGCGCAATCCACTGAGGTGTCATGCTGACCCGCCGTGAATTCCTGAAGAAATGTCGGAACATCTCGATGTTGATGTGTGGCAGCACCCTGCTGACCAGCGCTCGTTGGCTCGACGGGTTTTCTCAAGCTGGTCAGACAATCCCGCCCCAAATTGCTTTCATCCATGCCCAGAACTGCATGGGGTGTACGACCTCGATGCTCTATGGCAATGACTTCGATTTTCTCGATTTCCTGTCACATGTCGGTCGCCTGGAAGTTGCACCCGGCCCTGTCGTTCCGCAGGGTGGCGGATTACATGGACAACCTGGAGCGGTTGCCGACATCCGGCAACTTCCTGCTGGTTGTTGAAGGGAGTATTCCCGTCGCGGCCCAAGCAGGCCTGTTATCTTGGGCGGTCGAGCCTGCTCTACGACGTGCTCGCCGGATATGCAGCAAAGGCACGCCTGGTGATCAGTTCCGGTTCCTGTGCCAGCCACGGCGGGCATTCCTGCCTCCGGGGGGAATCAGACCGGTGCGCTCTCGGTTGCGGATTACCTCAAGCAGAACAGAGGTCAAGGTGCCGCGTGTTGCGCATTCCCGGCTGCCCGGCACACCCCGATCATCTCATGGGGAGCATTGCCTACGTTGCCGCCACCGGCAAGGCCCCGCCGCTGAATGAGAATACGCGACTGCATCGAAGAGTACTTCGGCGAGCTGCTGCATAATCGCTGCAGCCGCTACCAGCACTTCTCCCAGGACATGTTTGTTGAGGATTTTGCCAAGGACAAAAACAACTGCCTGCTGAAAAAAGGCTGTCGCGGGCCGATCACCGCCAGCGATTGCCCGGTGCGGCGCTGGAACCAGCGAACCAGCGTCTGCGTCGAGAGCAATACCCCCTGCATTGGCTGCATGAGTTCTCTCTGGCCGTTTAACAGCGACCTTTACCTTGAGACCACCGAAGTCGAGGATCTCCCCTGGTCGCAAATGAAAAAAAATATCAGCGACGGTAGCTCCGCATTATGAGAAGCTGGCATGAGAGAACCATAAGCTATTTCTATACCCTGGTCGCACTGGTTGTGGCTGCTGTTGTCCTTGTGATCGTCTTTGATTCCTTCAAGTACAGTCAGGTTCGGACCTCACTCAATGTTTACATGGACAATCTGCGCGACATGATCTTCATGTCGACCTACGATTCCCTGAAAAAAGGCAACATGAAGCTCTTCAAGAGCCACCTGGAGGAGATCGGCACCTTCGGAGATGTCCGTGAATTCTCTCTGCTCGATAAATATGGGGAGGTGAAGTACTCCTCCGACCCGCTGCTGGTCAAAACGTTTGATTCGAAAGTCCTTGGCCTGAATCAAAAGACGGCCTTTCTGCATGAAGGACGGTCAACTCATTACTTCCCGGTTGAAACCATCAGCTACTGTTCTCGCTGCCACCCCGACTGGCCCCTTAACTCGATTAATTCCTATTACCAGCTGACCCTGAGCCGTGAGGCCCTTGACGCGGCCAAATTGTCCACCATGTATTTTCACGGTTTTACGGTGGGTGGCGGTCTGGTCTTCCTGGCCTTTATCTACCTGCTCTTCTCTCGTTATGAGCGCAGAAAACACGAAGAGCAGATGCACTTGTCCGCCAGTGTGTTTGAATACGCCGTGGAAGCCATGGTCATTACCTCTGCGAATGGCGTTATCGAAAAAGTCAATACGGCTTTCACCCAGATCACTGGCTTTACCGAGGAGGAAGCCCTCGGTAAGGATATTCACTTTCTGGATGTCGGAGATGTCAACAAGGCCGCCTACCGGGAGCTAAGCGAGCAAATAAGGCTGGATGGCCTCTGGGGTGGCGAGATCTGGAACCGGCGCAAAGATGGAGAGAGTTTTCCGGTCCGCCTTTCTGTCACCGTGGTCCGCAATGTCCTGAAACGGATCACCCACTTTGTTTCGATTTTCTATGATATCAGCCTGCATAAAGCGACAGAGCGTGCCCTGGTATGCATGGACCAGGTGAAGAGTGAATTTATCTCGACGGCCGCACATGAACTGCGAACTCCCCTGAGCGCCATAATGGGGTACACAGAGCTACTCAAGGACGCCGACAAGTACGCCTTCTCCGATCAACAGAAACTTGATTTTCTTGCCCAGGTGCAGGACAGGAGTGAAGCTCTTCAACCAGATTATTGACGACCTGCTTGACGTCGGCCGCATAGAGAGCGGCAAGCCAATTGATTTGAAGTTCGAGATCAATGATCTGTTTGAGCTGTTAAAGAACACCATCGACTTTTACAGGCTGAACGATAGTGGCCATGAATTCACTCTCGTCCTTCCGGAAAACACAGCTCATTCAGAGTTCCTGATTGACCGGCACCGGGTTAAACAGGTTCTGGAAAACCTCTTGAACAATGCGTCAAAGTATTCGGCCAAGGGAACGGAAATATCCCTCTCCTGTCAATTCGCAGGGAATGCTTGGGAAATGACCGTAGAGGACCACGGGCTTGGTATGACGCCCGAGCAGGTGGAGAAGATTTTTGACAAATTTTACCGGGCGGATTCATCAAACACGGCGGTGAGCGGTTTTGGTCTTGGGATGAGTGTCGCGAAACAGATTGTCGAGATTCATGGCGGCCAAATTCATGTCGAGAGCATCATGGGGCAGGGGACGAAGGTGATGTTCACCCTTCCTTACGTTTTAGATTAGAGATCAGGAGGGTGGGGTTTTGACAGAAAAGTCCGGCTTTGATTTTCTATCCTTTGTCGGAATCTCGCAGACCCTGTCTGTTGTTGTGGAGGAGGACCATGGGAATATCTCTGTTCGATCAAGTCGGCGTTGGCTCCATTTCCCTGAAGAATCGATTTGTTCGCAGCGCGACCTGGGAAGGGATGTGTGACGCATCGGGAGCCGTCACCGACAAACTGATTGATTATTACAGAACCCTCGCCGAGGGCGGGGTCGGCCTGATCATCTCCGGCTACAGCTTTGTGCGCCACGATGGCAAACAGCTGCCCGGGAAAATGGGCATCCATGAAGACTCCATGATCGCTGGCCTGATGCGTTTGTGTGAGACAGTCCATGAGGCAGACAGTAGAATTTTCTGCCAACTGGTCCATGCCGGTGGCCAAACGACCAGCAAGGTCATCGGCTGCAAACCCATGGCGCCTTCTGCGACTGATTTCCCCAGCTATGGCGAGACTCCTCGTGAAATGTCAGCGGCCGATATCGATGACGTTGTGGACGCTTTCGCAATGGCGGCCAAACGTGCAGAGCTGGCAGGTTTCGATGGTGTGCAGTTGCATGGCGCCCACGGCTACCTGATCAACCAATTCCTGTCACCGCTGACCAATCAGCGCATTGATAAATATGGAGGGTGCCTGGAAAACCGGTCACGTTTTCTTGTCAGGGTCTGCGAGAATATTCGCAGCACCGTCGATCCTGAATTCCCCGTGACAATCAAGCTGACGGCTGCCGACCATCTTGCCGGAGGGTTCACACTGAACGAGGCTGTTCTTGTCGCAGAACGTTTGGAGGACGTTGGTATTGACGCAATCGAGGTGAGCTCGGGGACCCCTGCATCCGGTCACATGAGCCCGGTGCGGCAGAAAATTATGGCTCCTGAACAGGAAGCCTACAACGCAGAGTTGGCAAAGCGTATTAAAGGGACTGTCTCCGTACCCGTGATGGTTGTCGGTGGCCTGCGCTCGGGAACAGTTCTCAACCGGCTGCTGCGTGACTCTTCGGCGGACCTGTTTGCGTTGTCGAGGCCGCTGATTCGCGAACCTGACCTGCCTTCCCTGTGGCAAGAGGACGACAGCTATGTCAGCACCTGCATTTCCTGCAATGGATGTTTTCAACCGGGATTGAAAGGGAAGGGTATTCGCTGCATTGTTGATCGCGTCGAAGCCGAAAATCGGGACGTCATCCTTTAGTCCTGCCTTCCTTCAGCCGTCTTTTGTCACTCAATACCCAGAAACGCAATTGACCTTCAGTAACCACTCTAGTAAAAGATACGGAGGTCTTTCGCGTTCACTCGAATCGCATCTCAATGGGATAAAAACTTTGCTTGACATCAACATCAACAACCTTGATCCGCAACAGTTTGATTTCTGGATGCCCCCCGTCGACCATGTGATTCGCGTTGGTGCGGAACAGGCGACTCTGCCACTGCCGCAAGTCCCGATACCCATCAGGAAGAAAGAGGCGGGGGAAGGGCTGCCCAGCGATAACGCTGTCGGAGAGGGTGTTTACGATTACCTCCGTCAGTTCCCGGATTGTTTGCACAACACCGCTTACGCTGAACTCCTGCGTGACGGCTATTCCCATTATCTTGCGGACCTTGCGGCTCACATCGTCATGCTCGACAAGAAAGACGTCGAGCCTGCTTACGTTTACCGAAAACTCAGCTACCTCAAAATCCTGCGGCTTCTTGACCCGGAGAACACGGGGCTTTTGTGGCAACTCTCGCAGGGGTTCTATCACCTTGCAATGACCTTTACCGAGCTTCCGCAAGTGCGTCGATATCTCTTGAATGCGATGAGCTTCGGACAGTCTCTGCTCAAACTCAAAGCAGACGATCACGCTGTTCTGAACCTGCTGGCCGACGTTGACACGCTTTTTGGCGATTATCCTGCGGCGTGTAAAAAATATAGTAGGCTGTTAGAAACCCTTGATGATCAGACGACCAGGGAATATGTCGAATCACGTCTTGAACACTGTATCAAGCTGGGCTTTCCTGAACATCCCCTGGTGGACGACCTGGAACGTGTCGGCGATGCGATGCAGTTGTATGCAGCAAAGAATTATCGCCTGGCGACTGAATTGCTCGAGCGCCTGGAAGAGGACGACTATTTTCTGAATGAGTTCAAGTCTGCGGATTTCTTCTGCCTGCTGGGGATGTGTCGCATCAAAACCGGAGACCGTGCCGGCGCTTTTGATGCCCTGAGCAAGGCACTTGAAATGGCACCGGATCACGAACAGGCTCGCGAAGCCCTTGAGTCCATCTGAGAGATGAGGAGCTGACATGCAGAATATCGGTCTTGGAGACGTCATCTTCATCATCCTGATCCTTGGCGTCATCCATGGAATCATGCATCTTGTGAGTCTGGCCAGGAATCGCAAGTCACAACCTGAGGACTCTTCCGACACGTCGGTCAATGACGACCTTTCGTTGAGATAAGCCTGCTTCCTGTTGTCCGGACAGGCCCTCCATGATATGCTCCTGAATATTTTTCGGCTTGCACCTATCTCTCCGGTTTAAAGAATGAAACGTGGCATTCCATTTCTCCTGATGCTTTCCGGCCTCTGGCTTTGGGCCCCTGTCTCGGCGGCTTATGCCACGGTCTCCACCTTGTGGCCATTTTTCGATGACCGCGCATCGGAATCGGCCGATTATCATTCCCTGAATATGCTCGGCCCCTTCCTCAAGTATGAAACCAAGGGGCCGGAAACTGAATATGCCCTGCGACCACTTTTTTACCGATCCGTCGATGAAGATGGCGCGTTTCAGACGGATGTCCTTTACCCCGTGTTCGGGCACAAGGGTGACAGGGACGGCTCCAGCCTCCATTTGTTTCATCTGTTGACTTACGATTTCGGTGACCGGGAAACGGGGAGCAGTAATCGGTCCTATCTGTTTCCTTTCCTTTTCTACGGAGAAGAGGAGCAAGGCACCTATAAAGCATTCTTCCCCTTCGGCGGCACCCTCTACAACTGGTTTGGCCGTGATAGCATCGAGTTCACTCTTTTTCCTCTCTACAGCCGCACAAAACGAAAGACAACCCAGGTCGATAATGTTCTCTGGCCCTTCTTTGCCAGGATTTCTGGCGAGAATGAATCGGGTTATAAGTTCTGGCCGATATATGGCGCGAGTAGCAAAGAGGGGGTTTATAGTAAAAGTTTTTTTCTCTGGCCGATTTTCTTCTCGCAAAGTTTAAAGCTGGATAGCGACAATCCCGTAGAGGTGAGGGCGGCCTGGCCATTCTATCTCAGCAGTGAATCTCCACAGAAGTCTTACCAGGGTTTCCTCTGGCCTTTTTTTTCCAGAACAGAAGATCGCGTCAAGGATTACCGCTCCTGGGATGCCCCCTGGCCGCTGGTGCGTATCACCCAGGGGGAAAAATATCACGGTGTGAAAATCCTGCCATTTTTTTCTGATGAGACCATGGATGTTAAGCGTGAGAGATGGTACATTTGGCCGGTCTATAAAATTGAGGAAATGCATACTGAGATGATCGAGCGTCGCCGGGATCGCGTTCTCTTTTTTCTCTATCAAAACCTGAGAGAGGAAAAACTGGAGACGGGCGGTTCGCTGCATCGCGTCGATCTTTGGCCGCTCGTTGGATATAAACGGACAAACGGCGTGAGCCATCTGCATATTCTTGCTCTGATCGAAACTTTTTTCCCTGGCAACCAGTCAATTGAGCGACTCTGGTCGCCTCTTTGGCGCGTTTACCAGCAGAAATGGGATCAGCAGGGCAATAACGTAATTAGCTTGCTGTGGAACCTTTACTGGTTCGAGCGACAAGGCCAAAGAGTCGCCTGGGAACTTTTCCCGCTGATTGATTATCGACATGAGTCGACTCGTGAGACCGAGGTCTCTTTTCTGAAAGGGTTGGTGACCTATCGCAGAGGCGAGAGTGGCCGGCAGCTCAACCTTTTTTATTTGCCCTGGGGCCTGAGCTGGGGCACACCAGAAGCCGTTCAAATGTGAGATAAACCCGTATGCGTTTTTTTGCTCTCATCGGAACTAAATTACTTGCTGTCGCCCAGGGCCTCGGCGAGATGATTGCGCTTCTTTGTGAAACGGTTTACTTCTTTAAAGAAGCGCCCCGCAACCTGACCAGCATCTTCCGGCAGATGAACATCGTCGGTATCGGAACTCTGCCGATTGCCATGTTGGTGGCCCTGTTTGTCGGCATGGTGCTTTCTGTGCAGACCGGCTCCGAGCTCGCCCTTTACGGCACCCAGGAGGCCATCGGGGCGATCGTCGGCCTGTCGATGGTCAAGGAGCTTGGGCCTGTTATGACCAGTCTCCTGGTCGCCGGACGGGTCGGCTCATCGATGGCAGCCGAGGTCGGTGCCATGCAGGTTTACGAAGAAATTGACGCTTTGAAGACCCTGGAGATCAACCCGGTCCGTTATCTGGCCATGCCGAGGTTGATTGCCTGCCTTTTTTCTGTCCCGGCTTTAGTCGCTTTTTCAATTGTGATTGGCATCATCGGTGGTGGGGTCGTCGCAGAAGTCAACCCGAAGATCAATGTCCCTTTCACCGTTTACTACGACAATATGATCCGCGCCCTGGGTTACAAGGAGATTCTGCAAGGTCTTTTGAAAGCCATGGTTTTTGGAGGCATTATCGCTCACGTGGGCTGTTACGTCGGATTCAAAACGAGTGGCGGAGCGCGCGGCATTGGCGAGTCGACGACGCGATCTGTCGTGCTTTCTTTCTTGTTGATCATGATTGCCAATTATCTTTTGACCCGTTTCATGATCTGAGGTTTATATCTTGATGTCCCCTGACAGTAACTCCAAAGGCGGTAATTTTATAGGGAACTTCCTGACCAAGCTTGCACACGGGTTTGCTCCGTCCATCCTGGACGAAAATACCTGCCAGATCGGTTATGAAGGCTCAAATGGAGTAAGTATCTGCATTGAGAACCTTAATAAGTCTTTCGGCAAGCATCATGTTCTTAAAGATATCAATCTGAAGATTGAACCAGGTGAAACGTTTTCAATTATCGGTCCCTCAGGCACAGGGAAAAGCCTGCTGTTGAAACATATTGTCAAGCTGGAGAATGCAGACAACGGCAGGATTTTGATCAACGGGCATGACATAAGCGATCCCGAGCCGGCAGATACAGCTCACAACTTTCGCTACAGCATGGTGTTTCAATCCTCTGCCCTGTTCAACTCCCTGACCGTTGGCGAAAATGTCGGCCTCTGGCTGCGGGAAAAGCGCATCTGTGGTGAAGTTCGTATACGCCGGGTTATTCACGAGAAACTGCAACTCGTTGGCCTTGCCGGGAAAGAGGAAGCGCTGACTTCTGAACTGTCGGGAGGAATGCGGAAAAGAGTCGCGATCGCGCGTTCCCTGGCGATGAATCCTGATCTGATTCTGTACGACGAGCCGACCGCTGAACTGGATCCGGTGACCTCGGATGAATTGGCCAAAGTGATTATGTCTCTGAAACAAAAGGTTAACCTGACGACGATCATCGTCAGTCACGACCTCAACTTTGCGCTCTATCTCTCGGATCGTGTTGCCATGATGCACGATGGCGAAGTGATCGCCATAGGCACTCCTGAAGAAATCAAAAAGAGCAAGAACCCGATCGTGAGAAATTTTATCTATACAACGACCAAGGGAATACAGGGAGAAGGGGAATAGTATGGCTATGTCAGTCGAGCAGAAAGTCGGTTTCTTTTTTCTGGCAGCTCTGATCTTGCTGGCTGTGATGATTGAGCTCGTTGAGGATTGGCAACCCTTTGAGGACCAGTACCGCTATTTCGCCAACTTCAGCTCCTCTGTGGGTCTGAAAGTTGGAGACCCCGTCCGGATCGCGGGTGTTAACTCAGGAAAGATCGAGAAAATCAGTATCACCGAGAACCAGGTCCGTGTTGACTTTTACCTTAACCGTGAAGGCACTGTCCGTGAAGATACCTTGGCGCAAATTCGTCAAACCAACATGCTGGGTGGTGTGTTCCTGGGCCTCGACTTCGGGACGCCGGAGAGCAAGCTGCTGCCGCCAGGAAGCCAGATTCGTACTGTGGACCCGACAAATGTCGACCAGTTGATTACGAATCTGGATCGGAACCAGGATCGTTTTTTACGCCCCCTTGGCGACATGGTTGAAGACAGCCGCGAGCCTCTCATGGAAACGGTGAATCGTCTTGAACGCATTGTCACGAAAATTGACAAAGGTGAAGGGACGC
The DNA here is from genome assembly GCA_963707155.1 of uncultured delta proteobacterium. Taxonomy (GTDB): domain Bacteria; phylum Desulfobacterota; class Desulfuromonadia; order Desulfuromonadales; family BM103; genus M0040. Next base: position 25,870 of record CAVPPD010000008.1, on the reverse strand, counting down.
TGGGGAGGCTTGTGAATAACCCGACCCTGTACGATGAGATGGCTGCCATGTCCACGCGTATCAACCAACTTCTGGCACGACTCGAGAGTGGCGAAGGGACGCTGGGCAAGCTTATTGATGACCCGGCTTTGTACGACAACCTCAACCACACCATGGTCAAACTTGCCGATCTTGCTGATCAGATCAAGTCCGGGAATGGCACCCTTGGAAAACTGCTTAATGATGGCCGTCTTTACGAGGAAGCGACTCTGACAATGGCCAACCTGAATGAATTGACCGAAAAAATAAACCAGGGGCAGGGTTCTCTGGGCAAACTCGTGCACGATGATGCCCTCTATGACAATGTTCGCGACACTATGGCGAGAGTGAACAGCATTGCAGGTAAGATCGACGACGGCCAGGGGACGGTAGGACGCCTGATCAATGAAGATGATCTTTACCGTGATGCCAAAACGACCTTGCACAAGGTCGAAAAGTCGGTTGATGGAATCAACGATACCGGCCCTCTCTCTGCTCTTGGTGTTGTTCTGGGCACACTTTTTTGATTCATTTGCGTAAATCTAAAAAGTTTTTCACGCTTTTTGCATACCCACACTTATTATGTGGTTTTATTCACTTTGTCCGTCTTTTCACGGACAGAATGTTTGCATTGGCACCGTATCGAGAGGTCACTTTCGCTACTGGCTTCACTGATTTTAAGTCTCGGGGGGACCGCGTGAAGCGTTTTTATGTTTTTATCATAATCCTTCTGGGGTGTTGGCTGGCGATACCATCCTCAGCTTTTGCCGCGGAGGAGCGTCTGATCGCTGTTGTCATGGCGAACTCCATGCCGCGCTATCAGGAAATCCACACTGTTTTTGTAGAAAAGTCCCGATCTTTCTGCGGCGATCACTGCAAGATTTATGTACAGCGACCGAACCCGGACATCATGTCGCTGCGCAACAGCGTCAGAAAAGCCGTCGCCCTGGGTGCCGACCTGATCGTGACTTATGGTCCCCTGGCCACCCTGGCTGCGAAAGCTGAAACGACGAATGTTCCCACCCTTTTCGCTGACGTGTACGATCCTGTGCGCCTGGGCCTGGTCTCCGAAAAAATCATGACAGGGCGGAATATGACGGGTGTCCGTGGCGATGCACCGGTCCAGACGCTCTACAAGTATTTTCTCGAGGCCGTCCAGCCCGGCAAACTGGTTGTTCTCTATGATGTCGACAGTCCGGATGGGAATTTGCAGAAGGAACTTTTGCTGGAGGTTGGCAATAAAAGAGGAGTCGAAATTGTTCCTCTGGCCATTGATGCTTCGAAGGATCACGCGGCGATGATGGGCTCCATCCCCTCTGATGCCGATGGACTTTTCCTGGCGAACAGCGAACATGCCAATTCCCAGCTTAACAAGGTCCTTGCTTTTGCCGCAGAGCGTCGTCTGCCCGTCATTACTCAGCGCGCGGGAATGAGTGAGCTGGGGGCCTTTATGGTCCTTGAAACCAGCGGTGCGGAACAGGGTGAGCGACTTGCAGAGATGGCCGGGCAGATATTTGCAGGAACGAAAGTTGTTGATATCCCCATGTTCAAACCCCATCGGGTCGGGTTTATCGTCAACCTTAAAATCTCAAAAGATTATGCTATCCAGGTGCCGTTCCAGACCTTGTCTGTGGCGACCCGGATCGTTCGCTAATCCATTTCCTTGCTGAATCATCGACGCGCAGCCTTTAACAAATCAATCAACCCAGCCAATAAAGCAGAGCCGTCAGGCTGAATGCACTACAGAGGGTGCTGAGCAGGATCGTTCCGGAGACCAGGTCCGGACGGGTGTTGGAGCGGATGGTGTAGAGGAGCGGCAGAACGGCCGATGGCGTGCTGGTTTGCAAGATGACGACCTTCCTCGTCAAACCATCGAGGCCCAGCAGGCTGACAAGCATGATTGCCAGGCACGGTCCGACCATCAGCCTGATGACTGTTGCGAGACTGATGAATCCCCAGTTCTGATGAAGCTTTGAACGTGACAGCTGCATGCCTAGCAGGACCAGCATGATCGGGATCGCTGCCTGACCAAGCAATTCAGTGGAACGGAGCAGAAATTCCGGCGGCTGCCACTCGAGCAACTTACAGAGAATGGCCAGGATCACAGCATAAAAAATCGGAATTTTCATGGTGTTTTTGAGAGCCTCTTGCCATTTGACGCCCTGCCCCTGGGCAATGACAATGGCCAGGCTTCCCAGCGGGATGTTGAAGAGGACAAACAGAACCACCGAAATGTTGAGTGATGCGTCACCGTAGGCAAAGAACACGAGAGGCAGGCCGAAGTTGCCGATATTCATCATTGACGTTGTCAAGGTGAATGCCCTGGTCATGTTACCGTCAAACTTGCGCCACCGGGCAATGCCGTAGGCCAGGAGACAGAGACTGGCGGTGTAAAGAACCATGAAGAGGGCGAGACGAGATAAAACGTCTCCTTCGACGCTCTGTTTCATCAATGCGGAAAACACCAGAGATGGGGCGAACAGGTAGAGCGCGCTGCTGGAGAGAGAGCTAAGATCGGCCCCGGTCCTGCGTCCGAAAACGAAGCCTGTCAATGCGATCAGAAGGACCGGAAGTATGACCTGAACAAAGAGCATAGGTAATGGCCTGAAGAGGGTAAAGTAAGCTCATCCATTGCAGTGATTTGGCATTGATGATTGCTGACGGTAGCATACAAAAGCAACCGCTGCCAGAGTCATGCAGTCATGGTTTTATGTTGCAGGGTCTTTTCGTTGGCATTATTCTTCACTTGCAACACTTTAAACCTTCGATTGCCTGAGAGCCCATATGCTGGTTGATGCTGAGCACATCCACAATGTCCTGATGAGTTTGCCTCACGTCAAAAAGCTCGCCTCATTATGCACGAACCTGGGCGCATATATTGTTGGCGGTGCTGTTCGTGACGCTCTGCTTGGCCTGCCGATTAAAGATGTGGATGTTATCTCTCCCGATGACCCGACCGAGCTGGCGAAGGATTTTGCCAGGCAGCTGAATGGGAAATGGTTCTGGCTGGATAAAGACCGCAGGCAAAGCAGGGTCATCTTCAATGCTGATAGAAATATCCCTGATTTCGATTTTGCTCCCTTTCGTGCTCCAAGTCTTGGTCAGGATCTGCTTGATCGTGATTTCTCCATCAACGCAATTGCCGTTTCTTTAACAACGGATTCTGTAAAATCTGAATTTGTAGATCCTTTGTGTGGATTGGATGATTTACGAAATAAGGTGCTGCGCATGGCGAGCAGCAGGGCCTTTCTCAGCGATCCTTTGCGGATTATCAAAGGCATCCGTCATGTCACCTTGCTTGGCGTCGAGCCGGAAAAAGAAACAATGTCCGCTATGCGACGCGAGGTCACGAGTCTCCATGGAGTTGCCTACGAGCGTATCAGGCAGGAGGTCTGGAGTATTTTGACCAGCAAAAATGCTTCTCGAGGACTTCGCCTTCTCGCTTCCAGCCTGGTTGGCAATTACTTGTTCAGTCATTATTATTCCTCCAAAGTTGAGGATGTCGTTGCTCTTTTTGAGATGTGCCGTGTCAGGTGGGGTGTTTTAAAACGAAAGTGCCCCGATATTGACGACTGGCTTGCAAATGAAGTTGAACAGGGGCTGAATTGTGAAACTCTTATTTTGTGGACACTGATGCTGGCACAGATCGATCAAAGTTTACCTGCCAGGCTCGCAGATGAGTGGATGTTGAGCCGAAGAGCCCAAACGAATATCAGGGGGCTTGCTGCAATTGATGCTGGGAGCCTGGAGGACCTTTCTGCCGTCTACCATAGTGAGCGCGCTTTTGCATGGTGGGCCCGCAAAACTAAAGTTGATCCCAAGCTGTTATTGTTGCTCCTTGCCGTACTGGGGTCGGATCATCAAGTTGATTTTGTCGCTTCGTGGATGCCTTTGGTTGATTCTGTGGAAGGGGTACCGCTGGATGACTTTGTCAGTGGCCATTGGTTGCGTTCAGAATTAGGTTTGCAGGATGGCCCTGACATGACAGCGGCTCTTTCTCTGGTGAGAGAGGCTGAGATTTCAGGTGAGGTCAAGAGTGAGGAGGATGCCCATTCTCTGCTCCTTCGTCGTTATAAGAATATCGATTGACAAGCCGATTTTTAACGCCCTATAATCACGCCCTGTTGCGGGAATAACTCAGTGGTAGAGTGTCAGCTTCCCAAGCTGAAGGTCGCGGGTTCGAATCCCGTTTCCCGCTCCAATAATAACAAAGGGTCAGGCTTGTTGGCCTGGCCCTATACACTCCAGAGAGGTTGCCGGTATGTTCGAGAAGGTACAAATTGCTCCCCCCGATCCGATTCTCGGCCTGACCGAGATGTTCAAAGCAGACCCAAACCCTGACAAGATCAACCTGTCTGTCGGTGTTTATCAGGATGCCAGCGGTAAGACGCCGGTTTTGGAGACGGTCAAAGAGGCTGAAAAGCGGATTCTTGAGCAGGAAAGCTCAAAGGGCTACCTGCCTATGACCGGTGAACCGGCCTACTGTGCACAAGTTCAGGAACTTCTGTTTGGTGACGGCCACGAAATCCTGGTCAGCAAGCGTGCCGCGACGGCCCAGTGCCCTGGTGGTACGGGTGCTCTGCGAGTCGCCGGTGATTACTTGAATATCGTTCACCCCGGTGCCAAAATCTGGCTGAGCAACCCGACCTGGGCAAACCATAACACCATCTTTGAGGCCGCCGGCCTGACATGCAAAAAATATGACTATCGTGATCCCGCGACCAACGGTCTGAATTTCGAGGCCATGTGCGCTTCGATCAAGACCATTCCGAAAGGGGACGTTATTCTCCTGCACGGTTGCTGCCACAATCCGACCGGCATCGATCCCACCCCGGAACAGTGGGCTATAATTGGTGACCTGCTGGTGGAGAATGGTGTTTTGCCTCTCGTCGATTTTGCTTATCAGGGCCTCGCTGTCGGTGTAGAAGAAGATCGCGCCGGACTGCTGGAGTTGTCGAAGAAGGTCAAGCAGATGCTGATCTGTTCGAGTTTCTCAAAAAATTTCGGTCTCTACCGGGAAAGAACCGGTGCCCTGACCGTTGTTGCCGACAGTGCTGAGCAAGCGTCTACGGTTATGAGCCAGGTCAAGCTGCGGATTCGCTACAACTATTCAAACCCGCCTTCGCATGGTGGTCAGATCGTGGCGACCGTACTGGGTGACAAGCAACTCAGGGCCAAGTGGCTCGACGAAGTTGCAGATATCCGCAACAGAATCAATGAGATGCGTCATCTACTGGTCAAGACTCTCAAGGAGAAAGGACTTGACCCCGACGACGTTGCGCCAATCATAGAACAGCGTGGTATGTTCAGTATTACCCGCCTGACCAAAGAACAGGTCACTCAGCTTCGCGAAAAGCATTCTATCTATATTGTCGATTCCGGTCGTATCAATGTCGCCGGGTTGACGCGAGACAATATGGACAGACTCTGCGAGGCAATTAAATCCATTCTTTAATTGTTTCCTATCGTTGATTTAAAGTGCCGGTCGTCATAGTACAGCCGGCACTTTTGATTTTCCCTCAGTTGAGAATCCTGTCCTTTTTAACGTCTCACCCTCTCTCAAATTGCTGTTGCGCATACTTGGTCTCACGACTGATCAAACATAGATACATGGTAGCGATGTGTTCTGTTGTTTGCCATCATTGCAAAACTTGTTACACTCTGCATATTTTATTCCCCCTGGTTCCAGTAAATTTGTGAGTCAGATCACTGGTTGAAGATGTCCAACATTTCAAGACCTTTAGATACGGTGTTGCCTGCATGATCAGATCCGATGGTACTGGAAGCTTTGCTTCCGACTGGAAAAATTTAACCACATTCTGCCTCTTCGTCTGCCTCCTGATATGGGCTTTCCCGGTACAGGCACAGCTTCCTGGCGACCTTTTGGGGCCGTCATCCAAAGTTCATGAGACGTCTCAATCTATTTCAAGCCACAACACTGATACCGAGGAGCAACAGGAAGCTGTCAGGCAAAACATCAATGATGTTCGACTCAACTATCAGGAACTTCGTGCCCTCCTGGCGGGTAAAAATCCTCCATCTTATGCCAGCCGTGATGAACTCACGGAACGACAGATACAACTTTTTTCGACCAGAACGGCCCTGGAGTCATGGCTGAATTCACTCATCAACATTCAAATGACCCGGCAGGCCGAACGGGACCTGGAAAACAAAATCCAGAGTTGGGCAGGTTTCGGTATTGAAGAACCGTATCCATTGAGCCTCGTTGATCAACTTTACGCGGAGAAACGCTCCAAGTCTCTGGAATTGAGCACAGAACAGGCTCGCGCATCGTTGGAGAACGAGCAGATACCGAGCTTGCGCAAGTCGTTTGAACAGGTCGGTCCCAAGGTTCGCAAGGCAGCAGAAACGCTTGAGAAGGCTCGTGAAAAAAATGAGCCTCGCCTGCGCTGGCTGCTGGAGTCGGCTGTCGCTGAACAAGAGATGATAGAGTCCAGACTTCAGGCGGCCCTTGCCAACGTGGAGTTCAGCAAGCTTCGGGTCTCTTTCATTGAACGTGAAATTGATTTTCTTGATGAAAAGCTCACTCAAACCCAAGGGAAAGTGACCTTCTCCCGCGAGGACCTGGATGCCCGGTTAAACGACCTTGCCGGACATCGAGAACTGCTGAGTAAGAAGCTCGAAGAGGCAGAACGACTGAACAGCCAAGCCCAGGAACAATTGGTGTCGACCCGCGCCAGTCTGGAAAAAGAATTCGTGGGTGAAGGGAGTCATAAGGCTCGCATCAGTCAGCTTTTTGATTTACATCAGATCGAGGCAGATACGGCATCGCAAAGTGTAGAAACTTTCAAAATACTTCTGGCGACCAACAATTTGGAGAGTATTGTCTGGCAGGAAAGATTTCGCACATATGAAGGTTTTGAAAAAAATCTGGATCTCTCGGAAGCCATTCGAAAACTTGATAATTGGCAGGAGCGAATCAGTGAATTCAGCGGCTATTATGCCTCGAAGGCACTTCTGACCCGCACACAGATCCAGGCGCAGAACGAGGCTCTGAAAAACTGGCCGGAAGGGCAGCCGGGGAAAATGATCGAGGAGGCCAAACGAGATGCCTACCAGGCACGTCTCAACGATCTCGAATTATTGAACATGAATATTGAGACATGTGATTTTTTGACCAGGCGCCTCAGGATTGAGATCGCTGCTGAAAAAGATGCACGCTCCTTTGTTGAACGCTTGCAGATATCTTTGGCAGCGTCTCTTCGAGTTATATCGTCGATCTGGGAGTACGAGGTCTTCTCCGTGGATGATACCATCATCGCAGATGGCAAAGTGATCAGCGGCAGCCGTCCGGTCACCCTGAAAAAGCTGATCTATGGCCTGCTGTTGCTGACTGTCGGTATCTGGTTGGCCATCAAACTCTCGAGGCTCTTGGGTCGTCTTGCTCAAAAGCATTTGGATGTCGAACGCAGCCTGATCCAGTTGTTTGAAAAATTCGGCCAGTATCTAGCCATTTTTATTGTCGTCGTGGTCGCACTTGGTCTGGTTCAGATCCCCCTCACCGCTTTTGCCTTCCTCGGCGGGGCCTTGGCTATCGGGGTTGGTTTCGGCGGTCAGAACCTGATTAACAATTTTATGAGCAGTCTGATTCTGCTCATCGAGAAGCCGATCAAGGTGGGTGATGCGGTGGAAATCGGAGGGGTCCTCGGGCGGGTCACAGTCATAGGCGGCCGCTGTTCGACCATCCGCCGTTATGATGGGGTTGACCTGCTGGTTCCGAACAGCCAACTGCTTGAACAGACAGTTGTCAATCGGACTCTCTCTGATCATTTCGTCCGCTACGAAATCAAGGTCGGAGTTGCTTACGGTTCGCCAACCCGTGAGGTCTTTCGTATCCTGGAGCAGGTGGTCGATGAACACGGCCTGGTTCTCAAAGATCCAAAACCGGTGGTCCTGCTCGAAGATTTTGCGGCTGACGCCCTGCTATTCGGCATTTATTACTGGATCGAGGTCAACGAAAGGCTCGATGCCCGGGTGACGGCCAGTGACCTGAGGCATCGCATCGACCGGCTCTTCCGCGATGCCGGGATCTGCATCGCCTTCCCGCAACGCGATGTCCACCTTGATTCGGATAACCCGCTTAAAATCCAGTTGATTGATGATTCACAACCCAAAAAAGAACCGATCGCAAAGGAAGTACCCAAGGAGGATAAACCATGAAGAGTATTGTACGATCTGTCGCTGTACGGCCCCTTTGGGCAGTCATCGTGGCGTTAGCGGCCATCCTGACGCTTGGCCTCTCCTCGGTGATGGCGACCACTGACAATCCGGCGGAGCAGGACCCGGAAGCCAAAGCGATCCTTATGAAAATGGCCGAGTTCATTTCTAAAACGCCGGCTTTCAGCGTGACCCTGCGCAACAGTTACGATGCGATCCAGGAGGACGGCCAGTACATCGAGTTTGGCGAGAAGCGCCACATTCTGCTGCAGCGTCCGGACCATCTGCGTGTCGAAAGTGAGCGCAGCGACGGCGAGCAGGCATTGATTCTTTTCGATGGCAAGGAGATCACCGCATTCAAAGCTGATGACAATGTCTACAGCCGGGTCGAAAAGGTCGGCACAATTGACGACGCCCTGGTCTACCTGGTCAGGGACCTGCAGTTTACCTTGCCCCTGGCTCGCATTTTACATACCGGTTTTGCGCAGCATCTGGAGAAGAAAAAGATCACAGCGATCAGCTACGTGGAGGAGAATACCCTCTTTGACGTGGTGACCGATCATCTGGCGGTCCGTTCGGAAGATGTGGATGTACAGCTGTGGGTTGCGCAGGGCGACGAGCCGCTGCCTCGCAGGATCGTGCTCACCTACGTGAATGCGCCGGGCCAACCCCAGTTCCGGGGTGATTTCACTGATTGGTCGCTTAAACCGAAGGTCGCTGTCGACAGCTTCAAGTTGACCCCGCCGGTCGATGCTGAGCAGATTCCGGTCATCGTCCGTGTTCATCCGAAGGGCTCTCTGCCAGTGCAGAAAGGAGGCGAATAATGTCTCATAAATCTCCAGTTTTCGTACTTTTTGTCGGTATCATGTTCGTGTTCCTGACCACCCTCGTTGGTATGGCTGAAGCCCGTGGTGGAGGACGCGGTGGTGGCGGTGGTGGTGGCTTCTCGCGCGGCGGTGCCGCCAGCGGCGGAGGGTTCTCCTCGCGTTCCATGTCGCGCCCCGCACCATCAGCGACCCGTCAACCCTCTGCGGCACGTCAACCCTCTGCGGCTCGTCAGCCAGCAGCAGCGCAACGACCATCGCAGTCTGCCGCCATGGGAGAAAGGCCCTCTCAGGGCCAACGTCAGGATAATGCTGGTGAACGCCAGGGCAACCGTCAGGAAAACGCCGGTGATCGCCAGGGCAACCGGGATGAGAACCGTGAGGATTGGCAGGATCATCGCGACGATGCTCGTGAAGACTGGCAGGACTTTGCCGATGATCAATGGGATGATCACTATCATTATGGTTATGGCAACACCGGCGCTGCGTTTGTCACCGGCGTTGCTGTGGGCGCTGCGGTTGCGTCGCCGACCTACGTGACGACACTCCCCTGTACCGGATCGACGGTCGTTGTGAACGGTGTCTCCTACTACCAGTGCGGGACTACCTGGTACAGTCGTGGCAATCAGGGCGGCACCGTTGTTTACATTGTCGGCAGTCCTCCACCGGGTTTTTGAAGACACGACCGCTCTTGATCACGCTCGAAATTTGACGTCCACATCATTTTTTTAAGGAGGCTGTTTGTGAAAAAAAGATTCTGGTCCACATTGGTTGTTTTCGCGGTTGTATTGATGTCCTTTGGCTTCTCCGATGCCGGACCCATCCTTGATGACATCCTGAAAAAAGGTGAGCTGGTGGTTGGCATGACCGGCGATCAGCCGCCTCTGAATGCCATGTCCAAAGATGGGGAGCCGATCGGGCTTGATGCTGATCTTGCCCGTTCAATTGCTCTGAGCATGAATCTGAAAATCAACTTCTCGCTGATGCCTTTTTCTGAATTGCTGCCGGCTCTGCAATCTGGCAAGGTCGATATGATCCTGTCGGGCATGACGATGACTCCCGCGCGTAACACGAAAGTTGCCTTCATCGGACCCTATTACGTCTCCGGGAAGGGGATCCTTCTCAAGTTCGAGTCTGTTGAGAAGCTGAAAAAAGAAGGGCTGAACAGTGAAAAATTCAAGGTTGCCACGCTCAAAGGCTCGACAAGCCAGTCCGTTGTCGAGTTGGCGGCACCCAAAGCCAGCCTCAGCCTTGCCGATTCATACGATGACGCAATCGAGATGCTCCTTCAGGATAAAGCTGATGTTGTGGTCGCGGACTATCCCTTCTGTGCATACATGGCCGCACGCTATACCGATAAGGAGCTGGTTGTCGGCGATACAAAATTAACGGTCGAGCCGCTTGGCATTGCCGTGCGTGAGGATACCCTCCTGATTAATGTTGTCGACAACCATTTGAGAACGCTGGTCCTGTCTGGAAAAATGACTTCTTTGCAGGAAAAGTGGTTCCAGAGTCGGTCATGGTTTGAACAGCTGCCGTGATTTCTAAATCAGACAGGCGTAAGAAGAAATAACCGCGTTCGGCGACATGAGGAACGAGACCAAAGAGACTAAAGAGATTTTCGATTGCTCCCGTCAAGGGTTCTCTTGAGTCTTAGAAATATCGTGTGAGGATTTGCGGAAGTCGGTTCAGATGAATGCAGGCCAGCTCAAGTTTGAGCTGGCCTGCATTTTTTATTGGCCACAAATTCCACGGCAAAATAAAGACAGTTGTCCTGATTGCTTAGTAGTTAGACTGCGCTAATATGTAGCTGACGCACAAGTTTTAAAACGGTCTCATTTTAGTTCTTGCCACAAGTAATAATTCCATAGATTTGATCAACAACAAGAGTAAGGAGAATAGACATGTCACAGCTTGATAAGCTCATTAACGCTGCAGCTCATGCAATGGGAGTAGGTATCGACGACCTTCGTGCGGTTGCCGATCAGGGTGAACGAAAAGTCTATGTTGCCGGGGAATACCTCTTCCATGAGTCAACTCCGCGGCTCTGGGCCGGCTGGGTGGAAGAGGGGGAGGTCGAGATCGTCTGCGGGGCTCAGGCAAAAGTGACTCACCTCTCGACCTTGGGCCTGGGCGCCATGATTGCCGAAGGAGCGCTCATGGATGACACGCCGCACTCAACCAGCGCCTTTACCCGCAACGGAGTCACCGTACTGCAAATTCCGCTGGCGGTCTGGCAAGAGGTCAAAGAAAGCAAACCCGACATCTTCTACCGCATCGTTGCCCGGGTCGCGCAGCGCCAGGCCGAACGGCTGCGCTACGCGGCCGACCAGATCGCTGGCAAGGCCGGGCCAGAAATCGCGCTGACGGCTGTCCGGCGAGAGCACGACTCCCTTGGCGAACGGGACGTACCGCTCTCCGCTTATTTTGGCGTGCAGACCCTGCGGGCCAGGGAGAATTTTGATATCTCCGGGCTGCCGCTGAGCAACTTCAAACACTTCGTCGATGCTCTGGCCTTTGTCAAGAAAGGCGCCGCCCAGGCCAACTGCGAGCTGGGGGTCCTGGCCAAGGAAAAGATGGTGGCGATCTGCGCGGCCTGCGACGAAATCCTGGCCGGTAAGCTCCATGAGCATTTCGTCGTCGACATGATCCAGGGTGGGGCCGGGACCTCCACCAACATGAACGCCAACGAGGTGATCGCCAACCGGGCGCTGGAGATGCTGGGGCACAACAAGGGGGAATACCAGTTCCTGCACCCGAACGACGACGTCAACTGTTCCCAGTCCACCAACGATGCCTACCCCACCGCAATCAAGCTGGCCGTCTACCTCTCGATTCAGAACACCCTGGGAGCGCTGGGTGAGCTCAAGGCGGCTCTTGAGGCGAAGGAGCAGGAGTTCTCCCATGTCCTCAAGATGGGACGCACCGAAAACCAGGACGCCGTACCCATGACGCTCGGCCAGGAGTTCGGCTCCTACGCCTATCACCATCGGCACCGCCATGCACAGCATGCAGCTGGCCGCCGACGGCCTGCTGGAAATCAACATGGGGGCGACCGCCATCGGCACCGGCATCAACAGCCCGCCAGGCTACGCCGACCTGGTGACAGCAAAACTGGCCCAGGTCAGCGGCCTGCCGGTGCGCAAGGCCGTCAACCTGGTGCAGGGCACCCAGGACGCCGGCGGCTTCGTGCAGATGTCAGGCAACATGAAACGTGCAGCGGTGCAGTTGTCGAAAATCTGCAACGACCTGCGCTGGCTCTCCTCCGGGCCGCGCTGCGGCCTCTACGAGATCCGCCTGCCGCCCATGCAGCCCGGCTCGTCGATCATGCCGGGCAAGGTCAACCCGGTCATCCCGGAGATGGTCAGCCAGGTCTGCTTCACCATCATCGGCTACGACGTCACCGTCTCCATGGCCGCCGAGGCCGGCGAACTGGAATTGAACATGGCCGAGCCGATCATGGCCTACTGCCTGCTGCATGGCCTGATGATCCTGCGCAATGCCGCGATCACCCTGACCAGCCGCTGCATCGTCGGCATCGAGGCCAATGTCGAGCGCTGCCTCGAGTACGTGCAGAACAGCATCGGCCTGGTCACCGCCCTCAACCCGGTGCTCGGTTACGAAAAATCGGCGGCCATCGCCAAAGAAGCCCTGAAAACCGGCGGCAGCGTCTATGACCTGGTGCTGGAGAAGGGGTGGCTTTCCAAGGAAGAGCTGGATGACATGCTCAAGCCGGAGAACATGACCCAGCCGCGGAAATTGAAATAGTCACGTAGAGCTTCGTGCAAGGCAGAAAGAGGGAGACCTCTTCCTGATGAACACTCTGGTATGAGACTGATGGACAATAACAATGAACACGCATCCATGAGGACGAAAGCATGCACGCGACATTTACAAAGAAATTTTGTTGGGGAATTCTCTTTGGGTTTCTTCTCCTGACGGCCGGCGCGGTGACAGAGAGTCGGGCCGGCGAGACAGGTGACTTCGAAGGCTCCTGGGTTGCCAATGGCACCAGGGAGCTTTTCCCTTTCGGTGACCGGAAAGTCTACACGTTCGAAATCTCCGGCCATGTCAGCCTGCAGGCAGAACTTGGCAAGAAGAAAAATTACTGGTCAACCTGTGTCGGTTTCGCTGATACCGTGACCGGCATGGTCGCCCGCTGCGTCTGGAAGGATCTCGACGGTCCGGAAATCTACATTACGCTGAAAAGCGATCGAATGCAGACGGACGATCAGGTCACCGGGAGCATTGTCGGCGGGACTGGTCACCTCGAAGGAATCAGCGGTGATTTGTCATTCGCCTGGTCGACGGTCACGGTACAGAAGGAGGGCGGGACAGAGTCAGTTACCGGCTCAAACGCTGAACCTGACCGGTATTTACCAGATCCCCTGAGAGAGGTCTTCCGGTATTGCAGGGCAATGACCGGGTCTGTATAAGGAGAGTTAACATGTGGATCGTTGAATTGTTGGTCGTGTTGTTTTTTATCTGGCTGGGCGCACGACTGGGCAGCATCGGTATCGGCTTTGCCGGCGGTTTTGGTGTCCTGGTTCTCGGCGTTGTGTTCGGCCTCAAGCCGGGGGCCATTCCGGTGGACGTCATCCTCATCATCATGGGGGTCATCGCCGCCATCGCGGCCATGCAGGTGGCCGGTGGCCTCGACTACCTGGTCCACATCGCAACAAAAATATTGAAAAGCAACCCCAAATACATCACCTTCCTGGCGCCGATTGTGACCTACACCATGACCATGTTTGCCGGGACCGGTCACACCGCCTTCTCGACCCTGCCGGTCATTGCGGAAGTGGCCAAACGCGCCGGGATCAGGCCGTCGCGGCCACTCTCCATCGCCACCGTCGGCGCACAGATCGGCATCACCGCTTCGCCGATTTCCGCGGCCGTGGTCTTCTTCTCCAGTGAACTGGAAAAGGTCGGTGTCGATTACGTCCAGCTGTTGATGATCGCCATCCCGAGCAGCTTTATCGCCGTCATGCTCGGCGCCTTCATCGCCAACTTTTTGGGCAAGGAGTTGAAGGACGACCCGGTCTACCAGGATCGCCTGGCCAAGGGGCTGATCAACATGGAGGACTCAAGTGCTCAACAGGTGGAGATCACACCGGAAGCGAAACGGGCGGTGCTGATCTTCGGCATCAGCATTTTCGCCGTGGTCGCGTATGCCATGGCGATCAGCTCCACCTTCAACCTGATCGAGGATCCGATCCTGAAGCGCGACGACGCGATCATCACCTTCATGCTCGGTGCGGCGACGCTGATCACCCTGTTCTGTAAAATCGATGCCAAGAACATTCTCAACGCAGCGACCTTCAAGTCGGGGATGAGCGCCTGCATCTGCGTACTCGGCGTTGCCTGGCTCGGCACGACTTTTGTCGCCGCCCACATGGAAGAGATCAACGTGTTTGCCGGCTCCCTGCTGACACAATACCCATGGATGCTGGCCGTGGTACTATTTTTCGCGGCCATGCTGCTCTACTCGCAGGCAGCCACCACCAAGGCGCTGATGCCGGCCGCACTGGCGCTTGGCGTCAGCCCGGTGGCGGCTATCGCGGCATTCGCCTCGGTGAGCGCCCTGTTCATTCTCCCGACCTATCCGACCCTGCTCGCCGCGGTCGAGTTTGACGATACCGGTTCGACCCGGGTCGGCAAATATGTTTTTGATCATCCGTTCCTGATCCCCGGCGTCTGCACCATCGCTTTTGCCGTCGCCCTGGGATTCGTCTTCGGTGGATTGATCCTGTAAGGACACGATATTGAAGATGAGAATGAACAGGCGACATCAACGCCAACTGTCATCTGGCCATTGCTGGTACGGGCTGTTGCTTTTCGCGGTTCTGCTCTGCAGCGCTTGTGAGCAATCAACGCCATCGCTTCCGCAAACTGCGGATTTTGGCCAGAAACGACATTTCACCGGGACCTGGACGGCGACCGGCGAGCGAGAGACGATGCAGCTCGGGACAGGGCATTTTGCGGCGATCTTCCGCTATTCCGGGTCGTTGCTGCTCAGCGGAGAGCAACGGGTGAACGCCGGTTTCAAAGGGGATATCATCGGTTTTGCCGACAACCGGACGGGAATGCAGGGGCGCTGCACCTGGACTGATGAAAACGGAGATCAGCTGTTCAGCGAACTGCACAGTGAGTCAATCGAAGCTGGAGAACCGATCAAGGCTGTCTTCATCGGCGGAACCGGAAGATATGCCGGTGCGGCCGGGGAATACTCGTTCAAATGGCAGCGCTTGATTGAACACGAGAAAGGTCATATGAGTGGGCGTGTGGTTGACCTGCATGGATGGGTTCTTGTTGAACCAGGCAAAACAGGCTCGTCTCCAGCGGGAGCCGGACAGTGAAGCAGCAAGTAGTAGAATTACGGCGGTATTTGACCCCTGCAGCCCCCTTTGCTCTGGCTGTTGTCATCTGGTTTGTACCGATCCCCGCCGGTCTGACGCACGAGGCATGGCACCTGTTCGCGATTTTCGCGGCGGCGATTTTCGCTGTGATCATCAACGCGTTCCCTTTGTTGACAGCAGCGCTGCTGGCCGGCTCGTTTGCCGTGCTCAGCGGCACCCTCGATCCGGTCAAGGTGTTCGGGGGATTCGCCAACGCCAGCGTCCTGCTCGTGGTCACCGCCTTCCTGGTGGCCCAGGCGGTTGTCAAGAGCGGCCTGGGCAGCCGGATCAGTCTGCAAGTGGTGCGATTGTGCGGCAAATCGACCCTGGGTCTGGCGTACAGCATTTTCATCACCGACGCCCTGATCGCGCCGGGCTTCCCGAGCAACACCTCGCGCGGCGGGGTCCTCTACCCGATCATCCTCTCCCTTGCCCAGGGCAGCGGTTCGGTTCCGGAGGATGACGGCAAGCGTCGCCTGGGCGGCTACCTGATGTTCTGCGGTATGGCCAGCCTGAGCGTCTCCTCGGCGCTCTGGCTGACAGCCACCTCGGCCAACCCGATCGGCGTCTCCCTGGCCGCGGAGCACGGTTTGAACATCACCTTCGGTTCCTGGCTGCTGGTCGCCTCGGTGCCGACCCTGGTCGTCATCGGCCTGCTGCCGTTGCTGCTCTACCGGCTGTTCCCGCCAGGGATCGCAAAGACCCCCGACGCGCCGCAGGCGGCCCGCCAGGCGCTGCAGGCGATGGGACCGCTGTCACGGGACGAGCGGATCACCGCGGCGGTCTTTGGCCTGATGGTCGTGGCCTGGATCTTCGCCGACGTCTTGCATCTCAACGGGACGGCTGTGGCGATCTTTGGCCTCGGCACGCTGCTGGCGACGGGGGTGCTGACCCTGAAGGACATCGATACCCAGGGCGGGACTCTGGCAACTTTTTTCTGGTTGGCTGTGCTGTTTGCACTGAGCGGCCAGCTCAACGAACTCGGCTTCATGGGCTATGTCGGCGAACGCCTGGCGACCCAGCTTCACGGCGTCACTTGGCCGGTTGCCTACGTCACCCTGCTGCTGCTCTATGTCGCCATGCACTACATGTTCGTCAGCCAGTCGGCACAGGTTCTGGCCTTGCTCGGGGTGTTCCTCGGGGTCGGCGTCAAGACCGGCGTGCCGGTTCACCTGATGGGTTTCGCACTGCTTTTTGCCAGCAGTTATTTCTCTACTCTGACGCCGCAGGGCGGCAGTCAGAATATCATTTTTGTCGCCAGCGACTATCTGACCCAGCGGGAACTCTATCGCCTTGGGTTGCTGACGACAGTCTTCTGCGCAGTGCTGTTTCTGCTGATCGGCACGCCCTGGATACTCTGGGTTGGACAATAGTCTCGGGCTCGTGCAGTTTGCAAATTCAAAAGTTTCGATATACTCGAGCAGTATATATTCGTTAACAACTCAAGGAGAAAGCCATGTCTGATCATCCCAGTTTCATGCACAGCGTCAAGCGCATGTTCGATAACGCCGTCAGCCGGATGGACCTGTCACCGGGAATCGCCGAACTGCTCGGAGAATGCCGTTCGGTCTACCAGGTGCGCTTCCAGGTCCTGATCAATGGTGAGCACAAGGTCTTCAAGGGCTGGCGGGCGACGCACAGTGAACACAACCTGCCGGCCAAAGGCGGCATCCGCTATGCGCTCGAAGTCAACCAGGATGAGGTCGAAGCCTTGGCGGCCCTGATGACCTTCAAATGCGCGGTGGTCAATATCCCTTTCGGCGGATCCAAAGGGGGGCTCTGCATCGACCCGCGCGCCTATGCTCGCGGGGATCTCGACCGCATCACCCGTCTGTTTGCCGTGGAGCTGGAGAAGAAAGGATATCTCAGCCCAGCGTTGAACGTGCCGGCACCGGACATGGGCACAGGCCCCCGCGAGATGGCCCTGATGGCCGATGTCTACCGCACCCTGCACCCAGACGACATCGACGCGGCCGCCTGCATCACCGGCAAACCGCCGGAGATGGGTGGCGTTGATGGTCGCACCGAGGCCACCGGCCGGGGCGTGCAGTACGCCATGCAGGAGTTCTTCCGCCATGCTGAGGATGTCGCGGATGCGAAGCTGTCACCCGGGCTCGCCGGCAAGCGGGTGGTTGTCCAGGGCCTTGGCAATGTCGGCTATCATGCGGCCAAATTCCTGCAGGAAGAAGACGACTGTCGGATCATCGCCATCATCGAGCGTGATGGAGGCCTGCGCTGTGAGCAGGGGCTGGACATCGAGAGCGTTGCCGCCTATCTTCGCCAACACGGTGGAGTCAAGGGCTATCCCGATGCCGAGTATGTTGAAAACGGCAAGTCATTGCTTGAAGCAGACTGTGAAATCCTGATCCCAGCGGCCATGGAGTCACAGATTACAGAAGAGAATGCCGGCCGCATCAAGGCCAAACTGATTGTCGAAGCCGCCAACGGTCCGGTGACGGCTGAGGCCGATGAGCTCCTGCGTAATCGTGGCGTCATCATCATCCCGGATATGTACGCTAACGCCGGCGGCGTAACAGTCTCCTACTTTGAGTGGACCAAGAACCTCGCTCACATGCGTTTTGGCAAGATGGGGCGCCGCTATATGCAGGCCCGTGGGGAAGTCGCCATGGAAGCCTTGGCGCAGGCACTGGGGGACAAGCTACCGGAGAAACTCAAAAGGGATTTCCAGAAAGAGGCGACGGAGTTAAACCTGGTGCGTTCCGGGCTCGAGGACACCATGTGTGAAGCCTACCAGGAGATCCGCCAGATTTGGCGTTCGCGGGACGATGTGCCGGACCTGCGCACCGCCGCCTATATCCTGGCGATCGGTCGCGTTGCGAATTACTATACACAGTACGCAATCTGATCTTCGCAGCGAAACGAGTAGAACAGTCTGGCGCTGAAAAAGTATATGGCCACCCTGCGTGATGAGGGTGGCCATTTTAAATTGTTTCCCTGCCAGGATGAGTTGCGGAGGACTTTCCTGTCTGCTCAGATCAGGCCTTTACTGTCCAGGTCCTTAATGACTGTTTTGACGAAATCCTGCAGCAGGGATTGAATGTCTCCGTCCACAGTGGTCTCCAGTTGTGCCGACCAGATCATCTCCTTGCTGTTGGCGTCATAAAGATTGGCTTCGACGGTCACCACTTCGAATTGTGTGATGGTCGCGGGTTGGTAGACCACCTCTCGGCTGTATCTGAAGTTGTCGCTGTAACGGGGAGCATAGAACCGATCCTGGTAGCGGTCACCGCTGAAAGAAGGACGGTTGTAGTATCGGCCATTGCTGTAGGTCGAAATCCTGCCCGGGTGAACGACTTCTTCGGTTCTTTTCCCGGTCGCGTAGGCGATCAGGACCGAATCGGCACCGTTCTTCTTGATGTTTTGGGCGATCTTGAACTCGTCGATCTCATCGCTATTTTTTATGTCCGTGTAGCTGGAGATGGTTGTGACTCCATGGCTGGCGAGCTGCCGGCTGAAATCGTCTTCCAAAATGCGGCGGTTGGTCTCCTGCTTGGCGATGCCGACGATGTAGAGATTCTTGATATTGCCATTGTACTCTGGATTCTTCCAGGAACCGCTGAGGGTTGTCGATGAACAGCCGGCCAGTAGTGTCAAAGCCAGGGCCAGCATCATACCCGTTTGAACATACTTCATTCCTTTTCCTCCTCCCGCATAGATTGTCTCTTGATGTTTCGCATCATAAAGGAAAATACTCCGAGCGGCAATCTCCTGTTATTGTCTCTCATTTTTTTGTATTGGAACGTTATGTCAAAGATCGTTCTGCTTCAGGTAGATTATACTGCGGCCAGATTGTTCAATTTGAAAAAATCAAGTTTTTACAGGTTTGTATGCTCAGTTAAACATGCTAGAATTGCAGTGATTTTGTAAGTTTTTTTCACCTTAACATGCGAAGGGCCGTTTTTGTGAAACCTCTTATTCTGGCTTCGATACTGCTCCTGGTGTCAGCTTCGCCTGGCCTGACTGTCACCCTGCGCCTGATGACAGGTCCGGAGCAGGGCACTTATTATCAAGTCGGCCAGGAAATAGCCGAGCAGACCGGGGATGTCGGGTTACACCTTCAGGTGATCCCAACCGAGGGCTCCTGGGCGAACATTGTCGGCCTTTTCAATAACGACGCCGAGTTTGCGATTTTCCAGATTGATGCCTTCCAGCTGGCGGCCAAAAACCTCTACAATAACAATGCGCAGGATCTCCACAATGAGATCAAGGTCGTTATGCCGCTCTATTACGAGGAAATCCATCTCATTAAGGCGAAAGAGAGAGTCCTTGACTTCGCAACCGAGGAGGAATTCGTCGTTGGCTGCGGCCGTGAGAACAGTGGCTCCTGCCTGAGTGCGGGCGTTATCGCTGACTTCTATGGCAAAAAATTTCACTATGTCTTTAAAAACTACGAAAGCGCGTTGGATGACCTGAGGTCTGGAAGACTCGATCTCGTTATCTTGACTGCAGGCAAACCAAACGGACTCCTGGTGAATCAACTGGGTCTTGACATGGTGACCCTGCCGCGTACCCGCAGGGCTGCTGAACTCTACCTCTATACTGATATCACCGAAGATGACTACCCCTGGCTGGACCACCCGGTTCAGACCTATGCTGTGCGCTCAGTTCTGGCGACCATGATTCAGGAACAGGAGGGGCTTGCCAATGACCTGGTCGGTACTCTGCATTTTGCAATCCAGGTCAACGAAGACAAATTGAAAAAACATGGTCATCCGAAGTGGCGGGATGTTATTTTCACCGGATATATCGAGAATGCAGGACATATTGGCGCGTTGCAGTCGCTCGGAGTCTGCAAGTTCCTGAAACGTTACGGCCATCGCTGTACAGATATTGTCGGCAAAGAATAATCCTGCGAGGGTTTTTTACGAACAAACTCAGGCTCACATAATTCCCCTGTTTATTAGGGACCTGTTTTTATGCACCAGATAGCATGTCACGAATGTGATTTGATCCACGATATCCCGCCGATGCCGGACCGGGCGTCGGCCTGTTGCGTGCGCTGCGGTTCAGTGTTGTTCCGCTCCAAGGCAAACAGCATCGACCGGACGCTGGCCTGGACGATTGCCGGCCTGGTCCTGTATGTCGTCGCCGTCAGTTTTCCCTTTCTGGCCATGAAAAACGGCCCGATTAGTAACGAGACAGGGCTTCTCACCGGGATTCACCAACTCTACAATCAGGGCATTATACCCCTCGCGACCCTGGTCTTCCTGACATGTGTTCTGGTCCCGTTGATTCAGATGCTTGGCCTGCTCTACATTTTTGTCCCGCTGAAAATGCGCGCTCGGGCTAAGTACGCGGTTCCTGTCTTCCGACTCTTTAGACATGTCAAACCCTGGAGCATGATGGAGATTTATATGCTCGGGATCCTGGTCTCCATCGTCAAGCTTGGCAAGATGGCCACGATTGTTCCAGGTTTGGCTGTGATCGCATTTGGGCTGCTGATATTCGTCCTGAACTTTGCGCTTTCTGCTGTTGATTCTCACATGGTCTGGGAGAAGCTGGGGGGAGACTTATGAAAGCGACTCACATGACAGCACGGCAGTGTGGCCTGGTCAGTTGTCACGACTGCCATCTGCTTAGCCGCATACCGGAAAAGTCTGTTCGTGAGGCAGTTTATTGCCCACGCTGCGGCGAAGAGTTGCATCAGCGCAAGCCGAACAGCCTCGCAAGGACCTGGGCCCTGGTGATTACGGCCATGGTCTTTTATATCCCGGCGAACGTTCTGCCAATGACTCTTACGTCGGCACTGGGAAGTGTCTCTGCCGACACCATCATGAGTGGCGTGATCTATTTTATGCATCACGGTTCCTGGGAAATCGCGCTGATCATTTTTACCGCGAGTGTATTCGTGCCCTTTCTGAAGTTTGCCATCCTGATTTACCTGCTGCTCTCCGTGCAGTTCAAGTCGATAAAACGGCCCAAAGACCGTACACGTCTCTACCGATTCACAGAGGCGATCGGCCGCTGGTCGATGCTTGATATTTATGTGGTCACCATCCTGGTGGCTTTGGTTAAACTTGGATTTTTGGCAAATATCGAGGCAGGACCTGCTGCTATCTATTTTGCGGCCGTTGTCGTAACGACCATGATCGCCGCAGAGAGTTTTGACCCACGTTTGATCTGGGATGTTGTGGAGGATGAAAATGAGTGACGGGAGCTCGGGAATGAAACATGTTGAGCAGGCACCTCAAGCGCAGGTCAGACCAAACGCAGCTTTTCGATCATCTGGGTTGTGCCGATTATTGCCTTGCTGATTGGCGGCTGGCTGGCCTTTAAAGCGCAGTCAGAAAAAGGACCGGTTATTACGATAACTTTCGAGACGGCTGATGGTCTTGTGGCGGGCAAAACCCAGATCAAATTCAAGGATGTCGAAGTTGGTAAGGTAGTGGAAATCGCCTTGAGTGAAGATCGGTCCGGAGTCGTCGTTACGGCTGAAATGACGACGGATGCGAAGCCTTACCTGACAGATAAGACCCAGTTCTGGGTGGTTCGGGCCCAGGTTGCTGCTGGTGAGGTCTCCGGGCTGGGGACTTTGCTCTCCGGAGCCTATATCGGTGTCAACCCTTCAACGGAGGGCAACAAAACCAGTCACTTTAAAGGTCTGGAGAAACCACCCCTGGTCACAGTCGGTATGCCCGGGCGACACTTTATCCTGCAATCAAAAGAACTGGGATCGCTTGATCGGGGTGCCCCGGTTTATTATCGCGGGATCAAGGTCGGCCAGGTGGTCGACTATGAATTCGATCACGAACGTGATGGCGTCGACCTCAAAATCTTCATTGGGGCGCCTTTTCACAAGAAAGTTCTTGAGAATTCCCGCTTCTGGAACGCCAGTGGCGTTGATCTCAAGATGGACGCGACTGGTGTCACCTTGAATACCCAGTCCTTGGTTTCGATCATGCTTGGCGGTGTTGCTTTCGACCTGCCAACGCATCGGGAACCCGGCACGGAAGCTGAGGCAGATCGGGCGTTCAGCCTCTTCAAAGATCGTGAGAGTATCGAGGAAAAAACCTATGCCATTAAGCGATACTACATGGTGTACTTCAATCAGAATGTCCGTGGTTTGTCACCGGGAGCCCCGGTTGAATTGAAAGGGATACGCATTGGCGAAGTTGTCGATGTCAACCTGGAAATTAATCATGAGTCTTATGGTGTTCGCATCCCGGTCTTAATCATGGTGGAGCCAGAACGGATCGATGTTCTGGTAACCTCTGTTGGCGTATTGACCGACAAGGAGGACATTCAGGAAGAGCTCGTATCTGAGAATCGTGACGTGAGATATGACGTGTCCAAACAGGTAGAGCTGGGGCTGCGAGCGCAGCTGAAAACCGGAAACCTGTTGACCGGTCAACTTTATGTCGACGTTGACTTCTATCCGGACGCCCCTCCCGCCAAAGCTGATTTAACGGGTAAATATCCTGTTATCCCGACTCTGCCGAAACCGCTTGAGCAGATTACCGAGAGTGTCGTCAGGATTCTCAAGAACGTCGAGAAGATCCCATTTGAGGCCATCGGACAGAATCTGGATCAGTCGATCAAGGCTCTCAATGAAACATTGCAGGTGGCGGAGAAAACAATGGGTGGCGTTAATGAAGAGATCCTTCCGTCTCTCAAGCTGGCGCTTGATGATTTCCAGAAAACCATGGACGGGATCGACCAGACCCTGGGGGCGGATTCGGCGATGAACTACAATGCCAGAAACGTGATGAGTGAGATGACCGCAACGATTCGGTCGCTACGGGCTTTGATAGACTACGTGGAGCGGAACCCGCAATCAGTGATCTTCGGCAAGGAGGGGAATAATGAAAACTAATTGTACCTGTCGTTTTGTCTCAGGGTTGTGTCTTCTGTCTATCATCCTGATAATGGCCGGGTGTGGAGGAAATTCCCGACAGTTGCCTACTACAGCCTGGCCTCGCTTGATCTGGAGGTTGCAGACTCTGCCTCTTTGACTCCGGTTGATGCTGCCTTAGGTATCGGACCTGTGTCCGTGCCAGAATATCTTAAGAAGTCGCAGATCGCGACTCGCCTGGGGGACTCTCACCGCTATCAATTCGATGAATTCCATCGTTGGGCCGGAATTATCGAGAATGACATTGCAGCTGTTCTGGGGAACAACCTTGGTTTGCTGCTGGGAACCCACAAAATCGCCTTCTTCCCCTGGATGCATTATTTCGCCCCGGATTATCGAGTGGCTGTTGAAATTATTCAGTTCGACAGCGACCTTGATGGCGACGCTGTACTGAGTGCCAGATGGACGATCCGTGATGGCTCGGGGGAAAACCTTCTGGTGTCTGAGAAGAGTGATTATCAGCAGACATTGTCAGCTCCGAGTTATGACGCCCTGGTCACCGCCGAAAACCAGCTTCTGGAGCATCTCAGCAGAGACATTGCCAAAAAAGTGAGAGAGTTGCCTGTGCAGAAGTGACGTGTACGAGCAGGGCCTTTCTTCGAAGGCCCCTCTCTGGGCAAGAGTTCTTTACTAAAAACGATATCCCAGGCCAATCATATGCAGATTGAGGCCAGGGTTTGAATCGTAGATGCCGCCATTGGAGGTGTGCTGAAGACGGTAGCTGAAGGTCATCGCCTGCCAGTTTATGGACAATCCGACGTGGCTGGAAAACTGCAGTCCGCCTCCGAAATCGTCTTTGCCATATTCATCCTTAAGCATCCAGGTCGGACGAAAACCGAGATCTAATTCTGTGGCGCCATTCCATAAGCCAAGCACCAGGTCTGCACCGACGGCCACCATGTACCCCCTTCTTCGTCTCGGGCCTCCAGGTAGGTCGCCCCCATATCGAAACGACTGGTTAAAGTAGCGTGATCTCCCATCGTTGTTCCCCAGGGCAGCTGTCTCAGGAAGTAGAGCTCTGCGGCGACGTAATCTTCTTTCAGGTTATACCCACCGTTGTCTCCTCCTCCACGGACTCCGATTTCCATCATGGTCTTTGTCTTGGCACTTGCACAGACGGGGATGATGAGACAGCACAATATGATGATTAAAATAAAATTTCGCATCGTTCAATTCGCTAAGAAGTGGATTCAAGAAGATTTTTATAAAAGGTGTATGCGGCCATTCCGCGTGGATTTCCCTGAGACGCGAGCGAATCGATTCTCAAGAACTCCAGCAGGAGAGAAAAGTTCGGGTTGGTCATATAGCCTCGCTGGTTTTTGCTCAGATCGTCGGCTTTTTTAAGCTGCCAGGAATGGTGAAAGGTGTGATGCCTGATTGTCCATACAATCCTGTCGCGTCGCTCGACCGGCATGCTGAATCGTTCAAGGATTTCTCCCGCAATCTCTGCGCCTAGTTTATCGTGCCCATAGGCGGTAATTCGTCCGTCCTTGTTCTGTTGTGTCGTCGCGGGTTTACCAATGTCATGCAGCAACGCAATCCAGCGCAGGTCTGGATCACAATCATCCGGGCAGCTTTCGATTGCGAGACGGGTGTGACTGGCGACATCTCCCTCGGCGTGAAATTCAGGGGGCTGGGGAGTTCCTGTCATCAGCTTTAATTCAGGAATTGCCTCACTGAGGCGGGTCCACCAGCCACTCTCTTGCGATTGCAACTCTTTTTCGATCGACTCCAGCAAGTTCATTCCGTGTTACTTCCCAGATCATCAACATAATGGTCTATGGACTTTCCCAGATTGCTCTCCCAGCGGCTACAGGCGATCACGATTCGCTGCCAACCACTGGGGATAATCTCCTGGGTATGGGCAAGGTTATTACGCAAGGTCTCAAGCTCCTTAACGACCTTACGGGTCTCCTGGCGGGATGCGTGCCCCAGTTTCTTTCGAAGCTTTTCGTCATAAGTGATTATCCAGCCCTTGTCACCAAACTGCAGGCAGTCGATCAGCTCAACTGATTGTCCGCGACGGTTTCTTTCTTCCTGGAATTTCTTTGCCAATGCAACTCGCTTTTCAGAGAGCAACTCCTGCCAGGAATCATCAGGATATTTTTGCCGCAAAATTTCCGTCATGGTCATTTCAATCATGGTGATCATGCCAAACAGAAACATGCGCATCGGTGGTTTTTCAAGGTCAGTCAGCGTAATAATGGCTCCGACCCGGTCAAGGATAGTCACAAAACATTGCTGGTTGATCGCCAGAGATTTGACCACATCGATGAGGTTGGCGTTGTCCGGGATCAGATCGTGAGCAGGAGTGAAGGGGGCGACTTGGCGAATTACCTTTTCCGTTATAATGTTAGGGTTCTTTTTTACGGCTTGTTTTAAGTGCCATTGTGCGGAGCATGAAGCAAAAAAAATACTGAAAAATAGAACCTTCGCCACGCCTTTAAACAACGGGCTAACTTTTGGGGCGTTCTTTTTAAGCTCGGCGTAAACCTTGCTTAATTTTTCCACCTTGTCGGCTTTTGGTTTATATGGCTTTTTTATAGATTCCATCCCGTGTAATTGCTTGGGTTGCTATC
>CAVPPD010000007.1:0-97711 GCA_963707155.1 uncultured delta proteobacterium | reverse complement strand
ACATCACCAATTGCTCAAGCAGATGAGTGAATGAAACGGTGGGTGTGGATTCAGGTGCGCTAGACACTGCCGGACTGCTGAGGATCCGCATCAAACTGGAAGTCGATACCGATCCCCCGGGTGGCTTTGCCACCGAGAGCCGTTACCTGCTGCAACCGCTGCCGTTCAGTGTCCGCAGCTACACCCTGCCCGACCTGTTTGCAGGGAAAATGCACGCCTTGCTCTGCCGACGCTGGAAAAACCGGGTCAAAGGGCGCGACTGGTACGATCTGATCTGGTACTGCGCACGCTATCCGCAGCTGCACCTGGCGCATCTGGAACAGCGCATGCGCCAGAGTGGACACTGGGCAGAAGAAACTCCCTTTACGGCAGAAGCGCTGAGAGATCTTGAGCAACAGGCCATCGACCAGCTCGATGTTGATCAGGCCCGCAATGAAGTCCTCCCCTTCGTCAGGGATCCGGCGGCGCTGGAGGTCTGGTCCAGGGAGTTCTTCGCCGACATCATGCAGCGCATTCAGTGCTTGTAAGGTCATGGAAATCAAGACACTGGGGTGTCAAAGAAAAGATAAGGAAATGAACCGATGTCCGATCCCCTGAAAGTTCCTAAAACAATGCAGCAGATCTTTGCCGAGGTGAGCCAGTGCATCGAAGAGTTCTGCGGCAAACATCTGAACGAGGAATATGCCCTCGTCTCCCGGGCTGGGTCCTGTCCGGGGCGGTCTATCCCTTCGACCGCGACGACGGCCTGGCCTGCCGGGATGAAATTCTCTATGAGATGACGGGAGCTGACTGGGCTTCCGAGATCGCCCGCGAGGTCATCGGCGGAAATATCGGTCTGCACTGGCTGGATACCATGATCACCCCGCTGCCAATGCCTGAATTGGTGGACGCATCGAGTGGGGAACCGATTCTGGGCACCACCGACCGCTATCGGGTCAGCGATCGGGGGGCACTGGCGGCACTGCTGGCAGAGCAGCCGGATGTTGACGGTGATGGCGATGAAGAATGGGTACGAATTGCCGAACTGGACGATGGCCGTAGTCGGATTCAGGCGTCACTGACCCTGACCAAAAAGGATATTCTGGAGGTGTTCTGCCGCACCCGCAAGCTGGCCGATGAAAATCGCGCCTGGCTGGAACGGATCGCCGGCCAGACCCTGCGCCACCAGAGTCGCGAACTGGTCGATCCCCGCTCCCCCAAAGCGC
The DNA here is from genome assembly GCA_963707155.1 of uncultured delta proteobacterium. GTDB lineage: Bacteria > Desulfobacterota > Desulfuromonadia > Desulfuromonadales > BM103 > M0040. Next base: position 96,506 of record CAVPPD010000007.1, on the reverse strand, counting down.
TGGAAGCCGCCGCACCGACTGCACCTCCCGACATTCCACCGGAAGTCATGGCGACCATTGTGCATGATTATCTGCGCAAACATTACGCCAACTGGGTCGACGAGAAGATTCCGGCGCTCGGCAGACAAAACACCGCGTCAGGCCATCCGCAGCGCCAAAGGGCGCCAGGCCGTGATCGAGCTGCTGGAGTCCTACGAGCACCTCGAAGCACGCCGGGCCCTGGACCAGGGTGGCCAACCCTTTGATTTCGGCTTTCTGTGGGAACAACTTGGCCTGCAACGGAATCCCTGATGTGCACGCTGAAGCACACATGGTGAACCATGGACACCGATGATTTTTCCGACAGGGCCTATGTCATCATCGTCCAGGCCGCCCGGGTGTCAGACACTCTGAAGACGGAACTCGGCGCGATGAGTTGGCGATACAGTAATGAAGAGGACTGGCTGCGCGGCGCGGAGAAACATCTGCGCGGCATCAAGGCCCAAGCAGGACTACGTGGATCTCTGGAGCCTTAATGAATTCGAAGGCGTCACACCGGCGCATAAACCAAATTGCCGACGAGACTCTCAAACACTCAGTGAGTTTCAACTGGACTGCCATGTCTTGATCCCGCTGACTGGTGATAAGCCTTTAATTTAAAAAGAAAAGTATCGAAAAAAGTTGCCTGGGCAGAGGAACAGTGCTATAGATTCGCAGCGTGAAGACCACGGGGTTCGGCCCTGTGGTCTTGTGTTTTTTGAACCCGGCTTTCTTTAAGGAACGAACTCTCCATGATCAGTGCATCAAATATCTGCTTGGCTTACGGTAAACGAACCATCTTCAAAAACGTCAATATCAAGTTCACTCCGGGGAACTGTTACGGTCTCATCGGTGCTAACGGCGCCGGCAAATCAACTTTTCTGAAAATCCTCGCCGGCGACTCCGCTCCGGATAAAGGAGACGTCTCGATCGGCAAGGGGATGCGCCTCGCCGTGTTGCGTCAGGATCACTTCGCCTTTGACGAGGAGACGGTTTTCAACACCGTGGTGATGGGCCACGAACGGCTCTTCTCCGTGATGGTCGAGCGTGAGGCGATCTACTCCAAGGGTGAGTTTACCGAGGAAGACGGCATCCGTTCCGGAGAGCTGGAAGCCGAATTCTCCGAGATGAACGGTTACGAAGTTGAATCCGAAGCCGCAGTGCTGCTGAACGGTCTCGGCATTCCCGAGGGGCTGCGTCACAAGCAGATGAAAGAGCTGGAGGGCGGTGAGAAAGTCCGCGTGCTGCTGGCGCAGGCCCTCTTCGGCAACCCCGACATCCTGCTGCTTGATGAGCCGACCAACAACCTCGACCTCAAATCGATCAAGTGGCTTGAAGAGTTCCTCGGGTCGTTTCCAGAATACCGTCATCGTCGTCTCCCATGACCGTCATTTCCTCAACCAGTGTTGCACCCATATCGCTGATATCGATTTCGGTTCGATCCGCACCTATGTCGGCAACTACGATTTCTGGTACGAAGCCAGCCAGCTGGTCCTGAAGCAAAAGCAGGATGCCAACAAGAAGGCCAGCGACAAGGCCAGTGAACTGAAAGATTTTATCGCCCGCTTCAGCTCCAATGCCTCCAAGGCCAAGCAGGCGACGTCACGGAAGAAGCTGCTCGACAAGCTGGAGATCGAAGAGCTGCCGGTGTCATCACGTAAATATCCTTTTGTGGTCTTCAAGCCTGAGCGTCCCTGCGGAGACATCATCCTCGAAGTGAAGGGTCTGTGCAAAAGTATCGATGGTGTCAAGGTACTGGACAACTTCGACCTGATCGTCAACAAAGGGTGAGAAAATCGCTTTTGTCGGTGGCAACAGTGTCGCCAAAACGACGCTTCTGCAGATTCTCGCCGGAGAGCTGGAGCCGGACAGCGGCAGCTTCCGCTGGGGCGTGACCATTACCAACACCTATTTCCCCAAAGAGAACAGCGCCTACTTTACCAACGACCTGAACCTGATCGAATGGCTTTGCCAGTATCCGCCCCATGAAGGAGAGAGCTTTGCCCGCGGCTTCCTCGGTCGCATGCTCTTCTCCGGCGATGAGGCGACCAAGATGACCAACGTGCTCAGTGGTGGAGAGAAGGTGCGCTGCATGCTGGCGCGGATGATGCTGACCAATGCCAATGTCCTGCTCTTTGATGAGCCGACCAACCACCTCGACCTGGAATCGATTACTGCGCTCAACAACAGCCTGATCAATTTCCCGGAAGTGATCCTTTTCACCTCCCATGACCACAAGTTCGTCTCCACCGTGGCCAACCGCATTGTTGAATTGACTCCCGGCGGCGTCATTGACCGGGTGATGAACTTTGACGAGTACCTGGAGGATGCCGGAGTTCAGGCTTTACGTGAAGAGTTATGCTCTGGAGATCCGGATTTAAAGCTTTAATCGGCTTGCGAATGTGTCGTGATATACTCTCTCAAGCGGTTTCGTCTCACTGAAGAACCTGTCAACTCAAAGGAAACCCGATGGCGCTGAGCTCGACTATCTTTAAAGCCAACCTGCAGATCTCCGATATGGATCGTCACTATTACGAGGAGCATCATCTGACCCTGGCGCGTCACCCCTCGGAGACGGACGAGCGTATGATGGTGCGGCTGCTCGCTTTCGCCCTGCACGCTCATGAACAATTGAGTTTTACCAAAGGTTTGTGCGACGATGAAGAACCTGCTCTCTGGCAGAAGAGCCTGAGTGATGAGATTGAGCTGTGGATCGATGTCGGTCTCCCCGATGAACGGCGGTTGCGCAAAGCCTGCAGTCGTGCCTCGCAAGTCTGCCTGTATCTCTACGGTGGTCGAAACGCAGAGTTGTGGTGGCAGCGTAATGCCGACAGTCTGCAACGTTTTAAAAACCTCAGCGTGATCGAGATTCCTGAAGTGGCGAGCAGTGAACTGGCGGGCCTCGTACAGCGCAGCATGCAGCTGCAGTGCACCATTCAGGATGGTGAAATCTGGCTGAGTTGTGGCGACACAGAGCTCGGGGATCTTGCCCCTGAAGCGTAAGTAAATACGGACTATCTTCCCGACTGGGATTCGAACTGTACTTTTGTTCGTGGTCGTAGTGACGTTCGCGACCAGATCATGGAGGTGTGATGGAATATTTGATCTTTTGGCTTGTCTTCGGTTTCGCGGCGGCTTCGATGGCCAAGGCGAAAAACAGGCCTGTCGCGTTGTGGTTTGTTCTCGGACTGCTGATCGGTCCATTCGCCGTCCTGATTATCGGTATCATGAAACCCGGGCCGGGTCCGGATCAGGGTTACCAGTAGCCACACCCCCGCTGTCACGACACGAGTCAAAGGTTCACGGTTGACGTTTCTTCGTCCTTCCGGTCGCTGTCGCGTTCCACGGATCATCGGGCCAGGGATGCTTGGGATAGCGTCCCTTCATTTCCTTGCGCACCTCCGGATAGACCGTGTCCCAAAAACTTTTCAAGTCGCTGGTCACCGCCAGGGGCCTGCCAGCCGGCGAGAGCAGGTGAATCAGGATCGCAACCCGGCCATCGGCCAGGCGGGGGGTCTCGGAGAGTCCGAACATCTCCTGGAGTTTGACCGCCAGAACCGGGACTCCTGCTTCACTGTAGTTGATCCTGATGTTCGAGCCGCTGGGCACAGACAATCTCTCCGGCAGCAATCGGTCAAGTGTCTGCAGGTGTTCCCAGCCGATCCGCGCCTTGAGGGCCGTGCGTAAATCAATTCTACTCAGATCACTGCGGTTCTTCGCCGTCTTCAGGTATTCTGTCAACCAATCTTCCAGCTCATCCAGTAACGCAGCATTCGACCAGTCCCGCCATCCCTGCTCTGCGAGGTGCTGATGCAGCAAACAGGCCCTGGCCTGTAACTGCCTGAGATCGTGTGTCCAGGGGAGAATCTCGAGCCCCTGATGCCGAATCAACTGGAGCAGGGCAGGGAGGGTCTCCTCTGCCGTTGGTTTCACGGTCCGTTCCTGAAGCACGATGGCTCCAAGACGGCGCACTTGCCGCGCAACAACACGCTGGCTCTCATCATCCCAGGCCGCTTCTCGCTGCCACGCAAGGTCCTTGCCGAAGAGATCTTCCACCGTAGCACGGGTGATTGTGCTCGCCAGGCGAATCTCTTCTTCCCCGCTGTCGCGACTCACAACTTCAACGGCCACCAGCCACTCCGCGTCCCGGACGACTGAAGAAGAGGAGAGAGCTGCGCCCTGACCGTTCCTGAGCAGGTAGCGTCGCTGGCCAGGTTGACGTCTCAGGGCGATCCTGTCCGGATAGGCGCAGGCCAGAAGCCGGCCGATCGTGGCCGGATCAGCAGCCGTTTCGTGACCGGCACCGGTCTGGTTGCGCCAGTAGCCGGCAGCGCGCCTGACCGTGCTGGTTCGTGGTGACCGGTCACGGTGCAGGATTTCAAGCCGTTCGAGCAGGTCGCTGGGTCCGGTTATACCAGCAGTATGCCGACTGCCGGGCAGCAGGTCTCGCTCGGAGAGCAAAGCGGCGAGGTCACTGCCAAGCCCCTGGCAATTGTCAGCCACTGCCGTTGCCAGCAGGTGTGCCAGTCGTGGGTGGGTTGTAAAGCGGGCCATCTTTCGCCCCAGCTGAGTCAGCGCACCCCTGTCGTCGAGCGCCCCGAGGCTCGTCAGTAAGTTGCGGGCCGCGTTCAAATGACCGGCAGGAGGGACATCCAGCCAGATCAGTTCATTGACCTCCTGCACGCCCCATTGGGCCAGTTCGAAGGCGAGCTGGGCCAGGTCCGCCTGGCGGATTTCCGGCGGTGCGTGTGGAAGCAGAGTCCCGTGGGTGCCTTCAGACCATAAGCGGACACAGTGACCGGGTCCAAGACGCCCGGCCCTTCCTGCGCGCTGTGTGGCGCTGGCCTGTGAGATACGGACAGTCTCCAGCCGGGTCATGCCGCGAGCTGCATCGAAGCGTGGCCGCCGCTCCCAGCCGCTGTCCACCACGGTCTCAATTCCTTCAATCGTCAGGCTGGTTTCAGCGACGTTGGTCGACAGCACGACCCGCCGCTGTTGACCGGGGATAATCGCTGCTTCCTGATCGGCAAAGGGCAGTCCGCCGTAGAGCGGACGCAGGGCGATTCGAGAGGAGAGGTCCTGCAGCAGGGTGCGACAGCGATGGATTTCACCAGTGCCTGGCAAGAAGGCAAGGATATCCCCATCTGTCTTTTGAAGTGCGTGGCGGATGCCCTGTGCTGTCGACTCGGCAATCCTGAACTGATCGGCCTCGGCGCGGTGTTCAACCTGAACCGGGAAAGAACGGCCGCTGGTGGTCACGATGGGGCAATCGCCGAGCAAACGCGATAGCGGCTCGGCATCCAGGGTTGCCGACATGATCAGGATGCGCAGGTCGTCACGCAGGCCCTGCTGGATATCGCGGCAGAGGGCCAGGGCGAGGTCCGCCTGCAGGCTGCGTTCGTGAAATTCGTCGAAAATGACCAGCCCGACTCCCGTGAGCTCCGGGTCGCTCTGCATGCGCCTGACCAGCAAGCCTTCGGTCATCACCTCCAGCCGTGTGTCCGGTCCGGCTTTTCGTTCGTAACGGATGGCGTAGCCGATTGATCCACCCACCTGCTCCTTGCGCAGAGCAGCCATGTAGCGCGCCGCGTTGGTCGCGGCGAGGCGGCGTGGCTCGAGCATCAGAATACGACGATGGTTCAACCAGGGGGCATCGAGCAGGGCTAAAGGGACCCGGGTCGTCTTGCCCGAGCCGGGAGGAGCTTGCAGGACAACGGTTTGAGCTTTTTCCAGAGCCCGATCAAGCTCCGGGAGGATGGCTTCAACAGGAAGCCGTGAGACTGTCAGGCCATCCTTGGACGGCGGGGTCAAAGCCATTTTTTCTTTCTGAAGAAAATGAGCATGCCAATCACACTGACGATCATGACCCCCCAGATCGCGAAGTATCCCCAGTGCCACTTGAGCTCGGGGATGTACTCGAAGTTCATGCCGTAGACGCCGGCGATGAAGGTCAGGGGAATGAAGATCGAAGCCATGATGGTCAAGACCTTCATGACCTCGTTCATGCGGTTGCTGACTGCGGACATGTAAAGATCCTGCAGGTTCGAAACCGTGTCGCGGAAAATTTCGACGGTATCCAGGACCTGGATTGCATGGTCATGCAGGTCACGCAGAAACACCAGGGTGTCCTCTTTAATCAGCGGCGATTCTTCCTTGTAGAGCTCGCTGATGACTTCGCGCAGGGGCCACACGGATTTACGCAGCAGCAACAGCTGGCGCTTGTAGTGGTGGATCCTGCCGAGGGTCGACTGGTCCGGGTTGTCAAGCAGGTCCTCTTCAAGCTGGACAAGCTGGTCGCCGATCGTCTCCATGATGTGAAAATAACTGTCGACGATCGAGTCAATCAGGGCGTAGGCCAAATAGTCTGAGCCGCGTTGCCGGATGCGGCCGTTGCTGCGCTGCAATCGTTCGCGGACAGCATCAAAGACGTCGCCTTCGATCTCCTGGAAGGTGAGGACATAACGCGGGCCGAGGACCAGGCTGATCTGCTCCGTTGTAATGCTCCGGGTTGTCTCGTCGTAGAACAGCATCTTCAGGATGATCAGGCTGAAGCCTTCCATCTCCTCGATCTTCGGACGATGTTGAGTGTTGAGGATGTCTTCGAGTGCCAGGTTATGAATGCCGAAGCGCTGTCCGAGTGGCTCGATGAGGCTGATGTCGTGGATGCCGCTCAGGTTGATCCAGCTGACCGTCTCCGTCTCTTTGAAAGCCGCAGCCTCTTCGACGGTTATGTCTGCCCGGGTCTCGTAATGATCCTGGAAATAATCAACCAGGCTGATGACCGGTTTCTCTGTTTTCTGCTTGCCGACATGAACCAGGGTCCCGGGTGGCAGGCCGACCTTTTTGGCTTTTCCCCCGAAGAGCTCTGCATTGATAGGGGTTCTCAAAAAGTCAAGATTCAAGAGCTTTATCGGATCCATCCTATTTCAACTCCTTTACGAACGGGATGGCAGGATCGGAAGCTGGCGCCCGTGTCGATTTGCGCCTTGATGGCCGGAACTTTGAGCTTTGGAAGTGCCAGCCATTCACGCCAGCCGATCGTCGCCTTCTCCATGCTGCAGCCCTGATCTCCCCGAACATTGTAACGTATTCAGAAGTCTTTACATGACGTTACGATGCAATTTACCTGTCATCATACAGAAAAAGTGCGCTACAATGGACTAATTATTCTTTGAAGGATAAGTACAAATATTCATATGGGCCGTTTCAATGTATAGTTCCCGTGAGTCTTTTGTTCACATGATAAACCGAACGGAGAGATGACGCTCCGCATCTGGGCTCTCTCTTGGAATTGAGGAGATTAAAGACGCTGCATGGATACAGAACAGGTAGAAAAAGAAGAAGCCCTTTGTATCCGGAACATGACGATCGATGACTTTGCCGAGGTCTTTCATCTCGGCGAAGAGTTGTTCACTTCGGACTATTCTCCGAGCATGTACCGAACCTGGGACGAATACGAGATCACCACACTTTACAACTCCGACAGCGAACTTTGCCTGGTCGCCGAACTCGACGAGGACATCGTCGGCTTCGCGCTCAGTACAACCGTCGAGAAGAACAACTCCGCCTGGAAATACGGATACCTGGTCTGGATTGGTGTGCGCCAGGGCATACAGCAAAAGGGCGTCGGAGACAGTCTGTTCAATGAGAGCAAGAAAAGAATGCTGGATCAGGGTGTCCGCATGGTTCTGATTGACACCGACGCTGACAATGAGGCGGGGATACGTTTTTTCAAGAAACATGGCTTCGGCAATATTCAGAAGCATGTCTATATGACCCTCAATCTGACTAAAAAGACCCGGGGCAAAAGGAAACGGAAGGAATGAGCCAGGAACTGATCGAAAAGGTCTGGGATTCTATTGACGGTGACCGCCTGCGCCAGACCCTGATCGAGATGGTCGATATCTATTCTCCGTCCGGAAAGGAAGAGGATATCCAGCTTTACATCGAAGACTTGCTTGGCAGGGCAGGGATCGAGGTTGCGAAGCAAGAGGTTGAAGAAGGTCGCTATAACCTGTGTGCCACTATGGGGCAGGGGGAACCGCAGCTTTTCCTGGTCGGTCATGTCGATACTGTGCCGGCCTGGGATCTCGACGAGTATTGCGCCACCGAAGAGTGGGGCGTGGTGCGTGGACTGGGCACGGCAGACATGAAAGGCGGTTGCGCAGCCATGCTCGAGGCCTGGCTCGCGCTGGCAGGGCTGCCGGAAGAAGAGCGCCCCTCGGTTGGCTTGCTGCTGGTTGTCGGCGAAGAGGAGAACGGCGACGGCAGCGAGAAATTTCTTGAGTCAAACCGGCCGCCCTGGGTCGTGATCGGTGAGCCGACATCGCTGTCCCCCTGTTTCAGCCACTATGGCTACCTGGAGGTCGCCCTGACGACCCGGGGACGTCGCATCCACTCGTCACTTCCGGAGCTGGGCCATAATGCGGTCGAATCGATGCTGCGCTTTCTTCTTCTGATCGGTCGCGAGCCGTTGTTCGACCGGGCGAATCCGCAGGTCGTTTATTCCATTCGCGAGATGAGCTCTTCCCGGGCCGGCTTCGTGGTTCCCGACCAGTGCGAAACCTATATTGACCTGCACCTCTCCCCTGAATTTACTCCCGAAAAAGTTCAGGAGGTCCTGAAAGCCTGCGTGGCCAAGGCCGAAGAGATGATTCCCGGGCTGAACCTTGAAATGAACTTTGATTTTTCGGCACAGGGATACTCCCTGCAGGAGAACAGCCACCTGGTGGAGCTGTTCGAGAACCTCTACCCGCGGTTGAATCTGCCGCTTCAGTTCAATCCGTTCCGCTCTCATTCGGATGGCAACCTCTTTTTCAGGGCGGGGTGCCGTCCTCTGATCCTCGGGCCGGGGTCTCTTGAAACCGCCCACACCGCTGGATGAACAGACTTCTTTATCGGAAGTCGAGGCTGCCGCGCGTCTCTATGCGGCAATTGCTCTGAATTTTCCTCATGAATGCTGAGAGGCCTTCTCCAGATAAAGATTGACGGGTTTTTCCCTTCAATCTCCCCCTTCACCTGTGTTTCAAGAGTCCTGGAAGATCTGAAGTCTCAGGCCAGGCCAACCATCACCACACCGACAAAAATAAGACCGACTCCCACCAGTCGTGGCGCTGATCGCTGCCGTTCCAGCCAGAACATGGACACCACCACCGTAATGAGGATGCTGACTTGTCTGAATGAGATAACGTAAGACACCGGGTCGCTGGTGAGTGCCAGGACGATCAGGCTGTATGAAATCAGGAAAATCAGCCCTGCAAACAGGGCCCGATAGCGGTGGGCGTCCGGGTGGGGCTGCTTTAGATGCAGAGTACAGATCTCCATGACAATGAGTGCAACCAGGTTCTGCAGGTAGACGTAGTTGATACGGGAATAGATCGCCAGGTCGGCTGGCACGGTTGGCATGCTCACAGCGGCGTATTTGTCGATCACCGAAAAGACGCTGGTTGCAATCGCGGCAAGGACGGCCCAGAAACAACTGCGATTCAGATAATTGGAGATAGCAAAGCCGTCCGCTCCGAAACAAAAGCGGTTCATGGGCAAAACAAAACAGCCGACGACGATCAGGACGATTCCAGTCATGCCGACGGAGGACGGGGTCACTCCCCAGAGAAACAGCACCCATGTCACCACTAAAATCGGGAACGAACGGGCGATCGGATAGGCAACCGAGACCTGGCCGTACTGGTAGGCTTTGCTGAGGCAGAACATGAACAGCCCCACGGCAAAGCCTGATGCGGCAAAACAGGCGATGTAGGTCGGAGAATAGTCAACGAAGAAGAGAAAAAGCAGGAACAGCGGCGCATAGCAGAGGGCTGAGTACCGGAGCGCCTGACGCATGAAAGCGATCGGCCCTCCGCTGGATTTGGCAAGAAGATTCCAGGAGCTATGGCAAATGGCCGAGAGTAAAACCAGCAGGATAGCGGAGAGGCTCAAAGGAGTAAGGTTCCTCGGCTGATTTCAAATAAATAGGCAGACACGATTCACGCACAGCATAGCAAATACCGGAAAAAAGTTCTCATAAATATCAATGACGGGAATAGGCACTTCCGGGCCCAGGGGTGACATCTCGTGAAAATTCGGGACTGGTTAGAGAAAGGGCACCGCGCTTAAAAATATGGCCCTGCGCTTAAAATATGGCCCTGCGCTCAGAAGAGTGTGGATAATCGTTGCTTCTCTCCAGGTCTCTAAGCTGGTCTTTGCCGACGACCACCCAGCCATTTGTACGCTTGAACCTGGCGACGTGATCCAGGGAGAGAAAAATATTCAAAGATTTTTTCGCCATCAGACAGACAGAGCCGTCTTTTAATTCCACGTTGACTCTAAATGGCATGACAGTTTCCCTTTCAATGACAGGTTGTTTGACACATTAATCGCGAATATCTCACATCAAGTGTACATGATTAATGAGAAATAACCATCAGTGAGTTGAATAATACATATTCTTGGTATGCCTCACGCAACCATTGGATTCTTAATGATTTACCCTCTTGACTTCATTATGCAAAAAACTGGATTATTGAGACGTTCTAACTTTTATGTGTCTCAATTAAGGAGGTCGAAATGACGTTTCTTTCACTGTCCCGCGGTGTAGTCCTGAGTCTCTTTCTCTGCCTCATGGCGTTAGCCCTCTGTACACCTTCGATGGCTTCGTCTACGTCATCCATCACGGCCAATCGCGCAGAAAACCGTGTGCTGGTCTTTCCCGATATGCTGCTTGATGTGGACATTTCCCTTGATGCCGGGCCGTATTCCGGTCGCAATGCCGACTGGTGGCTCTATGCCGAGACTGACTTCGGCGTTTATCATTATGACCTCAGTGGCGCGTGGCTGCCCAGGCAAGGTCCCGAGTTACCAGGGCCCCCTGTTTTCCTTCCCGACCTTTAAGGTCCTGAGTGTGGCGGGTCTGCCACCTTCAACCTACACATTCAAGTTCGGCTACGACTTGAGATATGAATGGACTGATTCGACGGTTTTACCTCCTGGGACGATGTCGAGGTTGTCATTCATCAAGCGGACTGCCCGAACACTTCCACATCCCTTGATGCCCTGAGTCGGACCCAACAGGCTTTCATCGCCTCCAGAGGGAATCCCGACCTTTTTACCCTCAATTTTGTCAGCGAGGAACTGAATTCCATCGGTTTGGTGCGTTACTCGCCCTCTATCCGACGCATCGAAAGCTGGTATTACAACAGCCAGGGTGTCTGGTCTTCCGCCCTGTTCGACAATGGTTTCTTCGTCAAGGAGACCAGCTTCGGCACACCTGTCACTCTTCAGGCAACTCACATCAGCCCGAGTCAGTTCACACACTGCATGAGCAGTGAGGACATCATTGCTTTGATGGGTGAACCGAGTTGCAGTGATTCGGAACAGATTGCCGGGAGTACCTACACCTACATGCGCTATAACCCCAACGCCGGAGCCCCGGCAGCAACTGTTGTCCTTGAGAATGGTGTCTTGGTGACCGTGGTCGCCGGTTTTTCATACACTCTGTCGGAATCAGCGACCGCTGATCTCTGCAGTGTCAATTAAGGAGGCGGGATATGTTCTCAACACGCAACTCTCGTAACGGGCAACGAGGCGCAATTATTCTCACAGTCCTGATTATCACATCGATTGTCGGCTTCACAGGGTACTCATTCGTGCGCGTCGCTCAGCACAATGAGAATATCCGTGGTGACGTCCTTGATAAAATCGCCAGCGGTGAACGCGTTTCCGAACGCGAGCTGGAGCAGGCCACAAACACGACGGCGACCAATCTCAAGCTCGGCGGAGCCGTCGGCCAGGTTGTCAATGCCACGACAGGCATCGGCGCTCCGGACAGCAAAACACTGACCGAGTTGATCGGCACCAACAGTGTCGACCAGATGGTCCAGCAGGGCATGAGCGAGCCATCGACGTCTTCCAGCCCGAATCCGGCCGATGTCCCTCCTCTGTCGTCCTGCAGCCGCATCCGCCTTTCGAGTTGCACCAACAGCAGCAGCTGCGCCGGAGCCGGGGGCTACTGGTATTCCAACAACATCTGCCGCAGCACGCCTGAGAGCAGGTGCAATCCACTCAACCGGCAGAATTGTACTTCATCTTCAACCTGTGCCTCGGCCGGGGGCTACTGGTACAACAATCGCTGCAACACCCGACCCGCGCCGCAATGCCTCAGCAGCAGCCTGCAATACTGTACGACCAGCACCGCCTGTAACTCAGTCGGCGGGCACTGGTACGAAAATAGATGCAATTCTTCGGAATGCAACGGCAGCAACCTGCACCTCTGCAGCTCCGACAGCACCTGTGGCGCTGCCGGAGGCCACTGGTTCGACAATAAGTGCAACAGCGAGGAATGCAACGGGGCCAACCTCATCCTCTGCTCGTCCAGCACAACCTGTAACGGGGTCGGCGGCTATTGGTATGATGACCGCTGCAACGCCACGGAGTGCAACAGCGATAACCTCTATCTCTGCTCGAACAGCAGCAGCTGTACCGCTGCTGGTGGACAGTGGTACGACGACCAGTGCAATGCCTCCGGGGAGGCTTGTTATTCAGGCGTTTTCAGTCAGTGCAAAACCCAAAATGATTGTCTCAACGCCCAGGGTTTCTGGTATGACGGCAGCTGCCATGCCGAACAGGAAAGCAATTGTGGCGAGGCCGGCATCTTCTCATGCGACAATGGCTTGCAAATCTGTGCCGACCTTGCGTGCAACGGCAGTAACAACTGCGGTGACGACAGCGATGAAGATGGATGCACAAGCGAGGACTCCTGTTGTATCAGGACCAATGGCTGCCCCTCAGAGACAGCTGATTCCTGTCAGGATACCTGTTGCTGCTGTCCCTATGGCCAGGTGTGCGACCGTGCGAACCCTGCGAATGGCTGCATCTCCATGTAAAACATGAGGCGTGACGTGATTATTTAAAGGGGGGAGACCCATCCGGGTTCTCTCCCCTTCTTTGACCTGGCACATGAAGTCGGTCGGCTTTGCCTCAAAAGTAAATGTACCGCTCTAATCATCGATTGATCTCCTTCCCCTCGTCTTTCTAATCATCTGATATACTCTAAACAAGCAGATCGTGGCACTGGTGTCAGCGTCTCAAAGAAACCATGATCGCTCTGGAGGTCTGCCATGATTGGAAATCTTCGTGTTGGTCAGAAACTGGCATTGATGGTCGTGGTCTTTCTCGTCACCGTGGTTGCCATCGCCGGTATTTTTCTCACCCTGCAAAAGGGCGTCATGCTTGATGACCGGAAGGTCAAGACGCGCAACCTCGTGGAGAGCGCTTACGGTGTCCTCACTTACTATCACGACCAAGTTAAAGCCGGCGAGATCTCGGAACAGGATGCCCAACAGTCGGCCATGCGGGTCATCGAGGGGATGCGTTACAATGAGAAGGACTACTTCTGGATCAACGATATGCAGCCCAAGATGATTATGCATCCTTATGTGAAGAAGCTCGAAGGAGAGGACCTCTCGGCATATGAAGACCCCGAAGGCACCCGCCTGTTTATGAACATGGTCAGCGTCGTTCGCAGCAAGGGTGAGGGTTTTGTCGATTATGTCTGGCAAAAAGGTGACAGCAAGATCCTTGCGCCCAAGACGTCCTATGTGAAAGGCTTCGCTCCATGGGGATGGATCGTCGGATCCGGTATTTATGTTGATGATGTCGATGCGGCTTTTTATGAAGAATCAGTCACATTCGGCCTGATTATCGTTGTCCTGATCGTCCTGCTCGGAACGACGGCATACCGGATCTCGCGCAGTATCAGCCGTCCGCTCAGACACGCGGTTGATGTCTCTGACCGTCTGGCTGTCGGTGACCTGCAGGTTGAAATCAGCGGTGAAGGTCGTGATGAGACCGGCCAGCTACTGTCATCGATGCGCAAGATGGTAGGGGCGACCAGAATCGTAACCAGGATGGCTGCCGGGATTGCCGAGGGACATCTTGATGTGAATATCCGTAAACGGTCCGATCAGGATGAACTGATGCAGGCTCTGATTGAGATGTCTGCCAAGCTCAAAGACGTTGTCGGCGGCGTCAAACTCGCGGTGAATCATGTCACGGCGGGCAGCCAGGCGATGCGTGATACGGCGGAGATCATGTCAACCGGAGCCAGTCAGCAGGCCGCTGCTGCTGAAGAAGCCGCGAGCAGTATTGAACAAATGACCGCCAATATCCGTCAGAATGCGGATAACTCGATGCAGACGGAAAAGATCGCCCAGGAGGCGGCCAGGGATGCGCGAGAAGGTGGTGTCGCGGTCGGTCAAACGGTTGCCGCCATGAAGGAGATCGCAGAAAAGATCACGATCATTGAAGAGATCGCCAGACAGACCAACCTTCTGGCACTGAACGCTGCTATTGAAGCCGCCCGCGCCGGCGAACAGGGCAAGGGCTTCGCGGTTGTCGCCGCAGAAGTCAGAAAACTGGCTGAAAGAAGCCAGGTGGCGGCAGGGGAGATCAACGAGCTTTCCACCAGCAGTGTCGAGGTGGCCGAACGTGCTGGTGAGTTGCTCAACATCATCGTTCCGAATATCCAGAGGACCTCTGAGCTGATCCAGGAAATCACTGCGGCCAGCAAAGAGCAGGATGCCGGCGCAGACCAGATCCAGCGCAGCGTTCAACAACTGGACAGCGTCATCCAGCAAAATGCTTCTGCGTCAGAGGAGATGGCTTCAACGGCTGAAGAGCTTTCCAGCCAGTCTGAACAGTTGTCCGACCTGGTTTCGTTCTTTGTTTTCGAGCAGCGCAACGAGCAGAACCGGATAGGTCATCACCAGGATTAAGGCTTTATTGCGTGGCTGCTCGCAGAAATATTGCCTCTGCTCACGCAATCAACTGCTGACTTGTGTGTGGGCAGGTGGCCAATATGTACCTGCCCTGTCGATTCTACTTTGCCCCGCAAGGCCTTCTCCGTTAGTATTATCAGCATGAAATCAATCAACTCCGAAAACTGGCGGCCCGCTGATCTGAACTCTCTCGTCGTCGATGTGATCGAAGCGGTCGAGAGCGGTGAAATAGACTCTGCCTTCGATGAGATCAATATGACCGTCGGTAACCTGGCCCGGTCCAAGAACACCAAGAATGTCACCAAGAACTACCTTATGGCCTGTATCAAGGCAGGAGTTGATGGTGTCTCCGAAGCCAAAAAGGATACGGCGCTCGGGCTTGTGAACGCTTTTCGGAGGATGAACTCGGAGGCCCCCCTCGATGAGCTCCCGGCGAGTTACAAGGTCTTCGCCATCAAGCTCTCTGCAGCAGGCGGCAACCCCGATGTTGAGATCTACATCAAGGATGGCAGCAAGGTGCTGTACGGTGAAAAGGTGCTGCCGCGCGGGATCCTGACGGAGAACTTCCTGAGCGTGACGGGATCGAGTCTTTTGTGATTGTTTAATCCGGACCATAGCCACCATCAGCTGCCAGCGACTACACCTCCTCCTGCTTGCCGAACAGGGATCTTATGAGCACATCCAACCAGAAATTCGTTTTTATCGATGTCGAGACGACCGGCACGGACCCGGAGCGTAACGGCCTGACCCAGATCTCCGGATGTGTGCAGATTGGCGATGAGGTCATGGAGTCTTTTGACTATTTTGTCAGACCTTATTCGAACGATGTGATTGAAGATGCGGCTCTCGAAGTGACCGGCCTGGATCGCAGGCAGTTTCTGCCGCCCGAGCATCCGGAGCATCTGGCGGTTGCAGGTCAGGAATTTGAAGACCCCAGGTTTGTTTACGCACGCCTGGCTGTCATGTTCGGTAAATACGTTGGTCAGTACGACAAGACCGACAAGTTCCAGTTCGTCGGCTACAACGCCCACAGCTTTGACATGCCGTTCATGCGCCGTTTCTGGGAGAAGAACGGTGACCGTTTTTTCGGCAGCTGGTTCTGGTATCCATGTCTTGATGTCATGCTGGTCTGGGCGCAAATCCTGCAGCCGGTGAGGGCAGAACTGTCCAACTTCAAACTGGCCACCGTGGCCCGCCACCACGGCATCAAGGTTGATGACAGCCGTCTGCACGATTCTCAATACGACATCGAGCTGACCAGGGAGCTCTGGTTGGCTGCTCGAAAGATCGTTGAACGTGGCAGTGACGAGAAACCTTTATGGCGGCAGGGTGAGTTGTTCGCCTGACTGCCTGCGACGTGAGTCGATACGTTATGGATTACGAACAGCTGCACGACTATTTGAGTCGCAAACCCGGCGCGGTGGTTGATTTCCCGTTCGACACGGTGACCCTGGTATTCAAAGTCGGCGGCAAGATGTTTGCGCTGATCAGCCTCGATGAACAGCCGCTGCGCATGAACCTCAAATGCGACCCGGAGAAGGCACAGGCGCTGCGTGACTGCTTCCCGGCGATTCTTCCTGGTTATCATATGAACAAACGTCATTGGAACACGCTCGTCCTGGATAACTCTCTCGCCGATGACCTGATCCTCTCCCTTGTTGATGACTCCTACGCTCTTGTCGTCAAGGGGCTGCCGAAGGCAACCCGCCGAATGATTCTCTGATTCAGCATTGCCGAGACCCCGCTTTTTTGCGTTTTATCCCTGATATTTGAGTTTTGCCTGGCGAATCTTGACCTGACTGTGCGAGAAGGTGTTTTGCCGATTCCGCTTTTTGACGGAAAATCTGGCCGGTCGGGTTGCCTCAAGACTGCGTAGGGATTAAAATTAGGTCATAGCGATTAAGATTTTTCCTCTTTATGATCGTCATAGGAGGGCGCCATGATAAAAATTAATGCTCTTTCGCAGCATGCTCAAATTCATCTCTTCCTGCTCTTCTCATGTTTTCTCCTGATCGCCATCCCGGTTATCAATAAAACCCCGACGCAACGGGTTACCGAGAAGTCGGTTATGGCCGCGGCCGAGTTTCTCTTCCTTGTTGATACGGAAGAATACGCAAAGAGCTGGGAAGTCTCGTCGGAAGCACTGAAGGACATCCTGAGTCAAAAAGCCTGGAATGAACAGATCACCAGGATAAGGTCCTTTCTGGGGCCGATTGTCGAGCGTATTCATCACGATATCTCCTATACCGATTCAGCTGATGGCGTGCCTTCGGGGGAGTATGTGGTGATGACGTTTATCTCGAAATTCGAGCTCAGGGAGCAGGTGATGGAAACGATCACCCTGATGCTCGGTGACGATGACCAGTGGGAAGTGGCTGGGTATTTCCTGAGATAACAGAGCCGAAATCACTCTGCCATGGTCATCACTCTGCAATGGTCAACAATCCGGGATGATCAACACCATGACAAAGGGGCTGCGCAGATGCGTAGCCCCTTTGCATTGAACATGTGTCATGGCAAATGAACCGAAGCCTTTTGGAACGCTACTGGGCTTCGATGTTGAAGGTTATGGGCACACCAAACAGCTCTCCATTGGAACCCATCTGGTAGCTTCCTGTTGTGTTCCCGGAGCTGTTTGACAAATCCAGCGTCACTGCCACGTTTGAGAAGCCGGCAACGTTGCCGGAGCCGGATGCCGACAGATGGCAGCTTCCGTTTGACTGAATCACGCTGCCCGTCACGTTGACGAAGGGAGGGGAGCCCATAACACTGACCTGCGAACCACCTGTGCCGATAATGGTCAGAGGGCTGCTGACGGGGTCGCCGGTGAATGGGCGATGACCGCCAGGGTCATCGAGTAGCGTTGTGACAAAAACATGGGTTCCCGTGAAGCTGTCCAGGCAGCTGACTTCAACAGGTTTGTAGCACTGTTTGATCGCAAAACTCAGTTTTGCTTTGTATAATTTGCGCTTATTGTCTTTACCAGTGAAAGGAAATTTGTCAATTGTGTCGCCGTTTAGTGGATAGACGTCGTTTCCCGGATTGTTACTTTGCTCGTTAGGTGAGTCGCCGTCGTGAATGGTCAAGCCTTTGTAATTTGATCCCCCCAGCTGGAAGTCGGCAAAGCCGGAAACCGTCACGGCATGGCCACCAATCGTCTGGTTGTTTTCATCGATGATTTCCAGGACAACTTCGACGGCGCACTCGTCATCCTGCATCGCCTTTTTGATCTCGGCAAAAAGATTGCTGCCAGCGCCGACGGCTATAATTGACGATTCAACGGGCAAGTTGTTGTCTGTTACAAACTTATTCTTACCCTTAAGGATGTTTTCCTTCAAGCCGGGCAAAGCCTCGGCAAAGCTTGTTGCTCCGGGAGTTCCGGGGACACCTATGGCCGGATTGTAGAGCCCCAAACCCACGAATGCGTCGTTGACTAGGTCTCCCAGGGTCGTGGCACCTTCAGTGGTGCTGTGATCCCTGTCTTCGGCTGGGTAATCACCCGCGTTATAGGCGTTATCCAGCTTGTCAGTAAAATCGTATCTCCTTGAAAGCCAGGAGAGGTTATTGGCGACGGACTGGGCAACGCACTGATTCAAACCCTGATTGCCGTCCGGCATGCCTGCTCGATAAAGAGTTCCATCGACCACGCTTTCGTCCTTGGCCGGTGTGTCGCCGAGCGCCCGTACAATTCCGGGCAGCGCTGTTTGTCCCCCTCCGCTGCCGATTGATGTTTCGCTGGGAGTTGCGTTGCTATTCCACTCCTGCCCACTTGCGGTGACAGTCATGTCGCGTGCGACGGCCCCCTCAGGGATGCCGCCACTCCACTGGTCCGTGTTATCCAGCGGCCCATTCGTCAGAATGACTCGCACATCCAGAGCCTTCCCCTGCACCACATCCGGATCGATCAGGTCCATCAGGAAATTGTAGCTTGGAGAATAGGCCAGCAGGGGAACATTCCTGACCACCCACTCGCTCTGGATGCCGCCGGAAACCGGGTAGGGCGCAAAAGATCCGTTCACATCAAGATCGACCAGGATATTGGCAAATCTATACGTCGATGAGTTCCTCACGAATGGAACGTTGATCGCGCCAATCTCCACGACGGCTTCCTGAGAGGTGAATGTCGTGAAGGTGATGGCTTCACCGATTAACGAAACAGCTCCGTATGTCGCACCTGAGACGAACTCTGTCGCCAGTGATATTTCGAACAAGTCGATATTTGAATAAGGACTCATCCCCTGGTCGTCATAGGCCTGCACGGCAATATAATAGGAGGCTCCTTCCCAGAGGGTGATGGGAAACTCTGTCGCCTCCATCATATCGAGAGAACCGATGCTGTCTTCACCGGTGTAAGGGAAGGGGGCATAGCTTAACAGGTACCCGGTCGCATCTGGCACGCTTGTCCAGCTGACTGTCAGGTCCAGACCGTTTGTTGTATATGAAATTGTGGGTGATGCGGGAGTCGCTGAGACTGTTCCGGCGCTGCACAGGAACAACACGGCGACGGCGATGAGTGAAGAGAGGATTTTATTCATGACATTCTCCAATCTTTTGATTCTGTCGTAAAGAGAGTGTTCTTGCGCTGCCTCCTTAATCTATATACTGAAGAAATAAGACAAAACTGGTTACCATTCTATTTATAAAAATTTATCTCACGACAACTGAACGTCAAGGTTGGAAAGCATTATATGTTTCCAACCTTGGGAGGAATCATTTGTCAGCGCTGCAGAGATTCGACTGGGGAGAGGCTTTCGGCAGAATGACCACCACCTGGGTACCCTGGCCAAGGGCGCTCTTCAGCTGAATATCGCCGCCATGAGCATCTATAATCGCCTTGCTGATGTAAAGGCCCAGGCCCGTTCCTGAAGGAGCGGTGTTGGAGGTGTCGGCGCGATAGAATTTTTCAAACAGGTGGGCGGACTGGTCGGAGCTCATGCCGATGCCCTCATCTGCAACCGTGAAACGCAAGTCTTGCTCGCTGTCCTCTGCGGTAAACGTTATCTCTGAACCCTGTGATGAGTATTTTACGGCGTTGTTGAGGAGATTGTCGATCACCTGGACCAGCCTGTCCTGGTCAATGCGGGCGTTCATGGGGGCGTCGGGGAGAGTCACCTTGATGTTGTGACTGGGGTAACTGGTGCAGATATTTTCCAGGGCCTCCTGAAGAACAGGACGCAAGTCCTGGTCCTTCATCTCAATGCTGATGATTCTGCCCGATTCAATACGGGTCAGTTCAAGGAGCTCGTCAACCATGCGGGAGAGAACTTCAGCTTTAGAGATGATGATCTCAAGTGCGTTCTGGGCTGCGGGCTTTTCCAGTGACTCTTGTTGCAGAAGCTCTGTAAAGCCGATGATCGCAGCCAACGGCGTCTGGAATTCGTGGGCGACAGTCGAGACGAATTCACCACGTAACTGCTCGGCCTGGTACTCTTTCGTAATATCGAGCATGACGCCGACAAGGCCATACGGTTCCAGCGCATGATCGAAGAGCGGCGCCTTGTGAAAAATGATCTGCCGGTTGACCTTGTCAGCGTCATGGACAGCCATCTTGTAGCGAACCGTCTGCCGCTGGGCGAAGACCTCGGCATCTCTGCAAGCGTGGACCTCTGCATCATAAGCAGGATAGATGTCCATGGCTTCCCGACCGATAACCAAGTCTTTTTCAAGCCCCCAAAAATCGCAATAAGCGCGGTTGCACCCGAGCATCCGGCCTTGCCGGTCTTTGTAGAAGACCGGAGTTGGAATGTCATCGATGAGAACTTCCAGAAAACGTTTCTGATCGTTCAGGTGATCTTCAGCCTCCCCCAACTGCTCGACCATCCGGTTGAAGGCGGCGTTTAACTGGCCCACTTCATCTCGCGCCCCTGTTGGCAGTTTCTGGCTCCTGTCTCCACTTGCGAGTGCTTCTACGGCCCTGGTCAACAGGGAGATTGGTCTGGAGATCTGACGGCTGGCGATCAGTGCTACGCCGATGGCGACCAGGCCTGCCAATCCAATTGCGAAGAGGATTTTCATAATCAGTGATTGAACTGCGGTATTGACCGTGATTGCCGAGAGACCGAGGTGAATGTTGCCGGGGCGACCGTCAAGCACCGGAACGGCAATGTCGTAAACCAGACCCGAACCAGCGATGTCGACCCGCATGACATTTGAATCCTTGCCAGGAGGGAGGGGATTGACCGTGGTTAATTCCACGGGGTAGCTATGGTCATAAGAATGGGCCAGGACTTGACCGTCCGGGGTGAGCATGAAGATGTAGACGATATCATCTTCAGCCTGCCGATGGTCCCTGGCCAGGTATTCGAGGTAGAGTGTGTCCCCTTCGATATAAGCGTTCGCGCTGAGAGTGCTGAGATGATGCGCGATTGAGATACCGCGTTTGAGGAGTTCCTGTGACAGTTGGTCGGCAAACAATGCCTTGAGATAGATGCTGACGGCGAGGCTGAAGCCAATCAGCAGCGAACAGGTCAGGATGACCAGTTTGTATCTCAAGGAGAAAAATCGTGACATTGTCAGCTTACTTTCGCTCGCTTGTTTCGAGGAACTGTTCCATTTTGCGGATGCTGTCATAAGAGGCATCGCTCGATGGTACGAAACGACCAATCATCATCCCCTTGAGAATGCTTTGCCCCTCGGCGTTGCCGTTCATTTCAAGAAGAGCGGTCCGGAGACGTTGCTGTACGTCTTGCGGAAGATTGGGACGAATGACCACCGGTGGTATCCCGTAGGGCTCTGAGACGCTAAGAATCTTGGTCTTCTTGACGAGATCAGGGTTAGTCGTGGCGAGGTAGTCATAAATCAGGCTGTCAACGGCTGCGCCGTCAACAACCGTGCTGGCGACCGCCTGGATAGATTTGTCGTGAGCGTAGGTGTAGAGGATTTCATTGAAAAATTGACCTGGAGTTTCACCTTGTAAAGCCAGCATATAGGTCGGTACCAGGCAACCGGTGTTGGACTGTGGGTCTGTAAAGGCGAATTTCTTACCGCGTAAATCTTCGATCGTTTTGGCCTGGCTGTCTCGAGGGACGATCAGGTAGGAATAATAAACAGTTTCTCCGGCAGGGGTCTCCGGGACGACCAGCAGTTCGAGCTGAAAATCTTTATGTCCCTCGACGTAGGGCCCACCACAGACAAAAGCCAGGTCGAGTCCATCGTTGGCCAGCAGCTCATTGAACTCCTGATAGGTTCCCCGGTCGACGATGACGACCGGCCATTTCAGTTGCTTCTCCAGATAGTCGGCCAGTCGACGGTAGTAGATATATCCCTCCTTGGGGGTGATCATCGAACCGATGCCCAGCTTGATCGTCTGGCTCTTTTCACTATTCAGGGCCGGTTTCACTGTAACCTCAGAGCGTTTGCCTGGATCGATTGTGACCGGTTGAGGTTGACTGTCACAGCCGGAGATGAGTAGAGACAGGCAGATTGATAGAGACAGGCAGATCAGCAAGGGTTTGATCACGGTCCGCTTTTGCATGAATCACCTCGTTTACAGGGAGAGAAGTCCCTGCCGTCTGAAGAAATATGCAGGTAGGTGGATGACGATGAATTAGATTGTTTTCATTATTGGCCGATCCACAACCCGAGTCAAGGTGAAACCTGTCACTCTGTTTTTTGCTTTTTCTTTACTGAAAGAGAATTTAGGCTGTATCCAGGAGTAAATGGGGCAGGCTTGCAAACATTCAAACTTAGACAAGTCTGACCCTGTTTTATGACCCATTCTAAGACCTGTTAAGTGTTGCTGTAATACAGTCACTTGACGACTTTGAGCAAGCCGAAGAAGAGAGAGCTTTTATGCGGGCCATAGTGGAAGGCCTTAATGATCTGGACAACAAACGTGAAGTCAGCCTTGATGCTGTAAAAGTACGTTTGGGTCTGAAATAAATATGCCCAATCAACTTATAGTCACACTGGCCTAATCAGCAGTCCACGACCTGGAGACTATTCTGGGGTATTATCGGGAGCAGGAAGTCCCGGAGATTGGTGAACGATTTGTCGAAGAAATAATCTCTTCGATTGGAGAACTGGCGATCCATCCTGATCGAGGAAGGATGGTTCCTGAGTTCAACAATCCTCAGCTAAGAGAGTTAATCCATCCTCCCTTTAGAGTTGTTTATCGACGTTACAAAGAGAAAATCAGTATTGTTCGAGCCTGGCGGAGTGAACGGTTGATGCGTTTGCCATAGAATTGAGTGTGTCAGTTGCTTGCTATTGAGAATGTAGGGGGATTTTGCGACTTTGAATACAGGCGAAGCACCATCACTCAACACACAGCGGTCACGTCTTAGCACATGGCCGCTGTTGTTTTAGATGCCGTATGAACTAAGTAGATTGGCTGTTGAGACAGAACTGTTGGTGAGTGATATGTGATTGACATGTAACAGTACGAAACGTACAATTGGTACAAATCGTACGGAGGTAGAATCATGACTAAAATTGGTGTTTCAGATGCACGTGACCGTTTGAGTGAAGTCGTAGATCGTGCCCGCTATACTCATGAGCGTGTTGTGCTTACGAAGCGTGGTAAGGATGTTGGTGCTATTGTCTCCATTGAAGATTTAAAGTTGCTTGAAGCCTTAGAAGATCAGCTCGATGTTGATATGGCTCGTAGGGCGATTGCTGAAGCAGGTGAGGAACGTATCCCGTATCAAAGTTTACGTGAAAAGCTGGGGCTGTAATTCATGTCTTATAGCATTGAGTTGACCCCGGCTGTTGAAAAGATTCTGTTGAAGCTAGCTAAAAAAGATCGTGCATTAATGGTCAGAATTGATCGAGCACTTCTTTCACTATCTGATAATCCAACTCCACCAAACAGCAAGCACCTTGTCGGTGAAGTTACCAATTTGCATCGACTACGGGTTGGAGATTACCGAATCATTTATCAGGTTGATGGCGGCAAGCTGGTTATTCTTGTTGTTCATGTCGGACATCGTAAGGATGTTTATCGTCATTTGAAACGTTAAGAACTGATTACAGAACATCCTACTATCATGCAGATGGTCTCGGCTCTATCGTGGCCATGACTGATGCCCAGGCTCGTAACGTTCAGCAGTATGAATACGACTTTTTTCTTGCTTAGGGAATGTTTTTACCATAGACGGACAGCCTTTTAATGGGTGACCCCTTTGTCTTGGTTTCACCTTACTGTTCCCCTGTCTATATCTCCTTATTTACAACGTTTATTGAAAGTTAGTTGCTTGACAAAGTCATGAATCCCCCCCAGAATTCGTGGCAATTGTAGTGTGTTCATTAAGTGGCGCATGTCGGCCCTGAACAGTGCAGGTTGTCTCCCGGACGGTGATCCCGAAGGGCAGCCTTGAACCCTTGCCGCAAAGATAAGGACCATGACCAATGAAAAGATTGCATCGGCTGATCATCACAGCAACATTACCTCTTCTTCTGGTTTCAACGTCTGTTGCCGCAGAGCATCTGCGCCTGGCGACCACCACATCGACGGAAAATTCGGGTCTCCTGGCTGTGCTCCTGCCACCATTTGAACAAGCCAACAACTGCCAGGTCGATGTCATTGCCGTGGGGACCGGTAAAGCGATCAAGCTGGGTGAAACCGGTGATGTCGACGTCGTCATGGTGCATGCGCGCAGCAAAGAAGACGCGTTTGTCGCTGCGGGCTTTGGTGTTGACCGGCGTGATGTCATGTATAACGATTTCGTCCTCCTCGGACCGTCCGGGGACCCGGCAGGTATCAGCGGGCAGAAAGACGTCGCAGCTGCGATGAAAGAAATTGCGCGAGCAAATGCGGTTTTTGTTTCGCGTGGCGACGAATCAGGGACCCACAGCCGCGAGAAGCAGCTCTGGAAAGCGGCGGATCTGTCACCGTCCGGTGACTGGTACCTGGAAACCGGGCGTGGCATGGGCGAAGTCATTGTGATGGCCGGAGAACGCCAGGGATATGCCTTGAGTGATCGCGGCACATATCTGGCCTTTAAAGACAAGACGGACCTTGTCATCGTCGTTGAAGGCGACAGCCGTTTGTTCAACCCTTATGGTGTTATTATGGTCAATCCGCAGAAGCATCCTCACGTCAAGGTTGAACTCGCCAGGAAATTCCTCGATTATCTGATCTCGGATCAGGCGAAGACCATCATCAGCAGTTACCGCAGGGGCGGTGAACAACTCTTTTACGTACAGTAAGGGGCTGGCTTGGGCTATCTGGCTGACTCATTAATTTCTGCGGTTGAACTGATTTTCCGTTTTGATCAGGAACTTCGGCTGACTGTCTGGACCTCGCTCTACACCTCCAGCTGCGCAATCGTGATCGCATCTGTGATTGGAATCCCGGCCGGTTTGTCCCTGGGGGTGAATCGTTTCCGAGGCAGGAGGTTCATGATCACGCTGCTGAACACCCTGATGGCGCTGCCAACGGTCGTGGTCGGCCTGCTCCTGTTCGGGCTGTTCAGCCGGCAGGGGCCGGCCGGCAGCCTGGGGCTGCTCTTTACGCCTCTGGCCATGATCGCCGGTCAGACGGTTCTGGCAACACCGATTGTTGCCAACTACGTGCTGGCAGCCGTCAGTGGTGCCGACCGTCGCATCATGGACACGGTCCTGACCCTGGGTGCGAACCGTTTCCAGGCAAGCCTCCAGCTCCTGAAAGAAATCCGTTTCGGCGTGATGGCGGCGGTGATTGCCGGGTTTGGCCGCGTCATCTCAGAAGTCGGCGTGGCGATGATGCTCGGCGGCAATATCCGCGGTTCAACCCGTACGATGACCACATCGATCGCCCTGGAGACCAGCAAAGGCGAATTCGCTTTCGGCTTATCCCTGGGAATCATCCTGCTCAGTGTCGCGCTTTTCGTCAATCTCTTCCTGAACCTTTTGCAGCAAAGGTGAATCGATGAACCCCGTGATCTCTCTGCGAGATATACAGTTGAACCAGGGTGAGACATTCAGCTTGTCGATTCCAGCTCTTGACCTCCTGCCTTGTCGAATCTACACGTTGTCAGGGCCGAATGGCTCCGGCAAAAGCACCCTGCTCAGGCTGATGGCCCTGCTGGTTGAGCCCACGCGCGGAGTCGTCCGCTTTTCTGATCGTCTCAACGAAACCATTGTGCAGCGGCGGCAAAGAGTCACCCTGGTTGAGCAGTCACCTTATCTGCTGGCCTGGACCGTGGCGGACAACCTGGCCTTCGGACTCAGGCTGCGTGGCCTCAATGGCAAGGAACAGCAGGAGCGGATCCGATCCGCGCTGCAGTGGGTCGGACTCGATGGCTTTGAAAACCGCAAGACCAACGAACTTTCGGGTGGGGAGGTGCAGCGGGTTGCTTTAGCCCGTGCTCTGGCCCTGCAGCCCGAGCTGCTGCTTCTGGATGAACCAACATCCAACATTGACAATAAAAGCTTGAGGGAGTTCGAAGACTTGCTGCGCAGGTTGCCGGAATATGGTGTCACGGTTGTTGTTGCCACTCACGATCTGCTTCTGGCAGGCCGTCTGCAAGGGGAATTATTGATGATTGAAAATGGCCGATTGCTTGATGGAGACCACCAGTCAGGCAGTCATGACGCTGCCAGGGAGAAAAACTATGGCTGAATCCTTTGAGAGTGCAAGGGCCATCATCCTGGAGAATGTCTTCCCTCTCGCGCTGGAAGAGGCCCCTCTTGCCGAAGCGGTCGGTCGGGTCATCGGTGTAGAGATCAAAGCGCCCTGTGATATGCCGAGCTGGGATAATTCGGCCATGGATGGTTTTGCCGTGCGTGCTGAAGATTGCGGTTCCGTAAAGCCTCTCCAGATCCATGGCTACATTCCTGCGGGCGGTACTTCTGCCGGATTGTTTGTTGCTCCGGGGCAGGCGGTCAAGATTATGACCGGTGCACCGACCCCGCCGGGATGCGATACTGTCGTGCCATTGGAACATGCTGAAGAAGATGGCGACTACGTGACGATCAGAGACAGGGTCCAGGTCGGTGATCATATCCGGGTTTGCGGCGAAGATGTGCAACGGGGTGCAGTGATCATGTCGGCTGGCAGGGTTTTGCGACCGGCCGAGGTGAACATGCTGGCTTCGTTCGGCATGAAAACTGTTCCTGTGTATCGCCGCCCCGAGGTCGCCATCCTTTCGACCGGAGACGAGCTGGTTGATCCGGGCGAGACGCCGGGCCCCGGCCAGGTCGTCAACAGTAATGCCTATTCCCTCGCTGCAGCGGTCAGAGAGCTGGGAGGAGCACCTCACATGCTTGGCATTGCCCGGGACAACCGGGACAGTCTCACGACAAAGTTAAACGAAGGATTCAAGGCCGATGCCCTGATTACAACAGCAGGCGTGTCGATGGGAGATCGTGACCTGGTCTGCGAAACACTGCAGCAGGCGGGGGTCGAGAGCCTCTTCTGGAAAGTCGATATCAAGCCTGGTCGTCCGACAGCTTTTGGCCTCAAAGACGGCAAGCCGGTTTTCTCTCTGCCCGGTAACCCTGTCTCCTCGATGATCACGTTTGAGGAGCTGGTCCGGCCCGCCCTGCTGAAGATGATGGGACATCACAAGGTCATCAAGCCCTTTGTCAAGGCGGCTCTGCAGGAGCATGCCGTGAAGAAGCAGGGTCGCGTCCAGTTTCTTCGTGTGCGGGTAGTCGACAATGACGGTTACCTGGTTGCGACGAGTGCCGGAGACCAGAATACCGGAATCCTGATGACCATGCTGCGTGCCAACGGAATCGCTGTGCTGCCTGCAGAACGTAACCTGATAAGCGCTGGTGAAGTCGTTGATGTCCATATGATTGGTCCGCTGGAGTAGACTTACGGCTGTAAGACTCGTCTGCGATCAAAGTCGTGAGACTCCGTTAAAGCAGTCGGATTCCCGGTTTTGGAGAGCTGCCATGTCCTGTTTGAACTCTTTGCCCGAGGGCAGTGTCAGGCGCCTGTCGAAGGTGATCGTCAGGACGATCCATCTCGTCGGTATGGCAGGAGTCTTCGGTGACGCGCTGGCACACACCTCCCATCCCCTTTACCTCTATCTCGCCATCATCTCCGGAATCGTTTTGACCCTGATGGAGGCATACTCGGGCTGGATCTGGTTTGTTCAACTCAGGGGGATCGCGGTGTTTGTGAAACTGCTGCTGCTGTTACTGATGCATCAGCGCCCTGAGCTTGCCGTGCCTTGCCTGATTGTCGTGATCGTCCTGTCCGGTTTAATGTCACACGCTCCAAGCTGGATTCGGTATTTTTCGCTGCTGCATGGCGAAGTTGTGCATTCAAAGAACGACCAGCTTGGCTAGCAGTCTGTTACCCATTAAATCGTCCGCCGTCGTGAAATTTCGTTGGCTTGCTCTGTTCTGTTGACCGTCCATATCAAAAGCTGTAACCTCTTTTCTCAGATTCGATCCGCAGGCGCATGCGAGAGACGCAAGCCAATGCAGACACCCTTTTTGAACCTTCCTTATGATTCGGAACAGGCATGAACAAGAAGCCCCGTAAACAACAACCGGTTCCAAAGAAAAAGCATCAGGACAGCGTTTTCAAGGAAGCCTGGGAGAACATGAGTGAGGATATGGGCAAGGTGATGCCCGATTTCCTGGCAAAGAAGCTGCAGGATCGCAAAGGCAAGGTGTGGCTGATGGTTGTCATCACCTTCGTGGAGCTGGTGGTCCTGGGCGTGATCGGCAAGTTTGTGTATGACTGGTTTGTCCGGTGAGCTGAACTGATATTCTGGAGAAAATTATGAAAAACGATGATCTGGGCCTGCCGATTGGTCTCACATTGGATCCCGGCACCTATTATCGCTGCAGATGCGGCAAGTCTCAGAATCTGCCTTTTTGTGATGAATCGCATGGCGGCAGCGGGCACTCGCCGATAGAATTCACCGTCAAAAGACGGCAGAAGATTTTTATTTGCGGCTGTGGACTGAGCGGAGATCAACCCTATTGTGATGGCAGCTGCGGTGTGTCACTCGCGGAACGTGAATAACTGTTTTTCGTCGCGGAGGCAAACGTGACTGCGCTTGTTCAAACCACCTGTCTGCTGGCATTGTCCAACGTCTTCATGACGTTTGCCTGGTACGGCCACCTCAAGAACCTCGGTCACCGGGCCTGGTATGTCGCAGCCCTGCTCAGCTGGGGAATTGCCCTCTTCGAATACCTGCTCCAGGTCCCTGCAAACCGGATCGGCTACGAGACCCTCTCGCTGGCTCAACTCAAAGTCCTGCAGGAAGTGATCACCCTGTCGGTCTTCGTTCCTTTCACCATCTATTACATGCAGCAACCACTTAAGCTCGACTACCTCTGGGCAGGCCTCTGTCTTTTGGGTGCGGTTTACTTTGTCTTCAGAAATTGACTGCGGACCCCGGGGATTCTGCCATGAACAGTTCAGGTGTTAATCTTTCCAGTCGACAGCCGATCAATAAAGAAACAATTTTACAGAACGTGGTGGTTGGACTGACCGTCTCATTCGTTGCTCTCAGCCTGGGTGCTGCCCTTGGCCTGCTTTCTGGCCGCGGCGCTTTTTCCGGGATGCTCTCGGCAGGGATCATTGCTCTGATTACATCCCTCTTTGGCGGCACGCGCATCCAGTGTTCCGGACCGACCGCTCCAATGAGCGCGGTGACCGCCGTGACGATCGCCTATGCCCACGAGCAGCTCGACAGCACGATCGGAGTGACGCCCGACCAGTTTGTCAATCTGGCACTCATCGGTTGCGGGTTGCTGCTTGTGATTATGGGACTGCTTCAACTGGGACGCTTTATCAGGCTGGTACCGAATGTCGTCATCTCGGGCTTCATGAGCGGAATCGCCGTTCTGATCTGGCTTGATCAGCTCCGCCTGCTGTTCGGATTCAACGGCAAAGCCGCTTTGACCGGACCGTTTCTGGAGAACTTGGGCGTGGCCATTGCCACCCTGCTGATGATCTTTGCACTGTCGCCGCTGATGCGCCGGGTGGTCGGTGACTGGGCCCGTTATCTGCCGGCAACCCTGGTCGCTATTTTCATTTCAACCGTGGCAGCGGCACTTCTTCACCTGCCGATCGAACATATTCAGATGACCGACAGCCCGACCACCACCGGTGAATTCGGAGCCATGCTGCTGTCTCAATGGCCAAGGGACTGGTCATGGCCCGTATTGTCCCTGGCGGCACCCATGGCCCTGCAGTTGGCCCTGCTGTGCTACCTTGATACTCTTCTGACGTCTCTTGTCATCGACAAAATAAGCTGTGAGACAACACGGCAGGACAGGGAGCTCTGCGCTCAGGGGGTTGCTAACGCAACCGTTGCGTTGTTCGGTGGCATCCCGGGAGCTCAAGCCACGATCCGGTCGGTGCTGATGCTCAAGGAGCAGGCCACCTTGCGCCTGGCCGGTGTGATGGTTGGTGTGTTTGTCCTGATCGAACTGGTGTTGTTCCAGGGGTTGATCACCATGATTCCCAAGGCGGTATTTGTCGGTGTGCTGTTGAAAGTCGGCTGGGATGTCTTCGACAGAAAACCCCTGGTCCTCTATGCCGAACAGGTTGTAAAGAAACGAGCCAAGATGTTTGAAAATATTTTCGCCCGACACGATGAAGAGTATATTTTTGTCACCAATCGCGAAATGCTGATGATTCTCGGCACAATGCTGGTGACGGTGATTGTTGACCTCAATTCCGCGGTTCTCTTCTTCAGCGTACTCTTCTACCTGCATAACCAGCTACTCAACAGGAAGAACCCGATGCGCGATCTGAAACCTGTACTTGAGACGGAGACGTTCGTCAAACAGAACTGACCGTCTCTGAACTTCCAAGAGCACGGTGAACTTATATAGACGTAATCAGATTACAGGTTTTTGGTCAGCAGAAGAACATGCCCGTCTGCCGTGGGTTGATAAGAGACTTCGTCCATGATCGTGTGAATCAGGTAGATGCCACGTCCGTGCTCATCCAGTGGTTGCCGTGGCTCAATATACTGATGAACGTCGAAACCCTGACCAAAATCGAAGACCCGGATGACCAGCTGCTGGTCGACAATGCTGATTTCGATGTGCACCTCTTTGGCGGGGTCTCCTTCGTTGGCGTGGTGAATCGCGTTCGCCATCGCTTCCGTCAGCACCAGGTTCAGATCGTACGCCAGCTTGTCTCGATCGCCGCTGTAGCTACGGAGCGTATGCGCAATATTTTCCCCGATATGGCCGATCAGGCACAGATAGCGTGTCTGGTTGGGGACTTTGATGTCGACAGCGATACGGTCAGTGGTCATGGTGTCATGCCTGTGGAGGTCTGAGCCCGTCCGTTATGAACAGCGGTTATTGTTGAAAGCTTGCCAGCGCTTCACCTGAGTCTGGGTAAATTTCAAAGACCCTGTGCAGACGGGTCAGCTCGAACATTGATTTTACCTGCAGCTGCAGACCCGAGAGCTTCAGGTTGCCGTTGCGGGAACTCGAATTTTTAAAACCTGATACCAGGGCGCCGAGTCCGGAAGAATCGACAAAGCGTACAGCCTGGAGGTCAACAACCAGGTTATTCTTGCCTTCTTCAAACAACTTGAGCATGTGGTTTTTCAGCTCGCCGCTGTTGTGGGCGTCGAGACGCTCTTCCTGAACCGCTAACAGAACAGCGGCTCCTTTGTCCTCAATCTGCAAATTCATTTCATGCTCCTTCTCCGGTAAATTGGCGTGCCACAAAGACTGACAAGCGACGCAAACATCTTATCATATTGTTATCAAACTGTCTGGATTAAGAAAATACACCCGTTACACTGTCAACAGAGCTGGGCAAACTTCATGTTCATTATGCAACAAACTGATATTGCTGGATGTTTTCTCCATTAACCTTTCTCCCGGCTGCTCTCTTCGTCAGGCCTGACCTGCATGACAACCAGGGAGACATCATCGTGAAAGTTGTTCTGTCCCGAGAACTCTCTGACATGTTCAACGATATGGTTGATCAGCTCCTGCGGCTCCAGCTGACATCTTTGCTCCAGCAACTCTGCCAGACGATCTTCACCAAACAACTCCTTCTGGTCATTCTCCGCCTCAATCAGGCCATCGGTATAGAGCAGCAACACATCTCCATCGTCCAGTTCCAGAGACTCCTGCTCATAGGGAAACTCTTCCCTGACACCGATAATCAGGCCTTCCGGGTCGAGACGTAAACATTGCCCGGTCCGGGCACGCCAGAGCAGGGTGGGGGAATGCCCGGCACTGGCGAAGCTGATCTGACGATTTTCCGGATAGTATTGCAGGTAGAAGAGCGTGATGAACAGCTCTGCCCGGCTCAGATCGTCATAGAAGAACTGGTTGAGTTCGCAGAGGAGCTCCCTGGGGGAACTGAACTGCCCGCCGCGGGAGCGGATCATGGTGCGGGTCTCTGCCATGATCAGGGCTGCTCCAACGTTATGGCCGGAAACATCGGCAATCACCAGGTCGAGTCGACCATCGTCCTGCAGCAGGTAGTCGAAATAGTCTCCACCCACCTCTTTGGCCGGGATACAGATGCCGCCAAGCAGCACTCCCGGGATCGAGGGCGTTCTGGTTGGCAGCAGGCCGAGCTGGATGTTCTTGGCAATCTCCAGCTCCCGCTGCTGTTCACGGGCTGCGATCAGATGATCGGTCTGTTGCGCATTTCGCCAGGCGATACCAACCTGTCCGGCGAGGTTGCTGAACAGCTCGACAAACTCCTTGGAGAAAATCCCCTTCGCGGAGCGTGAGAACGCTGAAAGGACGCCGACCGGTTGACCCTCTATGGAGATCGGAGCGTGAGCAAAGGAGAGAATCCCTTCGCGGTGGATAATCTTGGCCGTCTCCGGCTTGCTGATGAAATCACTGTCATTGACCAGGGTGACACTGTTAGTCAGAAAGGTCTCGCCGATAAAGGTGTCCATCGTCAGGTCCCGCTCCGACTCACCAAAGTGCTCCGAGGTCATGCCGCGCTGGCTGCGTACCGTCAGGGTCTGGCGGTCTTCGTCAAGGATTCTGATGACGCAGAGATCAAACTTGAACTGATCTGTGAAAATCTTGAGCAGCTCGTCGAGAATCATTTGCAGGTTATTGCCGCTGGCGATGGCTCGTGCCGCGTCGTAGAGAACGCTCAGCTGCTCGCGGCTTGCTGCGCGGCTGATGTTGACCGATCCGAACAGGTCGAAAACATCCTCCATGTGGCTGCCGCGCGCCGAGAGATACTTGTCGACGATAATGCGGGCCGGCGCGACGCCGACTGATCCGGCCAGCGTCAACTCGGTAAAGCGTTTCAGTTTGGGAAGTTCCTGCTCTGAAAGGCCGCCTTTTTCATCGATCTCTCGATTGCCGAGATATTCGGAGATTGCCGCGTGGGCAGGTTTTTGGCCGATGAATTTCGCCATCAGTTCAACAAACTCAATGACTGTCGGTGCCTTGGTGATACGGGTCCTTTCCTTGACAACCGGCGCCGGTTTGAAGACATCGACAAATTTATGGATTTGTCCCATTTCTTCACTGGTCGGGGTTGTGATCAGGGAGATCGCCAGGTAGCTTCCAAGGTTGAAGAACATGGTCCAGAAAAGAGAATGGGTCCACAGGTCAAAACCGGTCAAGCCGAACAGCTCGGTTGGTTTCAGTACCGCCAGTCCCCAGAGGCCG
Organism: uncultured delta proteobacterium; assembly: GCA_963707155.1. Taxonomy (GTDB): domain Bacteria; phylum Desulfobacterota; class Desulfuromonadia; order Desulfuromonadales; family BM103; genus M0040. Next base: position 63,198 of record CAVPPD010000007.1, on the reverse strand, counting down.
TGTTCCATGATCGATGTGTCCGATCCAGCCGGTCTGCACGAAAGACGGTACCAGGAGTGTGTAAAACCAGACAACGAAGCCAAGAATCAGGCCGATGGTTGCTCCGCGGCGAGTCGCCTGACGCCAGTAGAGACCGCCGATGACTGCCGGAGCGAACTGGGTGGCTGCGACAAAGGAGATCAGACCGATATTGACCAGGGCTGCGGATTCACCAAGTAAACGGTAGTAGAGGTAGCCAAGAAAAATAACGGCGATGATGCCGAGCCGCTTGAGGTTGACGAGCAGCACCGAGAGGTTCTCGGCTCCGGTGTGAAATTTGAGAATGATCGGGATGAGCAAGTGGTTGAGAATCATGGTGGACAAGGCCACGGACGAGACCATGACCATGCCGGCCGAGGCCGAGAAACCGCCGAGGAAGACCAGCAGGGCAAGCCAGGGATGACCATAGAGAAGGGGCAGGGTGATCACAAAAAAATCAGCATTGTGCGTGTCGCCGTTTGCGAGCAGCAGGCCGCCCAGGGCAATCGGGATGACGAACAGGTTGATGATGACCATATAGGCGGGGAAACGCCACATGGCGCTGCGGATATGCTCCTCGCGACAGTTCTCGATGACCATGATGTGAAACTGTCGCGGCAGGAACATGATGGCCATCATCGAAATGATGGTCATGCTCAGCCAGTGGGCGTAGGAATTTTCTCCCGTTCCAAGTTGCAGCAAGTGGCTGCGCTCCGGAAAACGGGTCGAGAAGTCCTTGAAGATGTCAGCGAAACCGTCAAACAGGCCATAGGTGACAAACAGCCCGGCGGCGACAAAGGCAAGAATTTTGACGACAGACTCAAGGGCGATGGCTGCAACCAGCCCTTCGTGTCGTTCAGAGGTGTCCAGGTGTCGGGCACCGAAGATAATCCCGAAGAGGCCGAGTATCAGTGCAACGACGAGCGCAGAATCAAAATGCAGATCAAACCTCGGCAGGACATGCATCGCACTGGCGCTGGAGAGGGGGTCGACCAGCAGGTCAAAAGTGCGTGCGACCGCCTTGAGCTGCAAGGCGATGTACGGCATGATGCCGAGTACGGCGAAAATGGTGACCACTGCGCCGAGCAGGGACGATTTGCCATAACGACTGGAAACAAAGTCGGCAATACTGGCAATGTTCTGCTCTTTGCTGACGCGGACGATCTTGCGCAGCAGAAACCACCACGAAAAGGCGATCAGGGTCGGGCCCAGATAAATCGCCAGAAAATCGATGCCATGCGTTGCCGCACGGCCGACGCTGCCATAAAAAGTCCATGATGTACAGTAGACGGCCAGTGAGAGTGAGTAGACGGAAGGATTGTCAATCAGGCTGCGTCCCAGCCTGCGCTGGCGGTCAGCGTAATAGGCGACGGCGAAAAGAATGCTGAAATAGCAGACGGATGTCAGGGCGACGATTGTGACTGAAATCACGTAGCCCCTCCCTGTGGGGTGTTCTTCCGAACCTCTGCGGGGGAATCCTCATCGGAGTGTCTGCCCAGATAGACGGAAAAGAGGTAGATAACAAAGATGGAGATCGGCCAGCCGACGTAGAAGTAAAGGATCGTCAGAGGGATACCGAAAATCAGGATGGATTTGTTGAATATGTGCAGAAACGGGTAGTTCAGCATGACCACGCCAAGCACAAACCAGATGACCCAGGCATCCTTTAATGGCAGCTTACGTTCCGGTTTCATACTTTCTGCTCCTGGCCTGTCATAAATCACAGCACATTATAATCAACTGCCTGCGTGGTGTCGACAAGAACGAAGGGGGATTTTTCAAACAGTCCGAGGGGGCTGGTCAACGGACGCCCACCGGCTCTACTCGCCTGATGTCAACACAGCAGCCTGATTGAAAAGAGCTCCTGTCTCCCGCCGCTCCACCCTCGCAGTCCCGTCCCACTGCTCAAGGGTGCTGTTTCCGAATTTCCCTAAAGATTATCAGAAGATATAAGCATGTAAAGTGCCTGCCCTGGAGAGCGACCCCGATTGACCGTGCCGGTGGACTGTGCTACCTTTATTCATCGTTAACCCTGTGAGATACCTTAAATGTCATTGCTTCACCTCTGTAGATCAGCTCTTCTTCTGACATCCCTTCTGTGTGGCTGTGCTGCCGTTGTCGCCGATGGTGACCACCACAGCCAGGAATCAATGAATCCCCTTATGTCTCCCTGCTGAACGAACCACAGTCGAACGCATATTTTCATTATGCCCGCGCACGTATGCTGCTGGCCGATAACGACCGTGATGGCGCTCTTGAGGCTTACCTGCTGGCGGTCGACTATGACCCTGAAAATGAGGACCTGCGCTTTGAACTGGCCGAGCTCTATCTTGCCTTTGAGAAATCGGAGGAGGCGATCCGGGTGATTGAGGATGTCCTGTTACGTCACCCCGATTCGGTTAAGGCCAACCTGGCCCTCGGCAACGCCCATTTCAGTAATCAGAAGCCTGATCTGGCGATCCCCTACTTTCGTCGTGTGCTCGAACTGGACCCGGAACAAGAGCAAACCCGATTGCACCTTGCGATCGCGCTGGTAAGGGCCGGGGATGTCGATCTCGCTTTAGAGGAGTTAAAAGATCTTCTGGCACGCCATCCGGAGTCAAGTGCAGGGCGTATGGCCCTGGCCCGACTTTATCGTGAGACCGGTTTGAACCAGATGGCCGTGGAGCAGTACCGGGACCTGATCCTGCGCAACCCCGGCCTGGACAGGGCTTACCTGGAGCTCGGCCTGCTCTATGAAGAACTTAAAGAGTGGCAGAATGCGCTGGATGTTTTTACCGAGGTCCTTGAACAACGCCCGCTTGATTTCACTCTGCGCCATCACCTTGCCCGGGTTTATGTCGGCATGGAGCGTTATGATGACGCCCTTGAGGAGCTGGAGATTATCGTCGAGCTCAAACCGGAGGACTTTGAAGCCCGCCGCAAGATCGGCCTGATCTTTCTGGAAAAGAAGCAATGGAACGACGCTGTCTCAGCCTTCAAAGAGCTCCTCGACCTGCAGCCGGATCTCGACCCGGCCCGCTACTATCTCGGCACAGCTTATGAAAGTCTGCAGCAGTGGGACCTGGCACTGGAGGCTTTTCACGGCATCGGCAAGGAGTCTGCTCTTTACGACGACGCCATCTCCCATATCGGATACATCTACCTGGAAACAGAACGGACCGACGAAGCGATCAGGCTGCTGGAATCGAGGATGCTCGAAGGGCAGCCACGGCCACAGGTCTACAACTACCTGACCTCTCTTTACATGACCCATGACCAGCACGATAACGCCCTCGCCACTGTCGAACGGGGTGTCGGGCTTTATCCCGGCAATATCGAGCTCCTCTATCAGAAAATTCTTGTGCTTGAGCGTGTCGGAGAGCACGAGCAGGCCCTGCAGGGCGCTCAAGCTCTTATTGCCCTTGACCCGGAGCACGCAGAAGCTCTCAACTTTTTGGCCTACGCCATGGCCGTCGAAAACCGCGACCTGGATATTGCGCTGGATTATGCTGAACGTTCTGTCAAGCTGAAGCCGGCACCTCATATCCTGGACACCCTGGGATGGGTCTACTACCGCTTGGGGCGTTTCCTCGAGGCTCTCAAAGTGATCGAGGAGGCGAGCCTCGAACTGTCTGAAGATTCGGTTATCTTTGAACACCTCGGCGAGATCCACCTCGCGTTGAAGAATCTGGACCAGGCACGCTCCGCCTTCGAGAGGGCGCTCGAGCTGCAGCCAGACAACGACGACATTCGCGCCAGGCTCAAAACTCTTGACGACGCAATCTAGGGTACAATCGTGGCCTGTCGCACTCTCGTCCTGACACTGTTTCTGACTGCGGCCATCGTGACGGCTTGCGCGCCTGCGCGACCAAAGCTCGTTGGTGAGCAGCTGAGCCAGGATTTTGCAGCGGGACTCATGCAGGCGTGGACAGAGTCTTCAGCACGGATCACCTCGGTCCGGGGACTGGCCAAGGTCAAGGTTCATTCCCCTGAAAAATCGGTCTCCGGGACCCAGGTCCTGCTGGCAGAAAAGCCTGACCGCTTGCGTGCCGAAACTTTAAGTCCCTTTGGCTCGCCCCTGCTGCTGCTGGCCGCAGATGGTGAGAAGCTGCGGGTCTTTCTGCCTTCGCAGAACCTGTTCTACACCGGTGCTGCGACGTCAGCGAATCTCGGCCGGTTTGTTCGACTTCCGCTGAAGCTGACAGACCTGGTCGGTGTACTCCTTTTCCAGCCGCCGATGATCGAGGCCGCGAGTGAAAAAGCGTTCGAACTTCTCGATGGCGGCTGGCTGCTGGTGCGAAGCGGGGCGTCGCGTCGCCAGGAGTTGATCTTTAACGGCGAGCAGCTTGTCACTGAAGTGAGTTACTATGATCGCGACACCTTGCTGTTGAGAATCACCTACGACCAGTTTGCCGAAGGTGTGGAGCGTTTCCCGCTTCACTTCGGTCTTGAGATCCCCGGGCAGGAGACCACCGCCAGCCTCGAATTTTCTGAGCCGGAGGTAAACGTCAGCATGCAATCCGGGATCTTCCAGTTGGCACCCCCGCCGGGTGTGACGATTGTCTCTCTGGACAATGAATAAGAGACAGCGGCTGGCAGAGAGCAGCCGCAGGGTTTATTTCCGGATTTAGCGAATCATTTCAAGGAGCCCTTTTGTGAAATATGTTCTGAGCGTTCTGTTGTTTCTCCTGCTGGGCTGCGAGCAGCAGCAGGCCGTGATCCCCGCAGAGGGTGACGCGGCCAAGGCGGTTCACGGAGATACCTTTATCGAGGCATCGATCGGCGAACCGAACAACCTGTTGCCGGTGCTCTCATCAGACTCCGCCTCCAGTGATATCAATCGCCTGGTCTACAACGGCCTGATCCGTTACGATAAAAATCTGCAGCTGGAGGGTGAGCTGGCAGAATCCTGGGAGATCTCCGAAGATAATCTCTCGTTCACCTTTCATCTGCGTAAAGGCGTGACCTGGCATGACGGCGCCCCGTTCACCAGCGCCGACGTGCTTTTTACCTACCAGCTGTACATCAATCCGGAGGTGCCAACCTCGTACGCCGAGGATTTTCTGCAGGTCGCCAAGGCCGAGGCTCTTGATGACTACACCTTCCGTGTCACTTACGAGAAGCCCTACGCTCCCGCCCTGGAGAGCTGGGGGACATCCATTCATCCAAAGCATCTGCTTGAAGGGCAGGATGTCACCAAAAGCCCGCTCTCGCGCAGCCCGATTGGCACCGGACCCTACACATTCGTCAAGTGGGACGCCGGCGAAAAAGTGGAGCTGCTGGCCAACCCCGACTATTTCGAGGGCCAGCCCTATATCCATCGTGTCGTCTATCGCGTGATTCCGGACACCTCGACCCAGTTCCTCGAGCTGCAGTCCGGTGGTCTCGACCTGATGGGCCTGACCCCGATCCAGTATGAGACGCAAACCGATACGCCCGCGTTTAAACGCAACTTTAACAAGTATCGTTACCTGTCGTTCAGTTACACTTATCTTGGCTTCAACCTGACCAAGCCACTCTTTCAGGACAAGCGTGTCCGGCAGGCGATCTCCCACGCCATCGACAAACAGGAGCTGATCGACGGAGTCCTGCTGGGTCTTGGCCAGGTTGCGACCGGACCCTACAAACCCGACACCTGGGTCTATAATGCCAAGGTCAAACGTTACGAGTTCAACCCGGAGCTGTCCCGGACACTTTTAGCCGAAGCTGGCTGGGTCGACAGCGATGGTGACGGTGTCCTGGACAAGGATGGTCAAAAGCTGTCCTTTACCATCGTCACCAACCAGGGGAACGATCTGCGCTCCAAGACCGCGGAAATTATTCAGCGACGCCTCAAGGAAGTGGGCATAGCCATTGAGATCCGTGTCGTGGAATGGGCTACCTTTTTGAAAGAATTCATCTTCACAGGGAACTTCGACGCGACCATCCTCGGCTGGAGTGGCGGGCCGGAGCCTGACCAGTTCAACATCTGGCATTCCAGCAAAACGGCCCCGCGCGAACTGAATTTTGTCAAATACAGCAACCGGGAAGTCGATGAACTGCTGGAAGCCGGCCGACGGACGTTCGATCAGGCCGAACGCAAGCGGATCTATGACCGCTTCCAGGAGATCCTGGCTGAAGAACAGCCTTATACGTTCCTCTATGTTGGTGAAGCCTTGCCGGCGGTGGCAAAGCGTTTCCGCGGCATTGAACCGTCACCGGCGGGGATCACGCATAACTTTATCAAATGGTATGTGCCGCAAAGCGAGCAGAAGTATACGCGTTAGAACTCTTTTGATTCCACAGGTCACGGTCTTTTATTCATGCTCTTATATCTTTCAAAACGCCTGCTGATGATGATTCCACTGCTGATCGGCATTACCCTGATCAGCTTTGTCGTCATCCACCTGGCTCCTGGCGAACCGACCGATATGCAGACCGATCTCAACCCGAAGTCGAGCGTGGAGATGCGTGATCGATTGCGCGAGCGCTACAACCTGGATAAGCCGCTCTATGTTCAGTATGGTCTGTGGATGAAGCAGATCGTGACCCTCGATTTCGGAGAATCATTCGCCCAGGATCACCGTCCGGTTTTGGACAAAATCAGCGAGCGTATGCCGATCACCATCCTGATCAATGTTTTGTCCATTGTCGTTATTCTTGCTGTTGCCGTGCCGGTTGGCATCCTCTCCGCGGTGCGGCGGAATTCCCTGTTTGACCGGGGGACTACTATCTTTGTCTTCCTCGGTTTCGCCATGCCGTCTTTCTGGCTGGCGCTGCTGATGATGGATTATTTCGGTGTGCGGATGGGGCTGCTTCCGGTCGCCGGGCTGAAGTCGATCGGCTACGATTACATGAGCTCCGGCAGGCAATTCCTGGACATTGTTCACCACCTGATCATGCCGGTGTTCGTCTCCGCCTTCGGTGGGCTGGCTGGTTTTTCCCGTTACATGCGCTCCAACATGCTCGAGGTGATCCGGCAGGACTACATCCTCACCGCCCGCGCCAAAGGGCTCTCGGAAAGGGTCGTTATCTACAAGCACGCCTTGCGCAATGCGCTCTTGCCGGTCATTACCATCCTTGGTCTTTCGATCCCCGGTTTGATCGGCGGCAGCGTTATCTTTGAAACCATTTTTGCCATACCCGGTATGGGGAAGCTTTTTTATGACGGCGTCATGATGCGCGACTATCCGCTGATCATGGGAATCCTGGTGATTGGCGCCGTGCTGACCCTGGTTGGCAACCTGCTGGCTGATATCAGCTACGCCATGGCCGATCCGCGGATTCGAAAAGGGTGATTCTCCTAGGCCGGGCTCCAATAGCAGCGCTTCGGCGAAACAATCTTCTCTTCTTTTTTTAATTGCGCCATGGCTTTATCGACCTCTTTCCTGTCGAGGGCACCAAGTTCAGCAATTTTCCCCGCATTGAGGGGTTGGCCTTCAGCGCGCATAACCTCCAGAACCTTTTCTTTAACGTCCATTATCATGCTCCTTTGCTGATTATATTACGCAATGTCGGGGCTGTTCCCCTTGCGCTTAATTGTGTATGATTAGAGCAGATGTCTGTAACGAGAGTCAATCTCAGGGTGTATTTCATCTCAGGGTGTGTCAGGTCGATTCCATGTCAAGTGAACAGGACCGCTTCAAAAGAATGGTTGAGAACTCTCCGGACTGGTTCTGGGAGTTTGATGAACATGCAAATTTCACCTATGCAAGTCCCAGTATCAGGACGCTGCTGGGTTACGAACCCGAAGAGCTGATCGGCCTGAACGCTTTTGATCTGATGGAAGCAGAGGAAGCGGAGCGGGTACGCAGGCATTTTGACCCGATCGCAAAAAAATACCTGCCGTTCAGTCACCTGGTGAACAGGAACCTCCACAAAGATGGCCATGAGGTTATTATTGAATCAAGCGGGACTCCAATCTTTGATGAGGACGGTCAATTCCGTGGCTATCGGGGCATCGACCGCGACATTACTGAGCGTAAACTGGCTGAAGATGCCTTACGGAAAAGTGATACGCTGTTCCGAGTCTTTTTTGCATCGAATCCGATCGCGTCTGTCATCTCCTCTCCCTCCGGCGTCATTCACATGGTGAACCCCGCTTTTTTGGAAAAGTCCGGCTTTTCCGCAGACGAAGTGCTCGGGCGCACTTCGCAGGAGGTCGGTTTCTGGTGCGACCCTGCAGAGCGTGATCGTATGCTTGCCGCCATTACGGAACATGGATTTGTGGATGACATGGAGGCCAGCTTTTACCACAAGGACGGACGGAAGCTGACCTGCCTTGTCTCCAGCCGCGCCATCGAGCATGAAAATGAGTTGCGAGTTTTGAGCACTCTCTTTGACATCACCACACAGAAACAGGCCGAAAGAGCACTGCAGAAGTTAGCCCGGGCCAAAAGTGATTTCATCTCCACGGCCGCACACGAATTACGGACTCCCCTCGTCGCGATCATGGGATATGCCGAACTTTTGGAAAACACGGCTCATCTCAGTATCAGCGCACAGGAGCAGCAATCCTATGCGGCCATCATCCGAAGCAACGCCGAAATCCTGACCCGTCTAACCGACGATCTTCTGGATGTTGAGCAGATTCAACTTGATCGGCCATTTCGTTTCACGCGGGAGGAGGCTTCTCTCGAAAAGCTCATCAAGAAGGTCCTTGCATCAACCGCGCTCAAATGTCCTGATTTCAACTTCACCCTGACTCATGTCGACACCCTGCCGGAAATCATGTGGATCGATAGTGTCCGCATCACCCAGGTGCTGAACAACCTCCTGGATAATGCCGTGAAATATTCACCTGAATCCCGGACCGTGGAGGTTGCAACCGAAACAGATGAAAATCAGGTCAAAATCTCAATTAAGGATTACGGCATCGGCATGACCAGCGAGGAGATCGAGCAAGTTTTTGAAAGGTTCTACCGTGCGAAAACCACAATGGTGACGCAGGGGCTGGGTCTCGGGATGTGTATTGTCAAGCGGATCGTCGAGGAGCACGGCGGGGAAGTTTGCATCGCCAGCCGTCCGGGAGAAGGAACCGCTGTGACGTTTACCCTGCCCATACAGAAGGCCGCTGATTCGGAGCACGGAGCATGACAATCCGTGAGGTCTTGTCGGTCTTGTTTCCGTGGACAACAGATTGACCGGAGCTTTTTTAATAAATTGATTCGGCCTTGATCTTCCCCTCTTCAACATCCACCCCCATCAGCAAAATAATCCCGACTACAAAAAAGCCGGCCAGCGCCAGGATGGCGATTCGATTGGAACCGGTCATCTCGATCAGGAGTGCGAAAGTGAGAGGCCCAAAGATCGAAGCGAATTTGGAACTGACAGCGTAAAAGCCGAAGAACTCGGCACTCCTCTGTTTCGGCACCAGGCTGGAAAAGAGTGAACGACTGAGAGCCTGGCTGCCGCCGAGGACGATTGCGACCGCGAAGCCGAGCAGCCAGAACTCGAGGCGCTGTGCTCATAATCGAGGCGTATCCGGCAATCAGGGTGAAAAGCACCAGGCTGAGCAGGACCGCCCGCTTGGTGTTGAAACGACCTGCCAGGCGAGAGAACAGCAGGGCGCCGGGCATGGCGACAAACTGGATCATCAGGAAGCAGCCGAGGATGGTGCCGGTGTCCAGGCCGAACTCATCGCGGGCAAAGATGGCCGAAACGGCGATGATGGTCTGGATGCCGTCGTTGTAAATCAGGAAAGCGACCAGGAACCTGCTGAGGTCCCGGTAATTGCGCAGCTCGGTCAAGGTCTTCAGGTAATCTCGTGGAGTCTTGAGTGCATGTGTCGCCCCGTTGTGACGGGCACGGACCTTGAGCCAGGCGAAGGCGGGCAGGGCGAAGCCAAGCCACCAGGCGCCGGTCAGCAGGAAGCCGAGGCGGGTGGCGGCTCCTTTGTCGGGCAGCCCCAACAACTCGTGTTGCTGAATCATCATGAAAACGATCAACAGCATTAAGCCGCCGCCGATGTAACCGAGGGCAAAGCCGCGCGCAGAGAGACGATCGGCCTCGTGACCGGATGCCAGATCAGGGAGATAGGCGTTATAAAAAATGTTGCCGGCGGCAAAGCCGATGTTGCCGAGGATGAAAAGGATCGCCGCCAGCCAGTATTGGCCGGGACCGGCAAAGAACAGGCCGCAGGTGGCAAAAGAGCCGAGCAGGCAGGAAAGAGTGAGCAGGCGCAGCCGCCAGCCTCGCCGGTCGGAGAGATTGCCGATCCCCGGGGCAATCAAGGCGACCATGGCCATGGAGAGCGAGACGATATAGCCCCACAGGGCGGTTGCGGGAACCGGTCCTGTGCTCCAGAAAAGAGTCTGCGCCGCGCTCAGGGACCAGGCTTGCAAAGTAAACCGGCAGGACCGCGGCCAGGATCACCGTGGCGAAGGCTGAATTGGCCCAGTCGTAGAGGCACCAGCCGAACTTTGCTTTGTCTCCGATGAGTTGGCGCAACCTGATTTCTCCATGAGAGGGAAAGGGCCGAGGAGACGGCTTTACCCGTCTGCCGAATCGCTCTTCGTGGTCGTGCGATAAGAGCAGTCAGAAGGCAGCCAGTCTGCCTTGGCAACCAGCTCGGGAGTCAGCTTGACACAGCCTTCGCCCACATCCAGCCGTTTTTCGTAGACGCGACATTCACGAGTGACGATATCCAGGTGCCGACAGGGGATTCTGGTGGTCACGAAACGCCCCTTCAAATCGACTGATTTTTCAAAACAGCAGAGGCCACAGCGCTTGCACGCCTCTTCCCAGGCTGTCATTGCTGCGGTAAAGCGACCAGGGTGCGCTGCTGGTAACGAACCACCTGGGTCGGCCCGGCGCCGTCAATAACCTCCCAGAAAAGTGCGGAGACCGGATGATCCTTGACAGTGATGGCGTCCTTCTCCTGGTGGTGCCAGATCTTGGCAAGCTCCAGGGCCCTCTGCGGGTTCTGGCGACCGACGCTCACCGCCAGAAATGCAGGTAAAGCGTCCTGGGAGAAGGGGTCGAGTGATTGACGCATGGACACCAGGACCGGACCATCGGGCAGGTTGTCCTGTAACTGCAGACGGTCCAGGTAGACTTTGTTCAATTTGAAGTCATAAGGCTGACGACCCAGGCTGACCATTGATTGAGGCTTCTCCACCGGCACCAGGAAGCGGTTGCCCAGGCCGGTGGGGATGTCATTCTCCGGAAGGGTCTCGATGGTCAGGATGAAATCCTCAAGAATCCCGACAGCAGCACTGTCCGACATTTCGCCTTTGAAGAGCAGGTAGGTGTAAAGACCGAATTCTCCCGGGTCAGTCGTCTCCGCATCGACCGGCTGCCAGTTGATCTGCACAGGGGTCGCCGGGATTGCCCCGGAGGCCTGATCTGCCTTTAACGCCGTCTCTTTAGCCGCCTTGCGGCGTTCGAGGGCACGGAGCTTGTCCTGCAAAAGCTTCAACTTTTCCTGGATACTGTCGATCCGTTCAATGGTCTCCTGACGCTCTGTTTCATCAAGCTCTTTTTTGCCCAGCAGGTCACTCAAGCCGGCCGTGGCCGGAAGGACGGTGATCAGCAGGAAAAGGCCGGTCATCAGGATGCCGAGCTGGAATTTCTTGACGTTCGATCTGAACATGACAACTCCTTAAAAGGGTGAAAAACAACCAGGGCTTTGTGACTCAGCCATTCATTTATCAAACGTGTCTGCATTGAGGAAGGGGACTGCCATTTGTCACTGACGATTCGTCAGGACTGACTGTACCACGGCCTGAGCTGTTTCAGGAACGCAGACGCTTTGTTGGTGCCCTGATTTGTCAGTCTCAGGCACACTCCGAGTAGCCGCAGACGTGACAGACGCAGCAGCCCCCCTCATGCTCGACCGGACCACCGCAATCAGGGCAGGCGCCACCGTTGTTGGCGTGAGTGAGTTCAGCTCTTCGTGGTCCGCCATGTGCATCTGGATCGCTTTGGCGACGGCATCGGCACAGGAGGTGACGCGATTTTCACCAAAGCCGGCCGGTTTGTGGCAGGTGATGCCGATCATCTGCTTGACGGCCTGACGGGCCTGAACACCGGAACGCCAGGCCAGGGAGACCAGGCGGCCGATTGCTTCGCATTGGGACGAGGCGCAACCGCCGGCCTTGCCCATGGTGGTGAAGAGCTCGAAAACGCCGGCATCATCCTCGTTCACCGTGATGTAAAGCGGACCGCAGCCGGTCTGCATCTGGTAGGTGCTGCCTTTCAGCGCCCGTGGCCGGTCGCGTTTGAAGCGCTTCTTGGCCGACTCATGAGGCACGCTGTCTTCGGCCTTGACCTCTTCCCTCTTGACCGAGAGGACCTGCATGTCGCGTGAGCCGTCCCGGTAGATTGTGACCCCTTTGCAGCCACTCTGATAGGCGAGTCGATAGACCGTGGCGACATCTTCCCTGGTGGCGTCGTTGCAGAAGTTGACGGTTTTTGACACGGCATTGTCCGTGTGATTCTGGAAGGCCGCCTGCATGCGGATGTGATCTTCCGGAGTGATGTCGTGCGAGGTGACAAAGATATCGCGGATGTCTTCCGGGATCTCGTCAAGGTCCTGGATCGTGCCGTGCTCGGCGATTGTTTTCATCAGCTCCTTTGAATAGAAACCGCGTTCTTTGGCCATCTTTTCAAAGATCGGGTGGACTTCGACCAGAACGTCATTGTCGAGGACCTGTCGAACGTAGGAGACCGCAAAGAGGGGCTCGATCCCGCTCGAGGTGTTGCTGATGATTGAAATCGTGCCGGTCGGTGCGATCGTGGTGCAGGTCGCATTGCGGATCGGTTCCCCGTTGTTGTCGAAGATGCTGCCCTTGAAATTTGGAAAGGCGCCACGTTCTTTGGCCAGCAGGCGGGACGCCGTGTGCGCCTTCTCATTGATGAATTTCATGACCCTGTCGCCCAGCTCGATCGCGGCCTCGCTGTTGTAGGGGATGCCGAGCAAAATCAGCATGTCGGCCCAGCCCATGACGCCGAGTCCGATTTTGCGATTGGCGCGGGTCATCTCTTTGATCTGCTTCGAGCGGGTATCTGTTGACCTGGATGACGTTGTCGAGGAAGCGGGTCGCGAGTTCGACGACCTCGGCCAGACGCTCCCAGTTGACTTTGCCGTCGCTGCTGACCATCCTGGCCAGGTTGATCGACCCGAGGTTGCACGATTCGTAGGGAAGCAGCGGCTGCTCACCACAGGGGTTGGTGGCTTCGAACTCGCCGACGTGCGGGGTCGGGTTGTCGCGGTTGAGACGGTCGAGGAAGATGATGCCCGGTTCGCCGTTGGTCCAGGCCAGGTCAACGATGCGGTCAAAGACCTTGCGGGCCGAACGCTGGCCGACGACTTCGCCGGTGCGTGGGCTGATGATGTCGTAATCAGCGTCCTTCTCGACCGCTTCCATGAAGGCTTCGGTGATGCCGACCGAGATGTTGAAGTTGGTCAGCACCGTCTGGTCCCGCTTGCACATGATGAAGTCCATGATGTCGGGGTGGTCGACGCGCAGGATGCCCATGTTGGCGCCACGCCGGGTGCCTCCCTGCTTGATCGTCTCGGTGGCTGCGTCAAAGACCTTCATGAAGGAGAGCGGCCCTGATGAAACGCCTTTGGTGGAGAGGACCATGTCGTTGGCCGGGCGGATGCGGCTGAAAGAGAATCCCGTGCCGCCGCCACTTTTATGGATCAGTGCCGTCTGTTTGATCGCTTCGAAAATCTCTTCCATCGAATCGCCGACCGGCAAGACGAAGCAAGCCGAGAGTTGCCCCAGTTCTCGGCCGGCGTTCATCAGGGTCGGCGAGTTCGGCATGAATTCCAGGTTGGTCATCATCCGCAGGAACTCTTTGGCGAGCTTCGGCCGGAACCCTGCCGGTCTTGAATTCTTTCTCGCCTGCGGCGATGGTTTTGGCGACCCGCTTGAACATGTCGAGCGGGGCTTCCAGGATTTGCCTTCTTCGTCGCGGCGCAGGTAGCGGCGTTCCAGGACGGTGACGGCATTTGGAGACAGTTCGAGAGCGGGTTCTTGGGCTTGCTTCGACATGGTTGGCCTTCCTGAAATGTGTTAAGGATTTCATTGAGTAATGGTGAGATGCACTATATTGTGTCGAGAGAAATTTAAACCACAAGATGTGGTGGGTGTCAACCTGGATAGGTCGCGACTTTGGCTCTCTATCGGGATGTTTGTTCGACATCTCAGTGATTTCAACTTGTTGCCTGCTGCGAGGGCTTGTGTATATTCAGCGAGATGGGTATGATAAGGATCAACTGTTTTGTTGCGCCGCAGCTATTTGCTGCGGCACGAGATGATGACATGATCGCTAAACCTGAGGGGGTTGTTTTGTGTCATATGAATGAGCGCTGATGACAGCAGATTGGTTGAGCAGGTCGAGGGGCTCAAGGGGATTCTGAACGTCGCCCAGGTCGTGGTTTCGTCACTCGATCTCGACGAAGTGCTGCAGAACATTCTGCACAGCGCCATGGCCGTTATGGATATGCCTGCCGGTACCATCGCGCTTTACGACGAGAGCTCCTCTCAGCTTGAGTTGCATGCCCACGCCGGTCTGAGTGAAAAGTTTGTCGCCCTCGATCGCTGGCGCGTCAACCCGGGTGGCCTGACTCACGAGATTCTTGATCGCGGTGAGCTCTTTGTCATCAAGGATACCGAGACAGCTGATTTCTTCAACAATCCGCTGGCGATCGAAGAGGGCATCCGCTCCCTGATCGCCGTTCCTCTGAAAATCCACAAGAGGACCATCGGCGTCCTCTACCTGGATGATTTCAAGCCGCGAGAGTTTCGCGACGAAAAGCTCGAGCTGCTGTCGATCCTCACCTCCTTTGCCACCATGAGTATCGATCACGCCCGCCTGCACGAGAAGACCATGCAGCTCGCCTGTACCGACGGCCTGACCGGGCTCTACAACCACCGGCAGTTCAAAAAGATTTTTGCCGAAGAGGTCGCTCGCGCCAATCGCTATAACAAAACGCTTGTCGATCATCCTGTTCGATGTCGATGATTTCAAGAAGTTCAATGATACTTACGGTCACCCGAACGGCGACATCGTGCTTCAGGAGATGGCGAACATGCTGCGTGAGCTGCTGCGCGACTGCGACACGATCTATCCGCTACGGTGGCGAGGAGTTTGTCGCCTTGTTGCCGGAGACGCCGCTTGCCGAGGCGATCAAGGTCGCTGAACGTATCCGCATTTTTGTCGAGACGGAATCGCCACGGTTTCTGACCGGGATCACCAAAACCCATGGGATTACGGTCAGCGTCGGTGTTGCTGCGCTTCCCGACGATGGTGCGGATGCCAGCTGCGCTTTTGAAGGTCGGTTGACGATCTGATGTACGAGGCCAAGCGCGAAGGTAAGAACAAGGTTTACCACAACGGATTGATAATCGATTATGGCTTCTGAACGGATTCTGATCGTTGACGATGAAGAGGGCATGCGGCGCCTGCTGAGTCGCGTCCTGGCCAGGGAGGGCTACGAGACCTCCACGGTCGGCAGCGGTGCAGAGGCCTTGCGCCTGGTTGCCACTGAGCGCTTCGATCTGGTCGTGACCGACATCAAGATGCCGGAGATGGACGGTCTGCAGCTGCTTGCCGAGCTGAAAGCAGTACGAGCCCTCGCTGCCGATCATCGTCATGACCGCTTACGGCACGATTGAGAATGCCGTGCAGGCCTTGCGTTCCGGTGCCTACGATTATATCGCCAAGCCCTTTGAAACCGATGAAATCAAGCTGACCGTTGCCAAGGTCCTGGAGCGCGAGCGTCTGCTGGCCGAGAACCGCTACCTGCATGCCGAGCTGGAAGGGCGTTACGATTTCTCCGGGATCATCGGCGGCTCGCCGGCCATGCAGCAGGTCTACGAGATGGCCTCGTCGGTTGCCGTCAGCAACGCCAACGTGCTGATCACCGGCGAATCGGGGACCGGCAAGGAGCTGCTGGCCCGCTCGATTCACTACAACTCGCCGCGCAAGGACAAGCCGTTCATCGTGCTGAACTGCGCCGCTCTCTCCGAGGGCGTGCTGGAGAGCGAGCTCTTCGGTCACGAGAAAGGCGCTTTCAGCGGTGCCCTCGATACCCGCAAGGGGCGCTTCGAGCGGGCCGACCAGGGAACCCTCTTTATCGATGAAGTCGCCGAAATGAGCATGGCGGCCCAGGTCAAGCTGCTGCGTGTGATCCAGGAGCATGAGTTCGAGCGGGTCGGCGGCAACAAGACGATCAGCGTCAACGTGCGCATCGTTGCCGCCACCAACAAGAAGCTGGAAGACCAGGTCAAAGAGGGGCGGTTCCGCGAAGACCTCTACTACCGGCTGAATGTCGTCAACATCAACGTCCCGCCGCTGCGTTCCAGGCGCGAGGACATTGAACCGCTGTCGCGTCATTTCCTGGAAAAGTATGCCGCCGAAACCGGCAAGAAGATCACCGATCTGGCGCCCCGCGCCCTGAGCTGCCTGCTGGCTCACGACTGGCCGGGCAACGTGCGCGAACTGCAGAATGCCATCGAGCGGGCCGTGGTCCTGTCCAAGGGGAGCGAGCTGACGCCGCGGGATTTCCCGCAGGGGCTGCAGGGCGACGACCAGATCTGCCTGCAGATCCCGGAGAAGGGCGGCAGCCTGACCGAAATCCTCGAGGACCTCGAACGCCAGCTGATCCTGCAGACGCTGCAGCGCGAGGACGGCTCACAGACCCGCGCCGCCGAAACCCTCGGGATCAAGCGCACGACCCTGCGCTACAAGATGGAAAAGTATCGCCTGATCGACTGACCCGTCGACAAAAACCTGTCTTTCCTCGTCGTCAAGAGACAGCTCCCTCACGTCATCCCGCTGAAATAGCACGAGTTTTTAGCCTTTTATTCTGGTACGTTCCTTGCTTGATAACAGATCCGCGCCCATTGGTCGTGGCTGGCGTTAAATCATTCGTCAAGGAATGCCGTGTCTCGTTTGTCTCTCATCACCGTGCTGCTGATTTCGGCAGGTCTCTCTGAGCTTTGCCGGTTGCAGCGATATCCCGGCGGATCGGACCTACGCGCTCTGGCTTGATCATGCTCCGACCGATGCGGACTGGGAGCAGGGCCTTGCCGCGCGCAGGTCAGTGTCCGTGGCGGACGTCCCCACAAGCTGCGCACGTTTACCGATATTGATGAAGATACGGTCCACACCTCGACGGCCTCATGTCATCATGGCTCCCGAGTGCCGGAGCCGGTCCCGGTCGATATCCGTGCCTTTTACACCGACAGCGACCTTTTCCTGCGCCTGAGCTGGGAAGACGCAACCCGCGACCAGTCCATGCTCGACTGGCTGTACGATGGCGAGACACTGGCAGAACACCGGCGCACTGGAGGACGGTTTCGGTCTGCTGTGGGATGCAAAAGGGCAGTTCAATAATTTTTCCTGTTCCTATGCCTGTCATATCAGTGACTTTGGTGTGAACAAGGACAATTTCCATGCCTCCAACAAGATGCGCATGGCCCAGGAGAACAGCCTGGCTTGACCTGTGGAACTGGAAGGCTGCGCGCACCGCGGCGCTCGGCTTTGCCGATGATCGCTACCTGGATGCCAAGGGGATGCATGGCGATACTCCCCGGCGAGCTGTTCACCGAGAATTCCAGGGCGCATGCTGAACGATCTGCGATGGTATTCGCCCTTTCGGCGAAGGCGACGCTCCCGTCTACGATGCTGAACGCATGCCTGCCGACGAAGGCTTCCGCGCCCCCGGGCAGCGTTGCTCCCGGCTACCTGGTCAAGCGCCCGGTCGGCGGACGGGCCGATGTGCTTGCCGTGTCCCGTTATGAGCATGGTCGCTGGATGGTGACGCTGCGCCGGGCGCTGCAGACCGGTGATCCGCATGATGTGGTGTTTGTGCCGGGTGACGAGATGGGCGTTGCCTTCGGCCTGGCGCTGATGGACCATTCGCCGTTTGAGCACTACGCGTCGAATACCGTTGAACGCCTGGTGCTGCTGAAGCAGTAGGCGTTGTTGCAACAGTAGACTTGAATCGTATCGAACATCGTTTGATGGGAGATTGACCTTGAAGAAGTTGACGTCTGATCTGTCTGCTGGTGCTGTCTGTTGTGATTGTCGGTCTTGCCGGGTGCGGCAGTGAAGATGCTGCAGCGGCGAAGCCCTCGTCCGGCAAGGGCGTCTGCAAGGGCAGGTGACCATGCCTCTCGAGGGTGTTCGTCTCTATGTCTACAAGCCCGGCATGGATCTCTACGGGCCGGCTTTTGCGATCTCCCCGGCGACCGGCTGACGATGGCAAGTTCGACCTGGAACTGCCTGATGGCGATTACGTCGTCGTGGCCAGAAAGCGCGCCAAGGGTGAAGAGACCGGGCCGGTGGTTGCCGGTGACAACCGCAGTGAATTCATCAAGGTCAGCGTCACAGGGCGGTGTCGTTGAGATGCAGATGTCGGCGCCGGTCAAGATCGGTGACCAGCGCAACTTTACCGGCGATGTCGAGGAATCGAAAACCGGCCTTGCCGGACAGATCCTGGACAGCGACGGCCAGCCGGTGGCAGAGCGCCAGGGTGCACGTCTACGATCACGTGCAGATGTCTGAACGGCCGAAGTTCGTCTCCGAGAAAACCGGCCCGGACGGCCGTTACCTGATCTATCTGCCGGCCGGCGGCACCTATTACCTGGCTGCCCGCGACAAGTTCGGTGGTCCGCCGAAGCTCGGCGATCTTTACGGCCGTTACGACAAGGGCACGATTGAGCCGTCCGCCGTGGTGGTCAAGGAAGGGCAGCTGCTGAAACCGGTCGACATCACCGTGACCAAGGTCTGGTAACCATGTTGCGCTATCTTTTCATTCGTCGTTTGCGTCCTGGTGCTGTCTGCCTGCTCGGCAGACCCGGCTCTCGACCTGGACCAGCTCGAAGCCAATGCCCGTGGTGGTGATCAGCAGGCGATCATCCAGCTGGTCGGTTTGTTGTCTGCCCGGGAGCCTGGTGTCTCCGACCGGGTCTATGCAGTGATCTGATCGAGATTGGTGCAAGCGAGCCGTCCCGGTTCTGCTGGAGCAGGTTCATGTCGGAGGACAAGCAGCAGCGCGAATACGTGATCGCGGCCCTGGGTACGCTCAAGGTTGCTGATGCCGTCCCGGCGATCAGCACTGTCCTGGCCGACCAGACTTTGGAACGGCGCTACGTCGCGGCCTGGGCGCTCGGTGAAATCGGTGATGCTGCCGGCGCTTCCGGCTCTTGATCGGCGCCCTGTCTGACGACAACAGCGAAGTGCGCCGCTATGCGACGCGTGCCTTGATCAAGCTGAACAAGAGCGCAGTCCCGCCACTGATCGCCTACCTTGCCGACTGCGCGGGGTGAAGGGGCCGCTGGCGGCGATTCGCGCCCTGGGCGATATCGCTGACAAACGCGCTCTTGATGTCCTGCTGACCCAGGTCCGGGGCGAACAGCGAGCCGAGGCTTTCCTGGCCCTGGGCAAGTTGCGTGACGCCCGGGCCGAATCGGCCCTGATCGGCGGGCTTGCAGGATTCTGACTCGCTGGTGCGCATGAATGCCGCCATGGCGCTTGGTCCGCTGGGTGGCCCGGCTGCTGCGGCCGCCCTGGAAGACACCCTCGAAGACGAGGTCCATGTCGTGCGTGAATGGTCGGCGCGTTCGCTGGAGATGATGACCGGCAAGCCGGTGCTGTACCGCAACAGTCATGATGAATATGTCCGCCCGTACCATGGTTTATCATTAGAGGCTGGAACGCGGGGCGGGACGAGGGACCGCTTGCGATGGCAGTCAAAGTGCAACCATGGAGAACTATGCATGCATAGTGCAGCTTTCGATAGACAATTGTTCTTGTTTCGGTTCGCGTACCGCGTACCGCGTGCCGCGTCCCGGGGTTCTTCATGATGAAAAACATTCTCGACATCCCCGTTCTCGGGCGCGATCGTGCGGTCCACCTGGACCTGGCGGGTGCTGCGGCTGGCGATGCTGGCGCTGCTGCTGGTGATGATCGCCTATGGCTGGCATCAGCACGCCATCCCCGGGTGTTGATGTGCGCGATCCGCTGATGTACACCAACTTTACGACCTTCAACCTCTGGGTCCTCTGGATGATGGGGATGGTCGTCGTTGCCCTGCTGCTGGGGCGCTCCTGGTGCACGGTCTGCCCGGTCGGCTGGCTCAACGGCGTGGTCAGCCGCTTCGGGCTGCGCCGTGAGCTGCCGGCCTGGCTGAATAATTTTGTTCCGGTCACCCTGGTGCTGGTGCTTGCTGCAGCTGCTGGTCTACTTTCTGTGCTATTCACCGTTATCCCGATTACACGGCCGTGCTGCTGGCCTGGATGGTGATCCTCGCCCTTGCCGCCGGACTGCTCTTCCGGCGTCGCTCCTTCTGTCTGCTGCTCTGCCCGGCGGGCGCCGTCTTCAGCCTGTATGCCCGGCTGGCCCCCTGGCAATTGCGGGTCAAGGATGCGCGCGGTCTGTGCCGGTTGCCACGACAAACCGTGTATCTGCGACCGAGCCTGGCCTGGAGACAGGCCGCCCTTGGCGGCTTGCGGCTCAACTGGCGAACCCGGCCGGAAGGCTGCCCGGTGGCCCTGGTCCCGGCAGAGATCAAGGACAGCGCCGCGTGCACCCTCTGCCTGAACTGCGTGCAGACCTGCTGCAACGACAATGTCGCGCTCGGCTTCCGGCGCTGGCCCGGTGATTTGCGCGCAGGGTGGGCTGCGCCCGGCGAGAGACGCTCTTCTTCCTGGTGCTGCTTGGTCTGCTGACCGCCAACTTTGCCAAGGTCTACGTCGATCTGCGCGAAGCGATCTTCTGGCTGCCGGAGAACGCTGGCCCTGGCGCTCGGCTGGGATGCCGCCGGTTTCTACCCGCTGGCCGTGATCTGGATCGGACTGCTCTTTCCCGCTCCTGCTGCTTCTGCCCGGGATTGATCGTCTACCTCGTCGGCCAGGTCAAGGTCTCGACGCCTCGACGGGAGCTCCTGCAGCGTTGCCGGCCGTCAGCGTCGCAATCATCACTCCTGCCGGGCATTCATGCCCCTGCTCGGCCGGCTGGCCCTGTCGCTGCTGCCGCTGGTCCTCTCCGCGCACCTGGCCCTGGCGCTGGTCAAGTTGAATGCCAAGCTCGGCTATCTGCCGCTGGCGCTGCAGGACCCGTCCGGTGTCAAGAGCTTTCTGGCGATCAACGTCATGCAGACCTTGACTCCTCCCGGCGTGCTGATTCCCGCTGGACATCCTCAAATGGGTGATCGTCGCAGTCCTGATCGCAGGCTTGATCTCTGTCCGTCCTGGCCGCCCGGATTGTGGCGACTGTTGAAAGTGCAGGGCAGGGGAGACGAGTGGAGCGCCCCTTCTTCGTTGCGGCCCTGGTGACGCTCCTGGTTCTTGTGCGGCTTTTACGGCTCCACGGTGATGGAATGGCTGTTCGTACGCTAATACTGTTCGTCGGCCTGCTGTTGCTGGCTCTTGTCTGCTCATCCCGCGGCGCAAGCCTGTTTCGGACCGAAGCTCTTTGTCGGCGCCGGTCAGGGTCCCCAGGAAGAGGCTCTTGTATGCCCTGGTTACGCTCTACGTCCAGGAAAAGACCGGCGTTGAAAGCACCCGTGTCGAGATCGCCGAAACCGGACAGGACCCTCTCGATCTACTGGCCGCATGACAAAGTCGACCTGGTTTTTGTCGCGGGAGATGCCTCGCCCGTTGATGCGGTCTTCCAGGTTGCCGGCCTGCCGCTGCTGGCGACGGGCCAGCGCCCTCTGGAGGAGCTGCAGTTTACCACCGTGCTGCCGGCGATCAGAAAGCTCAACCGCCTCCTCGAAGCGTGTGGATGTCGCACTGCTGGTTCGCCGGGTTGAGTCCGGCGAAAGCGCCTTGGCTGTCGCCCGGAAATTTCTCATGGAGACGTCGCTGGATATGAATCCTAAGTCACCATAAAATAAACGATTGTTCATCGTCATGCTGTACTCTTGTGGCTGCCATGGCCAGCCCAGTGCCGCAGGCCATGCTGATGTCCTCGGATACAGCGGCGCCTACGCGGGAGACCTGGTCTGGGAGAGGCACCGTGACCATGACCGGTGATGTCCTGATCCTCTGCCGGTGGCTCCCTGACGATTCGTGCCGGAACGCAGGTCAACGTGATCCCGGCGGAAGGCACCAAGATCGACCCGGAGTACCTCTCGGCGCAGACCGAGCTGCTGGTGCGGGGGAAGACTCGACATCCAGGGGACCGCGGATGCGCCGGTGCGTTTTGTGATCGTGGCAGGTCAGGATGTCGAAGAGATCGCCTGGTCCGGCATCACCCTGGACAACGCGGCAGAGAGCCGCATGCGCCATGCTGAACTGGAGCGAGCCGATATCGCCATCAGGTGTGTCGCGCTCGTCTCCGGAAATTGTCGGCAACCGTATCACCTCGCTGCCGCTACGGCATCGTCGCCCAGCAGCAGAGTCATCCGAAAATCCTGGAGAACGCCTTAGCGGACGGCGAAGGCGGTATTTTCTGCTGGAATGGTTCGAACCCTTATCTGCTGGACAACCGGATTACCGGTCACGACGAAGAGGCGGTGTTTGTCGATGCCGGCAGTCGTCCCTGGCTCGATCGCAACACGATCAGCGGCAACGCGATCGGCCTGGCCCTGTACCCTCGCGACCTGCCCTTATGACTGCGTTGCGGTCACGGACAACACGGAAAATGTTCGCTGGCTGGGTCGACAGGGGCAGGGTGGTGAGCCAATGATCGCTGCTGACGCCTGCTCCTGATCCTGGTCGTCCTGTTGCGCTGCCTTTGCAGCACTCTGCTGGCCGGTGAGGTGCAGGTTTACCAGGGGGAGCAGACCCTGTTCGAAGATACGGTCTGGAGCGGCGAGATCCTGATAGACGGAATACTGACTGTCGCCGCCGGCGCCACGCTGGAAATCCGACCGGGCAGCCGGGTGCGCTTCACGCGTTTCGACAGCAACGGTGACGGCATCGGTGAACATGAAATTTTTTCCCAGGGGACGATTCGGGTCCTCGGCACGGCAGAAGAGCCGGTCCTGTTTACCTCCGCCGAAGCACATCGCCGCGCCCGGGCGACTGGGGGGCGATCAACATGATGGTGAGCGAAGCAGGAGAACCGCTCTGGAGCACTGTCGTCGTCGAATATGGCTATCGTGGTTTTCATGCTCATTTCGCCCGGGCCAGGCTGCTGAACAGCCTCTTCAGAAACAATATCCGTGGCGCACAATTCCAGGAATCCCAGGTAGTTATCGATGATTGCCGCTTCCTTGACAATATCAATGGAGTGCAGTTTCGCGACAGCAAGGTGACCATGCAGCAACTCGATGATCTCCGGCAGCCAGTGGGGGCTGCGCTGCGTCTACAGCGAGCTGGAAATGACCGCCTGCCTGATCGAAAACAACCTGGTCAACGGCGTCAATATCCGTGACGGCAAGCTCACGGCTCAGCGGCAACCGGATCGTCGGCAACCGGCGTGGTCTCTACCTGCAGCGCAGTGCAGGGGCAGGTCGTCGGCAACGATCTTTCCGCCAACAGCGAGCATGGCATTTTTCTTGAAGACTCAACCGTCGAGGTGGTTGACAACCGTCTCGCCGGAGAATGGCCGTGCCGGAGTGCGCTGGCTGAACAGCAAGGGTCGGCTGGCGCGCAACCTGATCGCCGAGAACGGTGTCTACGGACTGATTAATGACGGTCACGACCGCAGTCTGAAGCCCGTAACAACTGGTGGGGAGAGCCACAGATCCGGCCTGATCTTGCTGCGGCCGTTCGTGATGGTCGCGACCGCCCCGGGCTGGGACTGGTCGATCACCGTTACCCGCTGATGCAGCCTTTGCCTTTTCATCTTTTGCTGGAGACACAATGAAACCTTTGATCCTGGTTCTTACTGCCTGCTCGCGGAGTCGTCGTTGAGCGGTTGCGAACAGCCTCTCGAAGGCCCGCCGATTCGCATCGGCTACATGAACTGCAACAGCGAAGCCGAAACCATGCAGCGTTTCCGGCCGTTGACCGCCTACCTGTCGCAGCAGCTGGGCCGCCCCTTCGAGGCGGTTCCGGTCGATACCCAGGATTTTGAGTCGCGCTTTGCCGCCGGTGAATTTACCTTTACCCACGGCAACAGCCTGCTCTACATCATCATGCGTGAGAACCACGGCCTGCAGCTGATTGCGACAGAGAAGCGTGGTCAATTCGGCTCACGCACGGCCGGTGCCATCATCGTGCGCCGCGACAGCCCGATCAGGACGCTGGAAGATCTGCAAGGCAAGCGCATGATCTTCGGCCCGCAACTGGCGCCGACCGGTTACCTGGCCCAGTACGACCTGATGCTGCAGGCCGGTTTTGATCCTGAACGCGAGCTCGATTACTACGCGATCCCGCACGGTGCCTACAAGCATGAAAAGGTCATCTACGGTGTTTACTTCGGTGATTACGATGTCGCCGCGGCACCGGCTCTCGACCTTGAACTGATGACGCGCGAAGGGCGAGATCTCGGCCGATGATTTCCGCATCCTGGCGCAGAGTGAGATTATTCCCTTACTGTACCTTCGGCGCGGCCAAAGATGTCGATGCGGAGCTGGTGGAGAAATTCCGCAAGGTGCTGGTTGAGCTGACCCCGGAGACCACCGTCGAAGATAGACGGTGAGACGCTCAAGGTGCTCGACTCGGCCTGGGTCGATGGTTTCGAAACGCTGCTCGATCAGGATTACGATCCGATCCGGGCCATGGCGAAACGCGCCAACATGCCGCCTTACCAGGAGTTCTGAAGACGATGCTGCGTGATCGTTTCGATCAACTCATGATCGCCGCCCTGGCTGGTCGTGCTGGTTCTTGACGGCCGTACTGCTGGCCGGTGCCGGGCCGCGGGACAATCGAGCGCGACGCTCTGCCGCTCAATCGTCAACTCGAGCGTGAAATGCTGTACCAGGCACGGGTCGCCTTTATTGAACGGACATTACAGCCCGGTTGATCGAGCTGCGCGATCAGGGGGCCCTGCAGGAAGCCTTGCTCAAGCTCGAAGAGCTGGAACGAGCCCTGCCCGGTGAAGCACATAACGATCTGCTGAGTGGCGATATCCTGCTGCGGATGGGGCAGTTTGACCGGGCCCTGACCAAGCTTGCCGCTGCGGTGACGAAGCAACGCTGATTATGTCGATGCTGCCAGCCCGCTGAACCAGCGGCCGCTGATTGAATCTGCTGTGTCGAAGGGCTTGCCGCTGATCCGCGATCGCCTGCGCGCCCAGCCGGACAACCTGACCCTGGCGCAGGTCGTCAAGGACGGCTACTATCTGCAGAGCCGTCTCGCCGGAGGCTGTGAATGAGTCCGTCCCTGCGTGATCGTCATCTCTGGATTGTCCTGGCCGCCGGGCTCGGCCTGGGTGTCCTCGGCGTCCTGCTGTGCGGTCTGGGGGAATCCTCAGAACAGCGGCATCTGCGTCTCCTGTTTTATCGAAAACTCCTCCGGTGCCCTTGGTCTGCACGATAATGAGCGCATGCAGTACCTGCGGCCGGAACTGATTGGCTTCGTCCTCGGCTCCATTCTCTGCGCCGCGTTGTTCCGGGAATTCCGCTCGCGTGGCGGCAGCGCGCCCCTGGCGCGGTTGATCGCCGGGGTCTTCCTGATCGTCGGCAGCGCCGTCTTCATCGGCTGTCCGATCAAGCTCTTCCTCCGGCTGACGGCCGGTGATCATCACGTTCTCTGGCCGGTCTCGTCGGCCTGGTCGCCGGAGTCTGGGTCGGCCTGCAGGGGCTGGCCCGCGGGGTCGACCTGGGCCGCGCTGAAGACGAACGCGGAGCGACCGGCCTGCTGGTGCCGGCTCGGATTCGTCCTGCTGCTTGTCTTCCTGCTGGCCCGGCCGGCGTTTATCCTCTTCTCTGAGCGTGGCAGCGCAGCGCAGCATGCTCCTCTGCTGATCTCCCTGATCGTCGGTCTGGCTCTCGGCGCCCTCGCTCAGCGCAGCCGCTTCTGTATCACCGGCAGCGTTCGTGACGGCCTGCTGATGGGGAGCCGCAGCCCGCTGTTCTGGGGGTTGATGTGCTTTTTTGATCGGGGCTTTCGCTACCAATCTGTTCATGGGCCGCTTTCACTCTGGGCCTCTATGGTCAGCCCGGTGCCCACCTCGAGCATCTCTGGAGTTTTCTGGGCATGCTGCTGGTCGGCTGGCTGTCGGTTCTGATCGGCGGCTGTCCGTTCCGGCAATTGATCAAAGCCGGGGAGGGCGACGCGGATGCCGGCCTGGCCGTCGTCGGCATGCTGCTTGGCGGCGGCCTGGTCCAGTCCTGGGGGGTCGCGGCAACGGCTGCCGGAGTCTGCTCTGCCGGGTAAGATTTCGGTGCTGGCTGGGCTGGCTTTTGTCCTGGTTGATCAGCCTGCTGTTTCGTGATCGAACCGCTTGAGTGAGCTTTGCAACGATCGGATCAGATGATTGTTTAACTTTTTTGCATTTAAAGAATAAGGATGACTCTCGTGAATAAACCTCTGCGTAACCCGGAAATCGTCTGGCGTGTTGAAAAGCGTCGCCAGGCGGAGGTCCTGAAGGCCCTGGAAGCCGGTGAAGATGTTGATGACAGCGGCACGGTGATCCTGCTGCTGTCCGGGATGATGCATCAGCTCAACCTGGTCGGCGGTCTGATCTGGCAGCAGTGTGACGGCGAGCGGACACTTGCCGAGATCGCGGCAGAGCTGGCCGGAGAGTTTTCCGTCGAGCAGGCGGAGGTGGAGTCTGATGTCGAAGAATTTGTCGCCGATCTGGCGGAGAGGGGTTGGTTGATCAATGGCTGAAGTGACCGAAATGTTTTCTGCGCCCTTGACCTTCAACTGGACGCTCTCCTATCGCTGCAACTTTCACCTGCGAGCATTGTTACAGCCGTGACGAAGAATGTCCGGAGCTGGCGACGCGATGATGTCAAGCGGATTGTTGATGTCCTGGTTGAACAGCAGGTGCCCTTCATCAATTTTGGCGGCGGTGAGCCGCTGATCCGCAAAGACCTGTACGAGGTCGCCGAATACGCCTCGAAACAGCGGTCTGAACGTCTCGATGAACACCAACGGCTGGCTGCTCGACGCGGCAGCTGCGCAGCGGCTTAAGGATGTCGGCTTCAAAAGTGTCGGCATCAGCATCGACAGCTCCGTGGCGGCACTTCACGATGCCTTTCGCAATATGCCGGGTTCTTTCGAGCGGGCGGTGCGCGGGCTCGATGCCCTGCGCCAGGTCGGCCTGAAGAGCACCATGAGTTCGGTGATCTCGCGGATCAACTACCGGGCCTTTCGCGACCTGCTTGAGCTGGCTCGCACATCACGGGGTCGGTCAGGTCTACCTGCATAACTTCAAGTGCAGCGGCCGGGGTTTCAAGAATCGCGAAGATCTCGACCTCTCCCCCGAAGAGTGGCAGGCCTTTTACCTGGAAGCGCTTGCGGTCAAGCACCAGACCACCGATCTGAAGATCTCTTTCGACGATCCGGTGATTGCCTCGCTGCCCGAATACCAGGAGAAGACCATGGTCAAAGGCAGCAGCTGCGGCAAGCTGTCACTGCATCTGCGCCCGAACGGCGATATCACCCCCTGCGGCTTCATCCCGGTCGTGGTCGGCAACATCCTCAATGACGATTTCGAGTCGATCTGGTTCGACTCACCGGTCCTCAAGGCGATGCGCGCCAAGGAAGCGACCGGCAAAGTGTTCCGGTTGTGCCGCCTTTGACGATTGCCAGGGCGGCTGCACGGCGCGCGCTTTTGCGACCACCGGCGATTTCAACCAGCCCGACCCGCACTGCTGGAAGTAATCTTAAGAAAGGAGACTCGCTATGAAAAAGTACATCAAACCACGTGTTGTTGGTTCCAGTAACGTTCACCCTTGCTGAAGATTCTCTGCCGCAGGGCAGTGATCCTGAAAAGCAGACGTCTGTTATGGCCCTCGACCTGCTAGATACCCCGGTTCGACTGACCTGGGATTTTCCTGATGCCGCGACCGGGCTGACGGGTCCGTCTTTGCCTGCTATCGCCGATTCCGTTGTCGATGGCGGAGTGTTCTTCGTCACCCTGCAGGGCCGCCCGTTGCTGCATCCTGCATTCAGCAGAGGTGCTGGAGATCCTGGCCGGCCGTTGCCAGCTCCTGGTTGTCTGCTGGGGCAGCCAGCCGAGCTGGCTCGCCTCGCCGCAGCTTCCCCGGCAGCGGTTGCCAGCTTCTGCTCGATGCCTCGTCTTTTGTCACTGCCAGCGATGGTGTCGACTGCGAGCGCCCTGCTGGAAGTCATCCAGTCAATTCGCCGGCAGTCGATCGAACCGCTTCTCATGCCTGACCCCATTGCGTAACAACCTCTGTAATATTCCTGACTTACTGCGCTTTTGCAGCGACCACGAGATCACCAAATTTAAGTTGCCAAACGCCCATATCGGTGATAGCTTCCACGACTATTCGACAGAGGATCTGCCCCGCTGGCAGGATCTTGAGTCCTTCCGCAAGATCTGGCTGGAGTTTATGAAAAATCCCTGTCAACTGCCGACTCTGGAGATTCATGACCTCTTCCTCTGGGAGATCATGACTCCCGGGGCAGCAGCAGAATCGCGCTGAATACGGCGGCTGTCAGGCCGCCAACAGCCTTGGTCATGTCGACTGTCCATGGGCGTCGTCCACCCCTGTGCGGCGTGGCCGCAGCCGCTTGGTTCATTGCCGGACCAGTCGCTGGAAGAGATCTGGGCCGGGCTCTGCGCGCCTGGCCGTGCGTGAGCATATTGCCAGGTCGCACAGGGCTGCCATGGCTGTCGCGACCTCGGCATCTGCTTCGGTGGCTGTCGAGGCCTGGCGTTTCACTTGAACCGGTCCGCAGGCGAGCGCGACCTGATGTGCTCCGGACCGCGTTGATCATAACCCTTGACAACAGGCGACCAGCATATTCTTGAAGCCGGTTCTCTCTGATTCATGCCAATCTACCTCGACAACGCTGCGACCTCTTTTCCAAAACCACCTCAAGTGATCGAAGCGGTCGAAAAGACCCTGCGCCTGAATGCCGCCAATCCGGGACGTGGCGGTCATCAACTCTCCCTGCAGGCCGGTCGGCTGGTCATGGAGTGTCGCGAAACCGTGGCGCGCTTCTTTGGTATCGCTGATGCAACCCGGATCGCTTTTACCGCCAACGCCACCGAGGCCATTAACCTCGGCCTGTTTGGTGTTTTGCAACCCGGCGACAGGGTTGTGACGACGTCGATGGAGCATAACGCAGTCGTCCGTCCACTGCGAGAGTTAAGCGACCGGGGTGTCGAGGTCGTCCGGGTGATGGCCGACTCTAAGGGGTTTGTCGCTCCTGCCTCGATTCGTGACGCCTGTATCCCCGGATACGCGACTGCTGATCATGAACCACTGCTCCAATGTCAGCGGGACGCTGCAGGCGATCGAGGACATTGGCCCCTGGTGTCGTCAGCAGGGCATCCTGTTCATGGTGGATGCAGCGCAGAGCGCCGGAATCTTCCCGATCGACGTCGACCAGATGGCGATCGACCTGCTGGCTGTTCCAGGACACAAGTCCCTGCTTGGCCCACCCGGGACAGGTTTCCTCTATGTCCGCAACGGGCTCGAGCTACGCCCCCTGCTTTACGGCGGAACAGGCAACTTCTCCCAGTCAGCGTCTCAACCGAGCGACATGCCGGAACGCCTCGAAAGTGGCACGCTCAACACCATCGGTCTGGCCGGGCTCAAGGCCGGGGTGGAGTTCCTCGAATGTGTCGGACTTGACTCGGTGCGCGCTCACGAACAGACGCTTCTCGATCAGCTGATCGACGGTTTGTCTGGTATGGTGGGCGTCCAACTGTATGGCCCCCTGGACAGCTCACAGCATGGGGGAGCTTTGTCATTCAATGTGAAAAATATGGATCCTTCAACGCTGGGGTTCCGCTTGGACCGTGAATATGGTATCTGTTGTCGTGTCGGGCTTCATTGTGCACCTGAGGCGCACGAAACCATCGGGACCCTCCCCGGGGGCACTGTTCGTCTCAGCCCCGGTTATTTCAATAGCGCTGATGAGATCGATAAGACGCTGGATGCGATTCGATCAATCATGGCTTCGGAATGTTGAACCCGGTCTTAATGTTGTGGTTGCTTTGAGGAGTTACTATGAAAAAATCAATCTGTTCCCTGGTCGCCTCTCTGCTGGCGGCCTTACTCCTGGCCGCCTGCTCACTCCCTCCGGTTCACCCGGTCACACGTCAGGAGCTGATGAGGTCGCAGATCTACAATAAGTATATTATTGAAGAGTCCCCTGAAGAGCTCCTCTATGCCCTGAATACGCGCGGTGAAATTATTGTCGAGGGTAAGCGTAACATCACGGGTCGCGATTTCTACGTTTACGTGAAGCTGATGGCCACCACCGAAGGGGTTCATATTAACGAATATGACCGATAAGCTCCGGCCTGAGAGGATGGCTTTTGCATGAAAAAAATCTTTGTCCTTGATACCAACGTGCTGCTGCACGATCCGCAGGCACTCTTCCGCTTTGAAGACAATGACCTGGTCATCCCGATGACGGTGATTGAAGAGCTGGATCGCTTCAAAAAAGAGCTCAGCGAGACCGGTCGCAATGCCCGCCAGTTTTCCCGAATCATAGACGGACTACGGGCCAAGGCGAAGCTGGTCGAGGGCGTGGAGCTGGAGACCGGTGGTCACCTGCGTGTCGATCTCTATACCGAAGAACACTTGAAGTGCCTGCCGCCTGAGTTGCGCACGGATCGTGGCGATAACCGGATTCTGGCCGTCGCCCTTGACGTCAAGAGCCAGTCCGAGATCCCGGTGGTTTTTGTCACCAAGGATATCAACCTGCGGATCAAGGCGGATGTCGTCGGTCTGACCGCAGAGGATTATGAGTCGGACAAGGTTTCACTGGACGAGCTTTATACAGGCACCGCCGAGGTCCTCCTTGGCCAGGACGACGTTGACCTCTTCTACAGTCAGGGTTTTTTGCCCATCGATGGAGAATATTACTCCAACCAGTGTCTGACCCTGGTCGATGCAGCCAACCCCTCTCATACCGCCCTGGCCCGTTACCATCGCCCTCTGCGACAGGCGATGCCGCTGCTGCGTGCCCCGAAAGAAGGTTTGTGGGGAATTCATCCCCGTAATCGTGAACAGCAGTTTGCCTTTGACATGCTGCTGAACGAGGACGTCCAGCTTGTCACCCTGGTCGGCAAGGCCGGAACCGGTAAAACCTTGCTGGCGATTGCCGCGGGTCTCCATAAATCCGCCGATGAGGGTCAATACAGCCGTTTGCTGGTTTCCAGGCCCATCTTCCCCCTTGGGCGCGATCTTGGTTACCTGCCCGGAGATATCGACGAAAAGCTGTCTCCCTGGATGCAGCCTATTTTTGACAACGTCGAGCTGTTGCTTGGCTCGGTCGAGGAGGGCAGCAAGCGCAAACGGGGCTATAAAGAGCTGGTTGATATGGGGCTTCTCGAAATCGAGCCTTTGACCTACATCCGTGGTCGCTCCATCCCGAAGCAGTATATGATCGTCGATGAAGCGCAAAACCTGACCCCGCATGAGATTAAAACGATTATTACCCGGGCGGGTGAAGGCACCAAGATCGTTTTGACTGGCGACCCCTATCAGATTGATAACCCGTACGTCGATTCCTCCAGTAACGGACTGACCTACGTGGTTGAAAAGTTCAAGGGCGAAGACATCGCCTGTCACGTCACCCTGGATAAGGGTGAGCGGTCCTGCCTTGCAGAACTGGCGGCCAATCTCCTTTAAGGGCAGAGGCTTGAGACTGGAGACTGGTGTCCAGAGATTTTAAGTAGCCAGTTCCAATTCCCCGGTCCCCAATAACCATGTTAATCCTTTGTATCGAATCCTCATGTGACGAAACCGCTGCCGCAGTGATTCGCGACGGTCGCGAAATCCTTTCGAACGTGGTCGCATCACAGGTTGATGTCCATTCACGCTATGGCGGTGTCGTTCCCGAGCTGGCCTCACGTAAACATGTCGAGGCGATCTCCGTGGTGATTCACTCGGCCTTGGAAGAAGCGGGCGTGACCGTCGACCAGATCGAGGGCATCGGCGTCACCCAGGGGCCGGGCCTGATCGGTGCTCTGCTGGTGGGTCTCTCCACGGCCAAGGCGATGGCCTGGACGCTCGGCGTGCCGCTGGCGGCCGTCCATCACATGGAGGGGCATATCCTGGCGCCATTTCTGGAGAAGGCCCCCGAATTCCCTTTCCTGGCCCTGGCGGTTTCGGGTGGTCACACGCACCTCTACCGGGTTGACGGCATCGGCAGATACCGGACTCTTGGTCAAACCCTGGACGATGCCGCCGGCGAAGCCTTTGACAAGGTGGCCAAGCTTCTCGGCCTGGGTTACCCGGGTGGTGCAGTGATCGACCGTCTGGCTAAAATCGGCGATCCGGAAGCGATCGATTTTCCCCGGCCGATGATGCATAAACCGAATTTTGACTTCAGCTTCAGTGGTATCAAGACGGCGGTGCTGCAATATGTCAATCAATGTGAGGGACAGCTTGACGAACAAAAGATCGCCGATATCGCTGCGAGCTTTCAGGCCGCGGTCGTTGATGTGCTGACTCGTAAAACCTTGCGTGCAGCAGCAGCGGAAGGGCTGAAAAACGTGGTCGTCGCTGGTGGGGTCGCCTGTAATTCAGGGCTGAGGTCACGTTTTGCGGCGCTCTCCAGGAAGCATGGTGTCGAGGTGTTTTTCCCCAGTCCGGCTCTGTGTGGTGACAACGCCGCCATGCTTGGCGTGCCGGCGGATTACTACCTGGAAAATGGCCGCCACGCTGAGAGCGCAGTCAACGCCGTGTCGAGTTGGACCCTTGATCATGTCAGGGTGGATTGAAGGTCTGTTGAAGATGGAGTGATTTGAGTCGATGTGGCGTGGGGTCGGGTTCATCCGGCAAGTCAAGTTGATGGTCGTACGCTTCGTGCGTATGCGTGGCTTGCCAGAAGAAATTGCCAAGGGTGTCGCCCTTGGCATCTTTATCGGTATGACCCCGACCTTCGGCTTCCAGATGGCGATCGCTGTTTTCTTCGCTTACCTGCTGCGCGAGAATCGCCTCGCAGCCGCACTGGGAGTCTGGATCACCAACCCTGTGACGGCACCTTTCATCTATGCGATCGAATATGAAATTGGCCGTATCCTGCTCGGCATGAAAAGGGCCCGCTTACCATCAGAGTTTAACTGGGAAGCCTACGCCAACCTTGGCTGGGATATCATGCTGCCACTCTGGGTCGGCAGTCTCCTCTGCGGGGTTATCCTCGGGGCGCTCTCATATTTTTTGACCCTGAAAGTGCTCCCCATCGCCAAGGCCTGGCGGGTGCCGCGCTGGCCCAAACAAAGCTGGCACAAAACCTTTAAGAATCGTATTAAACGACGCGGAACAGGGGACGATTGATGAATAGAGCCGAAGTTTTAACCTCCCGCAGACCGACCTCTGCCGTCACTTGTCCTGCGACTTTATGATGTCACATCGTCCCAGAAAACGTTTTGGCCAGAATTTCCTGCGCGACCAGCATGTGCTTGATCGCATTGTCGCGGCAGCGGATTTGCAGCAGGATGACCGCATCCTCGAGATAGGACCGGGGCAGGGTGCGCTGACAACGCGTCTGCTCGCAACCGGACTGCCGGTCCTTGCTGTCGAGATCGATCGAGATCTGGCCGCGGCCCTGCAGGAGCGTGGCGAAGCGAACCTCGAGATCAAAGTCGGTGATGTCCTGAGGTATCCTTGGACTGATTTGCTCCAGCAC
The DNA here is from genome assembly GCA_963707155.1 of uncultured delta proteobacterium. Taxonomy (GTDB): domain Bacteria; phylum Desulfobacterota; class Desulfuromonadia; order Desulfuromonadales; family BM103; genus M0040. The sequence goes on along the minus strand of CAVPPD010000007.1, from coordinate 29,572 downwards.
CCCCCTTACAAGCTGATCGCCAACCTGCCTTACAACATCTCCAGCCAGGTCCTCTTCAAGGCTCTCGATCACCGCCATTCTTTCACCCGCCTGGTCCTGATGTTCCAGAAAGAGGTTGGTGAGCGACTGGTCGCGAGCGAGGGCTCGCGCAACTACGGCATCCTCTCGGTTCTCATGCAGACCTGGTTTCGCATCGAGCGTGTTGTCAAGGTCCCTCCGGGAGCCTTCTTCCCCCCACCCAAGGTGGATTCCGTGGTCCTTTGTCTCGAGCCTCTGCCGCAGCCCCGCGTGAAACTGCTGGATGAAGATCTCTACCGGAAACTGGTCAAAGGTGCGTTCGCGCAGCGGCGCAAAACCGTGCGCAACAGCCTGCTTGGTTCCGGCTGGCAGGCCACGACTCTTGATCGTGCCTTCGCCGCAGCAGGGATTGATGCGGGGCGACGTGGCGAGACCTGTACCATTGAAGAGTTCGGCGCCTTGGCAAACCTGCTGCACACTGACGAAACGGGAGTCTAGGATGGAACAGCTGGTCGCGACCGTCAACGGTTCGCCAATCGACAGGAAGGCCTTGAATGCAGCGATGCAGAGCCTGGCCCAGGAGCATTTTCACGCGACCCTGGATGAAGTCCCTCTGGCGTCACACGACGAAATCCGCGAGATGGCCCTGGAACGCCTGATTGCCAGGGAATTGATTTTTCAGGCCGCCCTGGCTGAAGGCCTGGTCGCCGACGATGCCGCCGTAGAGGATGAAACCTCCAGGATTCTGCGCATGATGGGGAACCCCGCCGATTTCTGGAAACGCCTGGCCAGTCGCGGTATGGATGAGACAACTTTTTTAAGGATGGTGCGTAAAGACGTCACCGTTGACGAGATGTCTGCACGCAAGTGCAGCTCTGTCGAGGAACCGGGTGAAGAGGAGATCAGAGCCTTCTTCTCAGCCCATCCAGACAAGTTGCGCAACCATGAACGGGTGCGTGCCAGCCATATCCTGCTGCCCCTTGACCCGGATGATCCGGAGGCCTCGCTGCAGCACGCCAGGGCCATCAAGGCAAAAACCGGTGCAGGAAGACTTCGCCGCGCTCGCAAAAGCACATTCCCTCTGCGCCAGTGCTCCCGGGGGCGGCGAGCTCGGTTTTATCCGCCGCGAGGATGTTGATGCCACCTTCGCCGATGCAGCCTTCAGCCAGGTCGTCGATGAAGTCGGCGAGCCGGTCAAAACTCCGTACGGCTATCACCTGATCAAGGTCACCGCCCGTGAAATTCCTGCACCACCGACCCTGGATGAGGCCCGTGACAAAATCATCGCATTTCTCAAACAGGCTAAAAGTTCGCAGCTGCTGGCAGACTGGGTCGATGAACTGCGCAGGGTCGCGGAGATCGTCATGTTCCGCGATTGAGAGCCGTTTGGTCTCATAGGGGCTCGATTCCTGTCTTTATTTTAAATCTGGAGTTGAAATACTGCCGTCACATCCTAGACTTGAACACAGGTTTGACCGGGGTGACAGGCAGCACGCCAAGTCACTGACCGTAGCTTTCAACAAAACCTGAGAGGCCGTCGATGGAACTCATCATTGATGAACAAGGCAAAAGTTTCGGTAAGGCACACCAGGCCAGAGTCGCAGAGCTTAATCGTCTCCTGAAAACATCATCATGCAGGGAAGATGACGAATGCGCTGATGTCTCTGGCAGACGCCCTGCTGGTTTACAACCACTCTCAGGCATTGCTCAAGCGCCCTGCCAAGGAGCTGCTCGAATGGCTCCAGGTCTTTCTTGATTTTATTCGTCAACGCGATGAGGACGTCAAGGTTGCATCCTTTAAACCAAACAGCTCCAGCTCCTCATTTCTCCTGACCTGCGCCCCGGATGTTCCCTATCTGGTTGACTCATTGAAGGCCATTCTCAAAAAGTTGCCGCAGCGGGCCATGATCATCTCTCATCCGATTCTCAATATCCGGCGAGAAGATGGCCTTCTGAAGGCTATGGGTGAGGATGTTCCAGGCGCCGCCATGGAATCATTCACCCTGGTCCAGTTCAAGGGGGAACATGACTTTGACACCTCCTCTGTTGAAGCGGAGGTTCGCCGGGTTTTCCAGATCGCTCTGACCGTTGGCCGTCAACGGAAAGAGATGGGTGAGAGAATGCGGAATCTCGCCATTTTAGCAGAGAATCAGGACCAGAAAGATTTCACCGACTGGCTGCAGAACGGCAATTTTATCTGCTTTGGTTACGCTGCAATAGAAATCCTGGGCCTGCAGGATGAGGCAACCAGGGTTCAGCTGACAGGCAAACCACTGGGCTGGTTGCCAGATTCCCTGCTTGCACAGGTCGGTGGAGCGAAAAAGGCCCCGAAACTCACAGCCCAGGCGAAAAAAATTCTGGCGCGCAAAGCCCCCCTGGTCGTAGAGGTCCTCGAAGAAGTCAGTCCTCTCTACCAGCAGGACAACCTGATCTATCTCGGCTTCAGGGAATGTTGCCAGTCAGACCGCCGGGTTGAACACCTCTTTGTCGGACTCTTCTCGCAGAACAGTGGCAACGAACTGGCCAGTAACGTGCCGCCACTCAAAGCAAAGCTGCTGGCGGCCCTGGAGAGACAGCATGTCTCGAGCGACAGCTACGACTATCGCAAAGTCGTCGAAATCTTCAACACCTTCCCCAAGGTGGAGATGTTCTTCCTGAGTGAGAGCGCGCTCGACAGACTGGTACAGTCCTTTATCAGCTTCCAGAGACAGCAGTCCGTCAAGCTGGTTGTGACGCGCAGTCTCAGCATGCGCGGTGTGACACTCCTGATCATCATGCCACGCGATTATTACAACCGCGATTCGGTGCGACGCATGGAGTCTTATCTCGGTCGTTTTCTCAACGCCGATCATGTCTCTTCGCGTGAAGTCCATTTCTACTCCGAATATGTCAGCCTGCACCTTCGCGTCGTGCCGCGCGACGACCGGGTCAGGATCGATGTTGACGCGCTGCAGAAAGTCCTGACAGACCTCTCTCGCCCCTGGGAGGAGAAGCTGCGCATGCTCCTGCTGCGTAGATCCGAAGGTCGCTCGGATAAAAAACTCTGGAACCGGTACGCAAATGCGTTCCCTCACGATTACAAGGATGCGATCCATCCCCGTTTTGCCGTCAGGGACGTGCGCGCCATTGAACAGCTTCTCGCGACAGGTGAAGACGGCTTCGACCTGTGGGGGCCCTTTCAGGAACGTCAGGAGTTTTATCGCCTGCAGTTTTACAGCCTCAAGGAGAGCCTGCTCAACGAACTGATGCCGTTCCTTGAAAACCTGTCGCTGGCCGTCATCGATGAAGTCGATTTCGTGCTCGACGTCGAAGGACGCACCATTTATGTGAAAAGCTTTGCTGTTCGCAACAGCGACCCGGAAGCGCAAACCCTTGTCAACCCAACGGGAAAAGCTGCTGGAGATTCTGACCGGTCTGCGTAAGGGCACCATCGAAGATGATTATCTCAACCGTCTCATGATCACGACGGGCCTAGACTGGCAGGAAATCGATGTTTTCAGGGCTTATCGCAACTACTACTTCCAGCTGGGCAATCCCTTCACCAAACGCCGTGTCGCCTTTGCCCTTCTGAACAACCCGCAGGCGGCGATACTCCTGTATCGCTACTTCGAGGCACGTTTTCAGCCAAACCCTGCCTGGCGGGATGCCATGACACGTGAAGAAGAAGCGCTCATGCCGATCCGCATGGAGCTGTCTCAAGCCCTTGACCGGATCAAGGACATCAATGAAGACCGTATCCTGCGCAGCCTCTTCAACCTCATCGATTCGACAGTGCGGACCAATTTCTTTCTGCGTCGCAACGACCCCGATTATTTTCTCTCGTTCAAGGTCAGCGCCATCGGTGTCATCGATATGCCGTTCCCGCGTCCGATGTATGAAACCTATGTTCATTCAACCACCATGGAGGGAATTCATCTGCGCGGCGGCAAGGTCGCCCGTGGCGGAATCCGCTGGTCGGATCGACCGGATGATTTCCGCACCGAGGTCCTTGGCCTGATGAAAACGCAGATGACCAAGAACTCTCTGATTGTACCGGTCGGCTCGAAGGGAGGCTTTGTCGTCAAGACACCTTTTACGACTCGCGAAGAGGGTGCTGAACTGTCCCGCAAGGCTTATATCACCTTGATGCGGGGTCTGCTGGATCTTGTCGACAACCGGGTTGCCGGCAAGGTTGTCGGCCCTGCGGGCCTGGTCGTTTACGATGATGAAGATCCGTACCTGGTGGTCGCGGCCGACAAGGGCACCGCCCATCTGCCGGATACGGCCAACAGCGTCAGCCTCGCTTATAACTTCTGGCTCGGAGACGCTTTCGCCAGCGGCGGGTCGGTCGGCTACGATCACAAGAAGCTCGGCATCACGGCGCGCGGCGCGTGGGAGTGCGTCAAGCGTCATTTCCGCGAACTGGGCAAGGATATCCAGAACGAAGATTTCACCGTTGTCGGCATCGGTGACATGAGCGGAGACGTCTTTGGTAATGGCATGCTGCTCTCAAAGCACACGCGCCTGCTGGCGGCGTTCAACCACATGCATATTTTCCTCGATCCTGATCCGGATCCCGAAAGGTCGTGGCTGGAGCGAAAAAGGCTGTTCGATACGCCCCGCTCGACCTGGGCCGATTATAACGCCGAACTGATCTCTGCCGGTGGCGGCGTCTGGGAACGAGCGGTGAAGGATATCCCCCTATCACCGGCGATCAAGGCGCTGCTCGGCGTGCGGCACGCGACCATGGAAGGTGATGAGCTGATCCGGCGCCTGTTGACGGCCGAGGTGGATTTGTTATGGAACGGAGGTATCGGTACCTATATCAAGTCGTCTCTGGAAAAGAACGCCGATGTGGGAGATCGCGCCAACGACAACCTGCGTGTCAACGCTGCCCAGGTGCGGGCCAAAGTGATCGGTGAGGGTGGCAACCTCGGCCTGACTCAACAGGGCCGAATCGAATATGCCATGAGCGGCGGCATGATCAATACCGACGCCATCGACAACTCCGCAGGCGTCGATACCTCCGACCATGAAGTCAACATGAAGATCTTCTTCCAGACCCTGCGTGAAGCCGGCGTCATCAAAACCGAGCGCACCCGTAACCAGCGATTGCAAGAAGTCCAGGAGGATGTCTGCAACATGGTGCTGGCAAACAACTACACGCAAAGCCAGTGCCTGTCTCTGGACCTGTTGCGCTGCCAGTATGACGTTGACCCCTTTGTCGATCTCTCCGAACGACTGGTCAATACCGGGCTGCTCGACCGTAAGGGGGAAACACTGCCCTCGCGCAAGGAACTCCTCGCCAGGGGATGTGGCTACCTGCGTCCTGAATTGTCGATCCTGCTCGCCTACAGCAAGATGCACCTCTACCAGACGCTCCTCGAGAGTGACCTTCCCGACCAGGAGGCAGCACAGAACTTTTTGAAGGCTTACTTTCCTGAGAAAACCAAGGAGCGTTACGGTGCACAGGTCAAAAAGCACCCGCTGAAGCGCGAGATTATTGCAACCATGATCACCAACCGGATCGTTGACCAGGCAGGTTGTGCTTTCCTGAACACCCTGGCGCAGCAATCCGGGGCAACCCTGCTGGAGGGCGTTGCAGCCTATCTGGTCTTCGATGAAGTTTTGAACGGCGCGGCGATTCGCAAGCAGGTGATGGCTGCAGACAACAGGATGCCATCTGTCCGTCAATATTGGCTGCTGGAAGGACTCGAAAAAGCTCTGGCAGGTTTGTGCCGTCAGGTCTTTGAACAGAACCTGCCGATGCGGCTCGACCAACGCTGCGTCAAGGATTACCGCCAGCGCCTGAACACTTTCCGCGCTCATCTGCGGGAGTTGCTGCCCGCTGATGAGTGGCAAAGCTGCAAGGATATGGGCGTTGAATTGACCGCAGAGGGCTTCCCCGAAGCAATGGCTCTTGAAATGGCAAGCTTCCGTTACCTGGTCGGGTTCCTGCCTGCCGTCTATATCGTTGAAGCGACCGGAGCCGATCTCTTGGACGTCACTGCCGCTGTCGGTGAAATGCGGCTGCGTCTGAAAATTTCACAGGTGATGGAAAGCCTCAACGAATTCACGCCGCATGATCGCTGGGACCGGTCTGCCCTGGTCAACCTGCGCGGCGCTTTCATCAAACAGGCGATTAAGCTGACCCGCAGTGTTGTCGCAGAAGGCAAAGGCACCGACGCGTTCCTCTCCGGCAAGAGACAACGCCTGGATGACTATCTGAACCTGGTTGAAACCTTGCGCGCAACTCCGCCGACCACGACCAGCTTCTACGTGGTGCTCCTGCGTGCTCTCGAAGCGATCGAAGAATAAAAGCCTTAGGGACTGTCCCCGCAGTTAAGGGGACCGTCCCTTAAGCGCCCTTATGCGCTTCTGACATCAAAAGTCAGGTGGTCAGCACGTGAGGGAGCTTTCTTTTTAGTTTAGTTGAAGGAGTTCCTGTTGAAGAAAAGACAACTTGGCGCCTGCGTCACCTTCTTCCCGCAACCGGCCACCCTGATCGCCACCCAGGATGCCGACGCCGTAGTGAACCTGATGATGGCTTCATGGGTTGGTATCGTCAGCAAAACACCGCCCACGATCGCTGTCTCCCTGCACCGGCAGAGAAAGACCTACGAGAATATTCAACGCAGCCGGCTCTTCTCCGTGAACCTGGTTCCGGCTTCGTTAACAGCCGCTGCCGATGCCTGCGGGCTGGTCTCCGGCAACAAGGCTGACAAACATCTGCTCACCGGTTTGGCTGTTTCCCCCGGGGTTCTGGACGGCGTCCTGCTGGTCGATGAATCGCCACTGAATGTCGAATGTCGCTACCTTCGGGAAGTGGAGCTCGGCGACTATCGCCTGGTTCTCGGAGAAATTGCGGAGATTCATGCGTGTGAGGCCGCTTTCAACGACCAGGGTCAGGCCGACATCATGGCTTTCGATCCACTTGTCTATTTGGGAGGGCTGCGTGAATACTGGTCACTGGGGCAGAAAGAGGGGGATGCCTACCGCGACGGACTCTCCCTGCTGGATAAAGAGTAGCGTCTTCGGCCACTTGCGTCCTGTGAAAATGAAAAACTCTCTGGACACTTTATCAGCCCCTGTGCTATAGACTAAAACGCTTTTTTAAACCACTGTCGTCAGGCCTGGAACATGTGCCAGAGCCACCAGCAGCGACAGGGGGACTCGACATTCCGCCTGGATCCGCGAGACCGGGACGGCAGCTGCAGCAAGGAAACACGACCAGTGCCTGGCACCGGTCATGCGACTGCCTTCCGTACCGATGCGGAGGGCTTTTTTGTTCGTAAAATGACTTTGAGAGGTCGCTACCATTGAGTGAAACGCCAAGGCAACGCAGGACAGTTCTGGACCTTCAAAAGATGAAGGTCGCGGGTGAGAAGATTGCGGTTCTGACAGCCTACGATTACCCCTTCGCACGTATCATGGACCAGGCCGGCATCGATATGATCCTGGTCGGTGATTCCGCCGGTTCCGTCGTCGCCGGCTACGATAACACCCTGCCTGTCACCATGGACGAAATGATCTATCATACACGGGCCGTGGTGCGCAGTGTTGAGCAGGCCCTGGTGGTCGCCGACATGCCTTTTTTGTCTTACCAGGTTGATCTTGCCGAGGCCCGGCGCAACGCCGGACGCTTTATCAAAGAGGGTGGGGCACAGGCTGTCAAGCTTGAGGGTGGCGTGCACGTCGCCGAGACGATCCGGGCCATCGTTGCCATGGACGTGCCGGTCGTTGCCCACATCGGTCTGACGCCACAGTCGATTCATCGCATGGGCGGTTTTCGCATCCAGGGCCGTGAAGACGCCCAGGCCAGGCAACTGCTGGCTGACGCAGAGGCCGTTGCCGAAGCAGGCGCCTGCGCTGTCGTCCTTGAGGGGATCCCGGCGACGCTCGCCGGTGAAATCACCGCGAAACTCTCGATTCCGACCATCGGCATCGGCGCCGGTGTCAACTGTGACGGTCAGGTCCTGGTGATTCACGATATCCTCGGCTTGTGCGAGAAGTATTCGCCGAAATTCGTCAAGCGCTTTGCCGACGTCTCAGGGACGATCCGCGCAGGTGTCGATGACTATATCCGCGAGGTCAAGGACGGCAGTTTTCCTGGCCCGGAACACTCCTTTTAGCCCCTTGAATAATATGCAGATAATTCTCAGATCTCCAGGAAATGCAGACGCGTTGCCTGAATGCCCGTGCAGCCGGTCAAACGATCTCTTTCGTACCGACCATGGGTTTTCTTCACGAGGGTCATCTCTCCCTGCTGCGCGAGGGACGCAAACGCGGCGACCTGCTGGTTCTGTCGATTTTTGTGAATCCGACCCAGTTTGGTCCGGGTGAAGACCTGGACCGCTACCCCCGCGATTTCCAACGTGATGAAGCGTTTGGCTCGCGAGTGTGGTGTCGATCTGCTCTTCTACCCGGACACCGAAGCGATCTACCCTCCCGGTTATGCGACCTATGTGACTGTTGAAGGCCCTTTGACGACGACCCTCGAAGGTGCCTGCCGACCCACTCATTTCCGCGGCGTCACCACCGTGGTCACCAAGCTTTTTACGATTGTTCTGCCGCACGTCGCGCTCTTCGGCCGTAAGGATTTTCAGCAGTTGGCGGTGATCAGTCGCATGACCACTGATCTCAACCTGCCGGTCGAAATCGTCGGTATGCCGATTATCCGTGAAGCAGATGGCCTGGCGATGAGCTCGCGCAACGTTTATCTCTCCGCCAACGAAAGAAAAGAAGCCCTTGCCCTGGTCGACAGCTTGCGTCGCGCCGCGGCCATGGCCGATAATGGTGTCCTGGATGCAAAAACGGTCCTGGCCTCAGTAGGACAGAGTGCTGGGTGAAGAGGCTGATCTGACCATCGATTATGTCAAGATCTGTGATGGCCGGACCCTGGAAGAAGTCGACAGGATCGATCGTGAGTCGGTGATGCTGCTGGCAGTCAAGATTGGTAAGACCCGTCTTATCGATAACGATAACCTGCTGCAATAGAATCTCAGGTAAGTTATGCCGAAAAGCCAGGACACAGCTCGCGCGACACTGGAAAATCTGTACCGGATTTTTACGGTCCCCGAGGCACCTGATTCGACACTCGGTGAAGTTGATCAGTGCTATCTCCAGGGATGTCGCCGGCTTTTTACAGACCCATATCGTCGCCCTGGAGCGCGATATAGAAGAAATTGAGGCCGATTTCTCTGTCTCGTCGATCCCTGAAGAGCCGACCTTCGTCTCCGAATACACCGAGTTCGTCAAAGAGAAGCTGGTGGCCCAGTCGGTGCACACCGCAGCGCCCGGCTTTATCGGCCATATGACTTCGGCCCTGCCGTACTTCATGCTGCCGCTCTCGCGCATCATGACCGCGCTGAACCAGAACCTGGTCAAGGTCGAGACCTCCAAGGCGTTCACCCCGCTGGAGCGCCAGGCCCTCTCCATGCTGCACCGCCTGGTCTATAAGGGCGATGATGCTTTCTACCGCCAATGGATTCATAACAGCCAGCATGCCCTTGGCGCCTTCTGCTCCGGTGGCACCATCGCCAACGCCACCGCCCTGTGGGTGGCCCGCAACACGCTCTGTGCGCCCTCGGGTGATTTCCGCGGCATCGCCCAGGAAGGTCTGCTGCGTTCGTTGCGCCATCTCGACTGTGATGGCCTCGCCGTACTCGTCTCCAGTCGCGGTCATTACTCTCTTGGCAAGGCTGCCGACCTGCTCGGTATCGGTCGCGACAACCTGGTCAAGGTCGATACCGATGCCGACAATCGCATCGACATGACTCAGCTCAAGGCGACCTGTCGTCGTTTGCAGGACGAAAGGATTCGTCCCCTGGCGCTGGTCGGTATTGCCGGCACCACCGAGACCGGAACCGTTGACCCCTTGAACGAGATGGCCGACTTTGCCCGGGAGATCGGCTGTCATTTCCACGTCGATGCCGCCTGGGGTGGACCGACGCTCTTCTCCGAGCGGTATCGCCCCCTTCTCGATGGCATTGATCGTGCCGACTCGGTCACCATCGACGCGCACAAACAGCTTTACGTGCCGATGGGGGCGGGCATGGTTCTCTTTAAGGACCCCACCGCGCTCTCGGCCATCGAGCACCACGCCAACTATATCCTGCGTCATGGCTCCAAGGACCTCGGCAGTCACACCCTCGAAGGCTCACGACCCGGTATGGCCATGCTGGTGCACGCCGGTCTGTCGATCATCGGTCGCAAGGGCTATGAGCTGCTCATCGATCTGGGCATCGAGCGCGCCAGCTCTTTCGCAGATATGATCCAGTCGAGCATCCCGACTTTGAGCTCACCAACGCTCCCCAGTTGAATATCCTGACCTACCGCTACTGTCCCGAGCAGGTGCAACAGGCGTTGGCCCAAGCTGACGCCGGAGCGATGCCACGAGATCAATCTCCTGATCGACCGGATCAACCAGCTGCTGCAGAAAGACCAGCGCGAAGCGGGCAAAACCTTTGTCTCAAGAACCCGTTTGCAAGTCGCCGCTCACGATCAGGAGTTGACCGTCCTGCGCGTGGTGCTGGCGAATCCGTTGACCACTGACGAGATCCTCGCCTCGGTGCTCGATGAACAATGCACGATCGTTCTGCAGCAGGACATCCAATCGCTTCTGCAGCAGGTCAATACGCTCTGTCTGCATCATCATCGAGTCTCCTGCGTCGGCCTGTGCCTGAAATCATGCCATCCGCGACTCTCTACCGCGCCCGCTTTGTCCTGCCGATCACCTCTCCGCTGATCGAAGACGGTGCTGTGCTGGTTGAATCCGGCCTCATCCGTGACGTCGGCCGCTATTCTGAAATGACCGCGATTCACCGCGATGCGGAGGTCATTGATTTTGAAGATGCGGTATCTGCTGCCGCCGATGGTGAACGCCCACACCCATCTCGAGCTCAGCTGCATTTGATGACTGGGCCGCGGCGGCAGGTGAGCCATCCGTCCCGGGAAACTTTGTCGACTGGGTGCTCTGGCTGGTGCGTGTAAAACGCAGCGTGTCCAAAGAACAGTTGCAAGCATTCCCTGACCGCAGGCCTGAAGTCGTCGCTGCTTGCCGGGACCGGGGCCATCGGCGACATCCTGACGAGCCTTGATCTTGCCACGGCTTACCGGTCGTCCCCCCTGTACGGACAGGTCTTTGCCGAAGTCCTCGGCCATGGATTCACAGCTTGTCGAGAAGCGCCTCTGCTGACATCGCCGCGATCTCGAAAAGCAGGCCTGCCGGTTCGCTGGGCTGGGGACTGTCTCCACACGCACCCTACACCTTGTCATCATCGGTGACCGACCAGGTCTTTGCTTTTGCCGCAGATCACAAGCTGCAGTGCGCGATGCATCTCGCGGAATCAACGGATGAAAGTGACTTCCTGATGAACGGCTGCGGTGCGATTGCCGAGAAACTTTACGCTCTGGCAAGGTGGGACCCCACGGCGAGCCCGCCGCCTGGTTGCAGCCCCGTCGCGGCCCTTTGTCGCCAGGGTCGCCTGAAACCCGCGGACCTGGTCGTACACGGCGTTCAGGTCGATCGAGCTGATATCGCCCAGCTCAAGCAGTCCGGCTGCCATGTTGTGCTCTGTCCACGCTCCAACGCTGCCCTCAATGTCGGCAAGGCGCCGCTTGCGGCTTACCTGCAGGCCGATGTTCCGCTGGCTCTCGGCACCGACAGCAGGGCCAGCTCCGCAAGTCTTTCCCTCTGGGACGAGATTGCCTTCGCTTGTGAGTGGTTCGCAGGTGAAGCGAATCCTGGCGACTGGCTGCAGATTGCAACTCTCGGCGGAGCGAAAGCGCTTGGCCTGGACAACCGGATGGGTCAACTGGAACCCGGTCTGGAGGCATCTTTCCAGGTCGTCACGCTGCCGCAGCTGCCTTGCGCCGAAGGTCTTGAAGAAACGCTTTGCCGGTCCGGGAACAAGGTCACAGTCACTCATCTTTACCTGGCCGCAGAGAACGTCTTGCCGGAAAGCTAGCCTGCCCATATAATGACACCTTGGTCATGCTAGAATGATAAGAGAACAGAAATCAGAATTGTGACGCAGCGGTCCAGAAGAATAGGCCTCCTCTCTTTTCGAACCGTGACGTTTAACGACAGGTCATAGTGATATGATTGAAGAAATTGGAACCATTGTAGAGCTGAAGGGCAAGCACACAGCGGTGGTGATGTGTCAAAAGAGCAGCCTCTGTGAAAACTGTGCAACCCATGGTCAGTGTGCCCTGGGTGACGACGATAAAACCCGCCTGATCGAGGTTCAGAACCTTCTCGGTGCCGAGGTTGGTGAGCAGGTTCGCATTGCCACGACAACGAAGTCTTTCCTGCAGTCCTCTTTTCTGTTATATATCGTCCCCCTGATTGCCCTGGTGATTGGCGCCATTGTCGGCAAGCTGGTCGGCGAAAACCTGGAGACCGGCCTCGATCCGAACCTGCTCTCTGCCGTCTTCGGTGTTTTCTTTATGATCGGCAGCTTCATCATCTTGCGCGTTGGTACCAGCGCGTTGGATAAAACGACTTATATGCCCAAGATTATCGAGATCCTCAGGGAAGATCTCTAGAGCCTGAAGCTGACTTTTTATGAATATAAAAATCGTTGCCAATAATAAAAAAGCTTACCACGAGTACTTCGTCGACGAAGTCTTTGAGGCCGGTCTGTCGCTGCAGGGCACCGAGGTCAAGTCGATCCGTTTGGGGCAGGTGAGCATCAAGGAAGCCTATTGCCGCATCCGTAACGGTGAGGTCTTTGTCGACAACATGAACATCAGCCCGTACGAGCAGGGCAATCGTGAAAATCATGATCCGCTTGCGTTCACGCAAACTGCTCCTGCACGGCTATGAAATTGAGAAGTTGTCCAAGAAGGTCGCCGAGAAGGGTTTGACCCTGGTGCCGACCAAGATCTATTTCAAAGGCGGTAAGGTCAAACTGGAAATTGGTGTCTGCCGAGGCAAGAAGCTCTACGACAAGCGAGAGTCTCTCAAGAGCCACCAGGCGAACCGGGAAGCCTCTCGCGCCATTAGAGATCACTCGAGATAAATTTACTTATCTATTTGAAAAATAAAACATTTGTGAGATAATTATCGTGAAACGTGAAAAGGTAAATGTGAAACGTTGAATCGCTTTAACTTTTAACTTTTAACTTTTAACCAACAACAATTAAAGGGGGTGCCAAGGTTTCGACGGGGATTGGAAGCGCTGGTTGCATGCCGGAGTGGGCTGGCTCCGTAACAAAGCCCAACACATACAAACGCCGATACTGACGTTCGTTACGCATTAGCAGCTTAATTGCTGTTACGTCTCTTTGCTCATCGCCCATGTGGGTTTTGAGACGTTAATACAGTGGGATAGTTTCAGGGAGTGTCTGTGGCCCTGGAGCGAAACTTAAGCAGACTCCCCCCTTAGATATCCTGTTCGTGGGAGATCCTGGGGTTAAGCAAAACACGAACTACGCATGTAGACGCTTGACGTGAAAAATTTTCGGACGCGGGTTCGATTCCCGCCACCTCCACCAACTGAAACGCCCGACTGATCGCCAGTCGGGCGTTTCTTCTTTTATTTGAGGACAGTTTGTTCTCCTCTTTTATTGGTACTGTCTTGACCGACCGACATATCGGTGATAATGTCTGAATAAATCCCTTGTTAATCGGTTGGATATATGGAAGCCGCTCATCTTCTCGAATATTAGCCAGCTTCAATCGCTTCTGGACGACTGGACATGTCGAAACAAGTATCGGCCGGGATCTGCTGCCGCGCTGCCTGTCTCAGGTCGACACTAAGGAAGTCGTCGTTCTGAAAGGGGTGCGGCGTTGCGGCAAGTCGACCCTGCTGGCGCAGGTGATGGAGGCTCTCCTTCAACGCGGTACAAAGCCGCAACAGCTGTTGCGTGTCAACTTAGAGGAACCTCTCTTTGCTGCTGAGGCATCGGTAGAACTTTTGGAGCAGATATACCGTACCTGGCGCGAGCGGGTCTGTCCGCAAGGGAAGGGGTATCTCTTCCTAGACGAGATTCAGAACATTCCCGGCTGGGAAGGGTGGGTGCGTGGCCGCAGCGACACCGAGGATGTGAAGATCTTCGTGACTGGTTCTTCGGCGCAGATGCTCTCCCGCGAGATCGGCACCAAGCTGACCGGCCGGCAGGTGTCCTTCGAGGTCTACCCGCTCTCCTTCAAGGAATTCCTGCGATTCAAGGGGGTCGAAGTTCAATCAGAGCTTGAGTACATTGCAGAGAAGACATTGATTCGGCATCATTTTCACGATTACCTCAAGTACGGAGGTTTCCCTGAGGTTGCCCTAAAGAAGAACGATGACGACCGAGAGCTGCTGCTGAAAAATTATTTCGAGGATATTCTCTATCGGGATATTGTGACCCGCCACGAGATCCGTGATGTGGCCAACCTGCGCAACCTGGCGGTCTTTCTGCTGACCAACAACACCCGGCTGACCAGTGTCAACAAGCTGAAAAGCAACTTCTCCATCTCCCAGGATAAGACCGAGAATTATCTCTCCGCGATCCTGGAAAGTTACCTGACCTTTCAGTTGCAGAAATTCAGCTGGTCCCTCAAAAGTGTTCAGAGGGCCGGTTTCAAGCCCTACGCCATCGACACGGGGTTGCGCAACCGCGTTGCTTTCTCCTTCTCGGCCGATGCCGGACGTCTGGTCGAGAACGTCGTCCACAATCAGCTGCGGCGTTGCTATGAAGAAGTCTACTTTGGCGCTGAGGGAGGGGAGACCGATTTTATCGCCAAGGAGGGTGTCACTATCACTAGGCGCATTCAGGTGTGGTATGAGGATGCTCCTCAGGCAGAAATTCCTGCGCGTGAATTGGCAGCTTTCAACGAGTTACTCGAGGACGGGGCAGAATGCCTTCTGCTACCAACGATCTGGAGAAAGAAATGGAGATTGGGGGCACGAAGGTAAATTGTGTTCCAGTGGTTAAATATCTGCTGCTGGGAGCAGGAAATGAATGTGGGTAGGCAGTCGGCGATATCTGGTATGTCTTCCAGATTATGCAAAATTCCGGGGTATCTATTGGGGTAGACTTGAAATTTTGAATTTACGAATCTCAGTTAATTTAAGTGCTTAGGCAAACAGTTATAATGACGCCACCCCAATTTGAAACGCCCGACTGATCGCCAGTCGGGCGTTTCTTTTTTTAATTGGGGACAGCCCCCGCGTGCATGTCCCCGGCCCCCTAATTGCAAGGTCGTGTTTTCCGACTTGTGTTCAAATCTGCCCCGATTGTTCCCGGCCGTTGTGCTCTGCGCTTTGAGAGGGCAGGGAGGCATGATATTTTACCAGACAATCAATATTACTCACCTGAAGCTCCGCTATCTTTGTGGTCTGTCATGATAAGAAGATGATATTGTTCTCATGAGTAACGTTTCTCCCGATGACAAACTGCACCCGGATTCCAAAGATGACTGAGGTCCTGCTGCTGCAACCGCCGGCGCTGAAACCCGCTGAACCCCCGCTTTCCCTGGCGATCCTGCTGGCTCACCTGCGTGCCCGGGGATTGACGGCCACAGCGATTGACGCCAACCTGGGAGCTTATCTCTTCCTGCTCGATGGCGAGCGGCTGGCTGCCCGGGCAGGAGATGCGGTCGAGACCAGCCTGCGCCGTGCCCTGCGGCACCGGACCCCCTCGCTGTCACTGCTGCGCTCGGCAGCGGCAACGCAAAACTTTGCGCGTTACAACACGGCCGTTCGTTATCTCAACCGGTTGCTGGCCTTGTGGGTCGGACGCAACGAAGATGAGCGTCTGACCCTAGGAGACTACCAGCATACCGGTCTCTCACCTTTCAAACCTGATGATCTTGAGCTGGTTGCCAAGGGCACAGCGGACACCTTGTTCGCAGCCTACTTCCGCGATGAACTGCTGCCGCAAATTGTGGCGGAGAAGCCGCGCGTTATTGCCATCTCGATCAATTATCTTCACCAGACCCTGCCGGCCTTCGAGCTGGCCGGGCTGCTGCGCCGCGCGCTTCCTGATGTGCGGCTGGTCGCCGGTGGCGGACTGGTCACGTCGTGGCAGGAACCTCTGCGGCGCCTCGATCTGCGCCTGTCACCCTTCGATCATCTGGTTTTCGGCCCCGGCGAGACGGCCCTGACTGCGTTGGCCAGAGGGGAGGGGGGGATCGTTACACTCTGGACGACGCCACGACCATCAGCTTCGTTCCCGACTTCAGCTTTGCCAGAATCTCCGACTACCTCTCGCCGCAACCGGTGCTGCCCTTAAGCGCCTCGCGCGGCTGCTACTGGCAGCGCTGCCTTTTTTGTCCCGAGGCGGCCGCGCCGGTCCATCCTTACACCGCAGCTCGTCCGGCCGAACTGCCGCTGATGATGCGCCAGTTGGCCGACGACTACGGTGTGCGCTATCTGCAGCTGACCGACAACGCCGTTCCGGTGAACATGCTCAAAGCCCTGGCCGAGCACGCCGACATCCTGACCGACCTCAACTGGTTCGGCTTTGTCCGTTTTGAGCCTGTGCTGGAGGACTCCGTCTTCGTTAGTCGTTTGGCTCAAAGCGGTTGCCGCATGCTGCAGCTGGGGCTGGAGAGCGGCTCGCAGAGTGTCCTCGATCGGCTCGGTAAGGGGGTGCGTCTCGAATCGGTGGCTCGCATCCTGGCGAACCTGTCTGCGGCAGGGATCTCCAGCTTTGTCTACATCATGCTCGGCACTCCCGGTGAAACCGAGGCCGATGCCGAACAGACCCTGGCATTTCTCGAACAACATGCCGCTGAAATTGGCTTTCTCAATCTGGCGATTATGAACCTGCCGCGTGCTTCAGGATTGCTCGACAACCCGCAGCAGTATGGCATCACCTCGGCTGAATCGATCGAAGCGGGCAGCCCGTTGGGACTTTATCAGAAATTTGATACTGAAAACGAATGGAACCGTGCCGCCGCGCGCCGCTTTCTCGAACAACGGCTACTTGGATCAGCGACGATCCGCGCGATTGTTAATCGTACTCCGCCGCTGTTTACCTCCAATCACGCCGTCTTCTTCTCGGGTTCATCGCGCTGACTGGCCCTGCGCGGTCACGTTGTTCATGAAGTGTTCGATATCGGCGGCCAGGGGAGCGGTCAGGGTGCAGGGGCTTCTCCGTCCGGGGTGTAAAAACTGCAGACTGTGACTATGCAGGGCCTGTCGCCGCAGAGGGGACTGCGCAGGGGGATTGTGCAGCCAGTCGAGGTAGTCGTCGTCATTCATGGTATAGAGGGCGTCACCGACGATGGGATGACCTATCGCTGTCATATGGACGCGCAATTGATGGGTCCGGCCGGTGTCCGGTTTTAACTCAAGCAAGGTGAACTGATCCGTGAGATTACGGACCGTTTTGTAGTGGGTCACGGCTGCTTTACCGTGTACTTTGTCGATGCCAAATCGGGGTACAAGGGCATTCTTGACAGGGCCAATCGGCAAGTCGACGGTTCCATTGGCAGGGCAGGGGCGACCGTCCACGACGGCCAGGTAGCTTTTGACCACCAGGCCTTTCGCAAATTGCTGCATCAAATGGATGAGGATGGTTTTCTCTCGGGCCAGCAGTACCAGCCCCGAAGTATCTGCGTCCAGGCGGTTGACCAGATTGGCCTCCGGAAAAGCGGGCTGGCGGACGTGGCGAAGATGGTAGATCAGGTTGGCGTTGACGAATTTGCCGCCACTGTGAACGCGTAGCCCGGCTGGTTTGTTGATACCGATCAACCATTCATCCTGGTAAACAATACTATAGTCAAGGTTGACAACCGGGGGCTCGAAATCCGGCAGATCACAACGGACGCTGTCACCTCGGGTGACCCTTGTCTGCGTCTCACATTTGACCCCGTTACAGGAAATCCGTCCTTCCTGGACAAACTGTTCCCAGGCCGATTTCGAGAGATAGGTAAAGCGGGTTGCCAGATATTCCGTGACGCTCATCCCGCCGCACGATGCGGGGACTTTTGAAGAAACGTTCATGGCGGACATTGTTTTGCAGGGGGAGGAATGTGGAACAAGATTTTCACATCCCACCACCCCAGCGATGCTGCCAGAGGAGGCCGAGCAGGTCAAAGTCGCCCCCGGCGGTGGTGTGAAGCGGGGTGCTGGCGAAGAGTTTGATTGAGTTGTTGCGGTTGACAGGAAGCGCGAGAGTCAAACCTGCCCGCGAGTTCTTCTGCAGGTCATCGCTGCGCACCCCGTCGATGGTGGTCCGTCCACCGTGGTCATAGGTGCTGCTCACGGCCGCCCAGATACCCCGGCCAAAATTATACGTCGCATGGAGCTGGGCCGTGTAAAGAGGCTTTTGCTCAAGTTTCTTGCCGTTGAAGAAATCATCGTTGTCCGTATAGAGGAAGGCTCCGGAAGAAAACTCCAAAGCGAGCGCTCCCCATGCTTTCGATATTCCTATATCCGGTTTTACAAACCAGCGGTTGTTGCCGAGGTTAACCAGGCGCTCATCATCATATTGACCTAAAGGAGCGGACACCTGCACGCTGGCTCCGACAATCAAATCCTGCTGGTAATTGGCAAACTCCTTCAGAGACAAGGCAGGAGCCCCGATAAAGTTGATGGAAAACCGAAAGCGCGGATCGAGAAAGCCGGAAACGTCGCGTGTCCGTTTCTGATCGTTGACCATCGCTTCTCCGGACAGGTCGGAATAACCCAGGATGACGTCAAATTTAGCCGATTGACCCAGTACGTCCATGGAACGTGCATAGGCGACGATGCCTGTATTCATGTCCAGTTCGGCGTTCTTGAGCGGCGAGGAGCCGGATGTCGCAAGGTCACCATCAGAATAGGCGTAGCCACCGAGCAAAAAATTAACACCGATCGGTGTGTTCACATACGCCCGTGGCTCAATTTCGCCAGCTTCCGCTCCCGTAGCAATAAAGACGTGAGTCAAAAAGAAGATCAATAAAGTAGAAACGTTCAGAAGGTTCATGAGCATCCAGTGTGTCTTATTGTCTGGGAATCGATGCATTTCAAAGCCTGATCTTCTCACAAGTTGAATTATGTGAACAAGGAGTATGTCGACAAGGGCGAAACGTTGCCTGATTTATTTCAAAATTCCATTCTGATCCATCTGACAGCAAAAATTCTCGATTCAGCGATGGTGGAAATTGCCTGATGTATTAGACTTTCCGGTGGAGGATGACGCAATGAAAGCATTGTACAAGAAAGAGGCTGCGCCGGGGCTTTCACTGGAAGAGGTGGCCGAACCGGTGATCGGCATCAATGATGTCCTGATCAGGGTCAAACGGACCGCGATCTGCGGGACGGACATGCACATCTACAACTGGGATGCCTGGGCACAAAAAACCATCCCGGTGCCGATGGTTGTCGGCCACGAATTTGTCGGCGAGATTGTCGAGGTCGGCTCAAACGTGATCGACTTCAGGGCCGGTCAGATTGTCTCCGGGGAAGGGCACGTGGTGTGCGGACGCTGCCGCAACTGCATGGCCGGACGCCGCCATCTCTGCGCCCACACCAGCGGTGTCGGCGTGAACCGGCCCGGGGGCTTTTGCCGAATACCTGTCCTTGCCCATGTCCAACGTCTGGGAGCATAGCCCTGATCATCGACCTCGACGTGGCTGCACTGTTCGACCCTTTGGGCAACGCGGTCCATACCGCGCTGCAATATGATCTGCTGGGAGAAGATGTCCTGATTACCGGGGCTGGCCCGATCGGTATCATGGCCGCAGCCGTGTGTCGCCACGCCGGTGCCCGGCATGTCGTGATCACCGATATCAATCCCAAGCGCCTGGAGATGGCCAAGGCTCTGGGTGCGACCTGCACCGTGGATGTCAGCCGGGAAAGCATCGCCGATGTGCAGAAAAAACTGGGGATGTCGGAAGGCTTTGATGTCGGCCTGGAAATGTCCGGCAGTCCTGCAGCGTTTAAGGACATGCTGGCCAATATGTGTCATGGCGGCAAAATCTCCCTGCTCGGTATCCCGGGCAATGATGTGGCCATCGACTGGAATACGGTCATTTTCAATATGCTCACCTTGAAAGGCATCTACGGCCGTGAAATGTACGAGACCTGGTACAAGATGACGGTGATGATCGAGTCCGGGCTGGATATCTCGCCAGTGATCACGCATCGCATGAATTATACGGAATTTGAACAGGGCTTTGCCGCCATGAATTCCGGCGAAGCCTGCAAAGTCATTCTGAACTGGGACTCCTGACGTCGCTGTCACCAGTGTCCACGACCAGTTCCGACAGGGAGAAAAACAGTGTACGGTGAATTTCAGGAATATCTGGATCAGCGAGCTGGCAGAGTATCAAGTCCGCCGGCCTGTACAAACATGAACGCTTAATCACCACTCCGCAAAGCGCTCATGTGAGTGTCTGCGGGGGTGGCGAGGTGCTCAACCTTTGCGCCAACAACTATCTCGGCCTCGCCCAGCACCCGGAGGTCAACGCCGCCGCCAAAGCGGCTCTGGAAGAGTGGGGCTTCGGTATGGCTTCGGTGCGTTTCATCTGCGGCACCCAGACCCTGCATAAGCAGCTGGAAGACAAACTCAGCGAATTCCTGGGCACCGAGGACACGATTCTCTACCCCTCCTGTTTCGATGCCAACGGCGGCCTGTTCGAAACCTTGCTGGGCGAAGAGGATGCGGTCATCTCCGATGAGCTTAACCACGCCAGCATTATCGACGGTGTCCGTCTGTGCAAGGCCAGGCGCTATCGTTACCGCAACAACAATATGGCCGACCTGGATGAGCAGCTGAAAGCGGCCGAGAGCAACGGTGCGCGCTTCAAGCTGATTACCACGGATGGGGTTTTTTCCATGGACGGCACCATTGCCCGGATTGACGAGATCTGTGCCCTGGCGGAAAAGTACAACGCCCTCGTCCATGTCGACGATTCCCATGCCACCGGCTTCATCGGCGCCAGCGGCCGTGGCACTCCTGAGTACCGGGGCTGCATGGACCGGGTCGACATTATGACCGGCACCCTGGGGAAAGCCCTGGGTGGCGCCAGCGGCGGTTTCACCAGCGCTCGCAAGGATGTTGTCGACCTGCTGCGGCAGCGTTCGCGCCCTTATCTTTTCTCCAACTCGGTTGCGCCTCCAGCGGTCGCCGGAGCGTTAAAGGCGCTTGAGCTGGTCTGTGCCTTCGAGCCTGTTGCGCGATCAGTTACAGGAAAACACGGCGATTTTCCGCGCCGGCCTGGAGAAGCACGGTTTTGAACTCCTGCCGGGCGAACACCCGATCGTGCCGGTCATGCTGCATGATGCCGTCGTCGCCGGAAGGTTTGCCGAAGCCATGCTGGAGCAAGGCATCTACGTGGTGGCCTTTTCCTACCCGGTGGTGCCGAAGGGGCAGGCGCGTATTCGCACCCAGATGTCGGCGGCTCTGAGTCCGGACGACCTGAACCTTGCGATCGCAGCTTTTGGCCGGGTCAAAGGTCTGCTGGGTCTTTAAACCATTGAAATACTGAAGACACGGTCTCTGTCTCCAGTACCAGCATCTACGCAACAAATGAGTCTGCCTATCGACCCGCATTCAAACGTGCCTGCCTCTGTCTTGTCGTCAAAAAAAACTTCCTCTGCCGCAAAATTGACTTGAGTCAAATCTTTAAATAAATCGACTCGGCTATTGATTGTGAAAATTTTCATGGAAGATATGTTTAATAAGCAAACACCCATGAGTAGAGCAAAAGAATAGTAATGAACCGCGAAATCGGTGTGAGTGTTCCCAGCTCCTCGCTTACGCCGAAATCTATAAATGCGTCGCCTGCCACGAGATGATCGGGATGACGCAAATCTTTACGTAACTACAGGAGGAAACATGAACAAAGTTTTAATCAGTTCCGTTGGCGTTCTTGCTGCTCTGCTCTTCATCGGCACAGCCAGTGTTCAGGCCGCAACCACGGCAGACACAGGAAGAGGTCAAGAGCAACAACTATGACTGGGCAGCCTGATTACCCTCATCAATACGGTACCTGGAAAAAGACATGCGGAAAGCGACGAGATTACCGATCTTGCTGGAGAAAAAACCTCAGCTCGTGGTTCTCTGGGCCGGTTACGGATTCTCCAAGGACTACAATGCGCCAAGGGGTCATTTTTACGCCCTGCAGAGCAATCAGAACACACTGCGGACCGGCGCACCGGTTGATGCCAAGACCGGCCCCATGCCGACCGCTTGCTGGACATGTAAATCTCCCGACGTTCCCCGGATGATTCAGAAGGACGGCGAACTCGAATTCTTTACCGGCAAGTGGGCCAAGTACGGCCATGAAATCGCCAATTCAATCGGTTGTGCCGATTGTCACGACAGCAAGACTGCCGAGCTGACCGTCGGCCGGCCCTCTCTGCAAAGAGGGCTCGAAAGTGCCGGTCTGGACATGAAGAAAGTCAGTGAAACCGAAATGCGTTCGCTCGTCTGCGCCCAGTGCCATGTCGAGTACTATTTCAAGAAGACCGACTGGACAGATGCCGCCGGCAACGCGAAGGTCGCGAATGTTGTCACCCTGCCCTGGGCCAACGGCATGACCGTCGAGGGGATGGAGAGCTATTACGACGCGATTGAGTTCAAGGATTGGACGCACAAGATCAGCAAGACGCCGATGCTGAAAGCGCAGCATCCCGGCTACGAAATCTTCAAATCCGGTATTCACGCGCAAAATGGCGTGACCTGCGCCGACTGTCACATGCCCATCATCAAGATTGAGGGAGAAACCGTCACTGATCACCAGATCAAAGGTACCCTTGATCAGATGGTGAGTACCTGCCTCAACTGTCATGAGGAAACTCCTGGAGCAGTTCAAAGAGATCGTCGGCCGTAAGCTTGAGCGCAAAGAGCAATTGATGGAAATCGCCATGAACAACCTGGCCAAAGCACATCTTGAAGCAGGCGAAGCCTGGCGGCTCGGTGCAACCGAAGCGGAGATGGCTGAGATCCTGTTGGACATCCGTCACGGCCAGTGGCGCTGGGATTATTCCATCGCCAGCCACGGTTCCTTCTATCATGCCCCTGAAGAGACTCTGCGCATTCTGAGCGTTGCCAACGACGCCGCCCAGAGTGCCCGGATTAAACTCGCGAAAGTTTTGGCCAAGCACGGTGGCATCGACTATGTCGCACCCGACTTCTCCACCAAGGAGAAGGCCCAGGCATTGGCTGATGTCCCTTTCCAGAAGCTTGTGGATGAGAAGCTGGTCTTCAAGAAGGGGCTGCTCAAGGAATGGGAGCAGGACGCTATCAAAAGCGGAATCCTGAGATCCTGAGACCAGAAAAGGGATGAGCGACAACACGGCTTACAAGAAATAACACTCCACCCTTAACCGCGTGTTGCGGTTGATATGACAAAAGAAGGCGCCCGGTCTGTGTAGACCGGGCGTCTTCTGGTTGCGGGCAGAGGGTGGTTTCGTCTCTATTTATAACGTGAGAGCAACAGATGATCGATTTGTTGCTCTTACCTTATTATTTTTGACTCAATGACAAGAACAAATCCGTCGGGTGTTGCCCGACAGCAACTTCATTTTCTTTGTAGCGACAAAGAAAACGAAGCAAAAGACAGCTTACGCCTGCGCTGGGGCATGTCTGCGCTCGATCTCCCGAGGCTTCAATGAAGAGTCAGCTGTCGTGAACCGGTCTACATATCCGCCCTGTGCCAGACCTGGACCTCTCCACGGTGTCATTCTGATGTATCTGTGTCGCTAAACAATCTCGAACATAGAAAGCACCGTGGAGAGGTCCCAGGGCTTAGCACAGGGGGATTTGTAGACAGGCTTCTCGACAGTGCTCTAAATTGATGCCACGGGAATCAGGCCAGACATGCCAAGCCGCAGGAGTAAGCTTTCTTTTTGCTTACTTTTTTGGCGCTGCAAAAAGTACGTCGGTTGGCGGGCCGAGACCCGACGGTTTTGTCTTTATGATTGGGTGAAAATCCATGAAACTCAACAGATAATCCATCTGTCACCCTGCCGTACTCAGGCGGAAAATTCCCGCACCAGGCTGCTGACAGTCTCTTTGGCGTCACCGAAGATCATGCAGGTGTTTGGCTTGTAAAATAACGGGTTGTCGAGCCCGGCAAAACCGGAGGCCATCGACCGCTTGAGAACGAACACGGTGCGGGCGTAGTCGGCGTTGATGATCGGCATGCCGTAAATCGGGCTTGATCTGGTCCTCGCGCGCGGCCGGGTTCACCACGTCGTTGGCGCCGATGACGATCGCCACATCGACGGTCTCCATGCGTCGGATTGACTTCATCCATCTCGAGCAGCTGGTCGTAGGGCACATCCGCCTCCGCCAGCAGCACGTTCATGTGTCCCGGCATCCGTCCGGCCACCGGGTGGATGGCATAACGCACTTCGCAGCCGTTCTTCTCCAGCAGCTCCCGCAATTCCTTGACGGCGTGCTGGGCCTGGGCGACGGCCATGCCGTAGCCGGGGATCACGACCACGCTCTGCGCGCTCTCAAGGATATAGATAGGCGTCTTCGGCGGAGAGTGGCTTTGACCTCTCCCTTCGAGCTTGCCACTGGAACCTGAGGCGGCACCGAATCCGCTGAAGAGCACGTTGCCGAGAGAGCGGTTCATCGCCTTGCACATGATCTTGGTGAGGATGATGCCGCTCGCCCCGACCAGTGCAGCCGGCCACGATCAGGACGTTGTTGCTGATGACGAAACCGGCGGCACAGGCCGCGAGACCCGAATAGCTGTTGAGCAGGGAAATGACCACCGGCATGTCCGCGCCGCCGATCGGCATCAGCGTCATCACCCCGAGCGTTGCCGAGAGCAGGATGGCCAGGTAGAGCCAGAGCGCCTGCCCGGGATCGAAGACGAACATGATGCCGCAGGCGATGTTGGCCAGCAGGATTGCCAGGTTGACAGCGCGCTGGCCGGTGAACAGGATCGGGCGTCCGGTGATCCGTTCGCTGAGCTTGCCCCAGGCCACCAGGCTGCCGGCGGCGGCTGCTCAGGCGCGGCGGGGCCCTGGCGGTCGAGATCGGGCACGGGCAGGGAGAATCGGTGGCGCAGATATTGAAGGCCGCGGGTTTTACCGGGGTCGAGATGAGAAAAGATTATAACGGACTCGAGCGCATGGTCGCGGGAAGGCGGGGGGACTGATGGACAGTTTCGTTATCAGGGGGCCGTCGAGGCTCGAAGGGAACGTAAGGATAAGCGGGGCGAAGAATGCGATGCTGCCGCTTATGGCGGCGACGATCCTCACCGGCGGGCGCTGCATACTCGACAACGTCCCGGACCTGCGCGACACGAGGACGATGATGAAGGTCCTCGGGACCCTCGGGATCCCCTCGAGCCTGGATGAAGGCGTCCTCACGGTGGACGCGACCTCGGTGACCTCCTTCGAGGCTCCGTATGACCTGGTCCGTACGATGCGCGCCTCTATCTACGCGCTCGGGCCCCTGCTCGCCAGGTACGGAAAGGCGAGAGTATCGATGCCGGGCGGATGCGCCTGGGGGCCCAGGCCGATAGAGCAGCACCTCAAGGGGATGATGCTGCTCGGTGCGAAGCTGAAGATCGACCATGGATATATCGACGCGAGGGCCGAAAGGCTGAAGGGCGCACGCGTGATACTTGCCATGCCGAGCGTCGGCGCGACGGTGAATATATTACTGGCCGCTTCGCTGGCCGACGGAGAGACGGTGATCGAGAACGCCGCGCGCGAACCGGAGATATCCGCGCTTTGCGACGCGCTCAGGTGCGCGGGCGTCGAGATCGAGGGGGACGGTACCTCGACTATCCATATTCAGGGGCGCGATTCGATCGAGGCTTTCAGGCACGCGGTCATCCCCGACAGGATCGAGGCGGGGACGTACGCCGCGGCAGCGCTCATAACGGGAGGCGACGTCACGCTGGGGAACTGCCGGCCCGACCATATGCATTCGGTCATCGAAAAGCTCGAGGCATGCGGCGCGAAAGTGACCGTATCGGACGACACCATGAGAGTCGTCGGCCCGAAAAGGATATCGCCGGTCGACATCGACACGGGGTATTACCCGTCCTTCCCGACAGACATGCAGGCCCAGATGATGGCGGTCCTCTGCATAGCCGACGGGGCGAGCACGATCATCGAGCATGTCTACCCCGACAGGTTCACGCACGTGCCCGAGCTGAGGCGCTTCGGCGCGAAGGTGATGCTCGACGGCCATGTGGCCGTCGTCTCGGGCGTCAGGCAGCTCGAGGGGGCGCCGGTGATGGCTACCGATATCAGGGCGAGCTCCGCGCTTCTGCTCGCGGCAATGGTCGCCGAGGGCGAGACGAAGGTCCTGAGGATCTACCATATCGAGCGGGGATACGAGGATATCGAGAACAAGCTGCGTTCGCTCGGCGCGGATATTTCGAGGGTGAAGGACTGACCCGTTCCGCAAAGGGAGCCTCTTCTTGAAACACGTAATCATAGGAACGGCCGGCCATGTCGATCACGGCAAGACCGAGCTGGTCAAGGCGCTCACGGGGCACGATACCGACCGTCTCGCCGAAGAGAAGAAGCGGGGAATATCCATAGTCCTCGGGTTCGCGCCGATAGATCTGGGCAACGGGATGGAGGCCGGGGTCGTCGATGTGCCGGGCCACGAGCGTTTCGTCAAGAACATGGTCTCCGGCGCGGTAGGTGTGGACCTGGCGCTGATCGTGGTCGCCGCCGACGAGGGCGTGATGCCTCAGACCGAGGAGCACTTCGAGGTGCTGAGGCTCCTCGGAGTCAGCAGCGGCGTCATCGCGATAACGAAAATGGACCTTGTCGACGAGGATATCGCCGGCGTGGTCGAGAGCGAAGTGGAGGACCTGCTCGCGGGGACCCCGCTCGCGGGGAGCCCCTTCGTACGGACCTCGGTGGTCACCGGCTCGGGGATCGAGGAGGCCAGGGCCGCCCTGGCGCGCGCCGCCGGTGAAGCCGCGGGGAGGGCCCCCGGTTTCTTCTTCAGGATGCCGGTCGACAGGGTCTTCACGAGAAGCGGAATCGGGACGATAGTGACCGGGACGACATGGAGCGGACACGTGAAGAGCGGCGACGAGCTCATGCTCGAACCGCAGGGACGCAAGGTGAGGGTGAGAGAGGTCCAGTCGTTCGAGCATGATATAGACGAATCGGTCTCCGGGATGAGGACGGCGATGGCCCTGCACGGCGTGAAGGTAGAGGACGTCTCGATCGGCAACCAGCTGATCGAACACGGCGTGCTTCCCGTCTCGTTCATGATAGATGTCGTAGCGATGCCAGGTTCCGGTCGGATCACCGGTTGTCGAAACGGCGATGCACTGGTGGAACCCCTCGCCGCCGTAATTAAGGGCAAACTGGCTGATCAGCCAGCGGTCGGCCCACTGGTCGTAAAGGACAATGGGATCCCCGTTGTTCAGGGTTTCACAGACCCCGCCAAAGCCGCTCCAGATGGAATTGAGCGGCAAGGGGCCGAGAAGGCTTGTACCTGTCTTGTCGAATACCTGGAAATGGAGGTTGACGGCCTGGACGTAATGGTCCGGCCCGACATCGCCGCAGGTGTCGGGCGGGGCAACGCCGGCAATATTATGGATGCCGGCAAAATTGACCAGGGGATCGGGCATCATCATTTGCGGGGCACCGGACGGGGTCAGAATCCGGTCGGGAGATACGGCTGAAGCATTTGCATCCGCGGCAGGTGCCGGTTCTGCACCTGCACCCGGCTCCTGGGCCGGGAGGGAGAAAAGAGGTATTTCCTCAAATTTACGTAGTTTCTGCAGCTTTGCCCTACTCTCCCGAACAGGTGCCGACGACGTATCATGCTTCCTGGCATGAATAACCCTGGCAGCAGGTGCATCCTGCTTGGCCTGAACAGTCTGGCCGGTTACGGCTACAAGTCCCCAGGTAAAAAGAAACAGGACAACGGCTGACAAAAACCTTGATCCGGCACCAAGCATTATATGTCCATCATGCGATATTTTTCAGCGAAGAGTATTCGCCCGGCGATATGCCCAAAACTTTAATAATAATATGCATTATCGGGCATTTTTACAAGAAAATAAGGGTGCCGGGCATACTTGCGGCGGGCTATTTTTCTTGTTTTTAGTCTGCCGGAAGCATATCATCAACTATATGCAAGCCGCCGAACAATACTTGCCGGGCGGAAGCGCAACCATGCCAAAACTCTTGTTATTGCAACGCAACGGCACCCATGTCCGTTAACGAATTTCTCAACTACCTGGCCGCCCATACAACCTGGCTTCTGGGCTTCTTCGCCCTGGTGGCCGCTGCCGCCTTTCTCCTGTCCATGGTGTACCGGCCGTTGGCAAGACGCACTGCCATTGACTACCTTCTCTCCACCCTTATCTACCTGGCAGCTGTCCCGGGCATGTTTTCCTCCATTCTTGTCTGCTATTCGTTGTTCTTCTCGCGCCAGGACCTTCTCAATGTCAATGTGGTCCTGTATTTCCTGCCCATCCTGACCATGGCATTCGTCTTTGTTGTTATCGGCCGCAAAGCTGACATGAACAAACTCCCCGGCTTTGACAGCCTTGCCGGCCTTATGGTTCTGCTTGCTCTTGTCTTCGGCATTGTCCTTGCCCTGTATAAGCTGAGAATACTGATCGGCTTCTTTTCCTCCATGGAAGGGCTGATCATCATCGGTGCAGGGATATTTGCTCTTTTCAAGACGGGGCTGGCAAAACTCACCCGTTCATCCCCGTAAGATTTCTCGCTCCCCAGCAGATGATCCCCGGCTGCATGGACTGCGGAAAAATGCTCACAGCAGTCCGCCCAGGAAATTGCCCGCCAATACCTGCTGGTCCCGGTCCCTCTTGCTGCAGAATTCCGACAAAATCAGCTGCGTTTTTCCTGCTGTTGCCTTCGCTCAGATCAACAACAAAATAGTCGACGCCCATTGCCGCCAGTTCCTTGCGCCACTGGACAAGGGAAAAGGGTATCGCCGACCTGGCGCTGGTCAGTTTCCCCTTCCGGTCCAGGATGAGAGTCTCGCCCCTGGGGCTGACAAAGCGTTTGCCGTATTGATACCTGCGGTCATCAAGTCGGGCCGTGAACAAGGGCGGCCGGCCATAGACATAGAGGCCTATCGGACTGGTTGCGGCCTGCTTCCCCGCCTTTTCCGCTACAGCCGCGACGTTGTGCAGCGAACTGCCCAGGTTTTCCCGGTCCGTTTCAATGGAGAACTGGAGCGCGGAGAAACCAAGCTCGGCCATGGCCGCCACGGTCATGCTGTTCAGGATATTGAAGGTGTAGCTGCCGTACAGGCTGATCCGGCCCGGATCGGTTGATAAAGAGGGCAGCCCTCGCCTGGGTAAAATGGCCGAGCTGGAAGAATTCCATCCCTCCCGAACCAGGTAGGCAATGGCTTCAGCGTGCCAGGGCAGATCCTCATTCAGAATAATCGGCGGCAGGCTCCAGATGATATCCTTGGCGGGCGGCCTTCGGCTGGATGGCTCGTGCCTGCAGATGCTCAATATTCTCGGAATTAAGGGGGACAACGTACCTAACCGGCGCTACTGGCAGGCGAAGATGCCTCTCCTGCAGTGACCGGACCTGTATCCACCATTGAATCCTCCCGGCCTTCTTCCGGACCCGATCAGGCCGGTTTTTCCCATCACCCGGCGCCGGACCGGTTATTTCGCGCAGAATCCGGTCAATCCGCTGCCGGTCAAGTTGGATCCTGC